>NZ_WEZF01000001.1 GCF_009177065.1 Tautonia marina
CGGAAGGTAGCCGAGCAGGAGCAGGGCGCGGTTCATCTCGTCGCGGTCCCAGATGATCCCCTGTTCCAGTTTGGCGTCGAGTTGGACCCAGTGGCGGCTGAGCCACTCGCAGCCGAAGGAGGAGCTTTCCAGATCAAGGACGGTGTTCATGGGGTCTCGGGAGAGGTTTTGCGCGAGGCGTCGGACGGCGTGGCGCTGTTTCTTTTCCCAGCGCTCGACGGCGTCGCGCGAGGACTGGGCCAGGGTGGCTTCCTCGACGGTGCGGCAGCGTTCGAGGCGGGCGTAGGCGAGGGCCGAGGCGCGGATGAGGGCTTCCTCGGCCTCGGTGTCGGCGCCGAGCTGCTTCGTCCAGCGATCGGCGAAGCGTTGCATGAGGGCGGCCTCGGCGGCGCCGTCGGGGAGCTGGGCGGTCAGTCCGTGGCGTCGGGCGTTGTGCCGGCTGCGGCGTTTGCCGCGCTCGGAGCGCGGTCCCGAGGGGCGGGGGGCGTCGGTGTGGGTGTTGGGTTCCTGGGGACGGGGCGATTCATCGGGGGATGGGGAGATCTGGTGCTGGCTCATGAGGGTTGACCTTTGCAAGGGGGGCCGGGGCGATGGGTCGGGGAGATCGTGCTGAAGCGGGATCGCGCGCGGCGGCGTCGCCGGCGCGGCATCAATCGAGGGACTCGTCTCTCATTACCATCGTGGAAACAGGCCGCGCCAGTCACAAAAAGCGGGAGGAGAGGGAGATTGGCCCGGTCGGGCGGCTCTGGGGTGCTGACCCGTGGTGATCGGCCAACGGGCCCTTGTGCAGGGGTGGATCGGGGCGGGGTGGTGAGGGGAGGCCGAGCTGGAAAGGGAGGGGCGAGGCGCCTTCGTCGGCCTCGTGCGGCTGCGCCGCCCGGACGACGGCCGTCGTCCGGGCCACCCGCGAGCCCGATTGACGAGCACCGGGGCCAGCCAGTGAGACGTGATCAAGGCCATCGGGTCCGTGATGGATTCCGACTGCGAACCCCTCTGATCACCGCCCGAACGCTCCCGTTGCCCCCTCGGTCACTCGCGCACCGGCCACCCGTCGTGGTCCCCGAACCGAGTCGCGTAGTTTCGGCCGCTCTGGCCGGGTATGCTGGGTGGAGGAAACCGCGAGTCGTCAATATGGTCTGAAGCTGCGTGAGTTCGAGATGGAGATCCGCTTTCACTACGACCCGGACACCGGCCTACCCCACATGTATGGGCACGGTGTGACCGAGGAGGAGGCGGAGTTCGTTCTGCGCCACCCTGGCGAGGATCGTCCCGGCCGTGACGGGTCGCGTCACGCGCTGGGGCAGACCGCTGCGGGGCGCTACCTTCGCGTGATCTACGTACCAGACGAGGACGGAGACGGCATCTTCGTGGTCACGGCCTACGACATCCGAGGCAAGGCGCTGCAGGCCTATCGAAGGAGGAGGAGACGATGAACGAATCCAAGTATCCCGCCGGCTGGGACGCTGCCCGGGTCAAGAAGCTGATCGACGCCTACGAGAGCCAGTCGGAGGACGAGGAGGTCGCCGAGGACGAGGAGGGAGTGTCCGAGAGTAAAGGCCAAGCCGTCGTCACGGTGCCCGAGGAATTGCTGCCAGAAGTCCGCCGCCTCCTGGCAACGCACAAGAGCGCCTAACCCCTCTCATGGCCTTGGCAGTAAGGCGGGCGGGGTGGCACTGGCGGATGAAAGGTGCTGATGTCTGGGTGCCATTGGCTCTGCCAGTGCTCTGGTTCGGCCCGGCACTGGCAGAGCCCGTGGCACCCAGCGAGCAACCGGAGCCACCCAGGGGGCGGGGTTCCTGTCCGAGTTTGGGGTGAAGCTCGGCGCGGGGGGGGGCGAAGCGTGGAGTCATGGCCATCGCTTCGAGGGAAGGGGACCCGGCAGGAGGGGTTCATCCGATGAGCAGGTCGATGGGGCTGCGGACGCCGAGGGGGCCGGTTTGCAGGACGTGGGTGTAGATCATGGTGGTGCGGACGTCCTGGTGGCCGAGGAGTTCCTGGACGGTGCGGATGTCGGAGCCGGATTCGAGCAGGTGGGTGGCGAAGCTGTGGCGGAAGGTGTGGCAGGTGGCGGGCTTGGCGATGCCCGAGGCCCGGACCGCCGAGGAGACGGCATGCTGGACGGCCCGTTCGGCCAGGTGGTGGCGGCGGACGACGCCGGAGCGCGGGTCGATCCCCCGCTTCAGGGCCGGGAAGACGTATTGCCAGCCGGGCTGCTGGTCGGCATTGGGGTATTTGGTGGCCAGGGCATCGGGCAGGTAGACGCGGCCGTAGCCCTCGCGGAGGTCCTTCGCGTGGACGGCCAGGGCGTGCTCGATCTGCCTGCGGAGCGGGTCGGCCAGCGCCTTCGGGAGCAGGGTGACGCGGTCCTTCTGCCCCTTGCCGTCGCGGACGACCAGGTGGTTCTGGCCGAAATCGACGTCCTTGACCCGCAGGCGGAGGCCCTCCAGCAGGCGGAGCCCGGCGCCATAGAGCAGGCTGGCGATGAGCCATTTCTCGCCGGTGAGGAGGTCGAGGACCGCCTTGACCTCCTCTCGGGTCAGGACGACGGGGAGGCGATCAGGCCTCCGGGCGCGGACGACCTCGCCGACCTCGCCGAGGGGCCGGTCGAGCACCTCCTGGTACAGGAACAGCAGGGCCGCCATCGCCTGGTTCTGGGTCGAGGCCGCCACCTTCCGCTCGACGGCCAGGTGGGTGAGGAAGGCGTTGATCTCGTCTTCTCCCAGTTCGATCGGATGCCTGGTGCCGTGGAAGCGGATGAACTGCGTGATCCAGCCGATGTACGCGTCCTCGGTCCTGATGCTGTAATGCCGGACCCGGATCGCCTTGCGGACCTGATCGAGCAGCTTCGCCATCGCCGTAGATCCCTCGCGCACGGTCTTCGTTCGTGTTTGTCCGTCGAAGACCGGGAATTTCCTTGCAATCTCCCGCGATTGCCGCCACATTATGATGTGACGCCCGGGATGATACGAGCGTTCAGTCGTGTTCTTTCACGAATTTTCGGTCGCCGGTGTGTCGCAATTGCGACGAATCGTGCGCCGAAACAAGGTTAGGCGGCGCGGGAAGTTTCGTACGTGGTGACCGCCTTTGCACGACTTTGCGGTGCTGTCCCACCCCCGGCCAAACCCGTCGAAGCCGGGACGATGGAAGGCTTCGCGGCGGTGGAAACGCGCCTGGCCCTCGAACTACCCAACGACTATAAGCGCCTGGTCTGCGCCTATGGCTCCGGCTCCTGGAAGGGGTTCCTTTGGGTTCTCAACCCGTTCTCGCCGAACCCGTACCTGAACCTCTTGGAGCAAGCGCAGCGGCATCTCGACGCCGAGCGGGTCATCCGCGCCGGCTGGCCCGCCGATGCCCCGTTCGCCCTGTACCCCGAGCGTGGCGGGCTGTTCCCCTGGGGCATGACGGACAACGGAGACCGGCTCTACTGGCTGACGGAGGGCGACCCCGGATACTGGCCGACCGTCGTTTACGAGTCGCGCGGCCCGCGGTATGATTTTCACCGGTTGGGGTGTTGCGAGTTCCTGCTGCGCTGGGTGGCCGGCGAGCTACGGGTTTCCGTCTTCCCGGACGATTTCGAGTACGGGTTCGCGGGTGCATTCGCGCCAATCGAGGCCGCCTAACCTCGCGCTGCAGCGGACCCGGCCCGCCGCGGCGCTCGGTGGTCAGTCACAGCTTTACCTCGGCGGGCCGGTCCGCTGAGCTTGGTCGTTAGGCGTCTCGGAGGGCACACGTTGGGCGAGGGCTGGCGGCAACTTCGCGTCGAGGGGCTTGGCCCCGTCTCCCGAGTCACGGCCGTCTTCCAGGTCGGCCCGCCCCTCGCGGCACTCCCGTTCGCCAGCCTCAAGGTCAAGGTCGTCGAGCGGGCCGACGGCTCCTTCCTCGGTGTCCCCAACGTTGCCGTCTTGTCCCCGGACGGCTCCCCGGATTGGGTCAGCGGGCTGGGCGGCACCGTCGAGGAGGCCCTTGCCGATACGTTGCGATTCTTCGTAAGCTCGCTGGGAGGTCGGTCGGGGCTGGGCGAGGAGTCCTTCGCATGGGCGGCGCCGGAGGACTTCTGACGCCTAACCTCGCGCTTCAGCGGACCCGGCCCGCCGCGGCGCTTGCTGGTCACATCAAGGTTTCCCTCGGCGGGCCGGGTCCGCTGAGCTTGGGCGTTAGGCGTCCCTCCCGAGACTTCTCGCCGTGGGAAAGATCGTCTGCGGCACTTGCATCGCATCGCTCGGCGGTTTCCTCATCCTCTTCGTGCTCGCTTTCGCCAGCATGATCGACCCGGCTCTGTCGGGGAGGCAGTGGTGGTCCGAGTTTGTCGTCCATATCAGCTCGGGTAATGGCTGGCCTCCTATCTTCCTGGGGGCTATCCTCCTCGTATCGGGTATCGTGCTCGTCGCATCGGGGGCTCGGGGGCTGCGCCGGGGAGGCTGACGCCTAACCTCGCGCTGCAGCGGACCCGGCCCGCCGCGGCGGCTTCTGGTATCATCAAGGCTTCTCTCGGCGGGCCGGTCCGCTGAGCTTGGTCGTTAGGCGGCGGAGAGCCATGCCGGCGTGCGATTCCGCCGAACTTGCGTTCGAGAACGCCCGGGTCCTCGACTTGGTCCAGGCGATGTTCGGCGCCATCTCGCCCAACATGCGGGCGATCTCATTGGAGTGCGTCGACGGCGGGGTCCTCCTTCGCTTCCTCCTCGCCGAGGAAAGCGAAGTCGATCGCGAGGAGATCGACGACATCCTCTTCGAGTTCGAGGCGCTGCAGGAGCGAGCCATCGAGATCAGGTCGTCCGTCGTGGTATCATCCAGGCCGGAGGCAAGGGTCGAACTGCCCGGCCGCTGGGTATTCGGCCGCAAGGAAGAATATCCGGTGCCTCCGGGCGGAGACGCCGCCTAACCTCGCGCTGCAGCGGACCCGGCCCGCCGCGGCTCTTCTTGGTCAGTCTCAGCTTTCTCTCGGCGGTCCGGTCCGCTGAGCTTGGTCGTTAGGCGGCGGAGGGACTATGCTGTCGTACCCGCCTGATGGTTCCGACTTGCCTGAGCCGTGGGAGCCCATCGCCGACGAGTCGCGAAGCCTTGAGTTCCCGCGAGTCATGGGCGAATTGTTCGGGGGTTACGAGGCCGATGCATCCCTTTCGGCTGAACTTCAGCGCGAGTGCTGCCCGGCCCACCCCTTGCGCGATCGGACTTGCGTTCCCGTCGCCGCGGCGCGAGACGACCCGAACGAGTTCCTGTTCGTCACGGACCACCCAGAATACGCGATCGCTTTCGTGCATCTGACATGGTCGGTCGAGAGGGACCGGATGTTTCCCTACACCGTAGGCTATGGCTCCTGGGAAGCGTTCAGGCGGGCCTGGCAGAAATCACGCGCCTAACCTCGCGCTGCAGCGGACCCCACCCGCCGAGGCGCGGTCTGGTAGACTCGAAGGTCGCTCGGGCGGGTGGGTCCGCTGAGCTTTTTCGTTAGGCGGCCTTCACATCAATGGCCTTCCGCTGGTCAAAGCCCCTTCGTCTCCTGATCTTGGCGCCTCTCTGCTTTGGCGGCGCGCTCGGGGCCATGCTTGCGATGCTGAGGTTGTGGCTCGCCGTACCGACTTGGGGTATCCTCGGAATCGCTGCCGTCATGATCCCGGCGTGCTGGGCCTTCGCCATGGTCACGGCGGATTGCCTGACCGGTTTCATCGAATGGCTCGCGCGTGGAGGGCGGCGGGACTCCGCCTAACCTCGCGCTGCAGCGGACCCGGCCCGCCGCGGCGCTCTTTCGTCAGTCGTACCTTTCTCTCGGCGGTCCGGTCCGCTGAGCTTTGGCGTTAGGCGGCGGGGGCGAATGGTGCACATCCGGCCTGAAGACCGGTCGTTCCTCGGCGATGTCTCTTCCTTCAACGGTCGCTACAATGCCGTGCGCGTCGGCCAAGGCATCCAGGAGTTGCACCACGGCTTCTGGAGGGACGCGGAAATCGCGAAAGCCGAGGCGATCAAGGCAGATTGGGAAGTGCCGAACGGCCTGGTCCCCTTCTACGGCGATTGGCATGACCTCATCTGTCTGCACGCCGATACCGGCCGCGTGGTAGCGATCGACGATCGTCGCCGATTCGTCGCTGAGTGGCCTTCTGCCCAAGCGTTCGCCGACTCACTCTGCTGGGTCGCGGAGGAGCAGTCGGCAGGGGATTCGGGGATCGTCGAGGATGAGTCGTGGCTCGACTTCTAGGCCCGCCTAACCTCGCGCTGCAGCGGACCCGGCCCGCCGCCGCGCTTCTTCTTCTTGTCGTAGCCTGCTCACGGCGGGCCGGTCCGCTGAGCTTGTTCGTTAGGCGGCGAAGATGGATGCTACCGATCGCGTTCTCGGTTGCGACCGGCTCACGTCCGTCTTCGGGTACTGGCCGACGTTCCACGACGCCGAGGTCGTCTGGCTCCGCCTGGACCGACGGCCGTCCGGCGAGGGTTACGGCCCGACCGTCGAGGCGATGATCCACGCGTTCGAGATGACCAGCGAGGTCGGGTCCGACGGGTGCTACGTCCTGCGGAACCACGTCCTGGTCCACTTCTGCTTCCGAGACGTGGTCGAGCTGCGACTCGATGGCTTCAACCACCAGAACGCCCTTAGCGGCCTGGTTATCGCCGATCTCCGCGAGCGCCAGTGGGAGCACATCCACTTCCAGGTGTCGCTTGACCCGGCCTTCGGCGTCGGCGCATCATTCCAGTGCCACGAGGTCGAGGTCGTGAGCGTGACTCCGTGCGACAGGGAGGGCGCAGCGGTCGCCGACGCCTAACCTCGCGCTGCAGCGGACCCGGCCCGCCGCGGCACTCACCGGTCATGCAACGGTTTCTCTCGGCGGGCCGGTCCGCTGAGCTTGGTCGTTAGGCGGCGGGGGCCCTATGGACGAACTCCCGGAGGTGAAGCTTGTCCCTGCCGATGGCCGCGAGGTCTCCGGCGGCACCCAGTTCGGCGGCAAGCCAACCTTCATTCAGGGCGACTACACCCCCGAGTGCTGCGGGCATCGCATGGTCCTGCTGGCCCAGCTCGACGGCCTCGACTATCCGGAGGCTCGTCTACCCGACAGCGCCTTGGTGTACGTCTTCCTGTGCCCGAAGTGCTTCGATGTTTCGGCCGAGCTTCAGTGCATGTAGAATCGCCGCCTAACCTCGCGCTGCAGCGGACCCGGCCCGCCGCACAGGTTTCCGGGAGTTCGGTAGGCTTGTCTCGGCGGGCCGGTCCGCTGAGCTTTGTCGTTAGGCGGCTCGGGAGGCCCTTATGCTCAAGCGGCCGTCGTTGCACAACGGTTACTTGTGGGTCTGCCGCACCGCCTGGTCGGTCGCACAGGCCCAACGTCTGGAGCAGGAACTCGGCAACATCCGCTGCGAGTTGCGGGTCTGGGATGTCCCCGAGCCGGGTGACCCGTCCGCAGGGCAGATCGTCGAGTTATGGGTGCACCCGGACGACGACGCACGAGCATGCGACCTCGTGAGTCGCATCTCGGCCGATCATCAGCCTCCGAGCACAAGGGATTCCGATCCGTTTTCCGCAAACTGAGGCGGCGATAGCCCGCCTAACCTCGCGCTGCAGCGGACCCGGCCCGCCGCGGCGCTCGCCGGTAGAATCGAAGGTCACACTCGGCGGGCCGGTCCGCTGAGCTTGGTCGTTAGGCGGCGGAGGGGCCTCTTGAGGATCGAGCAACCGAGCGACTTGAGGCCACTCTACGTCGCGTTGCTTCGAAGGAGCACGCGCCTTGGCATTCGGCAGGTCATCGGCTTCGGCCTGCTTCCGAGTGTCCTCATGACCGGCATGCTCGCGATGCAAGCGGCCAACGGTGAGCATGTCTCGCCTTTGCGGTGGTTCGCCGGTCTTGCAATAGGCCCCCTCTGTCTCGCGCTGTTCAAGCCCAGCATCATGCTGCTCTCCGGCGGCGATCGCTTCGCAGAGTTTGTCGACGGTCGAGTCCGCCTCCATCCAATCGGTTACTCGTTTCGTCCGGGGGACCTCGTCCTGGGAGACGTCGTGCCGTACAGCGACTTCCCCGGGGTCTACTGGTTGCACCTTGGCTTTCGTCGCTCACCCTCCGCTCGCCCACTCTACTGGTCCATGCTTGTGGAGGCTCCGGATCAGGCGGAGGGCTTTATTCGGGAACTCAGGGGCCATGCCGCCTAACCTCGCGCTGCAGCGGACCCGGCCCGCCGCCGCGCTTGCTGGTATCATCAAGCTTTGTCTCGGCGGTCCGGTCCGCTGAGCTTTGGCGTTAGGCGGCGGAGGGCCACATCGTGACCGCGAGGGCCGTGGTTCTGGCCGCTGAGTCGCTGGCGTGCATCTACGTCGGTTTTCTGGCGTACATGCTGTCGGGCTGGATGCTGGACGACGATCTAGCCTTCCGACTGGCTCCGTCGGGCTGGACGTGGATCGCGGCCCGCCGTTTCGCGTCATGGGCGCTGGTCGGCCTGGCCTTCGGCGGCGGCATCATCCTCGCGAACCGGCTCCTGCTCCCGCGCGCCAAGCGGGCGTCCCTCTGGCTCGGCGTGTCCGCCGCGGTGCTCATCCTTGCTGCGTCGCTCGCCGGCGCTGTACGCTTCATAGTCGAGAAGCCATTCCTGTAGGCGGAGCGAGCCGCCTAACCTCGCGCTGCAGCGGACCCGGCCGCCGCGGCAGGTTTCTGGTATCGAGGTTTCTGGTATCATCGAGGCTGTTCTCGGCGGGCCGGTCCGCTGAGCTTTGTCGTGAGGCGGCAGAGAGCGTACGGGATGTTTGGCCGATTCAAGCGTGATGGAAGGGGTGCAGCGAAGCCTTCGCTCCACTCCGTCCGCTTCGACACGACCGGCTACGACTTCCGGGGCGAGCCGCAACCTGGCGAGGTCCAGGTGTGGTACACGCCCGAGGGCGACGGCCTCGGCGTGTACTACTTCCCGGTTCCACCCGATCTGCCCGCCAACGCCTGCTCGGTCGAGGAGTTGGCCGGGTTCTACCAACGACTCCTCGGGAACTCGGGCGGCAAACTGGTCGAGACGGAGGTGGTGATCGCGGGCGGTTGCCCGGCGATTCGCACCATCCTGTCCGTCCCGCAACAGCCGCACGGCCGCACCTGCCTCGGGTCGCTCACGGTGCCGTTCCGGGATTTCAGCTTCGTACTCAAGTGCCAGTGCGCCGAGCACGGGGTGACCGGCCTCAAGGCCGCCGTACTGTTCGACCGCAGTCGGGCTGCGAACGAACCGATACAGTTCGAGGGCGAGCGGTTCCACATTCCGGGCTTCGACCCGGACGACCCGAAGCACGACACCGAATTCCCGGACGACCCGGTTGCACGCGCCCGG
Organism: Tautonia marina; assembly: GCF_009177065.1. NCBI lineage: Bacteria > Pseudomonadati > Planctomycetota > Planctomycetia > Isosphaerales > Isosphaeraceae > Tautonia > Tautonia marina. The sequence continues at coordinate 9,280 of NZ_WEZF01000001.1, forward strand.
CGGGTGCTGGATCATGTGGCCGGGTCTCTGGTGGTCGCGGCTGAGGTCAGGGAGCTTCCGGGGTTCGCCCTCCCGCAACGGCCGGCCTAACCTCGTGCTGCAGCAGACCCGGCCCGCCGCGGCGGTTGCTGGTCACTCGAACGGTTACTCTCGGCGGGCCGGTCCGCTGAGCTTGGGCGTTAGGCGGCGGGGGCTTGTTGTGGCTCAGGACGAATTCCCCGATCCTGAATCCGTCGCATCGCGGCTCGCTCTGGCGCAGTTCGTCGATCGCCTCCACGCTAATCTCCAGGCCGCGCCCTCCGATTGGGAGAACCCTACGCTGGAGCAGTTCCTCGAGGCGCTCGCAGCCTACCTGCGGGATGTGCCGGGCTATCTGAAGAATGCTCGCTCTCCCCTCGATCCCGAGAGGCCGAGTTGGGAGCTGTTCGCCTTGGTCCTGGCCGGGGCTCGCGTCTACGAGTAGGCTGATGCCCCGCCTAACCTCGCGCTGCAGCGGACCCGGCCCGCCGCGGACGGCTTCAGTTGATCATCGAGGCATCACTCGGCGGGCCAGTCTGCTGAGCTTGGGCGTTCGGCGGCGGAAACGCGGAGGGAACACAGTGGTCCGTAAGTCGTCCAAGGCCGCCGAGCCGGTCGCCGAGGAGCCGAAGCTCCTCTCGGGTGGCAACCCCCAGATTCCGAAGGGCGACGGCGACGCGCCCGTGCAGGCCTACATCGCCGCCATGCCCGGCTGGAAGAAGGAGGTCGGGCGCCACCTGGACTCGCTCATCGTGCAAACCGTGCCCGATGTCCGCAAGGCCGTGCGATGGAACACGCCCTTCTACGGGCTCGAAGGACGGGGCTGGTTCCTCGGCTTCCACTGCCTCACGAACTATGTGAAGGTTGCCTTCTTCCGCGGCACGTCGCTCGATCCGGCGCCTCCTATCGCTTCCAAGCAGGAGGCCGTGAGGTACCTCCACATCCACGAGGGCGATCATCTCGACGGGGAACTACTCGCGAGTTGGATACGGCAAGCATCGGAGCGGCCCGGAGAGCCCTGTTTCTAGCGGGGGCGGGGAGGGGCACGAGGGATTTCCGGAGACTTGCGAGTCGCGGGAGGCTGCCCGACCCCGCGCATGAGCGGACCCCGGCCGCCGCGATGGGTTCTCGTGGTCCCGAGGTCGTGCTCGCTGGCCAGGTCCGCCGATCTCTGGCATTTGGACCCTCGGAGGGTTCATTGTGACTCAAGGTCAGAAACGTTCGATCTTTCGTTGGATTCACATCATCTCTACCATTCCGGTCATCGGCTCTGCTTAGAGTCCGTTCGAAGAACTACCGAACTCCGCACCTGTAGTTCGGTACGTTGCCATACCCGCGATCATCCTTACAGGGCTATGGATGTGGAAAGGCCATCTCCTTAGGCGTCGGGCTCTTCATTACGTCGAACCTCGCGCCGCGGCGGTCCCGGCCCGCCGCGGCGGTTATTTGGTATCATCGGGGCTGAACTCGGCGGGCCGGTTCGCTGGGCTTGGGCGTTCGGTCACTCTTCACTCAAAAGGACTGATCCGATGAGCATCATGAAGGACGTGAATTCCTACTCGAAGGAGCTTACGAGTGAAGAAATCAGCAAAAAGGCGCACAGGGATTTTGTCGGAGGGTTGTGGGATGAGTTAGGGAAACTGCAACTTGAGTTTTTGATCAAGTCGGGGCTCAAGCCGAACCATAAGCTTCTTGATATTGGTTGCGGCTGCTTGAGAGGCGGTCTTCACTATCTGAAATATCTTGACGTTGGGAACTATTATGGATTGGATCTCAATGAGTCATTGATTGAAGCCGGGAAAATCGAAGTGGACGAGGCGGGGCTTTCGCACAAGAAGCCGAACCTGATTGTTGACGATGCTTTTAAGGTTGGGGCGTTTGGCGAAACGTTTGATTTTATGGTGTCTGTGTCGCTATTTACCCATCTTCCATTCAATATGATTGTTCGGTGTTTGACGCGAGCGAGAGAAAACCTGTTGCCGCATGGCGTGTATTATTCGACCTACTTTCAGGCTCCAACGTCTTCGTACCTGGAACCGCTCAGGCAGGAACCTGGTGAGATTGTCACACACTACGACTCCGATCCCTTTCACTGTTCCGTGGATGAGTTGGCTTATCTGGCGAAGCTTGCGGGGCTTGAACTCAGTGTCGTTGGCGACTGGGGGCATCCGAGAAATCAAAAAATGGCGGCGTTTCGGTTGCCAAAATGACATCACAGGGGGTTGCGCCGCCGGCAATTCCGCGATGCGTCCGTGCCGCCGGTAAGCTTGATCGGGAGGCGGCGGTGTGATGCCTCGCGGAATTGTGAGCGGGCTCTTGCACGGTTCACGGAGCGGCATCCGCATTCTCGTCCGCGCGGGGCGATCTGTGGTCGTCGGACGCCGCCCAGACTGCGAGGTCGTGCTCGATCGCCGGGTGGTTGGGAGTCGAGCGTTTCTGCTCCAGACGGACAAGGGATGTCTCGTTCTGGAAAATGTTCATGCGAGGCTCCCGATTCGCGCTGGGGAAGGTTCTTGTTGCTGGCGCTTGTCGGGTTGATCGGGGTCGTCAAGGGAATGGCTTCTCGGGGATTGTCGCTCGGAGGACCGAAGCAATGTCCGAAGTGCGGAGGCGGACTGTTGAAGTCGGAGTCAAGAGGGAGATGCGAGGACCTGAACTTCTCGGTCGAACTTTCGTGTGAGAACTGCGGGCATCATTTCCGATGGCGACCACTTCGACCCCTCGCCCGGGGTCGGCTCGCGCGGAACCCGGGGTAACTGGCGTTTGGCGGGACGATGCCGAAGGCGAGAGGATGTCCCGCCCCGGTCCGTCTCCCGCATTGCCAAGGATGGCTTTAACCCTGCCACGGCGATCCCAGCGCCAATTCATTACCGAAGAGGAACTTGGAGATCGCTCGCATGATCTTCGACTCGTTGGCTGGCCGCCTGGGTCGGGCCTCGAATTGCACCTCTCTCAGTCCTTCCAGGTATCGTTGCGGGGTGGGGTCGGGCATCCCGGCGCGATCGGGGATGAAGTACAGTTCGTGCCAGGAGAACTTCGGCTTGTACCCGAAGAAGGACAAGCCCAGGAGTTCTCGAGTGAAGACGCGTGGTCCCCACGGTTCGAAGAAAATCGACCTGTTTGAATTGAAGAATTGTTTCCAGGTGTCGTCGCACATTTGTGATCGTCCATGTCGGTTGATGACGCCCTGCTGAGCTTTGTTTGAATACGTTGCGAACAGTTTCCGCCATGCCGCTTGTTCCTCGGGGATCAAGCCCAGCCTGAAGATCTGGCCCGAGGTGATTCCCCCGAGGATCAAGGCGTCATTCAGGATGGGGGTCCAGTTCTGTTCGCTCAGGATGCTCCCCCCCAGGGTGACCGGGGAGGCCAGCCGCGCGGCGGTCTGCTGCTTCAGTTGATCCCGCTCCTGTCGCAGTTCCGGGGTGTTCGCCGAGCGTTCGAGGAACCTCGGATTCAAGACCCCGGCACCATCCTTCGGGAACCTGGCCCGTAAGGCCCGCGTCTGCCGCTCGTTCTGCACGATCCTCCCCGTCACCCTGTCCTGGATCCCGTTGGCCCCGGTCACCCCGAAGTTCTTGATGAGCTGGATGTTCATGCGGATTGCTGTCCCGCCCAGGATCGTCATCTTCAGCTTGTTGGTGGCCGTGGCGGCGTACAGGTTCCACGCGGCCTCGATGTACTCCTCCATCATCTCGTCATCGTTCCAGCTTCCCGGATTCCATTTGCCGACCCAGGCGTTGTCGTCCCGATACTGCTGCTTGAGGTCATCCAACTGGGCCTTGAAGTTGTCCTCGGAAAGCATGTGCTCGCTCCGGTTGTTAGGCGTCTCGTCCGAGGTTCGCCGATGCACTGCGGATCCATCGCGGTTGCACGCCGAGAGGCGACCGGAGGTCTCGACTCGAAGACGGGGGCGTCCGCAGTCGGGTTCGCGGATCGGCTCGAAAGGGATGGCGACTGGGCCGGGGCTCGCGGTTCGTCGGGGTTGGCCATCCTGTCCAAGACGCCGATTGGCGGTCACCGGCTCGCGAATGATGCTCACGCCGGGTGAAGGCGGCCGACAGCCACGGTCTCGGTATGCTAACCCCGTCTCCGAGTCGAAACCAGACTCGGCTTGCTGGGACCGGCTCGTCAGGACGCGACCAGGAGATGCTGACGGTTGATCTTCCTGCAAGAACGTATGCCGAGTGGCCAGGACAGCGCGTGGAGAATGTTGGATCAATTGTTGACATGCGGGTACGCGACGCCTTTGGGGAGGCGTTGGTCATGAGGAATCGGCCTCGAAGGATGTTCAAGCCCAAGTGTCATCCGCTCATGCCTTACGCGGTGGCGACTTCCCGATGGAGCATTGATTGGCAGGATCGTATCAGGGACCATTCCCATCGAGGGGGAAGCGCCCGGAGCGCTGATGTTCTTCATGAAAGGAACGCAAAGGAGATTATAGATGCCCGGACATCGAATCTTTGCGATGCCGTTTGCGGGGGTGTATCCCCGGTATGTCGAGAAGGCCATGCGCAAGGGACGCACGAAGGAGGAGGTGGACCAGATCATCTGCTGGCTGACCGGCTATGACGAGGCGGGGCTGCTCCATCAGATCGAACAGAAGACGGATTTCGAAACGTTCTTTGCTCAGGCGCCGGCAATGAATCCCAATCGTGCGCTCATCAAAGGGGTCGTCTGTGGCGTCCGCGTTGAAGAGGTGGAGGATCCGTTGATGCAGGCGATTCGCCAACTGGATAAGCTCGTGGATGAGCTGGCCAAGGGAAAGGCGATGGAGAAGATCCTTCGCGCGTGAGGATTGCGGCGGGTGGCCGGGGCAGAGCGAGTCTTCGAGCGTGCCCCGGTGAGAGCAGGTGTTGCGGGGCGGGGCACGAAGTCGTTGCTTCGGCCACCCGCCCGATCGGCCGAAGGGTGATGGGACAAGGCCGCCACATGATGGCAACGTCGAGGTGCCCGGGATCAACTCGGTCGAGTCCGGGGAGCAGGGGGAGGATCGAGTTCCTCTCGGGAAGGCGGAGCGCGGTGCCGTGACATCGGAAATCGGGACGAGCGGACCGGCCACGCCCTGGCGGTTGATCGACGTGATGGTGATGATCGCGGCGGTCGCGCTGGGGTGTCAGGCCGCGATGATCCTGTCGCCGCGGGGGCCGACCACGGTCGGGGATCTCGTGGGAGGGGGGGGGACGCTCTCGGCGATTGACTGGGTCGAAGTGGTGGTGGATGTCGGCCTGTACTCGTTGCCGTTCGGGATGACGGTGACGCTCGGCCACCTCGTCCTGCTGGCGATCCGGCCGGCCGAGACGCGGCGGGCCTATTGCGGGACGCGCTCCGGGAAGGCCCAGGTGGTGAGCTCGGTGGTTGTGGCGTGGATCTACCTGAGTGGATGCGTTGTTTACGTCATCGACCAGGTCTTCAAGATTCATTCCCTCAACGTCATTTACAGTCTCTGGACATTCAGCATCATCCTTTCACCGCCAGTGCTGGGGATCGGCTTTCTCGTGGCGCTGGTCGGGCGTTCCGGAGACGGGGCGGGCGGGCTTGGCCGGCTCGGTAAGGCGATCGCGGCATACTGGGTCATCGTCATTCCGATGTTCGCCTACGCCTTGATCTTTTTGTCAGATTAGCGCGGTGTTCGTTTGCATGGAGCGTCTCTGCCGGAACGGGGGACGGGCACCTCGAAGACGCGGAGCCAGTCCCCCGTTCCTGACACGCAACAGTCACGCGGAAACAGCGCTCGCCTTCCCTGTCGTCGTTCGGGACCGGAGAGGGAACAGAGATCGGACAGATTGCATGAACGCCGGTGTCGATCGGTGGAGGGGGGATGGCCCGAACCACGCGGCGAGCGTTACCGTCCGAGAACCACGCCGTAATCGTAGAGTTCGTCGATCTGCTGCTCAGTAAAGCGATCAATGCGTTTCTTTTCGGTGAAGCGAGCGATCGAGCAGCTGAGCAGATAGCGCGATTTGGCACTGAGGCCGGCGATGGGAATCAGCGGGTTGCGCGACCGGTGGATGCAACGTCCGCCATCCCACTCTTCGAGCTCCCCGCCGGGGCCGACTCGGATCTCGTACATCGACGAACGGCGCACGGTTTCGCGGCCTTCGTTGGGGCCAATCTGGTGGCTCTGCGTGATGTGTCCGTACTCATTGGGCCCCTGGGCCGGACTGGTCAGGAAGTAGACGGTGGGATTCTGGTCGATCTGACCGGTGTAGCCGATGATGTTCTCGACGATGTAGAAATCGGCGCGATCGTTCATCTCGATCTCCCAGGAGGGTTGATCCCCGGGCGGCCGGGACAATCTGTTGGGGATGTTCGATCGATCATTTCCTAGACGACAACAGACGCGAATCTCTTCGGTTGAGGGGAGCATTTCCCCGATGAACCGCGCCGAAGGGGGGCCGGATCGGCGCGAGATCCTACCATGGCCTTGCTCAGCGAGCCCCCCCTCAGGCGATCGGCCGAGGCGGGTGACCTCCCGCTGAGTGTTGGTCTCGTGCGAGCGCGAGATGGTGCGATTGGCGTGGAGTGCGGGCGGGGCGGGGCGTGTTGAAAAGGGGGGGAGGCTCATTTAGAGTGAGTCGGCAGACAAAAGCGTTCTGGAGGAGCAAACGATGCCGATTCATGTGCAAGCGTTGTCCCGAAGAGGGTTTCTGGCGGGCAGCGCGGCGGCGGTGGCCGGATTGGCGGTGGGGAGAGGGGCGATCGGGGCGGAGTGGGACGCGAATCGGTTTGCGTTGCTGTCGGATACGCACATCCCGAGTCGGCCGGAGATCGAGGCCCGAGGGGTGAACATGACCCGCAACTTGCAGCGGGTGGTGGGCGAGCTGCTGGCTCTGGAGCAGAAGCCGGCGGGGGTGATTCTGAACGGCGATTGCGCGTATTTGAAAGGGCTGCCCGAGGATTACGCGAACCTGGCCTCGTGTGTCGAGCCGATGGCCGGAGGCGGGCTGGACCTGCACGTGACGATGGGGAACCACGATGATCGCGGGCCGCTCTACGACGCTTTGGTGATGCAGAAGCCGGATCGGGTGGTGGTCGCGTCGAAGCATGTGAGCGTGATCGAGTCGGAACACGCCAATCTGTTCTTGCTCGATACGTTGTTTGAGGTGGACGTGGTGACGGGGGAGCTGGGGCAGGAGCAGCTGGCGTGGTTGGCCGAGGAACTGGATCGGCGGAGCGAGAAACCGGCGATCCTCTTTGCGCACCATAACCCGCAGTTTACGCCGCCGGAGGAAGGAACACGGTGGTCGGGCATTCAGGATACGGCGGCCTTTTTTGAGCTGATCGCGGCGAGGCCGCAGGTCAAGGCGTATGTGTACGGGCATACGCATCGGTGGTCGATCGGGCGGAGGGACGGGCTGTACCTCATCAACCTGCCGCCGGTGGCGTATCTGTTCGAGGACGGGTTGCCGAACGGTTGGGTTGATGCGCACCTGAGGGCCGGAGGGATGACGCTGGAGTTGCGGGCGATCGACCCGAACCACCCGCAGCACGGGCAAGGCGTGGCCCTGGAGTGGGCGTGATGGGCGGGGGGAGGGAATCGGGCTGTTGAATTTTCGAGAGGGTCAAGACGGCGGGGTGCCGCGCCGATAACCATAGAGCCCGGCGGCGATGGTTGACGTCGCGACGAGGCGGCACACGAGCCCGCCCGCCGGGGAGTCTTGGGGAAGTGGTCGTGATTGTCTGGTCAATCCGAGGCAGTCGTGACACAATATGCAGCCCGCACGCGACCGCATGCGGGCCGTGATCTGGGGACAGGTCCCGGCCCGCGTGCGTTCGCCACAGGTTGCGAATGCCCCCAAGAACTGGCACCTGGGATGCTCCACCGCGCGGCGGCCCCCGACTCTCGGTCTGGGGACCACTCCCAATTGGCCCACCCGAAGAACATCATGCGGGAGTTGGGGGCCGTTTCGCGCACTGAGTCGCCTGGAACACCGTCGGGATCGCGGGGGGAAGCTGAGCGTCGAGGCTTGATCTCGCCCATCAGTTTCGATCGCTCCCCCCCCGCGGGTCCCCGGTGGTCTCGTCTCGGCAACCCCGGGCCGGATGTCCCCCGCGTCCTGACCGACGCGGAGGAGCAGACGGGAGGCATCGCGGACGAGCCCGGGGGGCTGGCGTGATGCTCAAGGTTAGCAACCGATGGTGGCCCGCGTCTGAGTTGCGGGGCGGATGAGGCCGTACTCAAACTTCGTGTCGCTCCGCAATCCCGGTTGGTGAGCAACCGGGGCCACCCCAGTCCTGGGACCTTGTTCGCGAAGGTCCCCGATCGTTTTGACGACGGTGAATCACCACGGATCGGCGCGTCGTCCGTTTCTTTCTCTCTGACCCTTTTTTTCTTCCAAACGAGCAAGCACCCGATGAGTACCCATACCCACAACGCGATTCCCGGCATCCGGGGGCAGAACGCCCCGAGCGGCACCGAGCCGGCGACGATCGTGGCCATCAAGGGGCGAGAGATTCTCGACTCGCGCGGCAACCCGACCGTTGAGGTGGACGTGATCCTGGCCGACGGCACGCTGGGCCGGGCGGCAGTCCCCTCGGGGGCGAGCACGGGCGAGTTCGAGGCGGTCGAGCTGCGAGACGGCGACAAAGGGCGCTACGTGGGCAAAGGGGTCCGCAAGGCGGTCGAGAACGTCAACACGCAGCTTTCGAAGGTGGTCGTCGGGCGAGACGCGGCTGATCAGGTCGGGCTCGACCGGGCGATGATCGCGGCCGACGGGACCGAGAATAAGGGGACCTTCGGCGCGAACGCGATTCTGGGCGTTTCGCTGGCCGCGGCGAAGGCGGCGGCGGCGAGCAAGGGGTTGCCGCTCTATCGCTACATCGGCGGCGCGAATGCTCGGGTCTTGCCGGTGCCGATGGCCAACGTGATCAACGGCGGCAAGCATGCCGACAACAAGATCGACTTTCAGGAATTCATGATCATGCCCGTCGGCGCGAAGAGCTACGCCGAAGGGCTCCGGATGGTCGCCGAGGTCTTCCACAGCCTGAAGTCGGTCTTGAAGAAGGCCGGGCACAACACGGCTGTGGGGGATGAGGGCGGATTTGCCCCCGACATCAGCAACGAGGAGGCGATTCCGTTCATCCTCGACGCCGTGAGCAAGGCCGGTTACACCCCCGGCCGCGACAAGGACATCGCCATTGCGCTCGACCCGGCCTGCTCGGAGTTGTTCGAGGAAGGGGGGCGCAAGGGGTACAAGTTCTGGAAGTCGGCGCCGGACAAGCTGTTCTCGGCCGAGCAGATGATCGAGCTGTTCACCGGCTGGTGCGACAAGTACCCGATCGTCTCGATCGAGGACGCGCTCGACCAGAACGACTGGGACGGCTACGCGAAGCTGACGGCGGCGCTCGGCAACCGGATTCAGATTGTCGGCGACGACTTCTTCGTGACCAACACGAAGCGGCTGAGCGAGGGGATCGCCAAGCACTGCTGCAATAGCATCCTGATCAAGGTGAACCAGATCGGCACCCTGACCGAGACGCTCGAAGCGGTGGACATGGCCACCCGCGCCGGTTACACGGCGGTGATGTCGCACCGGTCGGGCGAAACCGAAGACGCGACGATCGCCGACATTGCCGTGGCGACGAACTGCGGTCAGATCAAGACCGGCTCGGCCAGCCGATCGGACCGGATCGCCAAGTACAATCAGTTGCTCCGGATCGAGGAACAACTGGGCGAGTCGGCCGTCTTCGACCCGACCCCCTTGACCCGCCGAGGGGCCTGACCGCCCGCTCGATGAGCCCGATCGGTTAGAATGCGACGGAGGCGACGGCCCAATCTGTGGGGCGTTCGCCTCCGTCGGTCGTTTGTGGCCCCGGTCGGAAGTCAAAAGGGAGCCTGGGTGATGGCGACGCTCGTGCTCGATTCGTACGTCGAAGATCAGATCCTGGAGCAGCGGCGGGCTTCGGGGGGGGATCGGTTCGATGAGGTCTGGGACGGGGTCTATGTAATGTCGCCGCTCGCGAACAACGAACACCAACTGATCGCCACGCGGCTTTCGACGATTCTTCAGGTGATTTTGAATTTTGGAGAGCGAGGGCTGGTGTTCGCCGGGGTGAATGTCAGTGATCGTGATGACGGTTGGAAGCAGAATTACCGCTGCCCCGATGTGGCCGTCTTCCTGAACGGCACGTCGGCGATCAACCGGGAGTCGCACTGGCTGGGGGGGCCGGATTTCGCGGTGGAGGTGGCGAGCCAGGGGGATCGGTCGCGGGAGAAGCTGGGGTTTTATGCGACGGTGAACACGCGGGAAGTGTTGATTGTGGACCGCGATCCGTGGGCGCTGGAGCTGTATCGGCTGGTCGAGGGCACGCTGACGCGGGTGGGGACGAGTCGGCCGGGGGATGCCGAAGCGTTGCCTAGTGAGGTGGTGCCGTTGGCGTTCCGCCTGATCGCCGCCGAGCCGAGGCCGATGATCGAGGTCGCTCGCCGAGACGAGAGGGGAGAATCGTGGCGGATCTGAGGTCAAGGGGATCAGGGCGGCCGGATCACCAGGGAGCCTGAACGATGGCAACGCTCGTGCTCGATTCGTACGTCGAAGATCAGATCCTGGAGCAGCGGCGGGCTTCGGGGGGGGATCGGTTCGATGAGGTCTGGGATGGGGTGTATGTGATGGCGCCGATGCCGAACGACGAGCATCAAGAAATTGTGATGGGTCTGTCGTTTGTCTTGCAAACGGTGGTTGGCCTGGCGGGGCTCGGGCGGGTTCGGCCAGGGGTGAACGTGAGCGATCGAGATGACGGTTGGAAGCAGAACTACCGATGCCCTGACGTCGTGGTGTTTTTGAATGGGACGTCGGCGATCAACCGGGAGACGCACTGGCTGGGGGGGCCGGATTTCGCGGTGGAGGTGGCGAGCCAGGGGGATCGGTCGCGGGAGAAGCTGGGGTTTTATGCGACGGTGAACACGCGGGAAGTGTTGATTGTGGACCGCGATCCGTGGGCGCTGGAGCTGTATCGGCTGGTCGAGGGCACGCTGACGCGGGTGGGGACGAGTCGGCCGGGGGATGCCGAAGCGTTGCCCAGTGAGGTGGTACCGCTGGCGTTTCGCCTGATCGCCGCCGAGCCGAGGCCGATGATCGAGGTCGCTCGCCGAGACGAGGCAGCGGAGTCGTGGCGGATCTGAAATCCTGACGACGGGCAGAATTCGTTTCCAATCGGATGAGCGGACGATCGAAGACCCGGACACGCAGAGTCATGGAGGAGCGGAGCCGGGGGATCGGTCTCCGTGTGCAGTGATGCGTTCGGAAAAATGAGACGACAGCGGATTTTTTTCGTGCGGCAGAACGATGGGGAACGCGTAGAATCGAGAACGTGAGATTTTGTCATAGAGACTTCTTCTGTGAATGGTCGGCCGGCCGAGGTGCTGCCTGGCCGGGAGAATGGACGCAACGATGGCGAAGCGAGCTGATCTCCGAGTGTCTGGTGCGGACACGACACTCGGCGTGACCCGTGCCGGCTACGCGGCCCCGGCGATGGCGTATGGGGACGTGATGCGCGCCGTTGTGTATGGCGACGCGATGGTCGATGGAACGTCGTCGCAGGCGGCCCAGCGCGTCGGTGCAGAGCAGGAGGTGCAGGAGGTTTCGGGGGCCTTTTGGTATGCGAGGCCCACCTTGCCGAACCGGGTGGGGGTGGTGATTCCGACCCGGAATCGGCCGCACTGGCTGCCGCACATGCTCGGCTCGCTGATGATGCAGACGCATCGGCCGGAACGTGTCCTGGTGGTGGACGACGGCGATGACGATTCGGCCGAGGAGGTGGTTGGGCGCTATCCGGGGGTGGAATACCTGCGGGCGAGGGTCGGATCGGGCCTGAGCGGCAACCCGGCGCGGAATGTCGGGATGCGAGAACTGGCCGACCTGCCGTATCTCTGCTTCCTTGATGATGATGACATGATCCCGCCGGATTACCTGGAGGTCTTGCTGGCGACGATCGCCACCGACTGCCGGGCGGCGGCGGCCTATCCTCGTTTGTGGTTCTGTGGCTCGCGTCAGGGGACGTTGAGCGTTCCGTACCATCCGGACCTGCTCGGTCGATCGAACCTGTCGGGGGTGCCGGCCCTGATCCGGACCGATGCGCTGAGTCAGGTCGGTGGCTGGCCGGTCTTCGCTCCCGATCCGAACGGCACGGTTCCTCACGACGACTGGGCGCTCTGGCGGCGGTTCCGCGACCACGGCTGGCGGATGATCCCCGCGCCGGTGGATTATTACTACTATCGCCACGACGACGGCGTTTGCCGATCGAAGGCCCGCGCCAACCACCAAAGCGAGTGGCGGCGGACGATCGACCCGACCGACCTGGTCACGCTGGCGATTCCCTGGTCGGGCCGGGAGCATTTGATCGACGCCGTGCTTGACGCGGTGGCGCGGCAGTCGTATCCGGCGTCGCAGTTGCATTTGCTCTTTTATGATAATTCGGGATCGGAAGCGGTGGGGAAGCGGCTGCGTCGGTGGTTGCTGGAGCAGGACGGCTATGCCGGGCACTCGTACCACCGCGACCCGAGGCCGGCGGTGGCGGGGCTGTCGGCCTCGGAGCTGGCCGATGCGCCGCTGGACGAAGGGGAGCAGGGGCGTCGGCGGCATGGCCGGGCCGTGAACCACCGAGTGGGAGCGATCTGGAACCGGATCGGGCAACTGGCCCAGACCGACCTCATCTGGTGTCTGGAAGATGATGTGATTCCCCCGGCCGATGCGCTCGATCGGTTGCTCGATCGGATGGGGCCGACGGTCGATGGAGTGACGGCGAACTATCGCTCTCGGGTGGTTCCGGGGTGCAGCGTGGCCTGGCGATACACGAACCTGGAGACGGGGGAGCTGGTCCACCTGGAAGGGGGGGCGGGCCTGGAGCCGATCGGGGGAACGGGCCTCGGGTGTGCGTTGGTGCGTCGCGGGGTGTTTCGGGAGGGGCCCGCACGGTCGGGCGGCGAGGCGGTCGGGTACGATTGCAATCTGTGGCTGGATGTGGCGCGACGGGGCGGAACGGTGTTGATTGATTGGGAATTGCGGTGTGAGCATCGGATCGGTCGTTGGGAAGGTCGGGAAGGTGTCGCAGCCCTCGAAGGTTCGAGGGAAATGGTCTGAGGCATCGGGTCCGCCGGCGTGCCGTGGTGAGGATGGGACCTCCCGGCATCGGTTGGCGATTGTGGGAGTGATGATCTCATGTCGAGCAACACCCCGAACCCGCACCTTGAGCCAACAGCACGTGATTCGGCGGTCGGTGGTCGCCGCAAGGCTCCGCCTCCTCCTCCGCGTCCTGCCAACTCGGTGCAGCCGACGGAGCCGGGGACCGAGGTCGGCGAGACCATGCCGATGTCGGCGATTGATGTGAGGAATGCCGCCCGAGCCGACGAGACGATCCGGCTGCAGCCCGACTCGGCCCCCGATCCAACGGTCCCGGTGGCGATCGACCGGGTGATCGCGGGTCGGTACTGCCTGGAGCGCGAGCTGGGCAGGGGGGGCTTCGGGGTCGTGATGCTGGCGTACGATCGGGAATTGCAGCGGCAGGTGGCGATCAAGATCGCGCGGCGGACCTCGGACCTGAGCATCGACTCGTTGATGGAAGAAGGCCGCAAGGTTGCGCAGCTCGATCACCCGAATATCGTTCCAGTGTATGACTGCGGATACTTGGATCAAAAGACGGTTTTTATCGTCTCGAAGTACGTGGACGGGGGGAGCCTTTCGAGCCAGCTTGCCCTGCGACGGCTGCCGGTCGACGAGGTGGTGGCCATCGGCGGGCAGGTGGCCGAGGCGCTGGCCCATGCGCACGAGAAGGGGTTCATCCACCGCGATCTAAAGCCATCGAACATCCTGCTCGATTTGCGGAACAACGCCTACGTCGCCGATTTCGGCCTGGCGCTGCGCACGACCGACCGGAGCGACCAGGACTGCGTGGAAGGGTCGTTGCAGTACATGAGTCCCGAGCAGGTCAGCGGCAAGTCTCGGCTGGTCGATCGGCGGACGGACGTGTTTTCGTTCGGGGTGATCTTGTATGAGATGCTGACGGGTCGTCGGCCGTTTCCGGGGCGATCGAGCGCCGAGTACCGCGAGCAGTTGATTCACGATGAACCGCCGCCGCCACGTCGGTTGGTGCCGGACCTCTCGCCGTGTCTGGAACAGATCTGCATGAAGGCGATGGCCAAGCACCCGGCCGATCGGTTCGCGTCGGCCTGGGAGCTGGCCGAGGCGCTTCGACCGTGCCGATTGGTCCCGAGCCGCCGCGAGCGTCGGGCCCGTCTGAACCGATGGGTGATCCCGGCGGTGGTGGTGCTGGGGGCGGTGGTGCTGGGGCTGGGGCTGGGGGCCTGGGTGTGGTCGTGGAGGGGGGCGGGGGGTGGCCCGGCGCTGCCGGAGCGTGTTCCCGCCGTGGCCTTGCCGCTCGATCGGGAAGTGGCCGAATGGGTGCTGTCGCGGGGAGGAGCGGTCGATTTCAACACGCACCCGGCGACGATCACCCGGCTCGACCAGTTGCCGGATCCGTCGGCCACGGCCGCGCTCCGGACCGTGGAACTGATTGGGATCAAGCCGATCAGCGGATCGGAGATGGCGGCCCTCTGCGCCTTGCCGAGCCTGACCTACCTGCACCTGGGAGAGGCGGATCTGAGCGATGAAGACCTGATGCTCATCTCCCAGTGTTCCAACTTGCAGATGCTCTGGGTCTGCTGGAGCGATTTGACGGATCGAGGGATCATGCAACTGGGCCGCCTGAAGGAGCTGAGATACCTGGACCTGCGACGGACCCAGCTGACCAACGCCGGGGTGCCGGCGTTGGCCAAACTGCCGAACCTGGAGCACGTGATCCTCTCGGGGACCCAGATCACCGACGGCGGTTTGTCGCCCTTGCAAGGACTGCCGAAGCTTCGGCGGCTCATCCTCAACCAGACGATGCTGACCGACGCCTCGATCGACGACCTGCTGAACTTTCAGGGGCTGACGCGGATCGAACTGAAAGACACTGGCCTGACGGCCGAGGGGGTTGATCGGCTCAAGGCGGGTTTGCCGGGATGCGAGATCGTGCGCTGAGACGGACGAAGGGCCGATCAGCGCTGATAAATGGGCAAATAGCGATATTCGACCGCCAGGGCAAGCACTCCCATTGCGGTGCAGTAGTTGCGGCCTCCGGTGCGGTCGTTGCCGGAGGTGGAGAACCAGGAGCCGTCGGGGTCCTGGTGGTCGAGCAGGATGGGGATGAGCTGTCGGTAGTAGGGAAGGAAGTAGTCGTCGCCGAGCTGAAAGAGGGCCTGCGAGCAGTAATAGGCTTCGTAGAAGAAGTAGTCGGAGCCCCAGCTGGGGGGGTGGCTCATGAGGTAATCGCCGCCGGCAAGGGCTTCGGGCGAGGCGTGCTCGCCGCAGAGTTCGAGGGAGAGGATGCCGGTGCCGGTCCTCGGGTTGTTCGGCCCGCCGCGGCCGGCCTGGTAGCTGAAGCCTCCGGAGCGGGGCTCGACGCAGCGCCGGACGTAGTCGAGGGCGTCGTCGATGGCCTCGGAGGGGACGGTGCAGCCGGCGTCCCGGGCGGCCCGCAGGGCGACGACCTGCCAGCCGGAGACGCTCAGGTCGCTGTCGTAGCTGCCCGGCTGGTAGCGCCAGCCGCCGGCGTGGTCGGGCGACTTGGGCACCTGCTGGGCGCGGACGATCAGCTCGACGGCCTTCGCCAGGGCGTTGCGGGCACGCGCGGCGAGGTCGGGATCGGGGGTCATGCCGACGACCTCGGCGAGCATCAGGGTGCTGATGCCGTGGCAGTAGAGCGGCCCGTGGCTCGTGTTCGAGACGAGCATGCCGTCGGGCCGCTGGTGATCGAGGACGTAGGCGATGCCGCGCTCGATGGCCTCGCGGTACGGGCCGTCCTCTCCCGGAACGTGGCCGCAGGCGAGGAAGGCCATGACGGCCAGCGACGTGACCGAGGTGGCCTTGCCGAACCCGCCGGATTCCCAGGCGCCGTCGGCCTGCTGGGCACCGGCCAGGTAGTCGAGCGCCCGGCGGGCGGCGAGGTCGGTCTCGGCGTTCGAGAAGGAGGCGCGGGGAGGCTCGGGCAGATCCTGGGCGAAGGTGGTTTCTGAAGGAGCAATGAGCGGCAGGATCAGCCCGAGGAGGACGACTGGGGCGGAGAATCGCGTCATGACGAGGGGCCTTTGTGGGAGTTCAGCTCGTGGGCCAGGTGGGCGACGGCAAGCTCGATGCGCTTGATCTCTCGGGAGAGGGAATGCCGTTGCATGTCGAGCCAGAACCAGACCTTCAAGGCCAGCGAGACGGCCAGGCCGAGGCCGAAGCCGAGGCCCCAGCGGAGGATGTCGACGACCTCGTCGGTCTGAAAGATCTTGACCGCCGAGACGACGGCGAGGCCGAAGAAGGCGAACGTGACGACCGTGGCGTAGACGTTGATCCAGCGGCGACGGCCCCGGAAGCTCTCGGTCATCAGCTCGGGGAGCGACGGCTCGCCGAGGCGGTCGAACATGGTGCGTTCCTCGGCGGAAAGGGCTGCTCGAATCAGTGTATCGAGTTCGTGGTCCTGGGTCTTCATGGCGATTGCTCCATCCGGCGTTTGAGATGTTGGCGGGCGTGGAACAGGCGAGACTTGACCGTTCCTTCGGGAATGGCGAGCAACTCTGCGATCTCTCGAACCGAACGGCCCTCGGTGTAGGAGAGGGCCAGCAGGAGTCGCTGATCGCTTGGCAGATCGTTCAGGGCGCGTCGGAGCCGATCGACGGCGTCGAGCGGTTCCTCGGCGTCGGGTGATCGGGTTTGGGGATTGGGGTCGATGACTTCGGGATGGGCCTGGAGCCGGTCGTCGAGTGATCGCTGGCGGCGGCGACGGCGGAGCCAATCGACCGCCTTGTGATCGACGATGCGGTAGGCCCAGGCCGGAAAGCGAGACGGATCGTGGAGCCGAGGCAAGCCGCGGATGATCGCCAGCCAGGCCTCCTGGGTGGCCTCGGTGGCTCCCTCGGTGTGCGCCGTGCGACGGTAGGCATGGGCGATCAGGCGACGATGCCAGCGCCGGGCGAGCGTTTCGAAGGCATGGACCTCCCCCTCTTGAGCGGCCAGCACGAGCCAGTCGTCCAGGACCTCGTCGGGTGATCGGCCCACCGGTTTGTTCTCCGCGTTGCCTGAAGGCATGGGCTTGTCCGTCTCAACATTCAGTCGGGCGCCGAGCGGATGGGTTCACGAAAATCGAGAAAGGAACGCGCGAGGGACATGGAATCGGAATGCATGCACGTCCATTCGCATCTGGGGGGCTTGGATCGCTGCGGCTCTTGGTCTACGATGGGACCGCAATGCATGAGGCACAGGAGACGCGGGTTGGCTTGACCCTGGGGTCAGGATGCCCTGAGCGATCCCGACTCGCAAGCGTCGTCGCGGTCGAACGAGCCTGAGTGGTCAGAGAGAGAACGGCCTTCGGTCCGACGGTCCGAGGCGTTGGGGGCGCGGAAGAACCCAAGAGGCCAGGAGAGATCGATGAGCGAGTCGTTGGCAGACCGCGACCCGGTCGAGTTGCTGGCCGATGCAATCATGGAGCGCTTCCGGAACGGGGAGCGGCCCGATGTCGAGGAGCTGATCCGGGATTATCCCGAGCTGGCCGATGATCTGCCCGCGATCCTCCAGACGATGATCGACCTGGAACGCATGTTTCCCCGAGAGGGGACGGCCGTCGATGACGCGACGTCAGCCTCGGGAGACGTGCCCCTTCGCGCGACGGGCGAGCCCCGGTTCTGGCAGGTGGGCGATTACCACCTCTTGCGAGAGATTGGGCGAGGGGGGATGGGGGTCGTCTACGAGGCCGAGCAAATCTCGCTCGGCCGACGGGTGGCGTTGAAGATCTTGCCGAGCCACATCGTCTTCGATCCGGCCATGCTCGAACGGTTCCGGCGCGAGGCGAGGGCGGCGGCCCGCCTGCATCATACGAACATCGTGCCGGTGTTCGAGGTCGGCCAGGAAGGGGAACTGGCCTACTACGCCATGCAGTTCATCCAGGGGCGCGGGCTCGACCGGGTGATCGAGGAGCTGCGGAAGCACCGCGAGCATCAGGTGGCCGAAACCCTCTCACCCGAGGAGGCGAGGGCGATCAAGGCGGAGGCCCTGACCTCGGATCGGGACGAAAGCAGCCTGAGCCTGGCCGCCCGATCGCTCTGGACCGGGCAGTTCGCGGTTCGGGCGTTCGACGCGGGCACCAGCCTGATTGCCATTCCCAGCACCGACGCGACGTTGATCGAACCCTCGGAGTGGTGGGAAGACGTCCGGAGGCTCGGCAATCCCTCGGACCCGGGGGCCAGGACCGACCGGATCGGCTCATCGACGTTGCGGTCGAATGGGCGGTTGCCCTATTTCCGGAGCGTGGCCAGGCTCGGAAAGCAAGTGGCGCAGGCGCTGGCATATGCTCATGGTCGGGGGATCATTCACCGCGACATCAAGCCGAGCAACCTGTTGCTCGACGACGACGGGGTGATCTGGGTCACCGACTTCGGGCTGGCGCAGGTGGAGCAGGATCGGCCGTTGACCCGGACGGGGGACCTGCTGGGGACGCTCCGTTACCTGGCTCCCGAGTGCTTTCGGAACCGGGCCGACGCGAGGGCCGATCTGTATGCGCTGGGCCTGACCTTGTACGAGATGCTGGCCCTGCGTCCGGCCTTTTCCGCGGCCGACCGGCTGCTGCTGATCGAGCAGATCCGGACCGAGGAGCCGACACCGCTCCGGCAGATCGACGCGAGCATCCCGCGGGATCTGGAAACGATTCTGCTCAAGGCGACGGACAAGGACCCCGACGCGCGGTATCAGACGGCTTCGGCCCTGGCCGAGGACCTGGGCCGGTTTTTGGAAGACCGGCCGATCGCGGCGCGGCCGATCGGCGTGCCCGAGCGTCTGGTGCGCTGGTGCCGTCGCAAGCCGGATGTGGCGGCGATGACCGGGGCGATCTTCGGGCTCTTGCTGACGATTGCCGTGGGGGCGTCGGTTCTGGCCGTGCGGCTGGAACGCTCGGCCCGCGATGCCTTTGCCTCGGCCGAGGCGGCCAACGACGCGGCGACGAGGGCGCTGCGCGCCCGGGTTGAAGCCGATGCGGCCAACCGAGAGCTGTTCGCCACCCAGGATCGGCTGCGACGGAACCTGTACGCCTCTCGGGTCAACGCGGCGCTTTCGGCCTGGAACGCGAACGATATGGGGCAGTTCCACGTCTTGCTCGACAAGGCCGAGCCGAGCGAGGAGGATCAGGACCTGATCGGCTGGGAATGGGATTATCTGCGGCGGCTGAGCGGTCCCGATCGGCTGCGGTTCGACGAACACACCCGAGAAGTCAATGCGGTCCACTTCAGCCCCGACGGCCGGACGCTCGCCTCGATTCAGTGGGGCGGCCGGGTCGTGCTTCGGGACGTGAGGACCGGCTCGGTGCTGCGCACGTTGCCGGGGTCGGACAATCTTGAGATTACCGGCCCGAAAAGCATCGGGGTGTTCGGGGTGGCGTTCAGCCCCGATGGTCGGATTGTGGTGGCGCAGAATCCGGACACCCTGCAGCCGACCAGTTACGAGGTGGCGAGCGGTCGGCGGCTGACCTCGTATGACGGGGTCGAAGGTTCGGTCATCGACCTGGAGATCAGCCCTGATGGGCGATGGCTGGCCGGGGCGATCTCGACGCACCGCCTGATGCTCTGGGACCTGGCGACGGGGCGGCTCGTGACCACGATCGACGGCGCCCATCGGTCTTCGGTGTTGAGTCTGGCGTTCAGCCCCGATGGTCAGACGCTGGTGACGAGTGGGATGGATGGCGTGATTCAGCTCTGGGACGTCGAGCCGTTACGGTCGAGGGCGCGGTTGGTGGGGCACGCGGGGCAGGTCTTCGGGGTGGCGATCAGTCCCGACGGCCAGACGATCGCCTCGGTCGGGCGGGACGGCTCGATCCGGCTCTGGGACATGGAGGAGCAGCATGAGAGCGCCCTCGTGCAGCGTGCCGGTCCCTTGCAAATCGCCGTGGCGTTCAGCCCCAATGGTCGGCAGCTGGCCTCGGCCGGCCTGGACAAGGCGGTGACGGTCTGGGACCTCGATTCGGGGGAGCCGGTTCGGGTCTTCCAGGGGCACGAAGATACCGTGGTCAGCCTCGACTTCAGCCCCGACGGCCGGTTGATCGCCTCGGCGAGCTTCGACCGAACGGTACGACTCTGGAACCTGGACGAAGCAAACCAGCCGCGCACGCTGCGGAACGTCGAGGCCCTGGCAAGCCTGGACCGACCCATCGACCTGGCCTTCACTCCCGACGGTCAGCGGGTGGCGGCCTCGTACGCCAACGGATTTTTGAAGGGATGGACGGTGGATCAGGGAGAGATCGTCATCTTCTTCCCCATGCTCGATCCCAATGATGGGCGCCAGGATCGGCGGATCGACGCGATTGCCTTCAGCCCCGATGGTCGTCGGCTTGCGATGAGCAGCCCCGACCATCAGATCATTTTCTACGACGCGGACCCGCATTTCATCGCGGGGGTCATCCCCTCGGCTCATGAGGATACGATCAAGGATCTTGCCTTCACCCCGGACGGGAAGCGGATCGTCTCGGTCTCGGACGATGGACGATTGCGGCTCTGGGATGCGACGACCTACGAGAATCTTTTTACGTATGAAGGCTTGTTGGAAGGAATTCATCACGTGACGATCAGCCCCAACGGCCGGTTGATTGCCGCGGCAGGCGTGGATGGGCGGGTCAAGGTGCTGGAGGCCGCGACCGGCGCGGAGTTGCACTCGTTTTCCGGCCATGCCGGGGCGGTCTACAGCGTGGTCTTTCATCCCGACGGGCGTCGGCTGGCCTCGGCCGGGGTCGATGCGAGGATTTGCTTCTGGGACGTGGAAAACGGGAAGCCGCTCGACACGATGACCGGGCACTCGGGAGTAATTCATGACCTGGCCTTTAGCCCCGATGGGCGTCGGCTCGCGTCGGCCGGGTCGGACCGAACGGTTCGCCTCTGGGACATGACCAGCGGTCTGGAAGTGCTGACCATGAAAGACCACACCGATCGGGTTCGCCGGGTCGCCTTCAGCCCCGACGGCCGGACCCTGGCTTCAATCAGCGATGACCAGACGGTCAAGCTCCGGGACGCCTTGCCGATGCCAGACGGTTCCGACGCGACGACCGTTGCGGACGACTCGGAAACGCCCGCGCGGCTTGCCGACGAACCGAACCTTGCGGTCGGCGAGTGGTCGGAGGCGGTGCGTCGGCCTCAAGGAGCAGGGGGAGGTGTGGGAGTGGACGGCGTCGGGCCGGGTGGTTCGGGGGCCGGGGCCGAGGAGGCGCGGGCGATCTCCTGGAAGTAGAGACGGATCAAGGAGGCGTAGTCGGGGTGGTAGCGGTCGGTTGAGGAGCGGAGCATCTCGGTGCGGAGGTGGCCGGGCAAGGAGCCCCAGAGGCGATCGGAGCGAAGGTTGAGATCGGCGTCGGGATCAGTCTGTCCGGCGGCGGTCGATCCGGAGGGAGGGGCGGAGGGCTCCTGATCGGTCGGAGCCGAGGGGGGGGCGGAGCCGGAGGATTGGGCGAGCATCTGGGCGAGCTGTTCGGCCTGGGCGTTCGGGTCGGCGGGGCCGGAGGCCTGGCGGAGCTGTTCGGCGGCGCGTCGCATGGCGTCGGCGGCAGATCGGGCGGCGTCGGAGGCCTGCGAGGGGTCGCCGCCGGCCTGTTCCAGATCGCGTTGCGCGGCGTCGGCCTCGGCTCGGGCCGACTGGGCGGCCTCGTCGAGTTCCGGAGTGCGTTCGATGAGATCGGCCAGGGCCTGGGTGAGTTGTTCCTGGGCCTGGCGAAGCTGTTCGAGGGCCTCGGGAGAGATCGAGGGTTCGGCGGCGGCAGGGTCTTTGGGGGGGGCGGTCATGGCCTCGGCCTGGTCGGCCAGGTCGGATTCCTGGCGGGCGAGGTTGGCCAGCTCGGGGCGAGCGGCGGCGGCCCGGGCGAGGTCGTCGAGCCGTTCCGAGAGATCGTCGAGCCGGTCGGAGGTGGCGGCTAGTTCCTGCTCGGCGCGGCGGAGGTCGTCGGGGCGGTCGGCGGTTTCGGCGGTCTGGGCGTCGTTGAGGGCGGCTCGGGCAGCCTCGGGCTCGGCCTCGGCGGCCTGGCGGATGGCGTCGCCGATCGGGCCGAGCATGGCGTCGTCTCGGAGTGATTCGGCGAGGGCCTGGAGCCGATCGACCCGTTCCTGGGCCGATTCGGCGAGGCGGTCGAGATCGCTTTGCTGGCGGTCGGACCAGCGTCTCGGGTCTCGCTGGGCGGCCTCGGCGGCGGCGCGGAGTGGGCCGGAGCGGAGGCGATCCTCGGCGGCCTGGCGGGCGAGGTCTTCGAGAGCCTCTCGGATCGGCCGGAGGGCCTCGTCTCGCTGCTCGGCGGTGTGGCGTTCGATGTCGGCAACGATGGCGACCGGCCGAGGGCTCGACCAGGCCTCGTTCGGCCCGCGAGGGGGGGGCAGAGAGTCGATGACCCGAACCCGGAGGGACACGGTGTCGCCGTCGTTCAGGGCCAAGGGGGTCAGATCGAACTCGGCCAGCCCCTTCGCCGAAGGGGAGCCGAGGCCGTCGAGCGTCAGCGGGATGACTTCCTGTTCCGGCTCGTCGTGCGGGGAGTCGAGGCGGTTGATCGTGACATGCAACTCGGCGGCGGTGACGGCCAGATCGTCTCGGGAGGCGACGGGGACGACCAGGCGATCGCCGGGGCCGACGGCCTCGGCTCCGGCACCCAGGGCGACGGCCGGAGGAGCATCGGGCTGGACCTCCAGGCGTCCGGAAGGGCCGGAACGATCGGTCAAGCCTTGCGCATCGGCGGCGGTGAGGCTGAAGCGTCCCGAGCCGGTGGCGACGACCTCGGCGGTCCAGATCGTGCCGTCGGTGTCATCGCTTGCGGGCGACAACGAGATCGGGGCGATGGAGCCGTCCTCCTCGGTCCAGTCGAGGGTCACGCGGCGGCTCGGGAGGTCGGTGGTCGTGGTGATCGCTACGAGGCTGTCTTGCCAGGCGACGACGACGGAGGACGAGGGGTCGTCGATCGTCGAGGCTGGCAGGCCGGTGTACGACGGCGGGGTGATCGTCCAGCGTTGCGACACGATCCGGGGAGGATCGACGACCGAGATGCGGAAGGCCCGGCTTCGGGCGGAGCCGGCGGTGATGCGGTAGGTGATCGCATCCTCCACCGAAGGAAGGGTGAGGGCGAAGGTCTGATCGTCGGGGTTGCTCCCTTCCAAAGGGGAGCCGAGGCCCATCGTCAGGGAATGGGAGGCTCCGGAGGCGTCGGCCCATTCAAGCTGGGCGGAGTCGGGGACGGATGGGCCGAATCGGGAGTGGACGACGGCGGAGATGGTCAGGGAATCGCCGCGGGCGAGGAGCGTGTCTCCCGGCTCGACGAGGATGGCGAGCCGCCCGGCGGTTCCGGGATCGGTCCAGGGCATCAGGACTCGACGGGCGAGCAGGGCGAAGGGATCGGGGACGAGCAGAGGGGGCAAGGTGACGAGGGCGACCGCCGCCAGGCCCAGAGTGAGGCGTCGCCGAGGGCGGCGAAGCGGGACGGCGAGGCGAGGGGCGATCGCTCGGGCGTCGTCGGCGGCGCGATCGACGAGCGCGGCGATCAAGGCGGGAGAGCCGTGGGCCAGCTCGCCGTCCTCGACCAGGGCGACGGCCGTCGAGAGGCGATCGCCGGCGTCGGGGCATGCTCGCTCGGCCACGGCGGCCAGGGCCTGGCGGGTCGGGCGTCGGAAGGCGGCCCGCAGCAGGATCAAGGCGAGCCCGATCGAGGCCAGGCCCACTCCCGCGAGCCAGACGGCCCAGCGGGTGGGATCAGACATCGGCCGGAGTCCATCGAGAACCATGACCGCGGCGACGATCACCGCCAGGGTGCCGAGCAGCCAGCCGAGCCCCGTCATGATCCCCGCCAGGCGCAACCGGCGATCGACGCCTCGGAGCGCCTTGCGGATCGGCAAGGGCAGTCGAGGCGATCGGGGACGCTTCGGTGCTGCGGCGGGCGGGGCGAGGGTCATGGGTCACGATTTCCCTTTGGCCGCGGTCCTTCGACATCGGAACCGCTCGGGCGCGGGTTCTCCGTGTGTTCTCAGTGTATCGCGGGGGGCGAGGACCGGCCACGCGGTTGCCTCGGGGTGTTTCGAGGCCTCGGCTGCCCTTCCCGGAGGCGACGCTGGGTGGGGGACGGCGGCGGGAGAAGCGAGATGGTCACGAGGGAACAGCGCGGGCTGGTTTAATTCCCCTTTTCGGCGCGGGGGGGAGGGGGCTCGATTTCGGGCTCGGTCCACTTGAGGGCGCGGGCGCGGCCGATGGGGGCGATGCGGAGAACGATCTCGCCGTTCTGGAAGATGCGGACGGTGCCGGTGGACTCGCTGACGGCGACGGCGACGGCGGTGGTGACCTTGGTGATGGCCGCGCCGGTCCAGTGGCGGGTGCCGAGCCCCTTGGGAAGGGCAAGGCCGGTGGTCGGGGCGTCGATCATCTGGCAGGCGGCCTCGACGGTGCCGTCTCGGGAGACGACGATGGCGCCGTCGAGCTGGGCGATCTCCTTGATCGCCTCGCGGACGCGGGCATCGCGGATGTTGCGTTCCTTGCGGCGGTAGCCCTTGACCGGGTCGAAGCCGAGGGTGCGGGAGCGGGCCATGACCTCTCGGGTATCGCCGACGACGATCAAGGTGCCGACGGGCTTGCCCTCGCGGCCTTCGCGGCCGACGGCCACGGCGATATCGACGATGGCCTTGAGGGTTTCGAAGGGAACGCTGGTTTCGAGGGC
This sequence comes from Tautonia marina, assembly GCF_009177065.1. Classification (NCBI taxonomy): domain Bacteria; kingdom Pseudomonadati; phylum Planctomycetota; class Planctomycetia; order Isosphaerales; family Isosphaeraceae; genus Tautonia; species Tautonia marina. The sequence goes on from NZ_WEZF01000001.1 coordinate 34,024, forward strand.
ACGCAGGTCTCGGGCGCTGAGGCGTTCGAGACGCTCGCCAAGGCGGATGGTGCTGATCGAATCGAGCTCGGAATCGAAGGCCGCGTACACGACCACGACGCGAGCGCCGGAGCGGAGCAGGTCGTTGGCGACCGACTCGATGAGCGCCAGGGTGATCCGTTCGACGATGCCGGCATCGACGGGCTCGACCTCGACGGGGATCAGGCCGGCCTCGGCCACGGTTTCGACGTGTTTTTCGACCACGGCGACGAGGACGCGGGTGGTCTGGCAGACCTCTCGAACGGCGTTCCAGTCGAGGTTTCCCTCGGGGAGCACCAGCAAGCCGGCGGCGCCGAGCTGATCGACGGCCTCGCAGGCCATTTCCAGCAGGTGCGCCGTCGCCTTGTTCAGTGTGCTCTGCAACGTCACGACTGGCCCCCGCCTCGGTGCGTCACGACGAACTCCGGATTCCGAACCGATCCACCGGCCGACTGAACCACCCGGAGGACGGACGCGGAGCGCAGCGTTTAAGTGCCCGGATGAGCCCTCCCGGCATCGACCCGTCTGCCCTCGCTCGATCGTTCCTCCGAGCCCGGCAGCTTAACAGCGCATGGCGGATCTGCCAAGCCGATCGCTCTGATCGGAGCGCCGAATCTTGTGAGGAAGGTGGCCGGTGGGGCCTGCCCACGGGGCGACAGGATTGGGGAGGGGAGGATGGTCCCCCCCCTCGTTCAAGGAGGCGGGGGACGCGTGGAAAAGGAGCGAGGACGTCGAAGGGGGCGGGACCGCCGGGGGTGGCGGTCCCACTCGGGGCGGGTGAGGGTGGCGATTACTCGGGAAGCCGCTCGGTCTCGACCGGGGGCAAGGGGCCGGTGCAGGCTTCCATGAAGGCGACGAGGTCGAGCTTTTCTTGCTCGGTCAGGTCGATCGGCTTGATCTTGTCGCTGAGGTTTTTGTTGGGGATGCCCCCCTTGGCGTAGTGCTCGACGACTTCGAGGAGGGTTTTCTGGCTGCCGTCGTGCATGTACGGGGCGGTCTGGGCGACGTTGCGAATGGTGGGAGTCTTGAACGCTCCCCAGTCCTTCGGGTCGCCGGTGACGGCAAAGCGGCCGACGTCGGGGTCGTCCGAATCCATGCCGACGCCGAGGTTGTGATACAGCTCGTCGGCCAGGTTTGCACCGACGTGGCAGGCGGAGCAGTTGACGCGCTGGCTGAAGAACAGCTCTCGGCCGCGGCGGGCGTCCTCGGTCATCGGGTTCTTGGCGGCGTCGGCCTTCAGGGCGAGGTACTGCTCGTACAACTCGGGCTCGAATTCCTTGATGTCTTCAAGGTCTTCGGGGGTGAACTGCTCGAACTTGGCCAGTTCCTCGGCATAGTCGAAGGGAGACGGGCCGGTGACGATGGCGCGTTCGAAGGTGGCAATGGCCTTGCCGATGGTCTCGATCGTCACGCCGTCTTCGGGGAAGATGCGCTCGAACTGGAGGACGTAGCCGGGGATGCGGCGGATGGTGTCGACGGCGACATCGTGGGTGTTACCCATTTCGATCGGGTTGGCGATCGGGCCGATGGCCTGCTCTTCGAGCGAGGCGGCCCGGCCGTCCCAGAACTGAGCGCCGGAGAGAATGCGGTTGTAGGCCGTCGGCGAGTTGCGGTTGCCTTGCTGGTCGAGGATGCCGATGCCGAACTGCGTTGGGGCGGCATACCCCGTGCCGGGAGCGTGGCAGGTGGCGCAGCTGATCGTGCGGTCGGCCGACAGGCGGGTGTCAAAGTAGAGCTGACGGCCGAGCTCGACCTTGGCGCGGGTCATCGGGTTTTCGGTCAGGCCGATCATCTGCGCGGCGCCGGCCGAGAGGCCCAGGGGCAAGGTCACGTCGAGGACCTTGTGGTTGTCCTCGTCGGCCAGCCAGGCCTTGATCTGATCGGTCGTCAGGGGGCCTTCGCCCGGGATTCCGGCGGTCAGGGTCGGGTCGCCGAGGACGACGGCAAGTCTTGCGTCGTCCTGAGCGCGGATCGGAGCGGCCAGGGCGACCGCCAGCAAGGCGGCCGGAACAATTCGGGGCATCATACGCATCGACTCCTGGGAAGCATGCCGATTCCGCAAAGTCTTGCGAGCGTCTCGGGGAAACCGGCGGGGGGGGAGAGGGCGGATGGACGGTGGGGAAAACGGACAGCGCACACATCCGGCCAGCGGAACGCCAGGCAATCGACCCAATTCTTGTGTACGGTTCGGCGTACCGGGCCGATCGGCGGAATCCGTTCCGGAGTGATGACCTGGGCGGCAAACCGGCATTGGTCGCGCCTTCGGTCATCTTTCATTGTAGTATGATGATTCCACCGGTGACAGTCCCCTGTTTCGGCGGTCTTCCCGAGGTCCGGTCGCCGGGTGAGGGTCCTCAGAGGGTTCGGGTGGAGAGGTGACCGGGGGGGTTGGGGGCTTTGCGTTGAGCGATTTGAAGCGAGGGGCTGATGGGATGATCGGATTCTGGCCATCGTGCCGAGAAGGTGAGCCGTTCGGAAGGAAATTATGACTTAAGGTTGAGAGAGAACGCGAAGGATCGCCGGGGACGGATCCATCAGGAGGGAGCAACCGTTTCACTTCGGATCGCACCGACGAGCGCGGCATCCATGAGCACGATCCGGCGGCGAAACCGGGCAACCCGGTTGGAGGTCTGTGCGCTCGAAGCGCGAAGGCTGATGAGCGTCGATCTCGATGGAGTGCATGCGCTCTTTCATGCGCATCTGAACTACGGTCGCCAGGTGGGTATGTCGCACTGGGGGCCGCTGGGAGTGAAACCGGAGGCGATGGTGGGCTGGGAGCCTCGACCGCCGTTGACTCCTGAAGCGGGGGCTCGGGCCGCGAACGTGGAGTGGGCGAGCCGGATCGACGAACTGCAGCGGCTGGGGCATGCGGGGCTTCACCACATCGACCCGATCACCGGAACGACGCCCACCGACCGGCACGAGGGGCACGTGATCGCCGGGACGGGCATGGCCGAGAACGTGTACGGAGGGAATCTCCCGGGTTCACTGAACCTGACGCCGCGAGGGCCGATCGAGGCGCTCGGGCCGTGGGTCGCCAGCCCCGGTCACTTCAACAACCTGAACACGATCTGGGACGGTTGGGATTCGCAAATGCTCAAGAACATCGACCGCTACGGGGTGGGGTCGAACTGGGAAGGCACGCCGGAGGATCGGCTCAGCGGGTCGTTTGTCTCGTTCTCGACGTATGGGAGCGTCTTCCCGAGTCCGCCGTTTGCAACCCGAGCCCTGACGGGGGTGGTCTTCGACGACCAGAACGGGAACGGCTGGCTCGACCTGGGAGAGGGGCGGTCGGTGACGATTCGGGCCACGGCGCTGGACACCGGAGCGGTGGTCGAGACGACCTCGACCAGCGGGGGCCTGTATCAGCTGTCGCTGGCGACCGACGCAAGCTATCGGGTGGAGGTGACGGTCCAGGGAATCACGTCGCCAATGGTCGCCGATGTGTCGATGAGCCAATGGAACCGGACGGCGAACGTGGTGATCGGGCGAGGGGTGTTCTTCGATTATGCCGAGGTGATCGTGCCGACCATCCCCCGAACCGGGCCGTCGGCCTTTCCCGAAGCGGTGAATGTGGTGGCCGGATCGCCGATCGTGGTTGAGCTGACCGATTCGGCGCTGCCGGGGCAAGGGGCTGGGGTGTTCGTGGTCGATGCGATGACCACCGAGGGAACCCCGGTCACCACAACGGACAGCGGCATCACGCTGACCCCCGTGGTGGGCACGACGACGGTGATTTATGTGATCGCCAACGAGGCAGGATTGCTCGACGCCTCGACGGTGACGATCACCGCGACAAGCCCCCCTCCCGGATTCCCGACGCCTCCGCCACCCCCCACGGAACCAACCGAGCCGACCACGAACGAACCGGCCGATTACGACGGCGACGGGATCACCGACCTGGCCCTGACGCACTTCGATACGAGCCTTGGCGCGATGGTCTTCGAGCTTCGGCTCTCGAACGGGGGGAACCCGCGGACGGAGCAGCGGAGGATCGACGGCGTGTCGCCGAACGTGATTCCGGTCGTCGGGGATTTCGACGGCGACGGGAAGACCGATCTGGCGGTGGTCGATCCGATGGCGGTGGTGGGAAGCGGATCGGTGCCGAACGCGACGGTCTGGATCGTCGTGGCGTCGCGATCGGGCCTGCGCCAGGAGATTCCGTTCGGGGCCGCGGGGGTGCTTGATCGACCGGCCCCGGCCGACTTCGACGGCGACGGGATCACGGATATCGCCACCTTCCGCGCCAGCAGCGACCTGACCCCCGGCGCGGCCGAGTGGTTCATCCTGCCTTCAGGGGCGGGAGGGGCGTTCCGGGTGGCCTTCGGCGCGGCGGGAGGGTCGGACCTGCCGGCCCCGTTCGACTTCGACGGCGACGGCCGGGCCGAGATTGCCACCTTCCGGCCGGTCAGTGACCTGGCCCCCGGCGCGGCGCAGTGGTTCATCTTGCCGTCGTCGGCGAATGACCTGCAATTCCGAGAGCGTCGGGGGGCGTATCCGGTGACGTTCGGGGCCTCGGGCAATGCCGATCAGCCGGTGGTGGCCGACTACAACGGCGACGGCCGGGCCGACATCGCCGCGTTTCGATCGGTCAGCGACCTGGCCCCCGGGGCGGCGCAGTGGTTCATTCTGCCTTCGGCCGAGCCGTTCCCGAACTTCGGCGGCGGCTATCCGCTGACGTTCGGGGTGGCCGGGGTGATCGCCGCCGTGGGGGACTACGACGGCGACAAACGGCCCGATCCGGCCGTCTTCGACCTCGTTTCGGGCCGGTGGACGATCCGACGCTCAACGGACGGGATGATTGAGGAGATCGCCTTCGGATCGACCGGCGCTCAGGTGGCGCCGGTGCTGGCGCCGCTCTATTTCCGGCTGCGGGCGACGCAGAACCTGGCGTGATCAAAGCGGGGCCGCGAGTGGCTCGGCGGGGTGGCTGGGGTCGAGCGCAGCGAGCCCCCAGCGCCGTCGGCCTGCGATTCTGGGGGCTCGCTGCGCTCGACCCCAGCCACCCCATTGGAATCAGATCAAGCGACGAATCGGCCTGGCCGTGCTGGGGAGGATGGGGATGGGGCGGCCGGCGAGGTCGTCGACGAAGGCGTGGGGGTCGATCCCCATCGCATGGTAGACGGTGGCGAGGACGTCTTGATAGTGGATTGGCGAGGCGACGGCGTAGGCGGCGTGCTTGTCGGTCGAGCCGATGACCTGGCCGACGTTCAGGCCGCCGCCTGCGATGAGGGCGTTGGAGACGGGGGCCCAGTGGTCGCGGCCGGCGTCCTTGTTGATCTTCGGGGTGCGGCCGAACTCGCCCCAGACGACGACGGTGACGTCCTTGTCGAGCCCTCGGGCGTAGATGTCGTCGACGAGGGCGGAGATGCCGCGGTCGAACAGGGGCAAGTGGTTGCGGAGGTGGTTGAAGTTGTTGCCGTGGGTGTCCCAGAAGCCGTAGGCGACGGTGACGACGCGGGCGCCGGACTCGACCAGGCGACGGGCCATCAGGAGCTGATCGTTCCACATCGGGGCGCCGTCGCCGAGGTGCTTCGACGAGCCGATGCCGTAGCGGTCGCGAACCTTCGGGTCTTCCTTGGTGACGTCGAGGGCTCGGGCGACGGTGTCGGAGGTCAGGACGTTGAAGGCCCGCTGATAGAAGGCGTCGAGGCCGGCGACGGGCTGGCTATCGACCTCGCGTCGCCAGTCGTCGAAGCGGTCGAGCAAAGCGCGGCGGCGGTCGAAGCGATCGGGCTCGACGGTGGTCTGGGTCATCAGCTTGGCGTCGCCGTCGCCGAGGCGGGCACCGGCGTAGGCCAGGCCGAGGTGGCCGGGGCCTCCGCTGTTGTACGGGCGGTGCTGCATGGTCGGGAAGAGGTCGACGAACGGCGGCACGACGGGATCGACCACCCCCTGGACGCGGGAGACGATGGAGCCGAAGTGCGGCTTGCCCTCGCGCTGGGCCTGGCTCATGGGGTAGCCGGTGAGGTTCTGCCAGCTCGTGTGCTCGTCTCGGAGGCCGACGATGGAGCGGATGACGGCGAGCTTATCGGCCGATCGGGAGAGCATCGGCAGGAGTTCGCCGAACTGGACGCCGGGGAGGGCGGTGTCGATCGGGTTGAACTCGCCTCGGATCTCGGCGGGGGCGTCGGGCTTGAGGTCGAACGTGTCCTGGTGGGAGATGCCGCCGGAGAGGTAGACCATGATGACCGCCTTGTGCGATCGGCCGATCCCCGCGGCCTGTTCGGCGCGCAAGAGGCCGGGGAGGCTCAGCCCTCCCATCGCCAGGCCGCCGAGCTTCAGGAACGATCGGCGCGACTGGCCGTCGCAGTAGCGATACGAAGGGCCTCCAAGCGTCATCATCGCCGATCGCCTCCCGAGTCAGTCTGAACGGATCATTCCACCGATGTTCGAAGAGTATCAAACAGAAGGGGGTGAGCGATAGATGGATGTGGTGATCGGAGCGGGTTGCGCGCTCCAGTTCAACGCGAGCCGAAGTAGAAGCCGATCCAGGCGGCGGCCAGGTGCTCGGGGCCGTTCGAGCCGAGCCGGGGGATGACCACGCGGAGGTCGTCGGGCAGGAAGGGGGAGGCCTGATCCCAGGTCAAGACGACCAGGACGGCAGCGGCACCGAGCGCGATGAAGGCCTTGAGATCCTCGACCAGTCGCATGGCGTCGGGATTCTTGGAGAAAGCGTCGCCGGGCATCAGGGCCTTGAACAGGGCTCCGAGCAGGAACCCACCGATGAGCAGGAGGGTGACGGCGGCCGGGCTGGTGTCGATCGGGCCGAGCCGGTTCTCGCCGTAGAGGAAAACGGCCACTCCCACAAAGGCGCCGACGAGGAGCAATCGGACGGTCCCCTTCGGCAGGTAAAGCGGCGGCGGGACAGCGGTGTCGGCCTCGGTGTGGGCCTCGGAGCGGGGGCGGCTCCGGGAGGCGAAGTAGTGGCCGAGGATGATGAACATCAGATCGCGGAGGTAGGCCGGCACCTCGCGATCGGGGTGCAGGACGAGCGATCCGCAGACCGTCGCCGCGATTGCCAGGGCGAGCAAGGCCCGGACACTGCCCGGAGGCAGGCCGAAGGCGTTGCGCTTCTTCCATTCGGGGGGACTCGGAGGCTTCTCGTAACGATTTGCCATGGGTTCAATGGCTCTTGGGTGAGACGGATGGGTGTGTTTTCGAAGGCTCGACGGCACCCTGCGAGACTTTCCACTCAATCAGGGTGGGTATTCCCTGGGTGGCCCCGGTTGCTCGCCAACCGGGGTCGCGGAGCGACGAGCGGATTCGGAGCGGCCTCCCACCACCTCTTGCGGCTGCGCCGCCCCGGTTGGCGAGCAACCGGGGCCACCCAGGGCAAGGGCAACGCATCAGTTGAGGGTCGAAGCGTTCCTACGGGAAAGGCGAAACGCTGGGGCGTTGCGTCGTGAGGGCTGCGTCCGCCATCCTATCAGGGAGTTCGTCGGATCTGGTCCTGGATTCTTCGCCTCGGCCGGATGGCCTTCGATTCGTTGCTCACATTCGCATGTCCAAAGAAGGGGGAAGCTCCCATGATCGCGATGCCCCGTTCCGGTTCCGCGCCCAGGTTCGAGGCCCGAGCCGGGTCCATCGCCCTTGGGGCCTGGCTGATGATGACGATGATCGTGGTGCCATCGGTTCTCGCCGCAGACGCCGAGGAGGCCCCGGCGACCATCGTCCTGTTCGACGGCGAGACGCTCGACGGCTGGAAGGCGGCCGACTTCTACAAGCCGGGCGAGGTGTCGGTGAAGGACGGCGCGATCATCATGGCCGCCAGCGCCGTCTCGGGGGGGATGACGGGGGTTACCACCACCCGAGAGGACCTGCCGACGACCAACTACGAGTTCTCGTACCGCGCCAAGCGCTTGTCCGGCCGCGACTTCTTCGCCGCCGCGACCTTCCCGGTGGGCGAGACGTTCCTGACGCTCGTCAACGGCGGTTGGGGGGGGAGCGTAACCGGCCTGTCGAGCATCGACGGGGCGGATGCCTCGGAGAACCTCACCGGAACGTATCAGAAATATGCCGACGATACCTGGTACAGCTTCCGCATCCGTGTGACCGACGCCGCCATCGAATGCTGGATCGATGACGAGAAGCTGATCACCTTCACCGACCCCGGCGATCACCACCTCGACACCCGGCTCGAAACGCGGATGAACCACCCGCTCGGCTTCGCCACCTGGCAGACCGGAGGGGCGGTGAAGGACATCACGGTGCGCCCGCTCTCGGCTGAGGAGGTCGCGGCCGTCAAGGACAAGGATCAGGGCGACGACCGCTGAGCCTTCAGGTCGATCAACGGAGATGGGGGAGGGGGATTGCGCGCAGTGACGCGGAGTCGCAGAGGAGAGAGAGGAGAGCGTGGGACGGAGACTCCTCTCTCTTCCTTCTCTGTCTCTCTCCTCTCTGCGACTGCGCGTCACTGCGCGCAATCCCCCTCCCCGTCGCCAGCATCCCCTGGCGCCTCCTTGAGCCGTTCGATCGACAGCACGGTTCTCGACAAACATGGTAGACTTGACGGAGGTTGCCAGGTTTGCCACCCGGCGATGGCCGCGATGCGCCGAGGCGCCGCACCCCCGAACGGCTCGGAGGGATCCTCCCGATGAACTTCCGCCGCAAATTGATCCTGCTGGTCGTGGTGATTGTGGCCGTCTTGCTCACGCCGTATTTCCTCTGGCACGAGCAGATGGACGCCTATTTCGAGTCGGAGGGCTACCAGGCGTGGCTGATCTCGGTCAAGCCGTTCGCCTGGCTGATCGGGCTGTCGTTGATCGTGGGCGACCTGGTCTTGCCGATCCCGACCCCGCCGATCATGGCGACCTTGGGGACGCTCTACGGAACCTTGCTCGGCGGCATGATCGCCTCGACCGGGTCGGTTCTGGCGGGCTTGACCGCCTATGGCCTGGCCCGGATCTTCGGCGATCGGGGGACCCGGTTGCTCGCGAGCGAGGAGGAGATGATCCGCTTCCGAGGATTCTTTGACTCGTGGGGGGCGGCCGGGATCATCGCCTCGCGGGCCTTGCCGATCTTGCCGGAGGTGCTGACCCTGCTCGCCGGAGTGGCCGGGATGCACTTCGGCCGGTTCCTGGTCGCGCTGGTCATTGGCTCGGTGCCCGTCGGGATGCTCATGGCCGGGGCCGGGGCGTGGGCGGGAAGCTCGTCGACCTTGCTGGTGGTCTTGACCCTGATTCCGGCGAGCTTGTGGATCGGGTATCTGCTCGTGATGGGAGGTCGCGCCGAACCCGTCGCCGCGAGCGAGGCCGAGCCAATCGCCGAGCCGACCCAGTAACGGAGGTCTGCGAGGCGAGGCATCCACCGGAGGGAATTCGCGTGCCTCATGTCGCCTTCGTGCCGTTCACCGGGTTTCGCGTCCGGGATGAGGAGATGCGGGACCTGGGGATGGCGATGCCCGGCCTGCAAGAGCGGGCCGGGGCGATCGGCCAGTTGCCGGCGCTGGGGGTGTTGACCCTGGCGGGGATGATGCCGGCGTCGTGGTCGGCCAGCCTGCATGAGTCGGGAACCTTGGACCTGGAGGACCTGGCCGAGCGGGTGCTCGAAGGGCGGCCCGATCTGGTGGCCGTCTCGGCGCTGACGGCGTCGGTGGAGGAGGCGTATCGGTTCAGCGCCCTGGTCCGACGGGCAGGGGTGCCGGTGGTGCTGGGCGGTCTGCACGCGGCGGCCTGCCCGGAGGAGGCAAGTCGATCCGTCGATGCCGTGGTGGTGGGGGATGGGGAATCGTCGTGGCCGGTGGTGTTGCAGGATGCCGAGCGGCGGGCCTTGAAGCCGATCTATCGGGCGGAACGGCCCTTTGATTTGAGGCAGGCGCCGATGCCGAGGTTCGACCTGCTCGGCAAAGGGAATCGGCCTCGGTTCACGGTCCAGACGCAGCGCGGGTGTCCGTTGGCGTGTGATTTCTGCGGGGCGAGCCGATTGCTCGGCCCGTGGCGAGAGAAGCCGGCCGCGAAGGTGGCGGAGGAGCTGGCGGCGATCCGGGCGATCGAGCCGCGCCCGGTGGTCGAGCTGGCCGACGACAACACGTTCGCCGGGCGTCGGGAGACAGGGCCGTTGCTGGAGGCGTTGGCCGGGTCGCGCGTGCGGTATTTCACCGAGGTCGATTGGCGGGTGGGAGAGCGGCCGGAGATTCTGGAACGCCTGGCCGCGTCGGGATGCGTTCAGGTGCTCATTGGTCTGGAATCGTTGGAGATTCGCCACGCGGGGATGGGGCCGAAGGCGGCCCCGATGGCTCGGATGATGGAGGCGGTCGCGGCGATCCAGGAGGCGGGGGTGGCGGTCATCGGCTGCTTCGTGGTCGGGGCTGAAGGAGAGACGGAAGGGTCGCTCGACCGGCTCGGCGCGTTCCTGGAATCGGCCCCGCTGGCCGATGCGCAGCTCACGCTTCAGACGCCGTTTCCGGGGACGGCGTTGTACGATCGGCTCCGCAAGGAGGGGCGACTGCTGGCCGAGCGCGGCTGGTCGTCGTATACCCTGTTCGACGTGACGTATCAGCCGGATACGATGAGTGTCGCGGCGCTGGAAGCGGGGTTCCGGGGGCTGGTCCGTCGTGTCTTTTCGGCCGAACCGGCGAAGCGGAGGCGGGCGATTCGGCGAGCGGTCTGGGCCAGGCATCCGGGGATAGCACCATGAGCATCACAGCGGTCTTTGCGTATTTGATGGGCGATCGGCGGGCGATCCTGGCGATTGCGTCGGACCGGAAGGCGCTGGTGGTGGGGGCGTTGCTGGTGCTCTCGGCGGCATTGGCGAGGAATTATGATCGGGTTTGGTTGATCCACGAACCCTGGCGATTGCTCGGGCCGTTCGTGGCCTCGCTGGCGATCAGCGTCCCGTTGTTCTTGACGATTTATGGTTTCGCTCGCCTGAAGGGGATGAAGCCGGTGGGGATGGCTCGGGCGTATGGCTCGTTCCTCGCGCTTTACTGGATGACCGCGCCCCTGGCCTGGCTGTACGGGATTCCGTACGAGCGATTCCTCCGGCCTCTGGACGCCGTGAGCGCGAACCTCTGGACGTTGGCGTTGGTGTCGGTCTGGCGGGTGGCGTTGATGGTCGAGGTCGTTTCGGTGATCTTCGGGATGAAGGTGCGGGTGGCGATCCCCCTGGTGATGCTGGTGGCCGACGCGGCGGCGTTGACGGCGCTCTGGTTCATCCCCTTGCCGGTCGTCGGCATGATGGGAGGGGTGAGCCCCGAGCAGTCGGCCGTGGCGATGACGGCCTTGCTGGTCAGGGCGTGGGGAATCCTGAGCCTGCCGGTCTGGATCATCCTGGTCATCTGGTTCGCGAGCAACTCGGAGGATATCCCCAAGTGGCAGGTGCCCGCGGAACCCGAGCCCCGCTCTGCCGGTCGAGGGGCGATCGTCTTCACTGGGCTGGCCCTGCTCGCCTGGGCGGCCTTGCTTCCGATCACGCAGCCGGAGCAACTGCGGGCGCACCGGGTCGACCGGGCCTATGACGAGGGCGGCCCGACGGCGGCCCTGGCGTTGATGTCGGACCACGATCGGGGCGATTTTCCCCCCGCCTGGACCGCTCCTCCGCATCGTTTTCCCGGCGAGCCGACGACCGACGAGGTACTCGACATGCTGGAGGCCCTCGCCGAGCAGCCTCATGCCGACTGGGTCGAGGATGTGTATGCCGATCGGTTCATGGATCGAGTCCGCTATGACTGGTTCGAGTGGCCCCCGGAACTGCTGGATCAGCATGCCGAGCGGCTCGCCGCCATCCTGCCCCGCCTGCGACGCGGTCCCGAGATGATTCGGGAACTGGATCGAGTGGCCCGGGAATGGGGGAACCAATCGATCGAGCGACGGTTGGAGGACGAAACCCTGTCGGAATCGAAGCAGGAGGCCCTTCAGACCCTGCATCGCCTCTCCCGCTCCGAAGACGAATCGAATCCCTAGCCCTGGAGGGTCCGCTGTGCAGATCGCTGCCGCCGGGAGAGGTCCGCGCACCGGAGACTACGGGGCTCAACCCATGAGATGGAAAAAAAGGCAATTCGATGTTCTTGAAAATTTTCTTGACTCCCCCCCCCCCGATATTCTAGAAAAGCTGAATCGTACAGAAGTCCATGTTTAAACCAGATGGATTGAGAGAATGAGAATAAAGACGTGCTGGGATGTCCTGGTTCGACAGTGTCCTCTCAATCTCTTGATGTTCGTCGTGTGTTCAGGATGTGGCCAGTCACGGGAAGAGTGGCCCCGGATCACAGAAACTCCCAACGAATATGAAGTGCGCATTGTTGAACCAGGCGAGGGAGCGGTTGTCACCATTGGGCAACCGATCGAGGTCAGGGTCGAGGTCGCAAATCTGACCGGTGATGGGGCCCCAACGAGTTTGAGCGTTTCCATTCGGCATCGTGGGATGAGCTACGATGCGGCCGGCTTTCCGCTTTCGAGCGAGCCGCGGGACTCGGAGAACGCTCCGTTCGTGTTTCTTGGCTCGCTCAAGTTGCCTGGTAGTGCTCCTGAAGGGAAATACATCATCCAGGCACAGGCCGTTTCGACGTGGGTTGAGGAATCCACGGGAACGGACGAACCTCCGGCTTTGGAGTCTCGCAGTTTCAAAGCCCCGGAGATTGAAGTTGTGGCGAAGTAGACGCGGTGGCGGCGATTGTGGCGAGCGTGCCGCTTGGAGGCTTTCAGATGGCTAGGGTGATTCGTCGAAAAAAAGGGGTGACGCTGATTGAGATTCTGGTCGTGATCGCCGTGATCGCCCTTCTTGCCGGGCTCTTAATCCCCGCCGTCTCGGCGGCCCGCTCAGCGTTTCGCCGTGCGGAGTGCGCGAACAACCTGCGTCAGATCGGGCTTGCCTTGCATGCGTACGAAGCCGTCTCTGGAATGTTCCCCACAGCATCGAGCGGTCCCCCAAGTGTTCGATCGTTTCTGGTGGCGATCCTCCCCCAACTGGAACAATCGCCACTTTATGACACAATTAACTTTCAATTTGATCTTGCTAAGCACGGAGGACCCAATCATACGGTTCAGTCGATAAAACTCGATGTTTTAACGTGCCCATCCGACGATTCTATCCTGACCGGCTGGCCCTCCGCGACGAACTATGCGGGCAATCAGGGGAGCGGTGTCCAGAAATATGGCGAGAACGGCGTCTTTCGAGGACTTCAGGCGGTGCGGATTCGCGACATCAGCGATGGAACGAGTCATACAGTCGCGGTTTCGGAATGGTTGATCGGGCCGCAATCTCCCGAGATCCGCGACCCTCTCCGCTCAGTTTTTCAAACACCAACCAGGCTCATCGAGCCGGATCAACTCGATCGCTTCACGGAGTCCTGTCGGGCTGTGAATCCCATCGAAACGCCGGTGACCATTCATCCCAAGGGGAGCAACTGGTTCTTCGGCCAGTTGGGATATTGCCTCTACAATCATGTCCTGACGCCCGGAGAGAAGAGTTGCCTGAACGGTACCGCGTATCAGCAGGGGGCCTGGACCTCGGGAAGTTTCCACGGGGCCGGTGTGAATCTCCTCTTTGCGGACGGGCGAGTCCAATTCCTGCGAAGCAACGTCGACCTGGAGGTCTGGCGTGCGTTGGCGAGCCGAAATGGGCGTGAGGCCGTCAGCGTTCCTTGAAGTGAATGAACGCCCGCGTCCTCAACGAAGTGCCGGTTGGGCGAGAGATGCCACTCCTGCTTGGCTCACTTCGGCGAGGCTAATTCTAGGGGATATCATGATGACTGTAAGACGATTTTATTTGTTCCCGATCGTCGCCACGGCCTTCGTCGGGTTGCTCGCTCAACCGCTCTATGTGGTGGCGGCCACGGTTTCCATCACCACTTTCAGTGCCGACGGCTCAACGGTGCCTCCGGGCACGAAGTTGCATGTTGCTGGCAACACCTCGTGGTTGACCTCGAGCGTCGATACGGTCCAGGTCCGAGTTCGACACTCGAATTCCGGCGATATCACCGACTCGATGGGCTTGCTTGTTACGAAATTACCGGCTCCTGCCAGGTTTGGAACGTGGGATTCCTTGGACTCTGGTCCCTACGCCAAGACGGCAACCGGGCATACTTCTGGCGATACTTACTTCGTCGAGGTAGAAGCATATAATGCTGCGGTGGGTCCGTTCAATCCCTCCGTGGAGGATTCGGTTGATTTTGTCATCAATTAAGGGATCGAAGCAGATGTTCTGAGGATGACTGGGTGGGGTTGTCGGATTCCACCCAGTCCCGTAGAGTCCGTGGTGCAGATCTCCGACCAGACCGCTCCGGCCAGGGGAGGTGTGAATAGCGGACTCTACAGGGTTCCTGACGCGCTCACTCGATGATGTGTCGAGAACGCTCCGCGGCCCAACGCATCGCTGCGTTGGGTTCGGGGTCGGTCTGGTCGAGGAATGCAAGGAATCGATCACGCTCCTCGATCGAGAGGATCGTGACATCCCGTTCGTGAAGGACTTCAACGGCTTTCGGGATCGCCAGGCTCAGGATGAAGCTGCTGACCGGCTGGCCGAGCCACTCGGCCGCCTGTTCGATGAGCCGCTTCTGTTCGGCCGGGAGCCGCAGGTCAATGCGGTCGTCCTGGGGAATGGTGCTCATGATCGAGGCCCCTTGAGAGGTTCCCGCACGGACAATCACCATACAGGACCAGTGTTCGGCCCGCAGCGAGACGGGTCAAAGTGACGATCGAAGCGGCCGGGTGAGGGAGGCCACGCCGAGACGAATCGGCGTGGCCTTTCGATTCATGATCCGTTGTCGGTGGCCTCGTCCTTCTTCTCCTCCGACGCCTTCGCTTCGGCCTCCTCGGCCTTCTTCTCGGCTTCCTGGGCGCGGCGCATGGGGTTGTCGCCGGAGCCGCGGCCCTGGGATTTGAAGAGCTGGAAGCGGGAGGGGGTGGGGCGGCGGGGCCAGTGGTTGTTGGCGAGGTCGATGTCGGCGGTCTCGAGGTGAGGATCGAGCGTGATCGAGACGACGGGCTTCTCGGTGATGAGGAGCTTGGTCACGTGCTCGGCGTTGCGGCGCCAGATCTCGGCGGGGATGCGGACCTCCTCGGTCGAGTCGTCCTCGAAGGTCAGTTCGAGGATGACGGGCATGACCAGGCCGCCGACGTTCGACAGCTCGACGATCGAGAAGTGGGCCTTGGTGGCGAGCAGCTCTTTTTCCTCGTCGGTGAGGCCGGCGAGGAAGCGCTCGAAGGATTCCTTCTCATCCTCGGTGACGGCGAGGTCGTCGTACTCGTTGTAGAAGTCCTTCAGCTCGGGCTTCTCGTCGACGAACTTGGGCAGGTCCTTGTTGCGGGCCTGGGAGAGGGTGGTGGGGGCCTCCTCGCGGGCCTTGCGTTCGAGGGCCTTGCGGACCTCGGGATCGCCGGTGTCGATGGTGTAAAGGGTGAGGTTATCAAGCGACAGGTCGACATGATCGGTGGTGTAGAACCAGCCGTGGAAGAACCAGTCGAGGTCGGTGCCGGTGGCGTCTTCCATCGTGCGGAAGAGGTCGGCGGGCATCGGCCGCTTGAACTTCCAGCGCTGGGCGTACTCCTTGAAGGCGTAGTCGAACAGGTCGCGGCCGAGGATGCTCTCGCGGAGGATGTTCAGCGCCGTGGCCGGCTTGGCGTAGGCGTTGGGGCCGAACTGGAGGATCGTCTCGCTGTTGGTCATGATCGGCACCTGCTGGGTGCTGCGCATGTAGGAGACGATGTCCTGCGGCTCGCCTCGGCGGGAGGGGTAGTTTTCTTCCCACTCCTGCTCGGACAAATATTGCAAGAAGGTGTTGACCCCTTCGTCCATCCAGGTCCACTGGCGTTCGTCGCTGTTGACGATCATCGGGAAGTAGTTATGCCCGACTTCGTGGATGATGACCGAGATGAGGGCGTACTTGGTGCGGTCGGAATAGGTGCCGTCCTTCTCGGGCCTCGGGCCGTTGAAGCAGATCATCGGGTATTCCATGCCGCCGACCGGCCCGTTGACCGACTGGGCGATCGGGTACGGATAATCGAACGTGTAGCGCGAGTAGACGTTCAGGGTGTGGATGATCGAGGCCGTCGAGTACTGGCTCCAGAGCGGTTCCCCCTCGTTCGGGTAGAAGCTCATGGCCATGACCTTGTTGCCGCCGACGTCGTGCCCCTGGGCGTCCCAGATGAACTTGCGGGAGGAGGCGAAGGCGAAGTCGCGGACATTCTCGGCGCGGAAGATCCAGGTCTTCTTGCCGGAAGGTTTGGACTTCTCGTTCTCCTTGGCTTCCTCGGGGGTGACGATGAAGACGGGTTTCTCGGCGGTCTCGGCCTCATTGAGGCGCTCGATCCATTCGGGCTTGAGCACGTCTTCGGGATTGACCAGGACGCCGGTCGAGGAGACGACGTGGTCGTCGGGCACGGTGATCCGCACGAGGTAGTCGCCGAATTCGAGGGTGAACTCGCCTCGGCCGAGGTACTGCTTGTGCTGCCAGCCATTGACGTCGGTGTAGGCGGCCATGCGGGGGAACCACTGGGCGATCTCGTAGATGCAGTTGCCGTCTTCCTCGAAGTACTCGTAGCCGGTCCGGCCGCCGATGACGCTGGAGTCGTTGATGGCGTAGTCCCAGGCGATCGAGAAGACGAACTGCTCGCCGGTGCGCAGGGGGTTCGGCAACTCGACGCGCATCATCGTCTTGTTGATGGTGTAGTCGAGCGCCTCGCCCGAGGAGGCCTCGACCGATTCGATCGTCACGCCGCCATCAAAGGTCTGACGCGCAAGGATGCCCTTGAGCGCATTGAACGAGACGCGATCGCCGAAGCCGGGGGCGGTCTCGGTGGTCACGGCGTCGGCGTCGGGGCGGAAGATGTTCGGGTCGAGCTGCAGCCAGACGTACTTCAGCGTGTCGGGCGAGGCGTTGGTGTAGGTGATCGTCTCGCGGCCGATGATCCGGCGGTTCTCGTCGTCGAGTTCGACGTCGATGACGTGGTCGGCCCGCTGCTGCCAGTAGCCCTTGCCCGGCGCCCCGGAGGCAGTGCGGGCCTCGTTGGGCGTGGGGAGCACTTCCTCAAGCTGTCGGAATTTGTCTTCCTGAGTGTATTTCTCGTTCTTGATCTGAGCCGAGGACGGCGAGACCACGAGCAAAACGGCAAGGATCGGGACCATTGCCGCCGAAGGGCAGGGGAATGATCGGGTTCTGAGGCGCATCGTCATCGGCATCGACTCGCTCGGGCGGGGCCGTTGGGGGCGTCGATCGGAGCGTCACAAAGAGCGCGTGTGCTGGGAGAGGGTCTTCGATCTTGTCGATCTGCCCTGGCCAGTGTCAAGGAGACGGACCTGGAGAACCCTTGCCGGCACGGTTCGCGCCCGAGCCCAAGGAGAAGGAAGGCCGGATGCTTCGGAGCGGTCAGCGGAAGTTGTAGCCGGGGTTCGTCGGGTCGAAGTCCTCGTCGCTCAGGACGACGCTGGGATCGAACGTCTCGATGACGTAGCGGCCGCCCAGGACGGGCTCCGAGCCGGGAGCGTCGGGCCAGTCGTGGAAGGAGTAGGCGCGGGGCAGGAGGGTTTCGGGGTCGTAGTGGACCTCGAAGCGAGCGAAGGGGCGGTCGGGCGAGGGCTCGACGTAACGATGGAACGATCGGTAGAGGGGTTGGCCCTCGTCGTCGGTGATCCGGTCGAGCGTGACCGAGGCGTTGGGGTCGTTCAGGTCGCGCTGGATGTCGTTCAGGAGCATGCGGGCGACGGGAAGCACGCCGGCCTCGGTGATCGGGAAGCGGCTTTGCGACATGGCCAGGCTCGATCGGGGCTCGACCTCGATCGGAGGCATGAGCATGCCGAGCAAGCCGCCGCCGGTGTGGGTGATGAGCTTGCCGTTGCGGACCCCATCGACATAGATGATTTCGCAACCTTTGGGGCGGCCGATGTCTTTCATGTAGACCGAGACGGGCTCGTGGCGAACCTTCAACTGAAGGGTTTGCTCCATGAGCCATCGGCCGTTGACGCGCTCGTGACGCCAGATGGTGGCCTCGTACCCGCGGAGGGCTTCAAGGCGGGTGACCAGGTCGGTCAAGGCTCCGTTCAGGAGTTGCTTGGCCTTGGGGCCTTCCAACGGATCGAGGGGCCAGTTCGTGAGGCTCTCGTCCAGAGGGGCCGGCGGGTCCGGTGGGTTCAGAGGAGCCGCGATCGAATCGGCCGGTTCCTCCGAGATCGTTGCGAACGATCCGGCGGCGTCCAGCGGCGCCGCGATCATCCATCGAGCCACGAAGACCAGGGCCACGGGCGCCAGGCAGAGGGCCAGGGCTCGCTTGCGGTATTGCCGGAAGGTGAGAAGACGAGAGAGCGTGTCAGTCATGGGCAGTTCATCAGGGTGGCGAATCGATGATGACGCGAGAGACGACTCGACAGGGGGCGCAGGCCCCGGCCACGATCGCCAATCCTTCGAGGAGCCCGAGCCGGACCAGGCAATCGGGCGAGGCAAGGAGTTCCGGGAACCTCAGAGGATCGAGGCGTCGGAAAGAGCGGGGGAGTTCTTGAGTCGGAATCACGCGATGCAAATGGAGTTCCATCGGTGAAAACGTCATGAGTGTCTGGACCAGTTTATCTCGCAACTTGGGGTGTGGTCAATTTTTTCGTCACAGAAATCCGGACAGGGTGGGATCGGGGCGCAGGGGAAAGCTGGTCGGGTTCGGGTGAGAATGAGGGCGGATTCGCCAGGACTCTGGCATCGGTCGGGCCGATTGGTGCCCCCCTTGACGAGGCAAGCCCGCTCGCCCTCGACGTGGGTACGTGAGGGGAGCGGGCTTGCTGGATTCAGTCAGACGAGCCCTTGAGACCTGACGGCGATCAGGGGATGAACAGCGGGCCGATCGGCGGCAGGTTGGGAATCACGATCACGTCGGGCCGGGTTCCCGGCGGCCTCGGGGCGGGGGTGACGAGCGAGACGTTGCGGCTTCCTGGTCCGAGATAGACGTGGTTCAGGGGGAAGCCGGCGATGAACGAATCGCGGGCGCGGTTGATCCCGACCAGATGCAAGGTGCCCAGGGTGTTGAGCACCAGCCCTCGGGCATCCTGGGCGAGGAACGCCTGGACGTCTCCCTGAATGTCGAAGACGGCCGTGCCGGTCAGTTCGGGGCGGAACGACTCGGAGAGCCCGTTGAGCAGGTTCGGATAGTCGAGTTCGGTCGAACCGACTCGTGCCAGCGTGGTCCGGCTGACGAAGTTGACCTGGTTCTTTCCACCGTCCACCCCGACCACGCGAGCCACGGCACTATCGACGCTGCCGAGGGCTTCGTCGGTTCCCAGCGGAGGAGCCAGCGGCAAGCCAGGGGCCCCGGTCCGGTCGAGTTCCTCAAGGGACGTGCCGGTGGTGTCGATCGCCATTGCGCCGAGAATTTCGGTCGTCGGCTGGAACTCGTCGAAGAAGCCTCGGCCGAGGACGGCGAGGGGGTCGAAGCCGGGAACACCAGTTGCCCCGCCGAGGAAGGTAAACTCTCGTGTCGGCGAGAAGGCCGCGGGATTGGTCGGAACTGCCTGACCGCCGGCGAGGCTCGCCGCGAGATCGACCCCCTGGGCCGCGCCGATGCCTCCGGAGGTTGCGTCGATGAGGACGGTGCGCAGGTCGGTTGTGCCGATGCCGTCGATGGCGTTGATCGCCGGCAGGGTGTCGGTCGTGAACTGGCCGACCGGCGAGCCATCGAGCGCGTCGAAGGCCCGGACGAGATTGGCCTGACCGACCAGGACCAGGAGGCGGCCGTCGACCTTGGCCGTACTGACGCCGGCCGAGGTGGCGATGCTGGGCACGACCGTCGATTGCAAGACGGCTCCCGTGACGGCATCGAAGCGAAGCAGTTGACCGGCCGCCGCATCGTAGCCGTAAATTTGCGGGTTCCCGATCGTCAGCTCGTCGTGGGGATCCGTGCCCGGGGGGAGCGGGGCGAGCGGCTCGGCGTTGATTCGCCCGGCGATCTGAATACGGATGCCCGGCGGCGGCCCGGTTTGCTCGACCGGGGCCGGAGTCAGGACCGGGAAGAAGTTGCCGTCGGTCAGGACCAGCTCGACGCCGCCGGCCTGATCGGTGGCGAAGGTGGTGTCGCGTCCAGCCTGAGCGGCGCGTTCCAGGGCGACCTCGGGAAGCTCTCGGAGGAAGACCTGGGTGTTCGCGCCGACGTTGTTGATGCCAAGGCGACGGACGCCGCCGATCAGGTTGATCGTACCGCCATCGATCAGGTTGAACGGTCGGAATCCGGCCAGTCCAAGCTGATTGGCCCCGGCCCCGGCCTGGGCATCCACCGGCACGTCGGCGTCTCGAACCGTGGCAAGCGGAGCAACGCCGGTTGCATGGGCGAAGATCTGGCTGTTCGGGCCGGTGCCGTCGTAAACCAGGTCGAGCGCCCCATCGGGCCGAACCGTCGAGCCGGCCAGCGTGCCGGGACCGCTCAGGTTGACGGCGACCCGCACCCCGCGAGGCGTGGTGTAACGCAGGGTTTTGACCGGGGGCTCGGGCAGGCCGTTCTGGGCGGCGGACTGCTCGGCCGAAGTCGATGAGGCCGCCACCATCGTCACGCCGACATCGGCGAGTGTGGGGCCATCGGACGCGCCTTGATCGGACGAGATCGCCACCGAGCCGGGGGCAAGGCCGTCGGATCGCAGCTCGACGGGGTTGAGCGTTGCACTGGTGGCTCCCGGTCCGAATCCGAGGCTGAGCCCGCCGCCGTCCAAGAGCTGGCGGCCCTCCAGCGACTCCAAGCCCGGCCGGGCCTTTCTGGTCCTGCTCCTGGTCGCTCCCCGAGGCATGATTTCCGCCCTCCTTGGTCAGTCGGCCTCAGATCCAAACCGGCCCCAGCGACGCAGGCGCGCCGGCTGTCCGGACGATCCGTCACACCGACAAGATCGGCAAGATCGGCCCGAGACATCAGCCCGAGCGTTCGGAACGCCCGTGCTGGGGGAGCGCCCGCTGACCCGAACGCCGAGCCGGTTGACGATCGAGACCGTTCCAAGCACGATGGAACGCGGGTGTTCATGCGACCGATCAATCCGGGGTGGTTCCCCTGTTCTCAAGGAGATTTTTTCGATGCGATGGCGCGCTTCGCATGCCTGGGGCCTGGCGGTTCTGACCGTTTCCGCACTGGGCGCGGCGGCGGTTCTGTCCGCTCAGGCGCCCGAGTCTGGACCGAAGCTGGGTGAAATCGTCACGCCCTTCGACGTTTACGATGTCACCGGTCCGAACCAAGGCAACGAGCTTTGTTACGTCTGACAGTACGGAATTAGCCCGGTCGTCTGCATCTTCACGCGGACGACATCCGGGCCCTTGACCAGTTTGGTCAAGGCCGTGGAAGACACGATGGCGGAGCATCCCAGGCTCAATGCCTTCGTCGTTCACCTGACGGATACCGAGAACGAGGCCAAAACCGTCACGAATCTCCGGAAGATCGCGGCCGATGCCGGGATTTCCAAGATCCCGCTGACCCTGATGGAAAACCCCGCCGGCCCTCCTGCGTACAAGATCGCGGAAGAGGCTGAGGTGACCGTGCTTTTCTATCGCTTCTTCGATGTCCGAGCCAAGCAGGCCTTCGGCCCCGGCGAGCTGACCGAGGCCGAGGTCGAACGGGTCGTCGCCGACCTGTCGAAAATTCTCGGTGAATAAAGGAGCGCGCCGACCCCTCGCCGCGCTCGTCGTTCGTGCGACGAGGCGCGGCAGGAGTCGGGAACCGTCTGGACCGTTTCGACGACGCAAGGCCTCGGACGGGAGCAACCTGGCGATCGTCGCGCGACGAAACGCGATCGTCCCGTTGACGATCGGATCGGTTCCGGCAACGATGGACAGTGGAAGTCCACGCGACCGCTCGGCAGGAAGGGTTTGGGCCCTTTCCGAAGGAGGTTTTTCCCTATGCGATTGCGATCTTCGCACGCCTGGGGCCTGGCGGTACTGACCGTCTCCGCACTGGGTGCGGCGGCGGCCTTGTCCGCACAAGGTCCCGATTCCGGGCCGAAGATCGGCGATGTCGTCAACGCCTTCGACGTTTACGATGTCACCGGTCCGAACAAAGGCAACGAGCTCTGTTATCGCTGACGCTACGGTGCCAGCCCGGTCGTCTGCATCTTCACGCGGACGACATCCGGGCCCTTGACCAGTTTGGTCAAGGCCGTTGATGAGAAAGTCGCTGAGAACGCCAACCTCAAGGCCTTTGTCGTCCACCTGACGGACACCGACAACGAGGCCAAAGCCGTCTCGACCCTTCGGGACCTGGCGGCTGAAAAGGGCATCAAAGAGGTGCCGCTGACCCTGATGGACACCCCCGCCGGTCCTCCCTCGTACAAGATTGCCGAGGACGCCGAGGTGACGGTCCTGCTCTGGCGATTCGCCGAGCTGCGCTCGAAGCACTCCTTTGGCCCCGGTGAACTGACCGAGGCTGATATCGAACGCGTGCTCGCCGATCTGCCGAAGATTCTGGACGAGTGATCGACTGACACGTCCCGCTGCTCCCTCGTCGTTCGGGGGACGCGGCGTTCCTCAACGGTTTCTTGAATGTCCGGGCTTGCCTGACGTGCCGAAACGGTCGCCGACTTCCATCGATCCGTTTCGTCTGGCTCTGACCTGGCGAAACTGCAAGCTCCGAAACGTGATGCGTCGTCTTTCATGTCGAGACGGCGCACGCAAAGACGGCCCGAGACGCGGGGGTGTCTCGGGCCGTTTGGCATGGTGGGTTGTGGGTGGGGGTGGGCCCGATCCGGTCGTTGCAACTCGCCTGGAATGAAGGCGAGGCGCGGTGCTCAGCCAGCCAAAGCCGTTTCCGCGATGAGAGGCATTAGCGGCGACCACGGAAGCCTCGGCCGAAGCTTCGCACCCCTCCTGCGTACGGACTGATCATCCGAGGCGCATACGGGTTGCCGACTCGGTAGCCGGGACCGTAACCGTAGCTGTAGTTGAGCGGGTAGCGGGGATATCCGCGCGTGACCATCACCCCGGCATCCGGAGCCACGTAGCCGTAACCATAGCCACTGGTGTAGTAGGGGGTGCCGGTGGTGTAGGGGGCGATGGTCGGATAGGCATAGGCCGGGTCGGTCGCATACGGTGAGACAACACCGCCGTACGGGATGCCGGCAACCGCGGTGGGCTGGGCCGCGACGGGCTGGCGGACGATCACCTGGGCTCCTCGGCTGACCGTGGGATAGCCGTACGTCATGCGGACCTGAGCAAACGCGGTGGACGTCAGGCTCACGAGCATCGCCACGGCGACAATGAGCGATGAGGCAAGGCGCATCATAAGAGGGTTCCCCGTGTGTGTGTCGATCGAAGGCAGGGTTGGCGCCGAGATTGCCGGAAAAACGGTCGAAACGGCGTTCCGGGCGATCGTGTCTTGTCCTGTCTTGCCGGACCTTCCCAAGGCTCCGAGGCGCCCGACCGGGGGCGGATCGTCTCCCCGGTTCGCTTCCCAGTGGCGGCAAGTCATATCTGACTCTAGTTCAGGTTGCGGGCAGGTTCCTTAAAAAAATCGGGTCGCCGTCCGTTGCTCAGCAGGAACGACGAACGCTCTGGCCCGAGGGAACGCCAAGGGCAGGGCAGTGCAGGGAGGCGGGATCGCGGTGCCCAGGCGCTCAGGGCTCTTGGTTGTCGGTCTGGCCCATCGGCGTGAAGCTCGGCCACCCTTCGGGGGGTTCTTCGTGATCGTCCCTGGCCTGGGGAGTGTATCCGGGCATCGTCCGGGCGGCCTGCTCAGCCTCGCGCCGGGTGGCCTCGTCGGGACGGTGTTTCTCGACCTGAGGGTCGGGCTTCTCGTCGTGATGGGGGGCGCGGCGGTTGGTCATCGGAATCGCCTCAGTTTCATGTGTAAGGATGAGTACGCAGGTGATAGGAACTTCTGGTCGTGCCGTCAATCATTCCTGGGCGTCGGGGCCGCGAGGGCCGCTCGGATCACCGGGAACCTGGGGATCGTCGGCGCGGTTTGGGGTTCGGGGAGCCTTGGCCTCTCGGCCGAAGGCGGCCTCGTCGTGTCCCTGGCCGACGGGCGGCTCGATCCCTTCATCGCCGGTCGTTTCGTCGGTTCGGTGCAGGGGTTTCTGGCCCCAGCCGAAGGCATCTCCCTGGGGGGGGCGGTTTGGGTCGTCGGCCACGGGAAGCCTCCTCGTGGGTTGAGTCTCAAGGGGATGTGTTCCGAACGCGAGGGCCCCTCTCGATCCGAGCCGGATGAGAGGGCAGGTCGAGGGGGAGTGATCCTGATCACTCGGTCTGTCCAAGAGACGCTGTGCATCCTGCGTGCCGCGGTTGGCGTTCGATTCCAAAGGTGAGGCCCGGGATGTAGACGAGGATTCGAGGTGTCGTCCTCTCGTCATCCGGCGATCCTCGGCATAGACTACGCGGAAATCGTTCCCGAGCCCTGGTGATTCATTCCTTTGAGACGAACTCGACGGAGCGGCCTCCATGAACCCCTTGATTCTGGCGTTGTCTCGATGGTGCCTCGTGACGGCTGGGGCCCTGGTCCTGGCGTCGGCCTCTGCCGCGTCGGCCTTGCCCGATGAGGGGGGAGATCCGGACGGCTCACGCAACCGGGCCGCGACCAGCCCCTTGCCTCGGGGCGACGGACTGGCCGCGGCGTTCGAGGCCGATCGTGGGATCGAGGCCCATCCCGACGTGATCTTCGCTGACGATTTCGAGGGGGATGCTCCCATCGGCGCGACGTGGGACGAGGTCAGCTACCGTGGCGGTTCGGTGCTGAGCCTGGTCGATGAGTCGGCCGCCGACCCTCGCACCGGGTCGAAGGCGCTCCGGGTCGAGGCCCGGCTTTCCGAAAATACCGGAGGCGGCTTGACCACCTGGTTCGAGTCGAGCGAAACCCTCTTTTTCCGGTTTCTCGTGAAGTTCGACCCCGATTGCGACTACGTTCACCACTTCGTCACCCTTCGGGCCAACAAGGGCTTGACCGGCGGCGACCGCTGGTCCGGGTTCGGGGGAGCGGGGAACCGTCCGGAAGGGGATGAGCGCTTCTCGACCGCCATCGAAGCCTGGGGCGATTGGGGCCGACTTCCTCCTCCCGGCCAGTGGAACTTCTACAGCTACTGGCACGAGATGACGGCCTCTCCCGATGGCCGCTACTGGGGGAACGCCTTCCGACCCGCCGAACAGCCGAACATCCGCAAGGGGGAGTGGATCTGCGTCGAGTTCATGCTCAAGCACAACACCCCCGGCGAAGCCGACGGCGAGCAAGCCTACTGGATCGACGGCAAGCTGGCCGGCCACTGGACCGGGATCAACTGGCGAACCTCCCCCACCTTGATGGCCAACGCCTTGACCCTCGAAAGCTACGTGACCGACCGCTGGACGAAGCAAGAGGTCAACGTTGTTTTGTTCGACGATGTCGTGATCGCCCGCTCCTACATCGGTCCGCCTGCGGCCCCCTGATCGGAGCCGGAGCCGGACCCAGACCCGGGGGCGCGACGGGCCGCGCGCTCCCGTTCCTTGCGAATGGCGACGAGCATTTCGTCGAGCTTGCCCAGGAATCGCGAGCGATCGGTCTTGGCAAAGGCCGACGGCCCGCCGCCGTACTGCCCGGCCTGGCGAAGCTGGTCGAGGATCGCCCGGGTGGCCAGCCGCTCGCCGATCGAGTCGTCGGTAAACGGATAGCCTTTCGGTCCCAGGGCGCGGGCCCCGGCCTTCAGGCAGCGATCGGCCAGGGGAATGTCGGCCGTGACGACGAGATCGCCGGGTCCGATCTGCTCGGCGATCCAGTCGTCGGCCGCTTCGAAGCCGCCTCGGACGACGACTAGCTCAATCTGATCGTGCTCGGGCACCCGGAGCGGCGCATTGGCCACGACCCGGACGGTTTCGCCATAGCGCCGGGCGACCCGGTAGACCTCGTCCTTGACCGGGCAGGCATCGGCGTCAACGTAAATGGCCATGACAACAAAGGGCTCCGAGATCAAAGGGGATCAGGAACAAGGCATTCCGGAACGCTTCGCAAGTGCGGGGCCTCGCTCCGTTTTGGGCGAACATTACGGAAAATCGACCCGCCGGAACGGGGCGATTGATCGACGATCGAAGCCGGTTCCGCCGGTCAGGCATAGAATTCTCAGGAACCTCGTCCGATGCTGGAAGGGGGTGTTGCCGTCGTCTCGGAGGTCGAGACGAACGCCAGAGGGTTCGAACGCCCTGGTGGCAACCAGTGTCGAGAGGCGGATCGGGAGGGTGAACTCATGGCCGACGAGATCAAATTACACAAGCCCTGGATGGTCGCCGTCTGGCCGGGAATGGGCCATGTGGCGATCAGCGCCGGCTATTATCTGATGGCCAAGCTCGGCATGCACATGGTCGCCGAGTTCCAGGCCGAGGAACTGTTCGACGTTGAGCACGTCGAGGTCAAGCACGGCCTGATCCGCACCGGACGGCTGCCCCGGAGCCGCTTTTTCGCCTGGCACGACCCGGAAGGCCGCCACGACCTGATCGTCTTCATTGGCGAGGCTCAGCCGCCGAGGGGCAAGCTTTCCTTCTGCCGTCGATTGATCGAGTTCGCCAAGGAAATGGGGGTCGAGCGGGTCTTTACCTTTGCCTCGATGGCCACCCAGATGCACCCTTCGCACGAGTCGCGGACCTTCGGCGCGGCGACCGACCAGACAACGCTCGACGAACTGACGCAACTGGAGCTGACGATGCTCGATGACGGGCACATCAGCGGGCTCAACGGCGTCTTGCTCGGCGTCGCCGCCGAGGCCGGCTTGCCGGGCACCTGCTTGCTGGGAGAGATGCCGCACATCTTCGCTCAGCTTCCGTTCCCGAAGGCCGCGCTCGGCGTGCTCGAAGTCTTCTCGACGATCGCCAAAATTCAGCTCGATCTGACCGAACTGGCCGAGCAGGCGGTCGATGTCGAGCAGCGGCTGGGCGAACTGCTCTCCCAGGTCGAGCATGCGATGGAAACCCAGCACCAGGAACCGACCGAGGAGGAGGCGTTCCTGGGCTCCGACGGTCCCGAAGAATCGGAGGAGGAGGCCGTCAGCGCCAAGGACCGCCAGCGCATCGACCGCCTGTTCGAAGAATCGACCCGCGATCGCTCGAAAGCGTACGAACTGAAGCGCGAGCTGGATCGCCTTGGTATTTATTCCGAATACGAAGACCGTTTTCTTGACCTGTTCAAGCGTTAAGAGGGAAGGGTTCGACCACCCGTCGCCGGAGGGAGTGTTCAGGATCGTGCCTCGCTTGCTCAAGATGCTTGTCGGAGCGTTCGCCGTTCTCATCGGTGCCCTGGGAACGGTCTTCGGGGTCGGCGCGGTGGTCGGGTCGTGGACCCTGGCCGATCGCCTGAGCCGGGAGGTGCCGGCCTCGATCGCCGACCTCGAGCAGGTCGTCGATCTGGTCCGGCAACAGGGAGACGCCTCGTTGACCCTGATCGACACCGTCCGCGATCGCGTCCGGTTTGTGGGAGAGACGGTCGAAGACCTCTCGGGCATCGCCGAGCGCGACCCGAACGCCCCGACGTTGCTCGAAGCCCTCGACCCCGACATCGAGCAACGGCTGGAAGCGGCCGAGACCTTCATTCTTGCCTTGCAAGACAGCCTTCGCAGCCTCAATCGGGCCCTGGTTCTGCTCGATTCGGTCCCGTTCTTCCCAAGGCGGAGTCCCTCGGAGCGCTCGGCCGACGCGCCACCGCTGAGGAGCGTTGCCGACAGTTTGAACGAAGCCACCGCGCTGCTCGACGAAGCCTCTCGCACCCTGAATCGGATTCGACTGGGCCAGGCGCTGTCTCTCCGGCAGCGGACGCAGTTTCAGGAATTGCTCGACGAGGTCGATTTCACGCTGGGGGATGTCCGCAATCAGATTGACACGTTCTTCGCCAGCCTGAACCAGGCGAGCGAGC
Source organism: Tautonia marina (assembly GCF_009177065.1). Classification (NCBI taxonomy): domain Bacteria; kingdom Pseudomonadati; phylum Planctomycetota; class Planctomycetia; order Isosphaerales; family Isosphaeraceae; genus Tautonia; species Tautonia marina. The sequence continues at coordinate 61,782 of NZ_WEZF01000001.1, forward strand.
GCCTTGCCGTGGTCCGATCGGCGTCCTCGGTCTGGATCGACCGGGGGGCGGGGGTGGCGACGGTCTTCTTTGTCTGCTTCGCCGCCTCGCAGTTCAGCCTGATGCTGCACGGGTGTGCTTTGGTCAACCGGGCGGCACGGTTCAGGCCGATCGGAGCGGAACCTCAGGCGGCCGGTTCCGATCCGGAGCGTTCGGGGAAGCGGCCGGCGCCCTGAGTGTTGAGCCACCATGTTGCCGGGCCAGAACCGACCCCAGGGGAGGGGACCATGACGACCGACCCTGTCTTCGCCGTTCGCCATCGAGTCCGATCGTTCCTCGGCCGATGGCGGCGCAGGACGGAAGGCTCGGGGATCGTCCTCGCCGTCTCGGGAGGGGGCGATAGCGTGGCGCTGTTACGGGCATCGTGCGAGGTGGCGCAGGATCTCGGCCTGCGGCTGTCCGTTGCCCACTTGCACCACGGAGCCCGCGCCGAGGAGGCCGACCGCGATGCCCAGTTCGTAAGCGAACTGGCCGATCGCCTCGGTCTGCCCATGGATCTGGGCCACTGGCGGCCGGAGCGTCTTGCCCATTTCGAGGCCGACGCGAGGCAGGCCCGCTACGGGTGGCTCCTCGACATCGCCCGGCAACGCTCGGCCGAGGCCGTGGCCGTCGGCCACACGAGTGACGACCAGGCCGAAACAGTCCTCCACCGGATCATTCGGGGCACGGGCGTTCGAGGACTGGCGGGCATTCCTCCGCGCCGACGATTGGCCGAGGGGATCGAGCTGATCCGCCCCTTGCTGACGACCTCTCGCGACGAGGTCCGGGCGTATCTGAATGCCCTGGGCCAGCCCTGGCGAGACGACTCAAGCAACGCCGATCCGAACCGAACGCGGACCTTGATCCGCCTCGAAATGCTCCCGAGGCTCGCCACGATCAACCCGAAGGTGACCGAGGCCCTGATCCGGCTCGCTCAGAGCAGCCGAGACGCCGCCCGAGAGGCCGAACGGCAGGCGGCAGGGCTGGCCCGAGCCGTGGTGGTGACGGTTGAGCCGTTCGAGATCACCCTGCGACGCGATCGACTGGCCGGCCTCCCCCGGTCGGTTCGGACCGAGATTCTTCGAATCGTCTGGCGGCGGGCCGGTTGGCCCGAACGGGCGATGTCGAGTGATCGCTGGCGGCGCATGGCGGCCCTGGTCACCCGCGATCACGGGCGGTACGCGATCGGGGCCGGGGTCGATTTGCTGCTGAGTCCCGATCGAGTTCGGCTCGTTCCTCAGGCTCCGGTTGAAGCTCCCGTCATTCCCCCCGCGTCGGCCACCTTACCGATTCCTGGAACCGAGGTTTGGGCCGATTGGCGCATCGTGGCCGAGATCGACCCCGGCCCCGAGGTTCCCAGCGACGAACGCATCGATCTCGACGCGGTGGACCCGTTCCTCGATGCCTCGGGGGCGCATCTGGTCATCAGCGCTCCGCTGCCGGGCGACCGCTTCGCGCCGCTCGGCATGGGGGGGCGATCGATGACCCTGACCGACTTTCTGCGGGGCCGACGCATTCCCCTGGCGGATCGCGGGCGGGTGCCCGTGGTCCGAGATCGTCGCGGGGTGATCTGGGTCGTCGGCCACCGGATCGCCGATCGGGTCCGTCGCACCCAGGGAACCACGCGGCTGCTTGGCCTGCGCTGCGAGGCGGCCCGACGGTGATCGGAAACGACACCTGGGCCGCTCGGTTCCGATCGTTCCACAAATCCTCGCTCAAATCATTTTTTTGGAATCGGCGCTCCTGGATCGGTACGATGCAAAGAGGCATCGAGGCCGGTTCGGGGGAAGGGCTCCATCTGGGGAGGATCACGCGCGTGGGATGGTTTGGATTCGGAAAGAAGACGACCTACATCGTCGCCGTCTCGCACGAAGGGCCCAACCGCCTTCGGCTCAACGGAAATCACTGCCGGGGCGCCCAGTTCAAGCGCAATGCCGCCGCTCACGGTCAGACGGTGCTGTGGATGGAACTGACCACCGGAGGCGGTCGGATCGATCAAGGGCTCGGCCCTTCCGCGTCTCGTCTCGATTCGAAGGAGCTGGAACGCCTTCAGCGCGACGTTCCCCTTTCGATGGCGTTCAAAGCGATCGTCGAGGAGCTTGACGCCGGCCAGGAGCAGGCGAGCAAGTGGTACAAGCGGGGCGATTGATCGGCCCCGACCGGTCGGGGCGCCGATTACCGGAGTCTCGCCAGCCGACGATCGATGGCGTCGAGCCCCTCCGCGGCCCCCAGCGGCAGCCCGATGTGGCCGAGGGGGACCTCTGGCGCCCGGGGGTTCAAGCGGATGAGCGTACCTCCGAGCTGCTCGGCGGTGCGCTCGCAGAGGGATCGGATGGTCGAGATCGCCGTTCCAGCCCCGCATTCAACCACCACGATCGGCCCCGCGTCGATCACGGTCGAGAGCCACGCCCCGAACCGCCGCTCCTGGGCGTCGGTGAGCGAAGCATCCCAGTCAAAATCGCCAAACATTAAGATGTTTGGGCGCGCGATGCCGTGGCATCGCGGGCATTGGGGCAACGGCTCGGCGGCCCGAAGCTCCTCCATGTCGATCATCAGGGGAGTCGGGTCGGCGTCGAACAGATCGGCCCCGCACGAGGAGACGCACTGGAAGACGTCGATCCGGCCGTGGCATTCGACCAGACGATCGGCCGGGAACCCGGCGCGCTGAAACTGCCCATCGACGTTCGACGTGACCACGAAGCCTCCCCCGGCCATCTGCTCCATCCACCGCCGCAAAATGGCGAAACCGGGGTGTGGAGTCGTCGCACGATAAAGGTTCAGCCGGTGTCCGTAGAAGCCCCAGGCGAAGGCCGGATCGTGGCGGAACCATCGGGGATTGGCCATCTCGGCGAAGCTCAGGCCGAGGCGCTCGGCCATCGGGTAGGCTCGCCAGAAACCTTCCCGGCCGCGGAAGTCGGGCAGGCCCGAATCGACTCCCATGCCTGCGCCGGCACCGATGACCAAGGCTCGGGCCGAGGCCACCGCCTCGGCCGCTCGCTGAATCAGATCGTTTGCTTGGGGCGTCGTCATTGAGGGGTTGCTCCTTCCCGGGGCATCTCCCACCCAGTCCAACGATGATCCTCGGATCGGGTGGGCTGATTGGGCTGGTCGTGGCGATTGGGGGCGAGTGTGTCGATCGGGTTTGAGTTTGAATTTGACGAGAAAGAGGCGGGGTCGGGTAAACTTGGGGGATTGTCGCAAATCACTGCTCCTGGAGAAGATCGAAATGGCGACGGCATCCCCCCGCAATGCCGCGGTGACCAAGACCAGTTTTGCCCGAGCGTACCTCGGCGACCATCCGAAGGCCGGATATCGGGCCGTCAATCAGGCCTGGAACGAGGCCGGGCATGACGGGTCGATCAGCGAAACCCTGGTCCACCGGATGCGGGCGAAGCTGGGTTTGACCGGTAACCTCCGGCCGACCCGACCTGCCAAGCCCTCGGCCTCCGCGTCCAGGCCCGAGGCCGCGACGCTCGCCACTCCCTCGAAATCGAAGGCGAAACGGGGCCGCCCCCGGAACACCCCGGCCGCCGCCAGGCCAGCACCAACCCCCGCCCCCTCGCCGTCCGAGCCTCGATCGTCGTCGGCAACGCCGAAGGTCCTTTCCGCCGTGTCGCTGGAAGCCGAGTTCGACCGCCTGCTCTTTCAGATCATCGATCAAGGAATGCCCGAGGTCGAGGAGGCGATCCGAACCGCCCGACGCCTGTTCGTACTCCATCACGGACGCTGAGGACTCCTGAACCACGCCCCGCAAAGGGCTCCGGTCGGTTCTGGGGTTTCGACGCCTCTGCCCTGATTGGCTACGATACTCGTATCGAACCGCTCCCCGACGGGGCGGCAAGGGATCGGGGATCAGAGGGGAGAGCGACCGCGATGGCCAAGAACGTCCTGGGAAGCAATCTGGAGTCGTGCAGCCTGGACCCCGTGACCGGTTTCTTCCGGGACGGCTGCTGCCACACGGGTGCCGACGACATCGGCCTGCATCTGGTCTGCGCCGAGATGACGGGCGAGTTCCTCGAATTCTCGAGACGCCGAGGGAACGACCTGAGCACCCCGATGCCCCAGTACGGCTTCCCCGGCCTGAAGCCGGGCGACCGCTGGTGCCTCTGCGTCGAGCGCTGGAAGGAGGCGCTCGAGGCCGGGATGGCTCCCTCCGTCGTGCTGGAAGCCACGCATATCTCGGCGCTGGAGTTCGTCTCGATCGAGGAGCTGAAGGCCCACGCGATTGACGTGGACGTGGATTGACCTCGCCTGGCGAGGCGGAGCAAGGGGGCCCTCGCCCGGGGAAGTCGTGCGTCCGGACTCGGAGATGCCACGGGATGTCGCTCCGAGTCCGCGGGTTTGATCGAACTGGTGGTCATGCGCAACGGCCGCCCCGCGGCGATTGGCGGCGAAGACCTTACCGGACCACAACCTCCGGATAGGGGCGGGCGTGAAGGACCTGCCATTCCGTAATCCGGCCGCGGGTCCGTTCGATGCCCTCGAAGTAGCGTTCGACCCGGATCGCGATGCGGTATGTTCCTGGCGGGCAGGGGAGCGTCAACGGGGCCACTTCGTTGATGTGCAGCCGATCGCCCGGCGTGAACGGCGGCGAGGTCCATGACCCGAGCGGTTCGGGAGGCGCGTCGCGTTCCTCGTCCTCGCCTCGGGACGATCGAGCCTCGAAGAAGCGGACGTTCAACCGGTGGGGGGCGTCGGCGAAGGTGTTCGTCGTCTTGATTTGGTAGCGAATCGGTATGCTGATCGAGCCTTGGACACGCGTCAATCGAGAGGGGCCGCGCTCGTTGAGGCTCGGAATGTCGACGGCGGCGCGACCGTACGACGGGGGCAGGTCGAACGGCGTCATCTTCCGGATCTCGCCTTCTGCCCGAGCGGCTCGGGCCGCCGGGTCGGCCATGATGAGCGATGTCACCACCGACACGCAACACAGGCCACAGAGGGTAAGTGCAACACGTTGTCTCATGAGGGGCCTCCTGTTTTCTTGTGTGTCGATCGTCAGAAGTGAGTGGTCGCATAATCGCAAGCGTCACCGGGTCGCTCAACATCCTGCCGGATTGGAAGACCAGCGGCGACGCCTCGCCCGACCTGGGCCCGGCGTTGCGATTGACCGGCCGGGAGGTCGGGGCTAAGATGCCGGCCCGCCTGGGACGCGCCGGCCGTTGACGAGATCGGACTGGAACTCCACCCATCCTCTTGGACCCGATCCCGCCGCCCCGGCCTCCGAGGGGTGGCCTTCGAGCGTACCATGCCCGAATCGACGAGACGATCGCGCTGGACCCGGTACGCGATCGTGCCGATGATCGTGCTCGTGGGTCTGGCCTTGCGGCTGCTGGCGGCCGGAGCGGTGCAGCTTTACGCCCAGCAGAAGGGCGTGCTTTGCATCTTCGGCGACACGGGAATCTACTGGTATCTGGCCGAGGCGATCCGGACCGGTTCGCCGTACGTCGTGAATCAGTGGGACGTGCCGCACTACGCGCTGCGGACCCCCGGCTATCCGGCCTTTCTGGCCCTCTGTCAGATCCTGTTCGGCCCCGATGCGGCCTTGGGGGCTCGGGTTTCGCAGGCGGTGCTGGGGGCGGGCGGAGTGGCGGTCGTCTATGCCCTGGTGCTCGCCCTCTGGCGGCGGGGAGACGAGCACGACCGTCGCCGGGCACGGCGGGTGGCGATCCTGGCGGCCACGCTGGCGGCCGTCGAGCCGTACTCGGTGGCCCTCTCGGGGCTCTTGCTGTCCGAGGGGGTGTTCGTCCCGTTGATGCTGCTGTCCCTCTGGGGCCTGGCGGTCCTCTGGCGGCCGGGTCCGAAGGTTCGGGAGCAGGACGCGGCCCATACGTCTCAGGATGAGGTTCCGCACTCGCTCGCCTGGCACGGGCCGACACCAGGGCCGGGGCCGTTTGGCTCGCTCGTCGTGGCCGTTCTCACCGGTCTGGCGATCGGCGCGGCCTTGCTCGTGAGGCCGTCGTGGGCGGTCTTCCTCCCCCTGGCCCTGCCGGCCTGGGTGCTGTTCGAGCGCTCGAAGCGGGCGGTCGGGCTGGCGGCGGTCGTCGTCCTGACGGTCGCCGCGGTGATGGCGCCGTGGTGGATGCGCAATGCCCAGGTTGTCGGCAAGTTCGTGCCGACGGCGCTCTGGGTCGGGGCCAGCCTGTACGACGGCCTCAGCCCCGAGGCGACCGGCTCCAGCGACATGAGCTTCCTGGACGACCCCGAGATCCGGGTGCTCGACGAGGTTTCGCAAGATACCGAGCTACGCCGCCGGGCGATCGCCTTCGCCCGAGAGAACCCGCAACGAGCGTGGGAACTGGCGGCGATCAAGCTCGGACGCTTCTGGAGCCCCTGGCCGAACGCCGATGAGTTGTCGGCCCCCGGCGTCGGAGTGCTCAGCGGGGTGGTGACGATCCCGGTCTTCCTTCTGCTGATCGTTGGGCTTTGGGACCGACGGAAGGACCCGAGAACCTTGGTCCTGCTCGGGGGAACGGTCCTCTGCTTCTGCCTGCTGCACATGGTCTTCGTCAGCTCGATCCGCTACCGCTTGCCAGGGATGGTGCCGGCGATGGGGCTGGCGGCGGCGGGCCTGATGCGGATGGTCGGCGGGCGGTTCGGGCACGATACGAAGAAGATGATCGCCTGGTCGGTCATCTTGCCGGTTGCGGTGTTCATCGGAGGCGGCTGGTACGCCGCCGGGCACGCGACCGACGGCGCCGAGCTGGCCCGCCTGGTCGAGCGGGAGTCGTTGCGGCTCTTGCCCGACTCGAAGGTGAGCGTCGGCCGGGTCCGCCTCCGACCGTTTACCGGCTCAGCGACACTGGAGCAGGTGCGGGTTCACCAGGGAATCGAGACCTTGCCGGGACCGACGATCGAGGTTGGCTGGCTACGGCTGACCTTCGACGTGGCCGCCCTCTTGCAGCAGCGGTTCGAGGCCCGCGAGGTGATCGTCGCGCAGCCGACCCTGCGCCTCGGGCGCCGGGACGACGGCACCTGGAACCTGGAAGGGTTTCTGGCCGACCCCTGGCCGTTGCCCCCTCCCGAGGTCTTGCCGAAGGTCCTGATCCGCAACGGCAAGATCCTGTTGAGCGATTCGAAAGGGACAATGAGCCTGCTCCGGGATGTCGTGCTGACGATGACCCCGCAAAGCTCGACCACCTATGCCATCGAAGGCACCGCCCGGGGAGACGGCTTCGAGCGGCTCGACCTGGCCGGAACCTTCAACGTCAGAACTCGCCGCGTGACCCTGGCCGGCAGCGAGCTGATTCGCCTGGAGCTGGGAGAGAGCCTCCGCAGCCGGTTGCCCGAGGAGTTGCATCCGAGCTACGACCAGCTCGGCCTCTCGGCCGGGGAGCTGGACGTCCGCGTCCATCGCCTGGAAATCGACCCCGACGATCAGGAACAACCGCTGAAGGAGCACGAGCTGGACCTGCTCGTCCGATCCGCCAGCGTGAATGTGCCCGAATTTCCGTTTCCGTTGAACGAGGTCGAGCTGCTGGCGACCCTGCAAGACGGCACCTTGCTCGTCGATCACGCCCGGGGGACCAACGGCCGGACCATCGCCCGAGCCGCAGGCCGACTCGACGTGATGGACCCGATGGCCGGGCCGTTCGATCTCTTGATCGAAGTTACCGACCTGGAGTTCGACGACCGCTTGCGGAACAAGACCCCCGAGCATCTGCTTGGTCTCTGGGAAGAACTCCGCCCCGGAGGCCGAACGCACGCCTACGTGCGGGCCGTGCGGCGGAAGCCCGGCAGTCCGGTCGGGCTCGGCCTGACGCTCGACCTTCAAGGCGCGTCGATGACCCACGCCGCCTGCCCGTACCCGATCCGGCAGCTTTACGGCCGGGTCGTCTGGGAAGGGGACCGCGTGACGATCGCCCCGCCGGGCCTGACCACGATCATCGGCAACCGCCCGGCCCGATGCTGGGGAACGATCGACGAGGTGAGCTCCGATCCCGTCGTCTCGCTCGACTTCGAGCTGGGGGCCTTGCCGATCGACGAAACCTTGCTGGCCGCGCTCAATCCCGACGTCCGAGCCGTCCTGCACCAGTTCCAGCCCAAAGGAACCGTGCGCGTCGCCCACGCCCATCTCGACCGCCGTCCGGCCCCTCCAGGGAGCGACAAGAAGGAGATTGTCGAGCTGACCGCCGCCCTCGACCTGGGGGAACCGGCCGAGGCCGGCGGCTTCGCCTTCACCTGGGAGGGGATGCCCTACGCTATCACCAACGTCAAGGGGCGCCTGGTGATCATGCCCGACCACTGGGAGTTCCACGACCTGGTCGGCTACAACGGCCTGGCCCGGATCGAATGCCCCGATGGTTGGGTTCGCCAGGTCGGTCCGAACACGTTCGACGCCGAACTGGCCATGAGGGCCACGGACCTTCCCTTCGACGAACAGCTCCGGCTCGCCCTACCTCCAGAGTGGCAGGCGACCTGGAACCTTCTGAACCCGATGGGCAAGGCCACGCTCGACGCGGCCATCCAGGTCAAGGGAAACGAGAACCATACCAGGCTGGCGGTCCGGCCCGATCCCGGCACGTCGATCAGCCTGCGCTTCACCCCCGCCCCCGACGAGCCGGGCGGCCCCGACCCTCCTCCGCTGGAACTGCCGGCGATGGAGGCGATCGACGGCCTGTTCGTCTACGACGACGGCCTGGTGACGATGGACGACGTCTCGTTCCAGTTCCGAGGCTCTCCCGTCCGTTTTCGATCCGGGGCGGTGAACCTGGAGCCTGACGGCCGCTTCGGCCTCTCGGTCGATGACCTGCGCGTGGCCCGATTCCGGCTCGACGCCGAGCTGAGAAAGCTGATGCCCTCGGTCATGGCCGAGTTCGCCCGACGGCTCGACGAAAGCCCGGCCATCCCTTCGATGCGAGGCGATCTGCGGCTCGGCTGGTCGGGACAGCCGGGCGACCCCGCCTACGTCGAATGGGCCAACGGCCTGATCGTCCTCAACGGTCAGACGATCCGCACGAGCATCCCCCTGGAGGCGATTCACGGGCGGCTCGTCGATTTCGCCGGTCGCTTCGACGGCCGATCGCTCGGGCTGTCCGGCCTGATCGACCTCGATAGCCTGACGATCGCCGGTCAGCAGGTGACGCAGGTCCGCTCTCCGCTGGTGATCGACGGTCAGTCCGCTCGCCTCGAAGCGATCGAGGGAGACTTGCTCGGCGGTCGCCTGACCGGGCAGGTCGGCCTCGGCATGGACGAGCAGCCCGAGTACAACGCCACCCTGGCCGTTGCCAATGCCGACCTCGCCCGGTTCACCGCCTCGCTGCCCGGGAAGCAGAGCTTCCGGGGGTTGCTCTCAGGGATGATCACCTTCAGCGGGATCGGCAACGAGATGCGATCGGTCAGCGGTTCCGGAGACTTTCGCGTTTCCGAAGGAGACCTGGGCGATCTGCCCGTTGCCCTGCGGTTCTTCAAGGTCCTCAACACCTTGGAGATCGGCGCCCCGTCCAGTGAAACGGCCTTCGACACGGCCGAGGTCTCGGTCCGGATCGAGAACGGCCTGGCCTACCTCGATCCGATCCTCCTGACCGGCGACGCCATCAGCCTTCGAGGGGGCGGTACGATGGACCTGCGCGGTCAACTCGACCTGCGTTTGCGGATCATGTACGGCCGAGGCGGCTTCCGCATCCCCTTGCTCAGCGATGCCTTCCGCGAGGCCGGCGGCCAGATTGCCGACATCCGGGTGACCGGCCCGGCCTCCTTCCCCTTGTTCCGCCCCGAGGTCCTGCCCGGCGGTCAGTGGGTCTTGCGGACCCTCGGCTCAGGGATGTTCAACGCCAGCACTCGGGACGATCGCCCCTCGGTCTTCCGCCGCTGACGGAAAACCGCCGCAACTGGTCCCATCTGGCAATTCAGGCCGAACCGCGCTACGATCATGGTGTGCTCATCTTGCGAAAGCGGGAGGCGAACGTGCGCGGGTTTCGCCGGGATTTTTCGGGGTTCGCTGCGCATTTCTTTTAAATTCGGGAAGAATTGCGGCGCGGAATTCCCGATTCAGGGCGATCCGCATGGCGGCCTTGAACGCTGAGTGATCGACACCCAGGTGGCAACGTGTCTCGGCCTCTCCCTTGGGTGGATCGGGTCGGCACGGACCGTTTGATTGGTCGAGCGAGTGACGCGACGATGAATGTCGAGCCAACACGCCCGCGGCGGTGGGTGCTACGCGTCGCGGTCGGACTGGCGAGCGTGGCCGGGCTGATCGTCGTGATCCGCTGGAGCCTGACCCCCTCGGATGAGCGCCGATGGGAGGCGATTGAGCAGGCCGTGCAGCGGCAGCAATGGGACGACGCCGAGCGTCGGCTCGGCTCGTGGGTCGCTCGGCATCCGAACGACGCGCGAGCCTGGCTCCTGCGAGGGCAAGCGCTGACGAGTCTCGGTCGAGACGACGAGGCCCAGGCGGCCCTCGATCGGATTCCCGAGAACGACCCCGCCTGGCTTCAGGCCCAGATGGGCCTCGGCACGATCGCCATGCAGCGGCACGATCGCATTGAGGCCGAGCGCGCCTTCCGAGCCGTCATGGAGCGCGAACCAGAGGCGATCGAGCCGAAGGTCCGATTGCTCGGTCTGTTGCTCATCCAGCGCAGGCAGGAGGAGGCAAGGGCCTTGCTCTGGGATGTCTTCCGGCAGTCCGGCGACCCTCGCCAACTCGTCTCGCTCACCAACATTGCCCTGGAAGACCGCCATCAGGAAATCTTCCGCGACCTCGCCGGCGACGGCGACCGCCTGCGAAAGGAGCTGGAACCGTACCTTGATCGGTCGCCCAACGATCCCTGGCTGCGGCGAGGTCGGGGGCTTCTCCGCCTGGAGCAAGGGGACCCGGCCGGAGCGTTGGCCGATCTTGAATTGGCGAACCGGGTGATGGACGACGACCCCGCGGTCCGACTGGCCCTGGCCGAGTGCCGGATCGTGCTGGGAGCGTCGGATCAGGCGATCGAGGCCCTCGGCCCTCAGCCCGATCGGCCGATCGAGCAGGCCCGCTGGTGGATTCTCCGCGGCCTGGTTGAGCAGGATCGCCAGCGAGATGATGAGGCGATCGCCTGCTTTCGTGAAGCGGTCAAGGCCGATCCGGAGCACCTGGGCGCCCACTACCGGCTCGGCCGTGCCCTGGTCCGCGCCGGGCTCGACGCCGAGGCCGCTCCGATCCTCGATCAAGCCGAGGCGATCCGGGCTCGCATGATCGCCATGAAAACGCTTCTTGATGATCGGCTCGGCGATCTGAGGGACGCCGAGCCTTGCGTCGAACTCGCCCGCCTTTGCCTCGCATCGAGCATGCCCGTCGAGGCTCGGGCCTGGTTCGCGCACGCCAGCCGCGTCGATCCCTTCCATCGCGAGGCGCAGGAGGCGATTGCCCAGCTTGGCGAGGTGGTGCCCGAGGTTCCTAGAGTTCCTCGGCTGAAGCACGATCTCGTCGAGCAGCCGGAGCATGCCGAGACCGCCGATCAATCCTTGTCGATCTCCGGCGCTCGCTTCGTCGACGAGGCCACGAGCCGGGGGCTCATCTTCCCGTACGACAGTGGGGCTCAGGGGGACCTGTTCATCGCCGACATGATGGGCGGCGGCGTCGGCCTGATCGATTTCGACAACGATGGCTGGCTCGATGTCTACCTCGTCAACGGCTGCCCCTTACCCGTCGATCGGGAGCATCCGCCCGCGCCGAATCGACTGTTTCACAACACGGGTGATGGAATGTTTGTCGATGTGACTGCCTCGGCCGGGGTCGGTGGTCGAGGCTACGGCATGGGATGCGCGGTGGGCGACATCGACACCGACGGCTTTGACGACCTGTTCGTCACCGGGTTCGGCTCGACGGTCCTGTACCACAACAACGGCGACGGGACCTTCACCGACATCACCGAATCGGCCGGAGTTGGCTCCGATCGCTGGAGCACGGCCGCCGGGTTTGCCGACCTGGACCGCGACAGTGATCTCGACCTGTTCGTCGTCACCTACGTCGAGGCCGACCCAAGCACCGCCCCGGAGTGCCGCGATGCCTCGGGCCGTCGCATCCACTGTCCTCCCGGCCGGTTCCCTGCGCAGAAGGAGTTGCTCTTTCGCAACAACGGCGACCTGACCTTCACTGATGTCTCGGCCGAGGCCGGTGTGGAGCGTCCCGACGGTCAGGCGCTCGGCCTGGCGATTGCCGACTTCGACATCGATGGATGGCTCGATCTGTTCGTCGCCAACGACATCACCCCCGACTTTCTCTTGCTCAACCGGGGCGACCTGCGGTTTGAGGAGGTCGGCATTGCATCTGGAGCCGCCTTTGACGGTGCCGGTCGAGCGACGGCCAGCATGGGAGTGGTGGCCGACGACCTCGACGGCGACGGCTTGATCGACCTGTTCCACACCAACTTTCGCAACGAGCCGAACACCTTTTTGCGCAATCTGGGCGGTGGTCAGTTCGCCGACGCAACCTCCGGCTCGGGGCTCGACGGTCCAAGTTTGGCCGTCACCGGCTTCGGCGCCGTGGCCATCGACGCCGAGAACAACGGCACGCTCGATCTGTTTGTTGCCAACGGCCACGTGTTTGATCAACCCTGGATCAACCAGCCGATGGCCCAGCTTCCCCACTGGTACACAGGGAAGGGGAATGGCCGCTATCAGGTGGCAAGCCCTGAGTCAGTGGGCCCGTATTTTTCCCGAGCAGTTGTCGGCCGCGGTGTGGCCAGCGGCGACCTCGACAACGACGGCCGGGTGGACCTTGTGGTCGTGCATCGTGACGAGCCGGCGAGCCTTCTGCACAACGTCTCGCCCGATCCGGGCCACTGGCTCGGCGTGAAGTTGATCGGCTCGGCTTCAGGTCCCTTGCCGGTCGGGGCTCGGGTCGTTTGCCGGGCCGGTGATCGGACCCTCACTCGATGGCAAACCAGCGGCACGAGCTACCTGGCCTCGTCCGACCCCCGCCTCTGGTTTGGCCTCGGATCGGCCGAGGCGATCGAGGCGCTGGAGGTCCACTGGCCGTCGGGAACAATGCACCGCTTCGACGATCTTCCCGTCGATCGCATCGTCCAGATCCGCGAATCGGACGGGCGGATTGTCGAGGCGGTGCCAGGGCAAGCTCCCTGACGGTCGTCTTCGGAGTCAGCGGTCCTGATCGGTGTCGTGGCGGGCCTCGCCGGTCATGGGAACGAAGGAGACGGGGGCGATCGACTCGCGGGTGATCGTGCCGTCAAAGGCTTTCTCGATTCGAACCAGCTCCTGGCCGAACCCTTCCCCGACCGGAAGAATCAGCCGACCGCCAGGGGCGAGCTGTGCGATCAGGGGCCTGGGAATTTCTGGTGGAGAGGCGGCGACGATGATCAGGTCGAACGGGGCAGCCTCGGGCCAGCCTCGATACCCGTCGCCGTGCCGCACCTCGACATTGCGGTAGCCGAGTCGGGCGAGGCGTGCTCGGGCCGAATCGGCTAATTCTTCGTGAATCTCGATGCTGTAGACCTCATCGACCAGCTCGGCAAGCACGGCGGCCTGGTAGCCCGAGCCCGTGCCGACATCCAGCGCTCGATCTCCGGGTTGCGGGCGGGCGAGCTGGGTCATCAGCGCCACGATGTACGGCTGCGAGATCGTCTGATCCTTTTCGATCGGCAACGGTCGATCGGCGTAGGCCAGGTCACGATAATCCTCCGGAACGAACTCGTGGCGGGGGACTCGGGCCATCACCTCCAGCACCTGAGGGTCGTCGATATCTCGGGCGTGGAGCTGGCGATCGACCATGCTCGCGCGCTGCCGGGCGTACTCGTCGTCTCCTCCGGTGGGCGGGCCGTCACCCGAGGGGGGGCGGCCCGATTCCCCGGGGACGCAGGCCAGCACCGGTCCCAGGCTGATCAACCACCCGAGCAATCTCACAAACGACGGTTGGAAGGTCGCAAGGCTTGGAGCATTCATCGGAGGGCTCCTTACTCAACACAAAAGAACGCGACACTTCGGAATCGGAAGTCGATCGGTCAACATCTCGGCTCGTCTCGATGAGATTCGGTGGGGGAATCACGGAGACGCCAGACGCTCAATTTCCTCCTCTGCCAGCGCCCGACGGTGCAGGCGAACCTCGGCGAGCCGCCCCCGAAACGGTGCGTTCGGACCCGAGCCGATCCGCAAGGGCACCTCGGTCGAGAGGTCAAAGGCGCCGGAGCCGTCAATCGTCTCCGATGCGACGGGCCTGCCGTCAACGAACAGGCGGAGCGTCTCTCCCGATCGCACCGCCGCGACATGGTGCCAGCCGTCGGGGAAGGTCTGATTCCAGGAGGTCATCGCCCCGGCTCGGTAGGCAAAGACCTGACCCGAAGGCAAGGTCGAAACGAACAGGCGGCCGGCGTGCTCGGCCATCGTCCAGGCGCGGCGATAGACGACGTCGGGCGTCGTGTCGAGCTGGGTCAAGAGCCGCCAGTCCTGCCCCCCCTCGTATCGGTACACCTGGGCCAGCGGAAGCGACCCGGCCATCAATCGGCCGTTGTGGGGGAGCATGCCCATCACCTCCAATTCCTCGCCGAGGCGGCCCACATCGACCCAATCCCCTCGCTCGCCGAGTCGGTAAACCCGACCGCTTCGCCAGGTGCCCACATGTAACGACCCTTGATACACGGCAAGCGAATACGTTTGCGTGTTGATCTCCGGATCGCCGAGCGCTCCCAGGTCGGTCCAGGTCTGGCCGTCGAAGCGGTACACGTGACCCCGGTCGTAGCTGGTGGCGTACAGGAATCCGTCGAACGGAGCGATCGCCTCGACCCGTTTCCCGTCGGGAGTTTCCAACGCCGTCCAGGTGGTGCCCCCGTCATACCGGAAGAATCCGGCCGGAGCGTAGAGCGACCCGGCGTAGAGCTTCCCCTGGAAGACCACCAACCCGCTCACGGCGATTGAGCCGGGCAACGGGCCGCAATCGGTCCAGGTCGTGCCCCCTTCGTAGCGAAAGACCCGGCCGCCGGGCGTGTCGTTCGGCGACTCGGGCAGGCTCGACCCGGCCACCCGGTAGCGCCCGGTTCCCGCGTAAAGGTTCCCCTCAAAGACGGCCAGGCTCGTGACCGAGTTGCTGCCATCGGGTGCTCCGCAATCCACCCACTCCGAGCCCCCTTCGTATCGGTAGACATGGCCCGAGTCGTCCGCTCCTGGCTCGCAGGTCCCGGCGTAGAGCGCCCCGTCGTGCGAGGCCAGCGCGAAGGCGAGGAGCGTCCCGTCTCCCCCCGGCACGCCGACGGGGCTCCAGTCCGACTCTCGATCGTCGTCGATTCCGAATTGCAGGTGCCGATGGTTGGCCTGGCTGAAGGTCACCCCCGCGTTGGTCTTGATTCCGAGCATCAGGCCGCGCCGGGCGGCACGATCGTAGCGGCTGATCAGATCGCCGATCGGCGTATCGATATCACCTTCTGTGAACACCCAGGCCGAGAGGGTCACATCCTCATCGCCCAGATCCAGCGACGGATGCGAAGGGACGACCAGTCCGCCCCCATGCCCATCGAACTCCGCCGCGTGTCCGGGCTTACCGTCTCGGCCGGGAGCCTGGAGATCGACGTTCCCTTCGGCCTCGGCATGCAACCCGTTTCCCGAGTGATCTCGGAAATCCCCCGCGAGGGGCCAGTAGGCGACGAGGTCACGGTCGAGGGCGTCCGAATTCGGAGTCGAGAGCCCAAGGGCGGTCAACAGGCAGAAGATCCAGGCGGTCGTCATGGAACACGGTGCTCAATCAAAGGGGTGTCGGGGAAAGCCGTCCATTCCTTCCTGTATCGTCGTCGACGCGGGGCTCATTTGCAAAACTCTTGCGCGGGGCCGTATCGGTTCAATTTCCCTCGACGAACCAGGTTCCCCGCCGCGATGCCAGAGTGACGCAGCCCCCCAGGGTCGATTGACTGAGGGTTGAGTCTCGGCGATCGGACCGATACCATAAAGTGTGGCAATCTCGCCGTTGCCAGACGGCGAATCGAGCCGTGCCCCCCGCCTTTTTTCATTGAGACGTGCGCGCACCCCCGCCTTGGTCCGGAACGACGGCCAACGGGCTCCTGGCTGACCCGGAGTCCGCCGCACCTGTCGAACCGACCGAATTTCGAACCACGACGCTCGCGAGGTGACATCGATGACGAGCCGGCCCCGAACCCGCTGCCTTGGGCTCCTGGCCGTGCTGACAACGGCTCTCCCCGCCTCTGCCGTTGCCGACACGCCGATCGACTTCGCCCGGGACGTCCGGCCGATCCTCTCCGACACCTGCTTCCGCTGCCACGGGCCCGACGAGGCCGACCGCAAGGGTGGCTTGCGGCTCGACCTGCCCGGCGGCATGTTCGAGCCGACCCCCTCCGGTGGCGTCGCCGTCGTCCCCGGCAGCCTCGACGAGAGCGAGCTGCACTGGCGGATTACCTCCGACGACGACCTCGACCGCATGCCTCCGCCCGACTCGGGCAAGAGCTTGACCCCCGAGCAAATCGCCACCCTCAACGCCTGGATCGAGCAGGGGGCCCCGTTCGAACAGCACTGGGGCTTCATCCCCCCCGAGCAATCGGAATTGCCGAGCGTCTCCGACCCCGAGTGGTGCCGCAACCCGATCGACTTCTTCGTCCGCGCCCGGCTCGAAGCCGAAGGGCTCGAACCCTCTCCCGAGGCCGACCGTACCACCCTCATCCGCCGCCTCTCGCTCGACCTGATCGGCCTGCCGCCGACCCCCGAGGAGGTGGATGCCTTCGTCAACGACGAGTCACCCGATGCCTATGAGCATCTGGTGAATCGCTTGCTCGCCTCCCCCCATTACGGCGAGCGCTGGGGACGCCTCTGGCTCGACGCCGCCCGCTACGCCGATAGCGACGGCTACGAGAAGGACAAGGCCCGCTTCGTCTGGGCCTACCGCGACTGGGTCATCAACGCCCTGAACCGCGACCTGCCCTACGACCAGTTCGTCATCGAGCAGCTTGCCGGCGACCTCCTGCCCGACCCCACCCAGGATCAACTCGTTGCCACCGGCTTCCTGCGGAACTCGATGATCAACGAGGAAGGGGGCATCGATCCCGAACAATTCCGCATGGAAGCGATGTTCGATCGAATGGACGCCGTCGGCAAGGCCGTCCTTGGCCTGACGATCTCGTGCGCCCAGTGCCACACGCACAAGTACGACCCGATCTCGCACACTGAATATTACCGCATGTTCGCCTTCTTGAACAATGCGCACGAGTCGAACGTCGCCGTCTACCTGCCCGAGGAGCAGCGCCGGCGGGCCGAGATCTTCCAGCAGATCACCGCGATCGAGGACGACCTGAAGCACCGGACCCCCGACTGGCTCGACCGGATGCTCGCCTGGGAAGAGACCGTCCGCGACGACCAGCCCGAGTGGACCGTCGTTCGCCCGGAACTCGACGCCAGCGGTGGCCAGAAGCACTACCTGCTCGACGATGGCTCGATCCTCGCTGCCGGATACGCCCCCACGAAGCACACCACCGACTTCACCGTGAAGGTCGAATCGCCGGGCAAAATCTCCGCCGTTCGGCTCGAACTGCTCAACGATCCTGAACTCCCCAAGGGTGGCCCCGGCCGGTCGATCTTCGGCCTGTTCGCCCTCTCCGAGTTCAAGGTTGTCGCCTCCTCGATCGACGGCGAGCACGGCCCCCGCGAGGTCAAAATCGCCCGCGCCTCGGCCGACGTGAATCCTCCCGAGGCCGACCTCGACCCTGCCTTCGACGACCGCACCGACACCAAGCGCGTGACCGGACCGATTGCCTACGCCATCGACGGCAAGAACGAAACCGCCTGGACCACCGACATCGGCCCCGGCCGCAGCAACGTCCCGCGCAAGGCCGTCTTCGTCTTCGACGAGCCGATCGACTTCCCCGGCGGCGCCTCTCTCACCTTCCGCCTCGTCCAGATGCACGGCGGCTGGAACAGCGACGACAACCAGAACAACAACCTCGGCCGCTTCCGCTTCTCCGTCACCGACGCCCCCGACCCCTCGGCCGACCCGCTGCCCGCCCGCGTCCGGGAGATCCTGGCCATCGCCCCCGACGAACGCTCCCCCGCACAGGTCGCCGCCATCTTCTCGACCTGGCGCACCACCGTCCCAGAATGGGCCGAGGCGAACGAGGCGATCGAGGCCCTCTGGACAACCCACCCCGAAGGCGCCACCCAGCTTGTTCTCCAGTCCCGCGACACCCCCCGGATGACCCGACGGCTTGACCGCGGCGACTTCCTCAAGCCCGCCGAACCCGTCACCCCCGGCGTCCCCGAGGTGCTCCACCCCTTGCCGGATGAGGACGGATCACCCAACCGCCTCAGCTTCGCCCGCTGGCTCGTGGCTCGCGAGTCGCCGACGACCGCCCGATCGATCGTCAACCGCGTCTGGCAGACCTACTTCGGCACCGGCCTGGTCGCCACGTCCGAGGACCTCGGCTCGCAGGCCGCCCCGCCGAGTCATCCCGAATTGCTCGACTGGCTGGCCGTGTCCTTCATGGACAACGGCTGGAGCCTGAAGCAACTGCACCGTCAGATCGTCACCAGCGCGACCTACCGGCAGACCTCCTCGGCCAGCCCCGAGCGCTATGCCCAGGACCCCGACAACCGCCTGCTCGCCCGCGGCCCCCGGCACCGTGTTGATGCCGAGATCGTCCGCGACATCGCCCTGGCCGCCAGCGGCCTGCTCAATTCCGAGGTCGGTGGCCCGAGCGTCTTCCCGCCCGCCCCCGAGTTCCTCTTCCAGCCTCCGGCCAGCTACGGCCCGAAGGTCTGGAACACCGCCACTGGCCCCGACCGCTACCGGCGCGGTCTCTACACCTTCCGCTTCCGGTCGGTCCCGTATCCGGCCCTCGACGCCTTCGACGCCCCGCCGGGCGAATCGTCGTGCGTCCGGCGGACCCGGTCGAATACCCCGCTTCAGGCGCTCATCACCCTGAATGAGCCCGTCTTCCTCGAATCGGCCCGCGCCCTTGCCTGCCGCACGTTGCGCGAGGCCGGCGAGGCCGACGCCGATCGCCTCGCACACGCCTTCCGCCTCTGTGTCTCCCGAACCCCGACCGAGGCTGAGGCCGCCGTCCTGCTGGACCTGCTCGACCGCCAGACGGCCCGTTATGCCTCCGGTGACCTCGACCCCGCCGCCATGATCGCCGACGAGGCCCCGCCCGAAGGCATCTCCCCCGCGACCCTTGCCGGTTGGACCGCCGTGGCCCGCGTCTTGCTGAACCTCGACGAGACGATCACCAAGGAATAGGCCCTGGCATCGACAGATCGGAGGCGAAACAGGCCGAAGCCGGCCGAACGTCATCGCCCTTCATGCCTGGCCCGTCCGCCTCGCTCGTCCCAGTCCTGCCTACTGCCTACTGCCTACTGCCTACTGCCTACTGCCGCCTCTGGAGACCTTCCCGTGAACTGCCAGTCCCATCAGTACCGCCACCTGGATCCGTCGCAGGTCAGCCGGCGCTGGTTCCTCCAGCAGTGCGGGGTCGGGCTTGGTTCCGTGGCCCTCGGCCACCTGCTCGCACAGGAAGGGTACGCGAAGACCCAGGTCGCGGCCGACCCCCTCGCGCCGAAGACGCCGCACTACGCGCCGAAGGCCAAGAACGTCATCTTCCTGTTCATGGCCGGCGGCCCGAGCCACCTGGAGATGTTCGACAACAAGCCGACCCTGGCCGAGTTCGACGGCACCTTACCCCCTCCCGAACTGCTCGAAGGCTACCGCGCCGCGTTCATTAACCCGAACTCGAAGCTGCTCGGCCCCAAATTCAAATTCGCCCGTTACGGTGAGAGCGGCGCCGAGATTTCCGAGCTGCTGCCGCACACCGCCAAGGTGGCGGATGATCTCTGCATCGTTCGATCGATGGTCGGCGACGCCTTCAATCACGCCCCGGCCCAGATCCTCATGAGCACCGGCGCCCAGCAGTTCGGCCGCCCGAGCCTCGGGGCCTGGACCTGTTACGGCCTCGGCTCCGAGTCGAAGGACTTGCCCGGCTACGTCGTCTTCAGCTCCGGCTCGAAGGGGCCGAGCGGCGGTAACGCCAACTGGGGGAGCGGCTTCCTGCCCACGGTCTACCAGGGGGTCCAGTTCCGCACCGGCGGCGAGCCGGTCCTCTACCTCTCCAACCCCGACGGCGTCGACGACCACCTTCAGCGCGACTCGCTCGACGCCATCTCCACCCTCAACCGCATGCGGCTTGATGAAACCGGCGACCCCGAGATCGCCACCCGCATCAATGCCTTCGAGATGGCCTACCGGATGCAGTCGAGCGCTCCGGAGTTGATGGACGTCGCATCCGAGCCCGAGCATATCCTCAACCTCTACGGCGCTGAGCCCGGCAAGCCCTCCTTCGCCAACAACTGCCTGCTCGCCCGCCGCCTGGTCGAGCGCGGGGTCCGCTTCGTCCAGCTCTTTCACGAGGCCTGGGACCAGCACGGTAACCTCGTCGGCGACCTGAAGAAGAACTGCGCCAACACCGACCAGGCCTGCGCTGCCCTGATCACCGACCTGAAGCAACGTGGATTGCTCGACGACACCCTCGTCATCTGGGGCGGCGAGTTCGGCCGCACCCCAATGGTCCAGGGCGGCTCCGACGGCCGCGACCACCACCCCAACGCCTTCACCATGTGGCTCGCCGGCGGCGGCATCAAGGGCGGCCAGACCTTCGGCACCAGCGACGAACTCGGCTTCTCCGTCGCCGAGAACCCCGTGCACGTCCACGACCTGCATGCCACCATCCTGCACCTCCTCGGCTTCGACCACACCAAGCTCACCTTCCGCTTCCAGGGCCGCGACTTCCGCCTCACTGATGTCCACGGCCGGATCGTCACCGACTTGATCGCGTGAGCAGGCTCGGGTATGGAGGAACGCTCCCACGGAGTCGGAAATCGAAATGAGCCACGGATGAAACACGGATAGAAATCAAAGAAAATCGAAGAGTTTGGGCGTTACTGCCTTCGCAATCAAAAACTCTTATTTCTCATCTGTGTTTCATCCGTGGCTCAATATCTTCCCCGGAGCCTCCCCATGCAACGACGTGACTGGCTCGGCTCGGTCCTCGCCGGCGCGGGTGCCGGCGTCTTCGCCTCAGCCCCCTCGGCAATTGCCGACGATCACCACCGTGGCCGCCATCATGATCACGGTCACGCCCCCGGCTCGGAGCAACTCGCCGACCTGAAAATTCGAGACGTCCGCGCCATCCTCACCGCCCCGGCCGGCATCCGACTCGTCGTGGTCAAGGTCGAGACCGATCAGGACGGCTTGTATGGTCTCGGCTGCGCGACCTTCACCCAGCGAGCCCGGCTCGTCGCGGCGGCGGTTGATCAATTTCTCAAGCCCTTTCTCGTCGGCAAGAGTCCGCTGGACATTGACGACGTCTGGCAGTCGGCTCATCTCAGTTCCTACTGGCGACACGGCCCGGTCCTGAATAACGCGCTCAGCGGTGTTGATATGGCTCTCTGGGATATCCTCGGCAAGGTCGCCGGGATGCCCGTGCATCGCCTCTTCGGCGGCAAGTGCCGCCAGAAGGTGCCGACCTATCGCTCCGTCCGCGGCGAGACGCCCGAGGAGGTCGAGGACGCCGTCCGATCCCTCATGGAACAAGGCCAGCGCCACGTCCGCATCCAGTACGGCGGCCGATCCGGCGGCGCCAGCACCTACGGCGTCCGCACCGGAGCCATCGACGAGTCCCAGCCCGAGAACCGCCGCACCGTTGCCTTCGACCCCGTCGCCTACGCCCGAGAGGTCCCCCGCCTGTTCGAGCACATCCGCTCCACCATCGGCGACGACATCGAACTCTTGCACGACGTCCACGAGCGCATCCCGCCCATCCAGGCCATCCGCCTCGTCAAGGCGGTCGAGCCCTTCCGCCCCTTCTTCATCGAGGATCCGTTCAGCCCCGAAGATGCCGATTACTTCACGCATCTCCGCGCCCAGTCGGCCGTGCCGATCGCGATGGGGGAACTGTTCACGAACCCCCGCGAGTGGATGCCCCTCGTCACCGATCGCCTCATCGACTTCATGCGCATCCACATCTCCATGATCGGCGGCCTGACCCCCGCCCGCAAGGTCGCCTCCCTCTGCGAGTTCTTCGGCGTCCGAACCGCCTGGCACGGCCCCGGCGACCTCTCCCCCGTCGGCCACGCGGCGAACGTTCACCTCGACCTCGCCGTGCCCAATTTCGGCATCCAGGAAGGCCGCGTCTTCTCCCAGGCCGAGCAGGACGTCTTCCCCGGCTGCCCCGAACTGATCGACGGCGCCTTCCAGCCGATCGACCGCCCCGGCCTCGGTGTCGACCTCGACGAATCCCTCGCCGCCCGCTTCCCCATCGGCGACGATCCCCCCTTCGACATGCACTGGGGCAACCTCCGCCTCGACGACGGCACTGTCATCCGCCCCTGACCCCGCTTCCCCCCGCGCCGTCCGGCTCGACGATCCCGCCTCTCTCGCGGTATGATCGCGCCGGCGGCCGATCCGCCGGGAGATCCCCTCATGAGCACCGCGACCCCCAGCCTTCCGACCTCTGCCCCGAACCCGGCCTCAGCCCGGGGCGGTCGACCCTACCTCATCACGGCCGAGACGTATTCAAAGATGCTCGCGGCCGGAGCCATTCCGGACGCCAATCGTGTCGAACTTTGGGAGGGGCAGATTGTCGAGAAGATGGGCAAGAATCCGCCTCACTCTGCCGCCTTGAAGACCCTCAACCATTTGCTGGTGAGGCTGCTGCCCGACGGCTGGCATGTCGCCCCCGAGTGCCCGCTCCGGCTCTCGCCGTTGCACGTCCCTGAGCCGGACCTCACCATCGTCCGGGGCGACCCTCACGACTACCTGGACCGCGATCCCACCCCCGCCGACGTCGGCCTTGTCGTCGAGGTCGCCGATTCCAGCGTCCCGAAGAACCTTGGCCGGATGCGAGCCGCCTATGCCGCCGGCGGCGTGTCGAACTACTGGGTCCTCAACCTCCGCACCCGCCGCGTCGAGACCCACGCCGAGCCGGTCAACGGCGACACCCCCGGCTATCTCCAGATCCGCTCCTACGCCCCCGACGAATCCGTCCCCCTCATCCTCGACGGCCAGTCCATCGCAGAGCTGCTCGTCTCATCGCTGCTGCCTGAAGAGCAAAAATTCTAGTATTCTCTTTGGTGTAAATGTGAGAATGCGATTTTGTATTGATGGTTAATCGGTCCTGGTGCCAGGCCCCTCATCTTCGTGTTTCGCACGGCCGGCCGATCCGAGAGTCCTGGCGAGCGTTGGGCGAGGAGGCCGAGGGATGAATCGGTCGAGCGCGCCGGCCTGGCTGGATGATGCCCCCTGGTATTACTCCCTGATCGGAGAGGGAACGGCTCAACCCGTCAGCATCTTCGATGCGACGGGGCGCGACGAGGTGAGCGACGAATCGCCGGGGACGCTCTGCCTGCGATTGGAGCCACGCTTCCGGTACTCGCCAAGGGTTCGGGTCCTCGATGCCGACGGGCGAGAGGCGGGCGTGATTCGCCCCGTGGGGATCTTGCCCGGCCTTCGATACGAGATGGTTCGGGAGTGCGGGCCTGCCTGGGGGCTCTCCGTCCGTTCCCTCGTCCGGAAGCGGCATGTGTTGACGCTGGCGCATGGAGGTTCCTGGACCATCGACACCCCTTTCTTCGGAACCTTCTGGAGGGGCTCCGTGCGGGGCATCCCGAGGTTGGTCGGCATCGTCGGCCCGGGGTGGTGGGGGGCCTGGCAATTCTGGATCGAACCCGGTTGGGAGTCGGTCGAGCTGCTCGCGGCCGTCGCGTTCCTCCACCGGCAGTGGGCCCACATGTGAGGGCGGCGGTCGGCCCGGAAGCCAGGGCGCTCTGAGCATGAGCATCAGCGGTGGTCGGAAGGCGTTCGGTCCTCGACGGGGGCCTTCTCCGCCCGAGCGATGTAGATCGTCAAGGGTGGCAACTCGGGGGAGACGTGCGTCTCGATCCGCTCGAACCGATCGCCGGCCAGGGCGCTGTCGAGCGTCTCATAGGCCCGATTCAGGCCGGGGGCACCGACCAGCAACACGGGGGGCAAGGCGTTGCGGTCGAGGACGACCAGCGCGTCGAACCTTCCGATGCGACGCTCCAGTTCCTCCGGCGAGCATCGCGAGAGGTCGTGCATGACGAAGCAGCTTGCCGGATCAGCCCGGAGTTCATTGATGAATCCCGTCTTGCAGACGTTCCAGTCGGGGCCGTCGCCGATGTTGCCGATGTTCCGGACACCATAACGATCGACCAGGTCGTCGATGAGTTGGCCGGCGGCCCAGTAGGTCGTCGTGCCCGGCTCTCGGTGCAGCGAGGCGCAGGACGACACGACGCCGAAGACCAGGGCGGTGACGACCAGGCCCTTCCGGATCGCGGAAGACCCTGCGAGCGAAGCTCGGATCCATCCCGCTGCGCAAACCGCCACGGCCGGCCAGGCCGGTAGCAGGAAGCGGGCGTCGAAGTGCGAGGGGACCATCAGGATGACCGCCCCGCAGCCCAGGCCAAGCAGGGTGATCCGTTCGAATGCGATCGCGTCCCTCGATCGGGCAGAGCGCTCCGTCCGGCGACTCGTGCTCGACATCAGGCCGACCACCCCCAGGGCGATCGCCACGCCCAGGACCGGCCACCCCGCCAGGTCCTCGCCCAGACTGATCAAACGTTGCCCAAGGGGAGTGGAGTCGGCCCGGCCCTCGGCGACGAGGTTATGTTGCGACGCTCGCAGGGCGAATCGCACGGTGGATTCCCCATGCCGGACATACCAGGGGCCTGCGATGGCCAGCGCAGCCACGAGCATCCAGAACCAGACGCGGGCCTTGACCAGGCGGGGAACGTCGCGACGGGCGAGGGTGGCGGCGAACCAGAGCATGGGGGCCGTCAGCAAGAGCACGATGGTGAACTTGGTCATCGCCGCGGCCCCCACGGAGGCACCGAGAAGCAAGGCCCGGCGCCGGGTCGGTTGCTCCAGGGTCCGGGCGGCCCCATCGTAGGCCCAGAGGATCCAGAGGGCCATGAACGTCTCGACCATCACCTTCGCCCCGTAGGACAGGGCCAGCGGGGACGCGGCCAGGACGAGCACGGCGACCGGGGCGGCCGTCCAACCGAAGCGACGCCGAGCGAGAACCGCGACACTTCCCGAGAGCAGGACGAAGGGGACCACCGCGGCAATCGTGATGATGGCCATCACATGCTGCCGACCCACAACCAGGGCGACGACCTCGATCCATGCCGCCAGCATCGGCGGCTTCGGCCCCTCCCCGAGCACCTCGGTCAGGGCCAATGGCCCGTCTTCCTCGACCAGCCGCGCCAGCCGAAGCCCCTGTTCCAGATACGCTGCGTCATCCCACGCCAGGTTCCCCTGCCGCGCGACGACGAAGGCGGCAAGGAACGCGGCGAGCCCGACCACCAGCACGATAGACAATTCTGTTGATATGATGTTGTGTTGAGATTTGTGCGTGCGGTTTTGCGAGTCCATGGCGCGCCTCCCTGCGGCCGGAGTCCGTCACCCTGAGCCGATTCGATGCCGGCCGGCCGCGCCATGACTGGATGCTGTGGGCTGGTGCTCTCCGATCGGCGTACGCGAGCCCTTATAAGAGCATCATGCGCCGCTCGCAATGCCAATCCCTCGATCGATTCCGTATGCTCAACGCTCACCTCCGAGGATGGCCCGCTGGCCGAGGGGAACGGCGCGGGCCATCTCATCATCGGTGACGAACCGGCAGCGGTCGTCGAGCCCGAGACAGGCGAGGGCCGATCGGTAGAACGATCGCAGGGGCTCGGGGGCGGCGACGACAATCGGGAGGTCCGCGACCGCGTCCGACGCCAGCCCGCCCAGCTCGGTGCCGATCAGGAGGCCGCTGAGCCGGGCGGCATTCTCCTCGGGAGGGGTGCCGTGGAGGACGGACCCGGCCCTCAGGGAGAACAACTCGCCGAGGAGATTGGCGGAGGCAGCGTCGCGGACGCCTCGCTCGAACGCCTCGCCGGGCGTCGGGCTGGGGGCGAGCGAGGGGCGAAGCACGCTGTGATCGCGGACGATGGCAAACAGTTCGCCGGTCAAGTAGGTGTGGAACTGTTCGAGCGTGCCGTTTCGGACGACGGCGTGCTTGGAGTGGGTGCCGGGCAGAATCACGAGGGCGTCGGTCAGGCCGTCGGCGGCGAGGCCGAGGAGGATCGTCTCCTCGCCTCGCATGATGTCGTCGTCGGTGCGGACGCCGGTGACCAGCAGGGTGTCGCACGGGAGGATGCCCGGCGCGATCCGGGCGGTCGGGAGTCCGTCCCCCGAGAGCGGGAGCGGGGCAGGGGCGTAGGGAAGTTCCCGCATCCCGATCGTGGCCGAGGCCATGCCGGAGAGAACCAGGGTCAGGCTCGTCAGATCAACTTCCGAAGCCTCCCCGATCCGATCGACGAGCGGGGCAAGCTCGCGGAGGTAGAACCCCTCGCGGTCGTCGGGCGAGCCCGCCTCTTGCCAGGCGCGGAAGGTCGGGCCGATGCCGTCGTCGGATTCGGCCTCGGCGAGCGTGGCCAGGGTTGCCGATTCCACGAGTCGGAGGCGGAGGCGGGAGGTGCCCCAGTCACCGCTCAGGAATCGGGCCGGTTGGTTTGACATCGTCGTCCCTTCACATCACCAATCGACGACGGAGCCGTCGAAGACGTCGTAGGATTCGGGGTTCGTCCACTCGTGGCCGATCTTGTCGGCCATCGCGTCATCGTCCAGCTCGATGCCGAGGCCGGGACCCTTGGGCAGGTCGATGTAGCCTTCGGAAACGCGGAACGGGTTTTTGATGTATCCGTCGCCCAGGCTCACCTGCTCCTGGCAGAGGAAGTTGGGGATTGAGGCGGCCAGCTGAAGCCCGGCGGCCAGCGAGATCGGCCCGAGCGGGTTGTGGGGGGCGATGGCGGCGTAGTACGCCTCGGCCATCCCGGCGATCAGGCGGGTCTCGGTGATCCCGCCGGCGTGGCAGAGGTCGGGTTGAAGGATCGAGGCGGCCTGTTTCTCCAGGATTTCGCGGAAGCCCCACTTGGTGAAGATGCGCTCGCCGGTGGCGATGGGCAGGTGGGTGCTGCGGGCGATGTCGGCCATCGCGTCGACGTTCTGGCAGGCGACCGGCTCCTCGATGAACATGGGCTGATAAGGCTCAAGTGCCTTGATGAGCAGTTTCGCGGTCTGAGGAGGGACGGCGCCGTGGAAGTCGATGCCGATGTCGCATTCGTCCCCCACGGCCTCGCGGAGCGAGGCGAACCCGTCGGCCACCTTGCGGACGAAGGCGGGGTTCTCGACGATCCGGGGGGGGCGGTTCTTGCTTGGGCCGGTCTTGAAGGCGGTGAACCCTTCCTCCCTGGCCTGCCGGATCGCCTCAGGGGATCGAGCGTGGGCGTAGACCCGGATTCGGGTCCGGGTCGGGCCGCCGAGCAGCTCGTACACGGGAACGCCGAGGGCCTTGCCTTTGATATCCCAGAGCGCCATGTCGATGCCGCTGATCGCACTGGTCAGCACTGGGCCGCCTCGGTAGAAGGCATGCCGATACATGGCCTGCCAGTGGTGGGCGACGGGCCTCGGGTCCTTGCCGATCAGGTAGTCTTCCAGCTCCTTGACGGCGGCGATGCAGGTCTCGGCCCGGCCCTCAACGATCGGCTCGCCGAGGCCGACGATCCCGGCGTCGGTGTGGATTTTCAGGAACAGCCAGCGGGGTTTGACGAGAATCGTTTCCAATCGGGTGATCGTGAGTTTTTCACCTGAGCCGACGATCTGACTTGCCCGATCGCCGCCGACACGCTCGCCCCGGGGGTCGTACGAGTCGCTCGGGTCGCGGCCTTCCTGGGCGGCGAAGGCACCGAGGGCCGCGGCCCCTCCGGCGGCGCCGAGCATGGACGCGAGGAAGAGGCGGCGGCGCTGCGGTGACGGAGTGGGGGTCTTCATGGCGATCACCAGGGGGTGAGGTGGGAGAGGTTGATTCGATCGTGGTTGGCAGAGGCTTATGTGGCGATTTGTGGTGTTCTCTGGTTGAGGGGTTCTGGCCCCCTCTCCCCGCGAGCGGGGTGAGGGGGGCTGGTTCGGTTTGCAAGGCGTGGCGTTCGTGCCCTGGCCCCCTCACCCGGCCTGCGGCCACCCTCTCCCCCGAGGCGGGGGAGAGGGGCGGAGTTGGGTCGGACTCGTGCGGGGCGTTTCCTTGATGAGTGTTTACTTGCTTGCTTTGAGGAATTTGACCAGGTCGGCGAGTTCCTGCGGGGTGAGCTGTTCGTCGAGGCCGGCGGGCATGATGGAGGTGGTGCCGGGCTGCATCTCCTCGATCGCGTCGCGGGCGATTTGAATGGATTCGTCGGCGTTGAGGACGAGAGTGACGTGGTCCGGCCCTTCGTCGCCGATCAGGCCGCTGAGCACCTGGCCGTCGACCGTGGCGACGACAAGGGTTTCGTAGCTGCGGACGAAGCTGGCGCTGGGGTAGGCGATGGCTTCGAGCAGGTCGCGCTCGGTGCGGATGCCACCGATTCGGCTCAGGTCGGGGCCGACCTTGCCGCCGACGTATCCCATGGCGTGACAGGTCCGGCAGGCGGCCTTCTCGCTGTTGAAGACGGCCTGGCCGCGGTAGACGTCCCCTTGCTCGACCAGGGGGAGCAGGGTCTCGATCCGGGCGAGCTTCTCGGCGGCGTCGGCGTCGAGGGCGGCCAGCAGGGCCGAGCCGCGCGCAGCCACGGTCGGGCCGAAGCGGTCGAGCAGGGTGCGGACGTCGCCCGGGGCGAGGCTCCCTCGGCTCGGCGAGGCGTCGATCGCGGCCACAAGTCGGAGGCCGAGCGTTTCGTCGTCCTGGCCGTCGAAGGCCGGAAGCAGGCGAGGGACGGAGAGCGGCCCGGCCTCGGCGATCTGATCGGCAAGCGTGAGCAAGCGATTCTCGCTCAAGGTCGAGGCCACCAGCAGATCGGCGGCTCGGGTCTGTTCGGTCGCGGGGGAGTCGGGGTCGAGGCGATCGAGGAGGAAAGCGAACAGGTCGTCGTCCAGGCGTCCGACCCCTCCCGGCAGGGCCGAGAGGGCGTCGAGCCGGGCGGTCGGTTCGGCGTCGCCGTCGTGGGCGATCCGGAGCAAGGGGGCGCGAAGCGTCTCGGCCTCGGCTCCCTTCACCCTGAGCGCCCGAGCTGCCGAGACGCCCAGCGGGCGGAGGGTGTCGGAGTCGATTGCCTCGGCCACGGCGGCGACCCAGGACGGGGGGGCCGGGTCGATGGTCGCTCGGGCCATCGCGGCCAGGGCGGCCTGCCGAGAGGCGGCGGGGGCCTTCGGATCGTCCAGGGTGTCGGCGATGACCTGCTGAATCTCGGGAGACGAGGCGAGGGCGGCCAACTGATCGACGAGGGCGTCCTGGTCGTCCTCCGTCGCGTCGCGGAGCTGCCGCTCGAAGTGCTGGGCGAGGTCGGCCCCCCACTCGGGCTTCCGGCTGGCGATCCAGGCGGCGGCCTCGCGCAGTTCGGGGTCGTCGGACGACAGCAGGGGGGCCACGTCGCCCGGCTTCAGGTGGTCGCCGGGCATCTGGTCGAGGGCGATGAGAGCGGCCCGGATCACGGTGTCGTGCGGGGCGCTGAGGCCGAACCGGGTGACCTCGGGGGCGTTCAGTTCGATCAGAGCGGCGATGAGCGAGTGCTGCACGGCCCAGTGCGGGGCGTCGGGCAGGTCGGCCATCGCCTGGAGCAGGAAGGGGACGATGGAGGCATCACCGATGCGTCCGGTGGCCTCGGCGGCGGCCCGGCGGTTCTGGGGAGAGCCGGTGTGCAGGAGGTTGACCACGCGGTCGAGGGCCTCGGTATCGCGGTGGACGCTGATGACGTGCAGGGCGGCCTGAACGACGGTTTCAGCCTCGTCCTTCAGGGCGATCCGGGCGACTTCGCGGGCATCGGGAGTGTCGATCCGGCTGCTGGCCCAGACGGCATTGAGGCGAGCTTCGGGAGCGTCGGACTGCTGGACGATCGCGGTGAGCGCGGTCACGGCCTCGGCTCCGAGCTGACCGAGGGCGGCCACGGCCCGTTCGCGGACCATCGGGCGGGGGTCGGAAAGCAGGGGGGGGAGGGCCTCGGCGGTGGCGTTGTCCCAGGCGATTGACAGGCCGCGGGGGTCGTCAACCTTCGGGGCGTCGGCCTTCCGAATCCGATAGATCGCTCCCAGGACGTCGGGCTTGTGCAGTTGCGAGGTCGGGCAGCAGAGCTTGTACCAGCCGCCGGTATCGACCACGAGGACCGAGCCATCGGCATCTTCGAGAACGTCGGTCGGGTGGAAGTCGGAGTTGTCGGACTGGATGAGGATGCCGTCGGTGGTGGTGAACGATCCGCCGTCGGGCTGAAGCTGGTGTCGGCTGACGGCGCGGAGGTTGAACTGGCAGGCGAGCAGGTTGTTCTGGAAGTCGTCGCCCAGGCCGGTGCCTCGGAGTCGTTCCAGGCCGGCCGGGGCGGCGGGGCCGAGGTGGGTGAGGACGGGCAAGACGCCGGGACGGGTGCGGGGGTGCCCCTCGATGACGTTGTGGACCTTGCCGTAGACGCCGCCGTAGAGGGCGTGGATCAGACCGTCGCGGTAGCCGCCGGCGGGGTACTGGAAGAAGGTGGTGGTGAAGATGCGCTCGCCGCCGGGGGTGAAGACGACATCGACCGGGTTATCCATGCCGCCGGTCATGACCGGCTCGATCGGCCCCTGGCGATCGGCTCGCCAGCGGAAAATGTGAGAGGCCCGGGTGACGAACGGGGGGGCGTTGTCGCGTTCGTAGGTCTGCTCGGCGAAGGCTCCCTTGGCCCAGTAGACCCAGCCGTCGGGACCGAGGTAGGGACCGTGCAGGTCGTTGGCGCAGCCGGTCAGGGTCTTGGCGTCGAGCCAGACCTCGCGCTGGTCGGCGATGCCGTCGCCAGTGGTGTCGGTCATCTTCCAGATGTGCGGCGGGGCGGAGACGTAGAGCGAGCCGTCGAGCCACATCGTGCCTTCGGGGAACATCATGCGGTCGGCGAAGACGGTGCGACGGTCGAAGGTGCCGTCGCCGTCGGTGTCTTCGAGGCGGAGGATGCGGTGCGGCTTCTGTTCGAGCTGGACCTGGACCGGGTCGTTCGAGCCGGACGACTCGGCCACGTACAGGCGGCCCTGCTCGTCGAAGGCGGCGGTGATCGGCCGATCGACCAGAGGAGGGCCAGCGGCGACCTCGACGGTGAAGCCGTCGGGAATCGTGAAGCGGTGGTCTCCCAACTCGATCACCTCGTCGGCCCGGAGGCTCGGAGAGACGATCAGGAGCGGAACGAGGAGGAGCAAGCTCGGGACGATCGTCGGAGCGGGTCGCATGGCGGGTGGTCCCTTGGTCGGTTCCGAAGGGCAATGGTCGGGTCGGTCGGTCGGTTCGGCGGGAAGCGGAGCCGGGGCACCTCGACACAAAGGCCCGGTTCGATCGCCCATTCTGCCCGGATCAACGGTGCCGGACAACCGCCAGGCCGCGCCAATCCCGGAGACGGTGCGCCTTGTCATGTGGCCCTGATGCGCCTCGGTGCGCTTCGAGGGAATGACGCAACTTGCCTGATCGAAGGCGGTTCAGTCTGTTTTTGCCATTCGTTTCGGGAAACGGTCCCGCGCACTCGGGACCGGCGAGGGCCGCACTCGGGCGGGAGAGCCGTTCGAGGCAGGTGCGCCGCCGTGTGAGGTGCCGGTGCGCTGCGGTGCGCCTTGTCGAAACAGGGTAACATTCTGTTTCGAGTGGGTTTACGTTCGAACGTCGTGGTTCGTTTCGGGAAACGGCCTGGCGCATCGGGGAGCAGGGAAGGATGCGCTCGCCCGGAACAGGGGGTGTCGTCCCTGGTGCGCTGCGGTGCGCGGGCTGGGATCGGGGCGGTGCGCTTGCAAGAGAATTCGGAAGTCATGGTTTGAGAGGGGTTTAAGGCGATTTTTTGTGTTCGTTTCGGGAAATTGAGGGTTGCGTTTTGGGATCGACCAGGCGCGAGGCTCGCGTTGGGGCGTATCGGGGGGGCAACGAGTGATCGAGAGGGAAGGTGAGGGGATTGCCTGGAAAACGGGGAGGCGCCGGCCGACGGAGCGAGCGGTCATCAAGAGCATCGGGAAATTGGGCAGGGGCAGTCACTTTCAGCGTTCGGAAATTAAAAGGAGCAGGGGGGAGCACTCGGTGGCGAGGCGTGGGAAGACTACCGGGGGGCGATCGCGGGAAGGTGGGGGAACGAAGGGGGAGAGGGCGTGTCCATTGTGACGGGGCCGGGGGCCTCGTAAGATGGGTGCCTCAGCTCGCGGTCTTTTGGATTGGAGGGGAACCCCTCCCTGACCCCGCCCTCATTCCCGAGTCTGCGGAAGAGGGAAAGGGGACGTGATGTCCGTTCGCCTTCTCCGCACCCTCTCCACGCAAGGGCGGGGGAGCGGGGGCAAGAATTGAGTCGCGCGAGCGAACAGGGTTCGAGCCGGTGGCGAGATCGAGGGGCGGTCTAGTTGGGGCCGGTCCGGGTGTCCGAGGAGTGCCCAAAGGTGATCGGCACGACGCTGAAGCGACGGTTCTCGATTGATCGTGAACTGGGACGAGGGGGGATGGGGGCGGTCTTTCGCGCTCTGGACCTGACGCTTCAGCGGCCGGTGGCCATTAAGATCCTCCGTGAGCTGGGCGGGCCGGAGGTTCACGAGCGGCTCGGCCTCGAAGCCCGCATTCTCGCCCGGTTGCAGCACGACGGCATCGTTCGGCTCTACGACTTCGACCAGGAAGACGGCATCACCTACTTCATCATGGAGGAGGTGGACGGGCCGAGCTATCACCTGCGCTGGAAGGACCTGCCGATCCCGAAGCGCCTGGGCATTCTGGCCTCGGTGGCCGAGGCGCTCGACTACGCCCACCACCAGGGGATCATCCACCGCGATCTGAAGCCCGGGAACATCCTGCTGACCCGAGACGACCGGCCGAAGCTCTCGGACTTCGGCCTCTCGGTCCTGATGGAGCAGGAGCAGGAAACCGGCGTCGCCCGCGGAACGCCACTCTATATGAGTCCGGAACAGGCCCGAGGACGGAAGCTCGACCCGAGGTCCGACCTGTACTCGCTCGGTGTCTTGCTCTACGAGGCGGCGACGGGAGGGACTCCCTTTCGAGGGAACCCGATGGCGGTGATGGCGCAGCACGTCAGCTCGGAGCCGGCGGAACCCCGGTCGATCAACCCCGAGATTTCCGAAGCGCTCAACGCCTTGATCCTCCGCCTGATGGCCAAGGCCCCGGCCGATCGCCCGGCCACCGGAGCCGAGGCCGCCGCGGCCATCCGCCACCTGATCGAAGGGGACCGCTGGCGAAGCGGAGCCGAACCCAAGCCCGAAGGCGCGGTCGATGCCGTGGCGGAGACAGTCGCGGCCGCCGCACCGACGGTCGCGGCCGAGGCCGAGGCCGCCCCGGGCTCGAAGCGTCGCTCGATCAAGCGTCGGAAAGACGCGGAGCAGATGATCGCCGAGGTGGAGCGCGTGCCGATCGTGCTTTCGGCCGAGGAGCGGTATCTGAGCGGGCATTATCTGGCCTACTTGCTTGGCGGCTCGCGGCGGCGCGGCATCTTCCTGATGCGGCCGCTCGACCCGAGAAACGCCGACCGGGCTCGCCTGATGCTGGCGATGACCTGGCTGATGACCCTGCGGAAGGTCACCGAGGAGGACATCGCTCGGGCCGCCCGTTTGCTCGATGAGCAGGTGGACATCCGGCCGATGCTGAGCCCGATCGTCGTCATCAAGTACCTGCGCGGTCGGGCCGACGCTGCCCGCCGGAAGCGCTTCCGCAAGATTCGCCAGGCGTTGCAACAGGCGAGCAAGCGTGCCCAGGCCCACCTGACCGACGAGAACGGCCTGCTCAACCCCGGCCTGATGCCCCAGAACCTCGACGACCTGAAGAAGATCGCCCCGCAACGGACCGAGGTGGATGACCATCTGGTCGATCGCTGGAACCGCCTGACCGACGCCTGGCGATCGCGTCCCGAGTTCCGCCGCGCGATCCTGAAGTACGCCACCCTCCGCGCCGCCGACGATCCGGCCAGCGAGCGGCTTTGGCCCGAGGTGGTGCACCCGCTTATCGAACGCGCGTTGTGGCAGCGTCGCTTGCGATCGAAGGCCGAGGGGTTCTGGGACGCCGCCAGTCGGGTCGTGCCCGTTTCGGCTGCTCCGGGCCGGATGATGGATCGGGCAATCGAAACGTCGGTGCCCGTGGATGACGTGGACGACCTGGACGACTCGCTGGAGCATTTCGAGCCGGACCCCGAGTACCTGGACGCGGTGCTCGACGACGAGGAGCCGATCTCCGAACCCGAGCCGGTGTCGAGCCTGACCGTCAGCCGGGCCTCGCTTCGGGCGATCACGGGCGAAGAAAGCTCCTCGTCGCGCGAGTTCATTCCGCTGGTTGATCCCGACCCCGAATGTTTCTCACTGGGAGAACTGCGCGAGCTTCGTCTCGAAGCGCTGAACGCGTTGAAAAACCGCTCGGCCACGCAAGGGCACCGGATCGTGCCCGTCGGGCCGTATCGGCTGGCGGTTGTTCCTTCGGTTCGGGCCAACAAGGCCGGTACGGTGGCGATTCAGGGGATGCCGAACAAGCAAATCGAGATGCTTGTCCCTTCCTTCGCCGGGGGCGGGTCGAACGCGAAGCCGATCCTGGCCGTCTGGCATTATACGAACAAGAGCATGGTGATCGGTTACCTCGATCAGCGCAGCTCGCCGCGCTACATTCTTTGGAACGCCGCCGTCAACCAGCAATCGAACCACCCCGAACCCGCCGACTTGAACAGCGAGCTGTTGAAGCTCAACATGGAAGCGCCCGATCGGCCCGACAAGGCGCTCGTCAAGCGCTTCTGGTCGTCGGGGAGCAAGTGATTTCGACCGATCGACCGACCGCCGAACCCGAGCTGC
This sequence comes from Tautonia marina, assembly GCF_009177065.1. Classification (NCBI taxonomy): domain Bacteria; kingdom Pseudomonadati; phylum Planctomycetota; class Planctomycetia; order Isosphaerales; family Isosphaeraceae; genus Tautonia; species Tautonia marina. The sequence goes on from NZ_WEZF01000001.1 coordinate 96,556, forward strand.
ATTCCCGTGACGACTCCCACGCTCCGCATCGCCGGGGGAACGATTTACGACCCGATCCACGACGTTGACGGCGAGAGGGGGGACCTCTGGATCGCCGACGGCCGGATTGTGCCGCCGCCGGACGCCCCGGAGTCGTTCCGGGGGCGAACGATTGATGCGTCGGGCTATGTGGTGATGCCCGGCGGTATCGACATGCACTGCCACGTGGCCGGGCCGAAGGTCAACGCGGGGCGGTTGATGACGCCGGAGGCGTTCCGCGAGGGGCGCGCCCTGCCTCGGACGGAGCGCACGCGATCGGGCCTTGTCGGGCGAGTGCCGACGACCGCGGCGACCGGGCACCTGTTCGCCGGGATCGGCTACACGACGGCGATGGACGCGGCGATTCCCCCGTTGCACGCGAGGGCCGCGCACGACGAGCTACGCGATACGCCGATTCTCGATAACGGGTTTTACACGCTGCTCGGGAATGCTCATCGCGTGCTCGACTGCGCGGCGTCGGGGGATCTGGAGGCGCTCGACGCCTATTGCGCCTGGGCCCTGGATGCGAGCAAGGGGTATGCGATCAAGGTGGTCAACCCCGGCGACGTGGAAGATTACAAGCATGTCAGTCGGAAAGGGATGCGAGAACTGGACGAGGACGTGACCGGCTTCGGCGCGTCGCCGCGTCAGGTGGTGCAAGGGCTGGCCGGGGCGGCCGATCGCCTGGGATTGCCGCATCCGGTGCACATTCATTGCAACAATCTGGGCGTGCCCGGCAACTGGCGGACGACCCGGGCGACGATGGAGGCGATCGACGGGTTCCGGGGGCACTTCGCTCACATTCAGTTTCACAGTTATGACGGCGACCCGAGCGACCCCCGCAGCTTTTCCTCGGCGGTGCCGAAGCTGCTCGAATACGTCCGCCGGCACAAGGAGATCACCGTCGATGTGGGGCACGTGAGCCCTGGCCCGGCGATGATCTTGACCGGCGACCCCCGCGCGGGCGATCGGCTGCATCGGCAACTCGGCGGCAAGTGGCTGAACGCCGACATCGAGCAGGAAAGCAGTTGCGGCGTGATTCCAATTGAGTACCTGCCGGAGAAAAACCTGATCACGGCGGTTCAGTGGGCGATCGCGCTGGAGTGGTATCTGTTGATGGAAGACCCCTGGCGGATCGCTCTGACGAGCGACCACCCCAACGGAGGGGCCTTCTATCGTTACCCGGAAATGATTTACCTGTTGATGGATCGGGCGTTCCGGACCGAGGCGCTTGCCTCGATGCCGAAGGGCCTGCGCGAGCGATCGGTGATTCACGAGCTCGACCGGGAATACTCGCTGTTCGAGATCGCCATTCTTACCCGAGCGGCCCCGGCTCGGATGCTGGGCCTGACCGCGCGCAAGGGGCACCTCGGCCCTGGGGCCGACGCCGACATTGCCATCTATTCCCCGAATTCCGACCGCCGCGCCATGTTTGAGCGGCCCCGCTGGGTGTTCAAAGGTGGGGAACTGGTCGTGGACGACGGCATCGTCGTGGCCGAGACGTACGGCCGCACCTTCGTCCTGTCTCCCGACTTCGACGCCGGCCGCTTGCCCGGGATTCGCGACTGGTTCGAGCGGTCCTACTCGGTTCAGTTCGCCAACTATGCCCTCGCTCCGGAGGAGCTTCCGAAAGCCGAGGTGGTGCCGAGCGGTGAGGGGTAATGGGGATCACATGTCGCTAAGTCTTCCTCGTGCGACGACGTGCGTGCGGAGCCATTCGATAAACGCATCGCGTTTGAGAAGCCCCGCCGCGAGGTCGAGAATCACCCGCTCCTGCTCATCGACCGATGCCGAAATTTCGAAGCCATTGAGCGCGAGGAAAACTTCCATGGCTGCGTGGCCGATCCGCTTGTTTCCGTCGATGAACGCGTGATTCATGACGAGTGAGAAGCCAAGGGCGGCGGCCTTCTCAATGAGCGTCGGATAGAGATCCTCGCCGCCAAAGGTCATCCGGGGCTGGGCGACCGCCGAATCGAGGGTTTTAGGATCACGAAGGCCGTCGGACCCACCTGACTGGGCGATGAGCATTCGGTGCAGCGCGATGACCTCTTCCAAACTCAGGTATCGCATCGGTTATTGCGCCAGTCGTCGGTAGAGTTCGGCGTTCTTCTTCAGGATGAATTCGGCCACTTCAGCGAAATCGCCGCGAGGCCGAGAAAGCCATTCCTCGATCCCCGCCTGGAGCAACTCTTCCGGGGTTGTCCCCGCATCTCTGGCTCGATCGTTCAGCCGACGCGCGGATTCCTCAGGAAGTGTGATGGTAATGGACGACATCTGCTCCTCCTCACAGTCAACTGTCATGGGATGGGTTGCTCGAACCGGCATCGTAGCGTTCTATTCTAGAAACGTTGTCCAGTGAAGCGAGCCTCTGTCGCTCAGCCCGTGCCGGTCTGTTCCCTGGACATGGCCGGGCGATCGGGGGAGAATGGGCCGCAAGAGTGGCGACCTGCCGCTCGTCCACGGGGTCCATCGAGCCTGACGCCGACCCGAGTCAAACCGCCCGTTCCGTTCCGGGTCGGCGTGAGCCGAAGACGAGACGAACATCGCCAGGAGTCGCTGATGTCGCACGAGCGCCTTGGATCGTACCGCCTCGGGATGGCCGCCGCGGCGGCCGTGATCGCGGGGGGACTCGCCCTGCCGGTCGCGCCGAAGGCAAAGGCCCAGGTCGGGCCGGAGGAATCTGCCGCCCAGGTGAAGCTGGGCGACGGCCTGGAAGCGACCCTCTGGGCCGCCGAGCCGATGGTGGTCAATCCGACGACGATTGATGTCGATTCCCGAGGGCGCGTCTGGGTGACCGAGGGACTCAACTACCGCCCGACCCGCAACCCGAAGTTCGAGCGGATCGACGGCGCAGACGCCATCAAGATTCTTGAAGACACCGATGGCGACGGCAAGGCCGATCAGGTAACGGTCTTTGCCGATTCGATCTTCCCGGTGCCGATGGGCATTGCCATTGAAGAACGCTACGACGAGTCGGGCAACTACACCGGATGTCGTGTGTATGTCGGCAACAGTCCGAATCTTTTGGTGCTGGAAGATACCGACGGCGACGACAAGGCCGACGTGCGCTATCCGCTGCTGACCGGGTTCGGTGGTATCGACAGTGACCACGGTGTGCATGGGATGGTGCTTGGGCTCGACGGCAAGCTCTACTTCACGCATGGCGATGGCTGTTGCTCGGTTCAGCCGGACGGTCAGGCGAAGACCGAGAATTTCGACGTGACCGATGAATCCGGTCGGCGCGTCTCGACCGATCAACTGGCGACCACGCTTCGTGTGAATCGAGACGGCACCCAGTTCGAGGTCATCGCCGATCGGCAGCGGAACAACTACGAGGCAAGCCTGAACTCGTTCGGCAACATCTTCGTCTCTGACAACGATGACGACGGTCAGCGCGGCTCACGCGTCCTCTGGATCATGGACGGCGGCACCTACGGCTACCGGACCCCCGGCTCTCCTCGTCACTGGGGCGAAGAAGTGCCTGGCAACGTGCCGAAGCTCGTCGGCACCGGCAACGGGAGCCCGTGCGGGATCACTGTTTATGAGGGCCGCCTGCTTGGCGACCCGTACTTCGGCGCGATTTTCGAGGCCGACGCCGGGACCCGACAAATCAATCACTTCCCCCTAACCCGAGAGGGGGCCGCCTTCCGCACGGAGTATGAAGTGCTCATGTCGTCGGATGACCCCTGGTTCCGTCCGGTGGACATGACCGCCGCGCCTGATGGCGCGCTGTTCGTGGCCGACTGGTACGATGCCGGGGTCGGCGGGCACGCCTTCAGCGATCAGACGACCGGGCGCATCTATCGGGTCGTGCCGAAAGGGGCGAATCCCGAGCGGCCGTCGTATGACTTCGGCTCGGTGGAAGGGCTGATCGAAGCCCTCAAATCCCCCGTGGTCGCCACGCAGGATGCCGCCCGACGGGCGTTGATTGCTCGGGGGGATGAGGCGGTCGAGGCGCTGAACGCCCTGTTCCAGTCGGACGAGCCGATCCACCGCGCCCGGGCCCTCTGGACCTTGCACGCGATCAAGGGAGACGAGGCCGCCCTGCTCGCGCTCAAGGACGCGGAGCCGCGCATTCGGGAACAAGCCGTCCGCATCCTCGGTCGAGATGTGAGTCGAGAAGGCACGATTGAATATGTGGGTGACGCCGAGCGATCGACTCCGGCGGCGATGGCTCATCTCGACGCTCTCTTGCCGATGGCGATCGACCCCGATGCAGGAGTGCGCCGCGAGCTGATCCTCGCCCTGCGGTCTTTGCCGACCGATCAGGTGGGGGAGGCGCTCCGTGAGCTGGCCAGCTCGTGGGATGGCCGCGACCGGTGGTATCTGGAGGCGCTGGGGCTGGCCCTGTGGGATCGGGAGTCGGACTACCTGGCGTCACTCTTTGACGGATCGCTTTATGGAGATCTGAACCTCGATCAGACCGGCGCGACCACGGCCGCGGCCTTGCCGCCGTATTTCCCGGTCGATCGCAACGAGGCGTTTCTCGCCGCCAGCGAGACCTTGCCGCCGGCCAATGCCCTGAGCAAGACGCTCGGCCTGATGTGGCAGGTCCACTCGCCCGAGGTCCTGCCGTTGCTGGCCCGGCTGATGCCCCGGCTCGCCTCGCCCGACTTGCAGCAAGCGGCCGACGATGTGCTGGCCCAGGTGAAGGACCCGAGCGGCGCGGTGGCGCTGGCGAATCTGGTCTTTGATCTCGATGATCCGGTGCGCGAGCGCCAGATCCTCGCCACGCTGGCCCGACGCCTCGCCGGCGACTGGCGGCCGGCGGCCAATGAGCCTCGGGTCCGCGAGGTGATTCGCGCCGCCATCGAACTGCCCGAGTCGCGCGCCGAGGGAATCGTGGCCGCGGCTTCGACCGGCGATTCCTCGTATGCGGAAACGATCATGGCCTTCGTGAAGGAAGACGACGCCTCGCCGCTCGTGCGGATCGCCGCGGTCGAGGCGCTCGGGCGGCTCAAGGCGTCGGGGGCCCGGCCGATGCTGGAGGCGATGATCGAGCGATCGCGGCAATCGGGCTCGTCTGACCCGGTGGCCGAGGCGGCGCTGCGGACCCTGCCCGAGCTGGGCATGGACCGGGGCCAGTTGGTTGTGATCGTGGCCAACAAGGACTACCCGCTTGGCCTGCGTCGTGAAGCCTTGCGGGCCGCCACCATGCAGTCGGAGACGGCCCGAAACCTGCTTGCCCTTGCCGAGCAAGGGGAATTGCCCGACGACCTGAAGTCGGAGGCGACGATGTTGCTCAACGCCCACCCCGACTACTACGGCGTCCGTCGCCGAGCGGCCGAGGTGCTGCCGCTGGCCGGGATCGGCGGGGGGCGGGAACTGCCCCCGCTGGAGCAACTGCTGTCCCAGGCCGGCGACCCCGAGCGCGGTCGAGAGGTGTTCGCCTCGGCCGGTCAGACCCAGTGCTCCAGTTGCCACCGCGTGCAGGGGCGCGGGCAGTGGGTCGGGCCTGATCTGTCGACGATCGGCACCAAGTACGGCAAGGATGCGTTGTTGACCTCGATCCTCAGCCCGAGCGCCGCCATCGGCTACAATTATCGCAGTTATGTGCTCGCGCTGACCGATGGTCGGATCGTCACCGGCTTGCCCGTGGAAGAAACCGCCGATCGGATCGTGTTGAAGACGGCCGAAGGCCAGCGGCTGGAAATCGACCCGGCCGACATCGACGAGAAACTGATTAGCGATGTGTCGCTCATGCCCGAGGGGCTGGCGCAGCAGATGACCGACGAGCAAATTGTGGACCTGCTCGCTTTCCTTGAAACGCTGCGGCAGCCGGTCAGCATCGTCGGCGAGTTCCAGGCGGTGGGTCCTCTGGCCGAGGTCGATGCCGAACCGGCGGTTGATCCGAAGCAAGCGATCGACACCTCCTTGCCCGTTCGGGGGGCCGATGGCCGCTCGCAATCGTGGCGGCGGATTCGGGCCGATGCGGAGGGGCGGATCGATCTGTCGGCTCTGGCCACCCTCGACCCGAACCAGGCGATCTATCTGCATGTCCCGGTCGCATCTCCGGCCGATCTGTCGGCCTCGCTCGTCATCGAGTCGCCTGCGGCCGGACTCCGGGCCTGGCTCAACGGCCAGCCGCTCGACCTGCCCGACCCCTCCGGCGACGACCCGACCCGCTCTGTCTCGGTGGAACTGAGCCGAGGCTCGCACGACCTGATCCTTCGCCTCCCCGGCGGCTCGGCCGACCCGGGCATCATCGCCACCTTTGTGGCCGATGCCGCCCTGGAGTTCCGCGCGGTCGAGGGGCGGAAGGTGTCGAGCCGATAGTCCAGGTTCACCAGGAAGCGGTCGAGGCGTTCGCAAGCGATGGTGCCGAGCAGCAAGCCCGGTTGCCAACGTTGCGACGCCTCGACCGCTTCTTCCATTCGCCAGGCAGCATTGGGGACGGGCTCAGTCGTCTGAGCATTCCCGCAGGATGTCCTGATACGTTTGTCGAGCGAGATTGTAGGCGGCGCGAGCCTCATCGCGCTCAGCCGGGGCAATCCATTCTCCGCGCCGTCGCCAGAGTTGTTCGAGCGCCTCGAGGCACCACTGGGCACTCTGCCGAGAGGCCCGGATCGGCTGCCCGCTGACGATCACCTCGACGGGATTGGTGTGCATCTGGGGGAATTGCCTGAGGGCGACCCAGCTGCTGCGGTCGATCGGGACGTCGAACTCGAGCGCGTGGATCTCACCATCGGCCGGGACCTCTCGGGACGCGACGGCCTGGCCGTTGACCACCAATTCGACGATCCGGGGCTCGCCCGGCTCGGTGAACTGGTCGTCGAGGCGGGGGCCATGAAGGTCAACCGTGTCTCCCACGAGCCGGGGGCCGCCGGCGGGGACCAGGCTCCCGTACGCCACCGCCCGGGGGATCTCGGGGGCGAAGGCGACCCTGGCGTGGACGGCCAGGGTCGAGGCCCCGTCCCGCTCGACTCGAGAACCCGGCGAGGCTCCCCCCACGGTGAACTCCAGGGCGTGGGCGTATCCGTCGGAGACGTAGGAACGTCCGGCGGCCAGCCCCTCGCACCAGGCGTCGAAGTCGATTGCCTCGACGGCGCCGAGCTGCACGTAGACCCTCCCCTGGCCGACTCGCATGCCGCTCATGCAGGGGAAGTCGGTCTCGCCGCTGACCTTCATCGGGAACCCGCAGTTGAGCAGGTGGTACCACATGTTCCATTCGGCGATCCGGGGGGTGTCCATCGCGCTGATGAAATCGCAGAGATCCAGCGGCGCCGCGACCACGATTTCCATCGCGCCCACGCCGTCCATCTCGGGGACTGCGAGGTTGGGCAGCGTGTCGGCGACCCGGTCGTGGCTGGCCCGCAGCTCGGCGGGGACGATCACCCCGTCACGGTCGGCGTCGACCGTCTCGAAGTCCTCCGTCAAGAGGCCCGCCCGGGCCTCCAGGGGAGACAGCACCCCGTCGGCGTTGGCGTCGAGGGTTTCCATCAGGTGGCCGGAGGCACGCTCGGGGTCGATCTGGAGGCCGGAGGCGGAGTGGGCGTAGCCGGTGATCGCCCCTTGCTGCTTCGCCCAGCGGAGCACGGGGATCGTCCAGCTTGGCCATCCGGTCGTCGCGGTGTTTTCGGAGCCGGGGTAGGTCTGGTCGCGGAGATTCAGGAGGCAGACGTGCCCCAGGGCCTGCGAGCCGAACCCGCTGACCTCGACGTCGTACTTGAGCAGGGTGAACGGCTCGCTCAGCCCGTGGACGGTTGGCTCGAAGAACCCGCGCTGATAGTCGTAACAGGGCCCCCAGGTGAGGACGCATCCCACGTTCAAGCCCTCGCCCTGGACCTGGAGGAAGACGTCCTCCGGCACGATCCCCTGGGTCGGGTCGGTGTAATGGGCACAGCCGGCGGCGTGGATGTGGTGATCGCCGCTGTAGAAGCCGAACCGGGAGGGCTCGATCCAGCGTTCGAGGGGCACCTCAAGGGTCACCTCGCCTTGTTCGGGAAGGGTCACCTCCCGAGACAGCTCGCGGTATTCCGGGCCCCGGGTGGAAATCATCGTCAGGCGTCCCGGAGGGAGCAGGACCACGTCGCCGTCCTTGCGATAAATCTGGCGCTGGAAGAACAGGTCGGGGGCCACGCGCTTGGCCTGGGGCGGGTAGACCTGGCCCGAGCGATCGAGGAAGGTCAGCCGGGCGGTGGTGGGGGAGCCGTCGAGGTCTCGGATGTGCAAGGTGACCGGGATGGCCGGTCGGACCTCGAAAAGGATGGGGACCTCGCCCCGGAACCCCAGGTCCTGGGTGCCCGGGCCGATCTCGAAGCCGAGGGTCGCCTCGCGGATGCCGGCCTCGGCGCTGTAGATCAAGGCCACGGCGTATTCCACCCCCAGGCCGCTGAGGTTCGGTGTCATAGGAGGGTCGTCGAACAGCTCGACCTGGAGGAATCGGCCGGGGGCTCCGCCGGGGACTTCCCCCTCTTTCAGGTGGAGTTGGTCTTGCCGGGTCATGCTGAGCATGGCCGCCCCGGCCGTCACCGGACCCGATTGCGGGCTCGAAATCGTCATCCTGCGGCTGGCCGTGCTCTCGTTGACGACCTTGACGAGCACCGGCGTGAAACCGCCCTGCTGCAGGGTCGCCGGGGCCGGTCCGCGAGCAACCTTGACCCGCTCCTCCGGGTTGATGGAGACCACCGCCAGGACGTGAGCATCAAGCAATTTCTGGATCGATAGCGCGTCGCGGGTCTCAAGGGCGAGCCCCAAAGGCTCGGCGGTCGACGCAGGGAGCGGAGCGCCGAGCAGCTCCAGGGCCTGGAGCACCCGGCCGACGTTCGCCGCCAGGGGCTGGCCCTCCACCGCAATCGGCCTCAAATCCTGGGCGTTCGCCGGAGAGGCGACCGCGATGGTCGCGAGCAAGATGAGCCAGGAGATCCCTCGGCGAAGGATCTTGCAATCAGGGTGCCTCGGAACGATCATCGGGACTCACTCCTTCGGGACGCGGCGTGACGACGACCCATCCTCGGGAGCACGCTCCGGGGCGAGCCATTTCCTTTACTATCCCGGCCGACGGCCTGCGCCGCAACGCCCGGCACGTTCGGGTCTTCGATCGACCTCCACGCTATTCACACCAGGGAGCAACTCATGTCGGGCACCCTGCACCTGTTTGTGTCGCGCGTCTTGCTGGGCCTGACCCTGCTTGGCGTGGCGGTTCTGACTCGGGCCGAGGCACTCGGGGCCGAGGTCGGGACGGTGCGGCTCCAGATCGTCGGGCCGGGCGAGTCGGGAGCGGCCGAACTCATGCCCGCCAGGGTGTCGCTCAGCGGCCCCGACGGCGAGCCGGTGCTCCCTCCCGGCCTGCCGAACTGGCGCGACCACTTCAACTGCGACGGCTCGGTCGAGCTCGACCTGGACCCCGGCTCGTATGCGTACGTCGTCGAGCGGGGGCCGGAATTCACCCGATCGGCGGGACAATTCGCGCTTGAGGGCGGGAAACGCCTGGACCTGACCGTCCCGCTGGAACGGCTGGTGGACCTTCCGGCCCTCGGCTGGTACTCGGGCGAAACCCACGTCCATCGACCGCCGAGCGACCTGCCGCTGTTGCTCCGGTCGGAGGATCTGCACCTGGCCCCGGTCCTCACCGTCTGGAATCGAACGAGTTCCTGGCGCGATCGCCCTTTGCCCGATCAACGGCTCCTTGAGCCCGAACCGGGGCGGGCGTACCACCTGATGGCCTGCGAGGACGAACGCCGTGGCGGGGCGTTGCTGTACTTCAACCTGGATCGGCCCCTCGACCTGGATGCGGACGGCCCCGAGGCCCCCTCTCCGGTCGTCCACCTCCGCGAGGCCGTCGCAGGGCAGGGGGCTTGGGTCGATGTCGAGAAGCCGTTCTGGTGGGACATGCCGACCTGGGTGGCGACCGGTCACGTCCGCTCGATCGGGATTGCTCATAATCACATGTGGCGTCTCGGCGTCCTGGACAACGAGGCCTGGGGGCGGCCGAGGGACCGCGACCAGTATCCCGCGCCCCGGGGTAACGGCCTCTATACTCAGGACATCTACTACCGGCTGCTCAACTGCGGCCTCCGGATTCCCCCGTCGGCAGGCTCGGCCTCGGGCGTGCTGCCCAACCCGGTCGGATACAACCGGGTTTACGTCCACCTCGATGCTCCCTTCTCGTACGAAGCCTGGTGGCAGGGGCTTGCCGAGGGCCGGTCGTTCGTGACCAATGGCCCGCTGTTGCTCGTCCGGGCCAACGGCGAGCGCCCTGGAGCCGTCTTGCGATCGCCCGACGGTGAGCCGGTCCGGATCGATCTCGACGTGCGGATCTGGTCGAATGACCCGATCGAGGCCATCGAGGTCGTCCGAGACGGCCAGGTCGTTCATCGGATTGACGATCCGGACCTCGGCGAGCCGATCCGACTGGAGGCGCTGGACTTCGACCAGGGCGGCTGGTGCCTCGTCCGGGCGATCGCCGACGTGCCGGAGACGTTTCGATTTGCCAGCACGGCCCCGTTCTATGTCGAGGTCGGGGAGCCCCGTCGGCCGGTCCGTCGGGCGGACGTGGAGTTTTTCCTCCGCTGGATCGACGCGAGGGTCGAGGCGATCGAGGCCGACCCCGAAGGCCACCTGGCCGATCCGTCGGCCAAGCAAGGCGTCCTGGAACCGCATCGGGAGGCTCGGCGGTTCTTCGAGCGGCTCCTGGGCCAGGCGGAGTGACGGCCGGGCGATCCCGCGGGCCTTGCTTGCACACCGCCGAGGACAAAGAACCCCGCCCGGCTCGTCGATGGGCGAGCCGGGCGGGGATTTGCGTTTGCTTCCCCGCCAATCCGTGGCCGAGTTGCAATGCGGGGAGGTTCCGTCCCTCCCGACCGATGGCCGCCTTACTCTGCGGCCCAGTTTCCGAGCTTCGTGGTGGCGACGGGAAGCACTTCAAAGGTCCCGTCGCTGGGAACAATCGGAACCTCGGCGGTGAACCAGCCCGCGGGCAGGTCGGCCTCGGTCCAATCGCCAGGAATCAGGCGGATGGTCGGGGGCATGCCCCAGGTCAGGCGGATCAGGCCCATCGGCTCGACCCCCTCGGCCACGGTAAAGGAATCGTCCCGGAAAACAGGCTTGGGATTGGTGCCCATCGCCCCGGGAGGAACGAGAACCGCGCCGGTGGCGATCTCCTGCACCAGCAAGCCGATGACCGGCTGCGAGCAGGCCGACACCATCACCGAGGCCCTCGGTGCCACGATTTGCCATCCACAGCCGTCGATGCGGCCCATCATTTCGGGTTCAAACACCGCCACGCGCAAGGTGCTGTCGGTCTGGTTGACGATTCGATAATCGGCCCGAGCGGTTCCGGCGAACAGGACGACCATGCCCAGCGCCAGCAGCACGGAAATCAGGTATTCGTCCAGGCGTCGTGTGGTAAAAAGAAACATGGCAGCCTCCTCCCCGCTCGGATGCGGGAAACGGGGTCATCCGACCCGGAGGCAGCCGATCCTCGGCTGTCTTCGGCCATCACTGAATCCTACGTCAAACGGCCGAGCTCTTGCAACGAAAATCCCGGAGATTTTGATTCATCGATGTTGCCGATCCTTTGGCACGTCAGAATCGATTTGGTCGATACCGATTCATGAGCCGCCGACCCGAGGCCCGTCGGGGTCGATCCGGGGCAGGGGGAGGAACGGAACAGACGCGCCGGCGTCGTAGGCGCGGTCGCCAGCCTCGAAGGCGGCGAAGCCGTCGGCCATTGCCACGGTGCGCAGGTCGGCCGAGCCAGCCCAGTTCAAGGGCTCGATGATGGAGCCCTCGCCCAGTCGGGCGGGGAAGAAGGTCGGCCGATCGCCTCGGTGGGCGAACGGTTTCGCCAGGCGGGCGGTGATTGTCGCGGCCGGTGCTCCTTGAAGCCCGCGCAAGACGCGAAGGGCCGGGGCGACGAAGAGCAGGAAGCCCACGACGCCGCTGACCGGGTTGCCCGGCAAGCCGAAGACGAGCGTTCCGGGCAATCCGCCGGGGCGATCCGGCCCGATCCCGAACAGCAAGGGCTTGCCCGGCTTCAGTCGGATCTTGTGGAAGACGGCCCTCATGCCGAGCCCTTCCAGCGTGCCCGGGACCAGGTCGAGCTTTCCGGCCGAAACGCCTCCGGTGATGAGCATGACATCGCGCGTGAGCCCTTCGGCCAGGATTTCCCGCAACCGCACCGGCTCATCCGGGGCGATGGGAGCCACGGCGCTCTCGGTGTTCGAGGCTCGCACCAGGGCATCGAGCATGGTGGCGTTGCTGTTGCGGATCTGGCCCGGTCCCGGGGTTTGGTCGGGCGGCACGATCTCATCGCCGGTCGAGACGATGGAGACGACCGGCCTCGGCACGACCTGCGGCGAGGCCCAGCCGACCGACGCGAGCAAGCCCAGCCTGACCGGGTCGAGCCGATCGCCGGGGCCAAGCAGGGTTTCCCCTTGCCGCATCTCCCGGCCTTTCGTCAGGCGGCCCGCGTCGGGGGAAACCGGTTTGCGGGGGGAGAGGGTGACGCGGTCGCCGGTTCGAGCGCTGTCCTCGACCATTACGACGGCGTCGGCTCCATCGGGCAGCGGGGCGCCGGTCATGATCGCCGAGCACTGGCCGGGTCCGATCGGCTTCGTCGGTACCCGGCCGGCGGTGATTTCCTCGATCACGTCCAGGTCGAACGGCCCTTCCCCTTGCAGGTCGGCCGATCGCACGGCGAAGCCGTCGAGGAGGGCCTTATCAAACGGCGGCAGGTCGCGGTCGGCCGTCACCGACTCGGCCAGGACGGCTCCCAGGGCGTCGGCCAGCGGCACCCGACGCGGGGGGAGGGACTGGGCATGATCGAGCACGGCGCGGAGGGCTTCGGCGACGGAGAGCATCGGCGCAGGATCTCGCTTCGAGTCGGAGGGATGGATCGGCCTTGCCGGTCATTTCCCGATGAAGTTCCGCAGCAACTCGGTGCCGGCGTTGGTCAGGAAGCTCTCGGGGTGGTACTGCACGCCTTCGAGCGGCCAGACCTTGTGCCGGATGCCCATGATCTCGTGTTGATCGGTCCAGGCCACGACCTCGAAGTCGGCCGGAACGGTGTCGGGCTTGAGGATCAGGCTGTGGTAGCGAGTCGCCTCGAACGGGTTCGGCAGGCCGCGGTAGACCCCCTGGCTGTCGTGGTAGATCAGGGAGGTCTTGCCGTGCATGATCCGATCGGCGCGGACGATCGAGCCGCCGAAGACCTGCCCGATGCACTGGTGCCCGAGGCAAACGCCCAGCAACGGAACCTTGCCCGCGAACTGCTCGACCACGGCCATCGAGATGCCCGCCTCGTTCGGCGAGCAGGGGCCGGGAGAGATAATGACGTGCGTCGGCGACCGCGAGGCGATCTCCTCGGGGGTCGTCTGATCGTTCCGTACGACCCAGAGATCGAGCGTCGGGTCGATCTCGCCGAGGCGCTGAACAAGGTTGTAGGTGAACGAGTCGTAGTTGTCGATCAGGGCGATCATGCCGGTTCTGCCGGAGGACTGTCGGTCGGAGGCCAGGGGGTTCCCTTGCATCATATCCGGCAACCGTCACAACCGGAAGCGATTGCGGGACAGTCGTGGGGATCGGGAGGGTCGAACCGGGTCGCGGCGTCGATGGTTTAACGATGAACGGGAACGGGGCGTTGTCGGAGTCCGGAGGACTGCCAGCCGACCGCCCGAGCACCATCTCAAAGAGGAGGGAGTCCCGATGCTCGCCGGCCTGACGATTGCTCTGGGTCTGACCGTGTTTGGTGGTCAACCCCTTGGGGGGCAGATCCTCTCCCCACCGCCGATCCCCGCTCATCCGGTCCACGGCATGCGCGTGCCGGCTCATGGTCCGGGAGCGCTCGCGGTCGCGCACGGTGGAGTTGGACACGGACACGAATACGGACATCATCACGCGCACGGCGGCTCGGGGGGCTTCATCCTGCCGAACCCCGGACCCGGCGACGGCTGGGGCTTCCCAAACGATTCGCCCGACGGCTACGGCTGGTACGATCCGGGCATTACCTTGCCGATCCGAGAAGACCGCACCACCGCCTACTACTTCCGCCGCTACATGGCCGTCCCGCCCGAAACCATGTTCCTGCCGAACTACTACAACCCGTTCGTCACCCGAGGTCAGCGGTACTTGCCCTATTCCGGGATGGGCGGCATGCACGCCGCCGGCGGTGCCCCGAGCGGATCGGCCGCCACTCCCGTCAGCCCCTACAGCGATCTGACCCGCGAAGTCCCCTCGGCCGAGGTGCCCAGCTTCTCCGGAGAGGTCCAGGCGCCTCCGTCGAACTCCAGCCGGATTGACAGCATGATCCGCAATTGATTGACGCGGCGTTCGATGGCTCGTCTCCTGGCTTCCACTCCTCCGAAACTGCGGGCCCTCTCGCTCGGGTTGAACCGTTCTTCCTTTCGATCCGCAATCATTCCTGAGCGAAGGGGGCCCGGCTCGTTGAGCCTCGATCGGCCCCAGGCGGTTTGTGGAGCCGAACAACTGCCCTCCGCAGCGGCGCATCGCTACACTGGCGGCGCGATCGTTTCGAAGCGGTCGCTTGTTTGACCCCCTTTTGATCGAGGCCGCCATGCTTCCCGAGCCATCACTGCTGACGTTCCTCGCCCTGCGAATTCGATCCCTTCCGGCCTGGCTGGTCGCCATCACGTTGTTCGCGTGGTTGGCTCCGCTCGCCGGGGCCGACGAGCCGATTCGGCTCCGCGTCTTGAGCTACAACATTCACCACGCCCGAGGGCTCGATGACAGGGTAGACCTGGAACGGATCGCCGGGGTGATCAACGCGGTTGAGCCGGATGTCGTCGCCTTGCAGGAAGTGGATCGCAACGTTAACCGCTCCGGTTCCGTCGATCAGCCCGCCGAGCTGGCCCGCCTGACCGGCACCGAGGCCGTCTTCGAGCGGAACATTCCCCTGCAAGGAGGCGAGTACGGCAACGCCTTGCTCTCACGCTTGCCGATCCTCGATCGCCGCAACGTCCCTCTGCCCAGCTTTTATGAAGGGGAGCAGCGCGGTTGCCTGGTCGTCGATGTGCAGGGCCCCGGTGATTCCGGCCCGATCCGGGTGCTCGCCACCCACCTCGACTACCGAGGCCCGAACGACGAACGCCTGGCCTCGGCCGACCTGATCGCCAAGATCGCCGCCGAGCTTCCCGACCGCCCGACCATCCTGATGGGCGACCTCAACGCGCTGCCTGACAGCCCGACCCTCGAGCGCTTCGATACCACCTGGACCCGGACCAACACCGACCCCCTTCCGACCTACCCCTCCGAACGGCCGACCCGGCAAATCGACTACATCCTTGTCCGCCCCGCAGGCCACTGGCGCGTGGTGGAGATCCGCGTGCTTAAGGAACCGGTTGCCTCGGACCACAGCCCGATCTTCGCCGTCCTCGAATGGGTTGGAAGCGCCGACTGACCTCTCCTTCGGGAGCGAGCGTTGAGCTTGGGAGATTGCGGAGAACGGCCGTTCCCTCACCCTCTCCCCGACCGCGGGGAGAGGGTCGGGCTGAGGGGTCCTGGGCCATGTCGTGAAGCTCTGCGATCGTGCCTTCTCCCCCTCACCGGGCCTCCGGCATCTCTCCCCCCTCAGGTAAGGCCGTGGCGAGGGTTGGGAATCGAGCGATGGGGCTCGACTGCGCGGAATTTCGGCTCAATGCCCCCGAGGACGGCTTGTCTGGGAGCCGTCTGAGGGATCGCCTGGCACGCGGCGTGCCTGTTGAGGATGCTCTCCCTCGGGGCCTCCCCCGGACATCGGGCTGGAACGGGTCGAGTTCGATCGTGATAACCTTTGGTTTGACAGCAGGTTATCGCGGTTCTCTGGCCGTCTCTGACAGTTTTCTTCGCCCGATGCTTCCCCCCCATCCTTGCCTCTTTCGACCCCAGAAATGCCCATGATTCGCGCACGATCGCTTCCGTTTTTGGCACTGACAGCTCTGGCACTGGTTGCGCTTTTTGCGACGGGATGGTCGTCGGGCGTACCCGTCGGCGAGGAGATCAGCCCCGGAGACACGGCCTGGATGCTCACGGCGGCGGCCCTGGTGTTGTTGATGACGCCGGGCCTGTCGTTCTTCTATGGCGGCATGGTCGGCTTCAAGAATGTCGTTTCGACGATGCTGCAAAGCGTGATTGCGCTGGGCGTGATCAGCCTGCTCTGGGTGGCCGTCGGCTTTAGCCTGGCGTTCGGTGATAGCATTGGCGGAATCATCGGCAACCCGTTGACGTTTTTGATGTTCGACGGCGTCGGCGGGGAAACGAGCGAGGCCCTCTCGCCCACGATTCCGCTCGTGCTGTTTGCCATGTTCCAGCTCAAGTTTGCGATCATCGCCCCGGCCTTGATTACCGGGTCGTTCGCCGAGCGGGTCAAGTTCTCGGCCTACTTGCTGTTCATGGTGTTGTTCAGCATCGTGATTTACTCGCCACTGGCGCACATGACCTGGCACCCAGACGGCCTCTTGCGCAACTGGGGTGTGCTCGACTTCGCCGGCGGCACGGTGGTGCACATGTCGGCCGGGTTCGCGGCCCTGGCGGGAGCCTTGCTGCTCGGCCAGCGGCACAGCCACAAGAACCGAGAGAACCACGTGCCGGCCAACATCCCGTTTGTGTTGCTCGGCACAGGGATGCTCTGGTTCGGCTGGTTCGGCTTCAACGCCGGATCGGCCCTGGGGGCCAATTCCGACGCGGCGCTGGCCTTTGCGACCACCAACACGGCGTCGGCCGCGGCCATGCTGGCCTGGATCTTCTGGGACTGGATGCTCGGCAAGAAGCCGTCGGCCCTGGGGGCCTGCATCGGGGCGGTCGTCGGCCTGGTGGCGATCACCCCGGCGGCCGGGTTCGT
The DNA here is from genome assembly GCF_009177065.1 of Tautonia marina. Lineage (NCBI taxonomy): Bacteria > Pseudomonadati > Planctomycetota > Planctomycetia > Isosphaerales > Isosphaeraceae > Tautonia > Tautonia marina. Next base: position 113,351 of record NZ_WEZF01000001.1, read on the forward strand.
CACGATCCGGGAGAGCATCATCATCGGCCTGGTGGCCAGTGTCGTGAGCAACATCGCTGTCCACCTGAAGACGAAGTCGACGCTCGACGACACGCTCGACGTCTTCCCCTGCCACGGCATCGGCGGCATCGTGGGGATGATTCTCACGGCTGTCTTCGCCGACGGTGGCCTGGCCGAAGGGGAGTTCACCCTGTTCGGCTATCATATGCTCGCCCTGGTGATCGTCTCGGCGTTTACCTTCTTCGGAGCATTGGCCCTTTACAAGGTGGTTGATTTCATCATTCCGCTCCGCGTCACCGAGGAGCAGGAACTGATCGGGCTGGACCTCAGCCAGCACGGCGAGTCGGCCCTCGGCGGCTACTTGCTCGCGGCCACCGTCTCCAGCAATGGCAACGGGCACGGAAATGGCAACGGCAACGGGCACAGCAACGGCCACGCCGAGGCGCCGAAGCCCGAGTCTCAGCTCGCCGCCGGTGGCCCCGCCTGAGCGGTTCCCGCATTCCGGCGCGATTCGAGACCGGCTCGCAGACCCCCTCACCCGGCCTTCGGCCACCTTCTCCCCCGCGAGCGGGGGAGAGGGTTGTGAATATTCTCAGGTGCCGGCTTGTACGGTGTTTCCGTCTCCCTCTCCCTGCTCGGGGGAGAGGGCCGGGGTGAGGGGTCCTGGCGTTCGGAGCCGAGTCTGGCGCATCGTCCGAGCCCCCCGTCATCCGGTCTTCGGCCACCCTCTCCCCCGAGAGCGAGCGGGGGCGAGGGAGCGAACGAGAGGAGCCTCGCGGGCCTCGGGATCAACCGTCGGCGCGGGCGGCACTCGGGGTTTCGGCAGAGGCGTCTGCGAGCGAGCGGCCCTGGCCGACGCCCGGCAGGTGCGGCCCCTTTCCGGCCCGACCGGCGCGGATGGTGGCGATCAGCTCGAAGTAGCGGTCGAGGTGGGCGGCCTCCGACCATTCGTTGATCCGCCTCGAAAAGCCGGTGTGCGAGAGCTCCTCGCGCAGATCGTCATCGTGGACGAGTCGGCGGATCGACCAGAGCAGCTCGGCATCGGTCCGGTAGCCGAGCCCGCCGCCACTGCCGACGGCGTTCTCATAGAGGGCGCCGCCCTCGACATCGACGATCACCGGTGTTCGCACCGAGAAGGCTTCCAGCACCACATAGCCGAACGTCTCGGGAAAGAGAGACGGCACGACTACCGCCCTCGCCCCGTGAAAGAGCCGAGCCAGGCCATCGCGACCGAGCAGGCCCTCAAACTTGACGTTCGGGAGGTCCCTGGCCAGGCTTCGCAGACGCGATTCGTACGGCCCGGTTCCCGCGATCCGCAGATCGACCTCGGGCAGATATCGCATCAACGGAATCAGGCGCTGAAATCCTTTCATGCGGACCAGTCGCCCCGCCGCCGCGACGTAGGGTCGCTCGGTCTGGGTTGGCTCCTCGTCCTCGATCCCGCCCGACCAATCATCGGGCAGGAAGTAGGGGAGGTGGACGAGCGGAGCGCCGATCCCCCTGGCTCGGTGTTCCTCCAGGGCGTGCCGACTGGGGAAGACCAGGGCATCGAGCTGCCGAAGCGATCGGTCGATCAGGCCGGTCGAGCGCCACGCCTGCGGAGGTCGTTTGCCGGCGAGGCTACATTTGATGCATTCCTGCTTATCGCAACGCCTGCGGTCGTATTTCCAGAGCAGGTGCATCGGGCAGATGAGCCAGTGCTCATGAGCCGTCATGATGCGAACCGCATGCGATCCCATCTCCAGGACCGCGGGCCCGCCGACGAGCGAGATGTTGTGGAAGTGGACGACATCGGTCTTCACGTCGTCCAGCAAGGTCTTGAGCGGCTCGGCCTTGAAGTAGGGGCGGCCGGTCACCTGGGTGGCGATCGGGGAGAGAATGCCCGCCTTGCTCTTGAGCGGGTGGACCGTGACCCCCGGCGGTGGCTCGAACGGGCGGAGCGGGTGCTTGCCCCGAACCGACTCGAACGCATCGACGCAGTGCGCGACGTGGACCTCGTGCCCCCTCCTCGCCAGCGCTCCGGCCAGACGCTCGACGTATGCCGCGTCGCCGCCGAAGCTGTGGGCGCCGAAGAAGGTGGTGACCATGCAGATCCTCATCGGCGTCCTCCCTGTCACCGGTGCGTGCCCAGGCCCTCCTGGCCCGGATCGAACCGTCGGTTTACCACGGATCGGCCGATCGGGCTACCCCGATTGCTCCGTCGATCGACGCGGGCCGAGGGCCCGTCGTAAGTCGGCCACGTCGGCCTCGGTCGTGCCGCAGCAGCCGCCGAAGTACCGGACGCCGTGATCGAGCAGGCGGGGGATTTCGTCCATCCAGCCGCCCCCTGAAGGACGGAAGATCAGAGGGAGCTTGACGGGGCGTCGAAGCCGATCGGGCAACGTGACGGCCCGCTCGGGCGGGATGCAGTTCCAGCCGATCGCCTGGAGCCCGACCTCGTTCGGATCGACGTCGAGTTCCGGCAACGGATCGTCGTCGGCCACCAGGGCGTAGGTGACGATCATCGGCAGGCCGACGACCGCGTGCAACGCTCGCAGGCGATCGCCGATGGGTTCGGCCGTGGCGTTCGTTTCCAGCAGGAGCGCATCGACCCCCGCGTCGGCGAGCAGCCGGGCCTGTTCGGCCTCGTCCTCGGTGCCGGGGGCGGTCGGGCCGATGCAGCCGAGCACGAGCCGATCGGGGCCGGCGGCCTCGCGGGCGAGGGTCGCGGCCTGGCGGTTGATCGCCGCCACGTCGGCGGCCCGGCCGTAGCGGCTCAGCCATGCTCGGTTTGCGCCGAAGGAGTTGGTTGTCAAGGCATCGGCCCCGGCCTCGACATCGAGCCGGTGGATCGCGGCCACGGCCTCCGGGTGATCGAGGTTCCAGAGGCTCGGGTCGTCTCGGGTCAGGTCGAGCCCCCGGGCGATCAGGCGGGTCCCCATCGCGGCGTCGAGCAAGAGCGGGCCGATCATCACCGATCAGCCCTTCGACCGTGGCCGCTTGCGATACTTCGTGCTGACGCGGGTGAGGAAGCGCTGTTCCTCCGGTGTCAGGGCATCGCGGCCGTGGTCGTGGATCTTGGCCAGGATCTCGTCCATCCGGCGCTCCTCGGCGGCCTCCTTGATCGACTGCCGATGCCGCCGCGCTTCCGAGCGTCGCCGACGCCAGCGGGCCAGGGCGTTCTCGCGGTACGGGCGGACCTTCGGGCCGCTGCCTTCGAGGCTCGTGTAGCCTTCCGAGAAGTCGTAGCCGAACAGGTTGTCCTCGTAGAAGCCCCCGTCTTCGAGCATCCGCATTTCGAAGCGGACCATCAGCTCGATGAGGATCGCCAGGCCGATCAGCTCGACCCCTCCGGCGTTTTCGGAGAAGAACAGCAGGCGGATCACCCCGATGATCGCCAGCAAGACGGCGAACGACCGGGCCATCCACGGCGCGATCAGGCCGTCTCGCGTGGTCGTCAGCGACGGCCCGGCCAGATACGCCCGCAAGACCCGTCCGCCATCGAGCGGCAGGGCCGGAATCAGGTTCGCCAGGAACAAAACCCAGTTGAGGTAGGCGAACCAGCCGACCAGCCAGATCGCGCCGAGCGCCTCGGCCGGCTCTCCGGCGATGGTCGGCGCCCCGCTGCCCGATCCGCCCGATCCGAAGGGGTTGAGGGTCATCCGGGCATCGGCAAAGAGCAGGCCGACGCCGAGGATCGCGGCCACACTGAGACTTGTGAGCGGGCCGGCCAGGGCCACGGCCATCGACTCTCGGGCGCGGGCGATCGACACCGGCTGCGGTCCCTGGAAGTTCCCGAGGGGCCAGAGCCGCACGTCGTCCGGCTCCAGTTCGAGCCGATAGCTGGCCGCCGCGTGCCCCAGTTCATGCACGCCGAGCGCCAGGGCCAGCAAGCCCAGCCAGGCGAGCGTTTCCAGGAGATCGACCTCCCCCTCGCCGTCGAGCAGGGTCGCCCCCAGCAGCTTCACGACCACAAAGACAATCAGCAGGAAATGCAACCGGACCGGGATACCCACCCAACGGCCCAGGCTGATCGACCAGGAGAACGGATCGGACATGGCGGTCCACTCGCGGGGGGAACCGGGCGGGATTCGGTCGATATGATCGCCACTGTCGCTTCTTGCGCACGATTCAGTCTAGCAAGTCATCCCCCGGCCTCGCAACGCAGCCCCCAACCGCCGGGCCCTGAATCGGAAACGTCCCTCACTCTGGTCGTCTCTGGTGGGACCTGGGCCCTCGGGCTCGCTAGAATGAGGATCACGACCGGCCTTCCATCCTCCGGGCAAGAGGGGGAGCGGCCTGCCCGATCCTGACCACCGCATCAGGCCCGACCCCCCTTTTTTTTGGATCTCTGGAGACGGCCCCGAATGATCGTCCCGTGGCTTCTCGTTTCGCTCGTGCTGCCGACCGTCGGCGATGGTGCGTCCGATCCGATCACCGACGACCTCCGCCTGAATCAGGTCCAGGTCATCGGCACTCACAACTCGTACCACCTCGCTCCCAGTCCCGGCGTGATGGCCTCGATCGCCACGCTCAGCCCCCGGCAAGCCGAGGCGCTCGACTACTCGCATCGTCCCCTGGCCGAGCAGTTCGGCAGGCTCCGGATCCGTCAGATCGAGCTGGACGTCTTCGCCGACCCCAATGGCGGCCTCTATGCCCGTCCGATGGCCCGCGCGGCCCTCATCGAACGCGGCGAAGACCCCGGCCCCGACCCGAACCGAAACGGAGTCCTCGACCAACCCGGCCCGAAGGTCCTCCACGTGCAGGACATCGACTACCTGACCACCGCCTCGACCCTGGCCGATGCCCTCGCTCAGGTCCGCGACTGGTCGAAGGCCAATCCCGATCACCTGCCCATCCTCATTCTCATCGAGCTGAAAGACCGCGCCGTGCCGGGTCTTTCCCCGCCGGCCCCGATCGACGCCGAGGCCCTCGACACGATCGAGCAAACCCTCCGATCGGCCTTCGAGCCCGAGCATCTGCTCACCCCCGACAACGTTCGAGGCGAGTTCGACACCCTTCCCGACGCCCTCCAGACCCGAGGCTGGCCCCGGCTGGCCGAGGTCCGCGGCCGGGTGGTCTTCGCGCTCGACAACACCGACGCGATCCGGGACCTCTATCTCGACGAGCACCCGAACCTCGCCGGGCGCGTGATGTTCGCCGACGCCGGAAGCACCGATCACCCCGCCGCCTCCTGGTTCAAGCGGAACGACCCGATCGCGCAGTTCGACGACATCCAGGCACTCGTCCGGGCCGGTTTCCTCGTCCGGACCCGAGCCGATGCCAACACCCGTCAGGCCCGATCGGGCGACACGACCCAGCGTGACCGGGCCTTCGCCAGTGGCGCTCAGTTCGTCAGCACCGATTACCCCGAGCCCGACCCCCGGTTCTCCCCTTACCGCGTCACGCTTCCCGACCAGGCCGAGGCAATTGCGAACCCGGTCGCCCTGGGACGCGGTGCCCGAGATCCAGCCGATCCCTGAGCCTGGCCGATCGATCGCAACCCCTCGCGCCTCCTCTCCCTTGTGCCTCGATTCGGAGCCCTTCATGTCCGAGCCCAGCAGCACGCCTGCCGAACCGTTGCGGATTGCCGTGCTCGGCAACGCCACCAAGCCCGATGTGATCGCGGTGTCGAAAGGACTGGTCGCGGAGGTCGAGGGGCAGCCGGGGCTGACGCTGGCCGTTTTCGATCTGGGAAGCGAGTCCGACCTCTCGGGGCTGGAGGCCGATATTGCCCTGGTTCTCGGCGGAGACGGCACCGTCTTGCACACGGCTCGACGCATGGGGGACCACCCGATCCCGGTGCTCGGCGTCAATCTCGGGCGGCTCGGCTTCCTGGCCGACCTGACCCCGACCGGTCTCCGCGATCGTCTGGGCGACCTCGCCGCGCGGCGCTTCACGGTCGAGAACCTCATGACGCTCGATTGCACCATCCGTCGGCCCGATGGCCAGACCCTCATGTTTCGCGGGCTCAACGATGTCGTCCTGCGGGCCGCGCCTCCCTTTCACCTGATCGAGCTGGGCCTGCGGATCGACGGCGAGAGCGTCATCAGCTACCGAGGGGACGGCCTGATCCTGGCCACGCCGGTCGGCTCGACCGGCCACAGCCTCTCGGCCGGCGGCCCCATCCTGCCGCCGAACGCCCAGATGTTCGTCATCACGCCGATCTGTGCTCACACGCTCACCCAGCGTCCCCTGGTCGATGCCTCGCACAAGTGGTACGAGGTCATCCCGAGGCTGACCGAGGGGCAGGCCGTCACCGCTGTCATCGACGGCCAGGTGCAGCAACCGCTCGCTCCCGGCGATCGCCTCGCCGTCCGTCGCGGCGAAACCCCGTTCCCGATGGTCCGCCTCTCCGGCCATTTGTTCTATCGGACCCTCCGCGACAAACTCGGCTGGGGGACCGACCCCGCCCTCGATCGCCGATCCGGCACCGGGGGCCTCTGAGGGTGGCCCCGTCGGGTGCCGTCGCGTCCTCGAAGACGCACCTCCCCCTCACCTGGCGTTCCCGGCGTGGCCGACGATCCAAAGTGGTTTTGATGTGTGGCTTTCGTCATGCGATCTCTCCTGCTGCTGCTCTCGCTGGTGATCCTCTCGTCCCTGGCCTATGCCTGGCCGGGGCTCTTCGGCGCTGAGGCGTTTGACCCCTTCCTCGCCAGCCGGGGGGCCTTGTGGGCCTTGATCGCGCTGGCGATGTTCGCCATCGGCTGGCGATTGCCGGGGGACGAGGTGGCTCAGGTCGCCTTGCGATGGCCAAGCGTCCTTGGCGGCACGGCGATTCAGTATGTCAGCATGCCGTTATTGGCCGTGGCCACGGCCAGCGTCGCCCGGCTCGATGCCGACGCCACGGTCGGCCTGATGCTCGTCGGCTGCGTGCCGGGGGCGATGGCCTCGAACGTCCTGACCCTGATGGCCCGAGGCAACGTCAGTTACTCCGTCGGCCTGACCACGGCGGCGACCCTCGCCTCGCCGCTGGTTGTTCCCTTGGTGCTCCGCTGGACGCTCGGCGCCGTCTCGGTCGACTTCCCGACGGTCGAGGCCATGCGGCAACTGGCCGTGTTCGTGGTTTTGCCGGTCGGCCTCGGCCACGCGATCGGCCGATCGCTGCCGCGTCGGCATCGGCTCGACGGGCCGATCGCCTCGCTGGTGGCGAACCTGGTGATCTTGTGGATCATCGCCGTCGTCGTGGCCGGTAACCGCGACCGAATTGCCGGGCCGAGTCCCCGGCTGCTGGCCGCCTTGCTCACGGTGAACCTGCTCGGCTATCTGGCCGGGAACCTGGGCGGTCGGTTGCTCCGGATCGACCCGCCGATGCGGCGTGCCCTGACCCTCGAAGTCGGCATGCAGAACGCCGGCCTGGGCACGACGATGGCCCTGACCCTCTTTCCTGACCGCCCCGCCGCGGCTATTCCGTGCGCCCTGTACACCTTCGGCTGCATGTTCACCGGCACGGCCCTGGCCTCGTGGTGGTCGCTCCGCGCCGACCGATTCCCGGCCGACCCGCGCCCGAAGCCCCCCGAGCGGGTATGATCGGATCGCCGAGGAGGTCGCGCTCCGCTCGGTCGCCGACCTGCCTTGCTAGAGCTGTCTCCCTCATCGAAAAGGAACCTTCACATGATCGCTCGGCTGCTGATTCCCGGCCTGGTGGCCATGCTCCTCGCTCCGGGGCTTGCCGGTGCGCAAGATCCGTTCGGAACCTACTCCTACGTCAAGGGCCAACGCGGCGACCAGAAAATCTCCGCCGATGAGCTGAAGGACAACACCGTCAAGATCGAGGACGGGAAGCTCTCCCTGATCGGCGCCGACGGGACCGTTCAGTTCGAGATCCGCTACGTCATCGACGACGAACCCGAAGATGGCACCTACAAGGCCACGATGGAAATCGTCAAGTCCTCGCTGATGGAAGACGCCGTCGGCGCCAAGGCCAAGGCCCTGGCCAAGTCCGACGGCACCGAGGTCACCCTCATCTACGAGTTCGGCGGCACCGACTACCCCGAATCGTTCGAGCCCAAAACCCCATCGCAGCACCTCTTTGTCCTGAAGAAAGCCCCTGTCGGCAACTGATCGACGCGACCCGCTCGCACTCGTGTGACGGTCTGATCCGACCGTGCCGACGGGGCATCTCGCCCCATCGGTACGGATCGATTCTTCCCACCGGTTCAGGGGGCATCCGTCTGCCCCGTCGCTGGGTTCAGCCTGACGGATCGCCCCGTCGTTCCTTCCTCGTTGGCGGTGATCCACGAGCCCTTTCTCGGCAAACGCATCGACAGTTTTCCGGATTTTGAGTGTACGTCTGTTGACAGATTGCCGATGGTGTGGGAGAACGTCACGAATCCGGTCGGCATCTGTTCGTGTGGACAGGTCGGGCCGGGCCCGCGTGTCCGGGAATCGCTTCGTGACGCGCTGAGCGAAGGAGGGATCGATGCAATCGGAACCCAGCCGCGAGCACCGCTGGCTCGATGCGCTCGTTGGGGAATGGTCGTATGAGATGGAGTGTCTCATGGGTCCGGACCAGCCGCCGATGACCACAAGCGGGACCGAGGTGGTCCGGTCGCTCGGGGGCCTCTGGACGGTGGCCGAGATCCAGGGCACGACGCCCGACGGTCAGCCGACGACTTCCATGATGACCCTCGGCTTCGACCCGGCGGCCGGCCGCTTCACTGGCACCTTCGTCGCCTCGGTGATGACGTACCTCTGGTCCTACCAGGGCTCCCTCGACGCCGATTCTCGTATCCTCACGCTCGATGCCGAAGGCCCGAGCTTCTCCGGCGCCGGGCTTTCGAAGTATCAGGACATCATCGAACTCGTCGACGACGATCACCGGATCATGCGATCGCAGCTCCTCTCTGACGATGGCACCTGGATCTCGTTTATGACCATGCGTTACCAGCGCCTTTCCGCCGCTCCGGGGGCCGCGCGCAGCCTGCTCTCCGCCTGAACAAAAGGGGCCGGGCCTGGAGGGATCGCATGTCCCACCCGGCCCGGCCCTTCCGATCGCATCTTAGAGTCGCTTCCACCCAGAACTCACAACACGTCCCAACGCAACAGAATTCCTTTAATACAACGGCCCTGCCGCCGGCATACGCTAAGACCTTTGCCCTCGCCGCGGCAGGAACCGTGGAGACACCGGCGATCGTCAAGCCCGCTACGCTAAGACCTCCTACACCGGCGTCTCAGTACGGGGGGGTGAGCGGGTCAGCTCGGGTTGGCCTGCCGCTGTCGTCGTCGGCGGTGCAGACCGATTCCGGCCAGCGCCACCGAGCCGATTCCGGCCATCGCCAGTGTTGACGGTTCGGGCACGACCGTTGCCGTCACCTGCTGGAACCCGACATTGAACCGCACCGTCTCGTCGCCGCCGGTCAGCAGCTTGGTGCCCGAAATCCTCCCGGTCAGGGTCCAGTCGACATTGGCCAGGTTTACGCTGGAATACAGCCGTTGATTGACAAAGCCCAGCGGATCGCCGCTGCTGGGCGTGACCGTGCCCGACAGGAAGCCGCCATCGACGAGCGACAGACCGGCGCCGGAGAAGCTCAGGTCGTCGAATGCGAACGACGAGCCCGCCTGCGTCGCCCGAGCGCTCAGCACCAGCGAGTTGAAGGCCAACGGGGGCAGCTTGCCATTCAGCGTGGCCTTGTTCGAGCCTCCCGGACTGCTGGTGAACGTGCCCCACGAGACCGTCCGATCGAGCGATCCCGGCCCGTCGAGACTGAAGACGATTCCCTCGCCGGCGCGGTGTTCCAGCAGGAAGTCGAACACCTGGCCGCTGGTCGTGGCCACGTTGCCCAGCGTGGCCGTCACCTGGTCGGCCGCGGTAACAAGGCTGGGAGCATTGTCGATGCTCACATCAAAGCCCGTGTTCGACAGGCGATACTTGGCATTGGCCACGGTGCCGCCGACCGAGTCGATCGTCACCAAGGGAGAGTTGACGTAGATTTGCCCCGCCTGAGCCTGAACGCCCAGCCCTAGCAAGGCCGCCATTCCGAGAACGATGGATCGACGAACCATGAACGTTGGTCACTCCTTCAAGGATCGAGTACCCAGGGGAGGGGCGAAGTCCCCGCAGTTGCCCGATGGGCTCCCGAGAACGCTGCTCGGACGGCGAGTTTCCCCCCGTCGTGGCTTGCGTCGAACCGAACGCCGTGGCGTCGACTCACCGAGAGTCCATCCGGCCCTCGACCTTCTCTACCCCGACCGTGTCGGCGTCGTGTCCTTCCATGCATGAAAACAACGCTGCTCGGTGAATCGAGGCAACACCCCTTGCCGATCCGCTCCCGCCCGGCCTTGCCTTGCGTCTTCGATTCCTCGAAACAAAAAGTGACTGCCGCTCCTCCCAATCACGAGATTCATAGAGAGTGACGAGGGCGCGCTTGAACCTCTCGCTCGATCCTCCGCGGCCTTCCTTTGCCGTCCGTGTTTCCTCCCGAGCCGCGAATCGCGCTCCCCTGTTTCATGCTCCTTGACAATTCGGCACACGTCCCCGATCGCCCACCCCGGCTCGTTCGAAACAAAAGCCAAGCCTCCAACCCTCGTTTCCCGAAACGAACAGCCTGGATCGCGATAACCTCTGTTTTTCAAATGGCTTGCGGCTTTGGTTCCTGGCGCACCGCCAGTGCGTCGTCGGGCGCACCTCGCCCGGCCGTCGCGTTCGAGGCGACTCGTCCGCGAGCCGGGCGCAATTCGGGCGAAGGCTGTCTCCGAATTCCCGAAACAAACGGGCGGAGGAGATGGGAAACGTCTTTCAGGGTATGGAGTTACGCGTGGTTTCGTCTGCCGATTTACGGCGCACCGAGCCGCGCATCCGAGGCGCACCGACGGTCGCCCTTACTGGCCCGAGGCGGTCGGGTCGCTCAGGATCGGCAGGACGCGGGTTTGCAAGCCGCCGGTGACGTGGACCTCACCGCCGGCGTCGATGAAAACATCGACCTCGGAGCGAACCCCGAACTCGGGCAGATAGATCCCCGGCTCGATCGAGAAACAGGTTCGAGGGAGGACCAGGCGCGTTTCGTGGGTTTCGAGGTTGTCCATGTTCGCACCGTTGCCGTGCGTTTCCTCGCCGATGCTGTGGCCGGTCCGGTGGATGAACGCCTCGCCGTAGCCGGCGGCCTCGATCTCGTGGCGAGCGGCGTCATCGACCTCGAAGCCGCGCAAGGGTGTCCTGGTCTGGAAGGCGTTCCGGACGCGGGCAATCGCGGCGTCTCGGGCCCGGGCGACGATCTGGAAAATGGTTTCGAACTGCTCGGGCACCTCGGTCCCGACGAAGCCGACGCGGGTCAGGTCGCTGTAGACGCCCCCCGGCCGGTCGCACTTGCCCCAGAGGTCGATCAGGACGAAATCCCCCTCGCGGATCTCGGCGTCCTGACCGGCCTTCGGCTCATAGTGCGGGTCGCCGCTGTGGGGCCCGACCCCGACGATCGGCGGCGAGTAGGTCGTCAGGTCGTGGCGCTCAAAGTGGTCGAGGATCAGGCGCTGGACCTCGGTCTCCCGGATCGAGCCGCCCCCGGCGGTTCGCTCGGCGATCAGGCCGAAGGCGATGTTGAAGGCCTCGGTCGTGACGCGGGTCGCCTCCTGGTGCATCGCCCATTGCTCGTCGGTCCAAGACGCCTCGAACTGCTGGATCAGGTCGCCCGAGGGCTCGACCTCGACCCCGAACGAGCGGACCAGCTCGATGACCCCGGCGTCGATCCGGGCGATGTACGGGTTTGAGACCCGAGGGGCGTATTCCATCGCCACCCGCTTCGATCCGCCGAGCATCGCCTGGACCCCGGCCTCCAGCTCCTGCCAGCGCAGGTAGACGGTCGCCTCGCCCGGCAGGTGGTCGAGGGCCCCCGGCTCGATCCGATGGACGAGCTTTTTCGGCTCCCCTTGCTTGGGGATGAAGTAGAAGAAGCGCCGCGACCCGGTCGGCCGGTGGGCCAGATCGAGGACCCGCCGGGACAGCACGTTGTTCCCCCGGAAGTCGTACAGGAGCCAGCCGTCGAAGCCGAACTGGCAGAGGGAGTCCTGAATGGCGGGCAGGTCAAACATCGGTCCGGCTCCTTCGGGAGATGACGCACAGTCGAAGAGGATCAGATGATCGTGTCGGGCTCATGGCGCCTGGCTCAGAGGCCCGGCGGCACCCGATCGGTCCAGTGGGTGGCCCCTTGGTATGCAGCCCCGACCCGCAGCAAGGTCGCCTCGTCCCACGGTCGGCCAACGAGTTGCAGGCCGATCGGCAATCCCGAGCGTGAGAACCCGCACGGGACCGACAGGGCCGGCTGGCCGGTCAGGTTAAAGGGCAACGTATGATCAAGGTAAAGTTGAACCAGGGGTGTCATTTGTCCCCCGGCCTCGACCTCTTGCACCCCGATCGGTGTGGCGACGATCGGGCTGGTCGGCGTGGCGAGCACGTCGAACGATCGCCAGAGAGTTCGGTACTCGTCGATGACCACCCGGCGCACCCGCTGACCGTCGAGGTACTGGTTGCCGGTGAAAAAGAGGCCGGCAAGCAGGAGGTTGCGGACCTCATCGCTCAGGCCATTGTTCATGTGCCTTGCGGTCGATTCGTGGGCCGCGGCGGCCTCGGTGAAGATGATCGCCCGGTGGGCCGCTCGGGCGAATTCGGGGGCGGGGAAGGGGACCTCGACGATCGCAGCCCCGAGCCCTCGTAGGACCTCGACCGCATCGCGGACCGAGGCGGCCACCTCCGGCTCGGCCACGTCGAAGAAGAAGCCCGTCGGCACGCCGATGCGAAGCCCTCGCAGGTCGCTGGCCCCGTCCGGCATGATCGGATCGGGGAGCGCCGGGGCGGGCAGGGTGGTCGGGTCCTTCGGGTCGGCCCCGGCCATGACGCTGAGCATCAGGGCCGCGTCATCGACCGTCCGGGTCATTGGGCCGACGGTGTCCATCGACCAGCTCAGGGGAATCCCGCCGTGTCGGCTGACCCGGCCGTACGTCACCTTCAGGCCGACCACTCCGCAGAGGGCCGACGGCTGACGGACCGACCCTCCCGTATCGCCGCCGACGCTCGCCAGGGCCATGCCGGTGGCCAGGGCAATCGCCCCTCCTCCGGTGCTGCCGCCGGGCACGCGAGCGGGGTCCCAGGGGTTGTGGGCGTCGCCGAAGTGGGGGTTCTGGCTGGTAAACCCATAGGCATATTCGTGCATCAAGGTCTTGCCGACCAGCAGGCAACCGGCCTTGCGCAGGCGGGCGACCGATTCGGCGTCGGCCTCGGGCACGAAGTCGAGCAGGGCGTTCGAGCCGTTGGTCGTCCGCACCCCTTCGGTCCAGAAGCCGTCCTTCACGGCCAGGGGGACCCCGGCCAGGGGGAAGGATTGGCCGGCCGCAACGGCGCGATCGACGGCCTCGGCGTCGGCCATCGCCTGCTCGGCGGTCACGGTGATGAAGGCGCGGAGGCGAGCGTTGTGGGCCTCGATCCGGTCGAGCGCGGAACGGGCCACCTCGACGGCCTTCAACTCGCCGGCGTTGACCCGACGGGCGACCTCTCGGGCGTTGGTCTGGGTGAGGTCGATCATCGGGGCCAGCCCTCCGGATCGAGCGCGAAGGCGACATCCGGCTCGATGCCGTCGAGGTCGAGCAGGGTCATCGGGGCAAGTTCCGCGGACAGGCCGTTGACGAGCGACCGCAGGGGCTCCATCTGGTCGTCCTCGATCTCCAGCCGCAGGACCTCGCGGGCGATCAAGCGAAAGGTGTCCGGGCCGAAGGTCTCGGGGACCTCCTGCAGTGAGGAGGGTCGGGGCGAGGGCGGGCGCATGGTCGGTCGCTCCAGTCCGGTCGATCGGGCCGAGGGTTGAGCCTTCGGGCCGATTGTGCATCGGCCTCCCCTGCTTGCACAATAGGCCGGTCAATCCAGGGCTTCCTCTCCCGACTTGAAGGACCATCGCACCCATGACCGACACTCCGCCCGCCCGCATCGGCATCGTGACCGTCTCCGACCGCGCCAGCCGAGGGGAATACGAGGACCGCGGCGGCCCGGCCATCCATCAGTACTTCACCGAGGTTTTGACCTCGGCCTGGGAGCCGGTTCCTCGGCTCGTCTCCGACGATCGCGAGCAGATTGCCGCGACCTTGATGGAGTTGGCCGACCGCGAAGACTGCCCCCTGATCGTCACCACCGGAGGCACCGGACCCGCTCCCCGGGACGTGACTCCTGAAGCCACGATCGACGTGGCCGAGAAGCTGATGCCCGGCTTCGGCGAGCTGATGCGGCAGGTCTCGCTCACCAAGGTGCCGACGGCCATCCTTTCGCGCCAGACGGCCGTCATTCGCGGGCGGTCGCTCATCATCAACCTGCCCGGTCAGCCCCGGGCGATCGCCGAATGCCTCGACGCTGTCATGCCCGCCGTGCCGTACTGCATCGACCTGATCGGCGGCCCCCGGCTGGAGACGAACCCCGACCGCATCGCCGCCTTCCGGCCGAAGAAGTGAGCGGATCGGCCAAGGAGGGGCGCAAACGCCCAGCCCCTCGCTGCGGAGGCTGAGGGCAGAGCTTCATGGTGTCAGAAAAAAACCAATTATCTTGCAAACCGGGTCAGGGGTCTGTTGTGATGTTTCCTCACCTCGCTCGTGAATCAGCTTCTCTTCTGAAGTCGATTGTGATCGTTTCAGGACGAACATCTTTCCCTGACAATACCTTTCAGAAAAGGCTTGTATGATGAAGCGGACGCTGCAACGCATCCCTTGTGCGCTCCTCCTCGGTCTCGGTGCCGGATTGCTGGGGCTACCGGCTCCGGAGGCGTCGGCCCAGGATGCGAAGAAGCCGAATATCGTCATCATCTGGGGCGACGACATCGGCCGCTCCAACGTCAGCGCCTACACGATGGGCCTGATGGGCTACCGCACGCCGAACATCGACCGCGTTGCCCGCGAGGGGATGATCTTCACCGATTACTACGGCGAGCAGAGCTGCACGGCCGGACGCGCTTCGTTCCTGACCGGACAGCACGGCATGCGAACCGGCCTGACCAAGGTCGGCCTCCCCGGCGCGGAGCTGGGGCTGCAGGCCGAAGACCCTTCGATCGCGACCTTGCTGAAGGCGCAGGGTTATGCCACCGGCCAGTTCGGCAAGAACCACCTGGGCGACCGCAATGCGTACCTGCCCACGGTCCACGGTTTCGACGAGTTTTACGGCAACCTCTACCACCTCAACGCCGAGGAAGAGCCCGAGCATCCCGACTACCCGAAGGACCCCGCCTTCCGGGCGAAGTACGGCCCTCGGGGGGTGCTCGACACCAAGGCGACCGATGTTGACGACCCGACGGTTGACCCTCGCTTCGGCCGCGTCGGTAAGCAGGTCATCGAGGACACTGGCCCGTTGACCAAGAAGCGGATGGAGACGATCGACGACGACATCGCCGCCCGCGCCGTGGACTTCATCGAGCGTAAGGCCGAGGGGGACGAGCCGTTCTTCGTCTGGGTCAACTTCACGCACATGCACTTCCGGACCCACCCGAAGCCCGAGAGCGTCGGCCAGGCCGGGCGCTGGATGAGCGAGTATGCCGACGTGATGATCGACCACGACAAGAACGTCGGCCAGGTGCTCGACGCGCTGGACCGCCTGGGCCTCGCCGACGACACGTTCGTGATGTACAGCACCGACAACGGCCCGCACATGAACACCTGGCCCGATGCGGCCATGACCCCGTTCCGCAACGAGAAGAACTCGAACTGGGAAGGGGCCTACCGCGTGCCGGCGATGGTCCGCTGGCCGGGCAAGATCGAGGCCGGCAGCGTCTCGAATGAGATCGTCTCGCACCTCGACTGGCTGCCGACCTTCCTGGCCATGGCCGGCGACCCGGACATCAAGGAGAAGCTCCTGGAGGGCTACGCCGTCGGCGACATGACCTACAAGGTCCACCTCGACGGCTACAACCTGGTGCCCTACCTCACCGGGGCGGAGGAGGAGGGCCCTCGCGAGTCCTTCATCTATTGCAACGACGACCAGCAGGTCACCGCGCTGCGGTTCGATAACTGGAAGATGGTCTTCCTGGAGCAGCGTGCGCCGGGCACGCTCCAGATCTGGGCCGAGCCGTTCGTCAGCCTGCGGGTCCCGAAGATCTTCAACCTGCGGACCGACCCCTACGAGCGGGCCGACATCACCTCGAACACCTACTACGACTGGCTGATCGACCGCGTCTTCCTGCTCGTCCCGGCGCAGGACTACGTGGGCAACTTCCTGAAGACCTTCATCGAGTACCCGCCCCGCCAGAAGGCGGCCAGCTTCAATCTCGACGAGGTGATGCGGAAGCTTCAGGAGGGGGGGCAGAGCAACTAGGACCGCGTCAGGCCCCGCGTGTCGAGTAGGGCTTGCGGGGCGTATTGCGGGCCTCCTGGGCGGTGAAGTGCCCATCGCCCTTCGCCTCGTCGGGGTGGCTGTCGTCATTCTGACCCCAGGGGGTGTTGCGACGGCCACCTTTCGTCTGCTGGGGTCGTACGACCCCAGCCACCCCATCCCGTATGAATTGCTGAGGTCGAAATACGAGAGCAATCGGCCCGACATCGCGGAGCGCCCGCCCAGCTTCCGTCGGAGTGCCGATTGCCGCCTCCAGGACTCGCCAGCCATGACCGCCCCTCGCCCGACCGTGTTGCTTGCGCTCGTCTTCGGTATCGGACTGGCGGCCCCGGCGCAGGCCGACGACCCGTTGCCTTCCTGGAACGATAGCCCGGCCCGAGAGGCAATCATCGCCTTTGTCGAGGCGGTGACGACCGAAGGGTCGCCCGACTTCGTCCCGCCCGGGGATCGGATCGCGGTCTTCGACAACGACGGTGCCCTCTGGTGCGAGCGCCCGGTCTACGTGCAGGCCGCCTTCATCGCCGACCGGGTCGCCGCGATGGTCGAGGATGACCCCACGCTGGCCGAGCGGCCCGGATTCAAGGCCGTCCTCGACCGCGACCTCAAGGCCCTCGCCGACCTCGGTGAGGCCGGGATCGCCGACCTTGTCGCCGCGACCCACGGTGGGATGACCCCCGAGGCGTTTGAGGCGATGGCCCGCGACTGGCTCGCCACCGCTCGGCACCCCCGCTTCGACCGACCGTACACCGAGCTGACCTACCAGCCGATGGTCGAGCTGGTCGACTTCCTGAGAGGTCACGGCTTCTCGACCTTCATCGTCACCGGAGGAGGTGTCGAGTTCGTCCGCACCTTCGCCGAGCCTGCCTACGGGATTCCGACCCAGCAGGTCGTCGGCAGCACCATCGCCCTGCGCTTCGAGATGCAGGGGGATGAGCCGACGATCGTCCGGGAGCCCCGGATCAGCTTCATCGACGACGGGCCGGGCAAGCCCGTCGGCATCCAGTCTCACATCGGCCGCAGGCCGATCCTGGCCGTCGGCAACTCCGACGGCGATTACGAGATGCTGCGCTGGACGACCGCTGGGGCCGGCCCCCGCCTCGGCCTGATCGTCCACCACACCGACGCCGACCGCGAGTATGCCTATGATCGCGAGTCCCCCGTCGGCCGCCTCGACCGGGCCCTCGACGAGGCGCCGGATCGCGGTTGGGTCGTCATCGACATGAAGCGCGACTGGGAGTCGATCTTTCCTGGCAGCTCGCGATGATCCTGAGGCACTCGGGACGCGACTCTGGCCGGTGAGCCCGTCGCCTGGACACTCACCTCGAACGAAAGGGTACCATGCACACGCGAGTTCCATGGATCGCCTTCCCGGTGGTGGCGTTGGCGACGGCCCTTGTCATGGGGGCTGGCCTTCGAGCCCAGGACGACGCCCCACGCCCTGACGGCGGGCAGCTCCCACGGCCCGACCCGGAGTTCGGCGGCAAGATCGGCCGCACGTACGAGGATTCCACTCCTGATTACCCCGAGCCGGTCAAGGCCCCGGAAGGCAGCCCGAATGTGCTGCTGATCCTCCTCGACGACGTCGGCTTCGGGATGTGCTCGACCTTCGGCGGGCCGGTGGACACGCCGAACCTTCAGAAGCTTGCCGACAACGGGATTTCCTTCACCCGGTTCCACACGACGGCCCTGTGTAGCCCGACCCGAGCGGCGCTGCTCGCCGGGCGAAACCACCACACCGTCGGCACCGGCGTCATCATCGAGATGGGCACCGGCTACCCCGGTTACACCGGCATCATCCCCCGGAGCACCGCGCTGGTCTCCGAGACCCTCAGCCAGAACGGATACGCCACCGCCGCGTTCGGCAAGTGGCACAACACCCCCGAGCCGGAGATCAGCCCGGCCGGGCCGTTCGACCGCTGGCCGACCGGCCTGGGGTTCGAGTACTTCTACGGCTTCAACCAGGGAGAGGCCCACCACTTCTACCCGACGCTCTATCGCAACACCGTCCCCGTCGCCCCCCCGAAGACCCCCGAGGAAGGCTATCACCTCACCGAGGACTTAACCGACGAAGCGATCTCCTGGACCCGGAACGTCCGCGCGGCCGACCCCGACAGGCCCTGGTTCGCCTACTTCAGCACCGGTGCTGTCCACGCTCCGCATCATGTCCCGGCCGACTGGCGGGGCAGATTCAAGGGTCAATTCGACCACGGTTGGGACAGGCAGCGCGAGCTGACGCACGCGAAGCAGCTGGAGATGAAGGTCATCCCCGAGGGGACGAAGCTCACCCCCCGACCCGAGGAGCTCCCCGCCTGGGACGAAACCCCCGAGGATGCCCGGCGGGTCTACCTCCGCCTGATGGAAAACTATGCCGAGTTCATGGCCCACACCGACCACGAGATCGGCCGGCTGATCGACAGCCTGGAAGCCTCCGGGGAGCTGGACAACACGCTGACCATCTTCATCGTCGGCGACAATGGGGCCAGCGCCGAGGGTGGGCTCGAAGGCACCTTCAGCGAGCTCGCCAGCCTGATGGGCGTCCAACTCGGCCTGGAGAGCACGATCAACCGGATCGACGAGATCGGCGGGCCGACGAGCGAGCCGCACGTCCCCGTCGGCTGGGCCTGGGCCATGGACGCCCCGTTCCAGTGGACGAAGCAGATCGCCAGCCACTTCGGCGGCACCCGCAACCCGATGGTCGTCCACTGGCCGGCGGGCCTCAAGGCGAAGGGCGAACTCCGCACGCAGTTTCACCATGTGATCGACGTGGTTCCGACGATCCTGGAGGCGTGCGAGATCCGCGAACCGGCCGAGGTCAACGGCATCCCCCAGAGGCCGATCGAGGGCATCAGCATGCTCTACTCCTTCGAAGACGCCGACGCCGAGGGCCGGCGACACACGCAGTACTTCGAGATGCTCGGCAACCGGGGGATTTATCACGACGGCTGGCTCGCCTGCAGCCGGTTCGGAGTCCCCTGGCAGACCGCGGGCCGGGAGGGCGACATCCTCGACACCCCCTGGGAGCTCTACCACATCGACGAGGACTTCAGCCAGGCCATCGACCTCGCCGCGGCCAACCCGGACAAGCTGAAGGAACTCCAGGCGCTGTTCCTCGATGAAGCCAGGAAATACAACGTCCTGCCGCTCGATTCCCGGCTGTCAGAGCGGATGGACCCGAAGCTTCGAGTCGGCGGTGAGCCTCCCACGAGCTGGACGTATTTCGGCAACAACGTCCGGCTCCCCGAGCCCATCGGGCCGCAGCTCTTCCCAAGAGGCCACGCCATCACCGCGGAGCTAACCGTCCCCGAAGGCGGCGTCGAGGGCGTGGTCACCTGCGCCGGTGCGTTCTCGGCGGGCTGGTCGCTCTACGTCAAGGATGGTAAGCCGAACTTTCGCTACACCTTTTTCGACATCGCCGATGTCAACGTCCCCGGCACAGTCGATCTTCCGGAGGGTCAGGTGACCCTCAAGGCGGAGTTCACCCCGGACGGCACCCCAGAGGGTGGCGGTACGTACAGGATGTTCGTCGATGGCCAGCCGGCCGGCGAGGGGAAGGTGGAACGGTCGCTCGTTCGCCACGGCCTGGAACCGTTCGAGGTCGGTCGCGACTCGATCACCCCGATCGACCCGGCCTACAAGGACGAGGGCGACTTCCCGTTTACCGGGACAATCGACAAGGTGATGTTCGAGCTCAAGTGATCCGAGGTCGTGCACGCCACGGCGATCCCCACCCATCATCGACCCCAGCAACATCGACCCCAACAACCACGAGAACGCCCCATGTCCCGACTGTCGACCGCTCGCGTTCCCCTCGCGATCGCCGTCTTGCTGCTGGTCCCGGCCATCGCCCCGTCGCAGGAGGTCTTGCCCCGGCCCGAGGAGCCGTTTCGGGGGAAGATCGGCCTGACGTACAAGGACTCCGAGCCGGTCAAGCCCGAGCTGAAGGTCCCGGCAACGTTCGGTCTGCAAGAGCCGCCGAACATCCTGATTGTGCTGCTCGATGACGTGGGCTACGGCCAGATGGGCACGTTCGGGGGCGGCATTCCGACCCCGACCCTGGACCGCGTCGCGGCCAACGGGCTGCGGTATACCCGGTTCCACACGACGGCCCTCTGCTCGCCGACCCGGGCGGCGCTCTTGACCGGCCGGAATCACCATTCCGTCGGCACGGGTGTCATCGGTGAGGCCGGCACAGGGTTCCCCGGCTATAGCGGGATCATCCCGGCCAGCGCGGCGACCTTCGCGGAGGTCCTGCGCGAGTACGGCTACGCCAATGCCTGGTTCGGCAAGAACCACAACGTC
The DNA here is from genome assembly GCF_009177065.1 of Tautonia marina. NCBI lineage: Bacteria > Pseudomonadati > Planctomycetota > Planctomycetia > Isosphaerales > Isosphaeraceae > Tautonia > Tautonia marina. The sequence goes on from NZ_WEZF01000001.1 coordinate 133,917, forward strand.
CCCGACTGGGAAACCAGCCTCGTCGGCCCGTTCGACCGTTGGTCCGACGGGCTGGGTTTCGATTACTTCTACGGCTTCGTCGGTGGCGATACCGACCAGTACAGCCCGGCCCTGGTCGAGGGCAGGAAGCGGATGGAGGCCCCGGAGACGAATGAGGACGGCTCGCCGTATCACCTCACCACCGACCTTGCCGATCACGCCATCCGGACCTTCCGGGCCTCCAAGGCCGTGGCACCGCAGCGTCCCGTGTTCCTCTACTTCGCCCCCGGCGCCACCCATGCCCCCCACCAGGCGCCAGAGGATTGGATCGAGAAGTTCAAGGGCCAGTTTGATCTGGGCTGGGATGCCTACCGCGAGCAGACGTTCGCCCGCCAGAAGGCGTTGGGCGTCGTCCCGCAGGACGCGAAGCTCACCCCCCGCCCGGACTCGCTCCCGGCCTGGGACGCGCTCCCCGAGAACGAACGCAAGGTCTACGCCCGCATGATGGAGGTCTTCGCCGCTTTCACCGCGCACGCGGATCACGAGGTCGGCCGGATCGTCGACGCGATTGAGCAGGCCGGGGAACTGGACAACACCCTGATCCTCTACATGGCCGGCGACAACGGCTCCAGCGCCGAGGGGGGCCTGAACGGCCTGCTCAACGAGATGACCTTCTTCAACGGCATCCCCGAGCCGCTGGAGCTGAAGCTCGCCGCCCTCGACACCCTCGGCGGCGACCTGCACTACAATCACTTCCCGGCCGCCTGGGCCTGGGCGATGGACACCCCGTTCCAGTGGACGAAGCAGATCGCCAGCCACTTCGGCGGCACCCGGAACGGCCTGGCCATCTCCTGGCCGAAGGGGATCAAGGCCCGCGGCGAGATCCGAGACCAGTTCCACCACGTCATCGACATCGCGCCGACGATCCTCGAAGTGGTGGGGGTCGAATTCCCCTCGCAGTTCAACGGTGTGGCGCAGAAGCCGATCGAGGGCGTGAGCATGGCCTACACGTTCGACGACGCCGACGCCCCCGATCGTCGAACGACCCAGTATTTCGAGATGCTCGGAAACCAGGGGATCTATCACGATGGCTGGATGGCCAGCGCGATCCGGGCCATTCCCTGGCTGAGCGAGCCCGAACCGGCCGACCTGCTCGACATGCCCTGGGAGCTTTACCACGTCGACGAGGACTTCAGCCAGGCGGTGGACCTCGCCGCCGAACACCCGGAGAAGCTCGACGAGCTGGTCAAGCTCTTCTTCGCTCAGGCGGCGCGATACGACGTTCTGCCGCTCGACGATCGCAGGACCGAACGCCTGAACGTTGCGAACCGACCGAGCCTCACGGAGGGCCGGACCTCGTTCACCTATCCGAACCTGCTCCGCCTGACCGAGGGGGCCTCTCCCGACCTCAAGCACCGGAGCCATACGATCACGGCCCGGGTGGGGATCCCCGAGGGCGGTGCCGAGGGGATGCTCTTCACCCAGGGGGGGCGTTTCGCCGGGTATGGACTGTTCGTCCAGGGCGGGAAGCTTGTCTATCACTACAACCTTGCCGGCGTCGAGCGTTACACGATTGCGTCCGACGAACCGATCCCGACGGGGGACGTCACCCTCAAGGCCGTCTACGAGACCGACGCCGACCAGCCCTTCGCCGGGGCGACCGTCAGCTTGTTTGCCGACGACCGGAAGATCGGCGAGGGCCGCGTCGAGAAGTCGATCCCGAACCGCGTGACACTCGACGAGACGCTCGACATCGGCTTCGATACGGGGACGCCGGTCACCGAGGACTATGCCGTGCCCTTCCGCTTTTCCGGAAGGCTCGACGCCGTGACCATCGAACTGAATTGAAAATGTTCGAGAAGGCCCACCCGGTCGCCTCGCGGAGTGGCAACCCGCGAGGCGACCGGACACCGGCGGAGCCCGGTCCAACCCGAATACGGCTTCTTGTCTGCGGATGGGGCTGACTTTGACGGTCTTGCCGTTTTTCCTCAATTTTGGGGCGAGTCCTCCCGATCTTTCCTGGAGTCAATCCCTCTCGATGCCGGAACGCGGGGGCTGGGGCCATTGGCGCGGCCAGACGCGTGGGGGTGCCGCACCCAATGAGGGCCGACGGGAATCGGGCTTTGCGGTGCCGGTCTGGTCAACGCTCTTCAAGAAAAGGACTCGATCATGGTCCGTTTGAGCGACCTGCGGTGCGTGGCCGTCCTCGTCCTGTTGGCCGTCTGCACGGGCCAAGCCGGGGCTCAGGGGGTGGTTTCTCCGGGGGCAGGGCCGATCAACCGCGCGATGGCCGGTGCCTCGACGGCGGCCCCTGTCGACTTCGGCGCCAGCTACTGGAACCCGGCGACGCTGAGCTTCCTGGAACGGGACGAGGTCCTGTTCGGCTCGGAGTTGATCATCCCGAGCATCCACTATTCGGGGGCCCTCCCGGCGGGATCGATCAACGGTGTCTTCCCGACGACCAGCCGTTTCGGCACCTCACGCAGCGACAGCGGGGTGGCGAGTAACATTGCGGTCGGCGGGTCGTTCCGGCTCCGCCCCGAGTCGCCGTTCACGATGGGCCTCGGGATCTTCGGTCTGGTCGGGGGGAACGTAAACTTCGCCGGGAATTACATGACCCCGCCCCTTGGCCCCCGGCAGCCCCCTGAGTACTTCGGGCTGGGGCCGATCTATGCGAATACGGCGTTGCTCGCGATCAAGCCGATGGCGTCGTACCGGGCGAGCGACCGCCTCTCGGTCGCCCTGGCTCCCGTGATCACGACCGGCACTGTCCAGTTCAGCCCGGCCTTCTTCGCGCCTGGCCCCCCGGACCAGTTCGGTGTCGCGACGTTCCCGCCCGCCACCAATGCCCGGCCCTTCTGGGGAGCCGGCTTTGAGATCGGCCTCTTTTACGAGCTGACCCCCTCGTGGAACGTCGGCTTCTCGTACAAGAGCCCGATCTGGCAGGAGAAATGGTCGTATAACAGCTTCAATCCCGACCTGTCTCCCCGCCGGATCGGCATCCAGGCCGAGGTCCCGGCCATCTACTCGTGGGGCGTTGCCTACAAGGGGATCGATCGGCTCCTGATCGATGTCGACCTGCGCTATTTCGACTACGGTAATGCCGCGCTCTGGGGGGATTCGCTCCAGAGCGGCGGTCTGAACTGGAACAGCATCTTCGCCGTCGCGGTCGGTGGGCAGTATCAGCTTACGGAACGCCTCACGCTCCGCGGCGGCTACCTGTTCAACGAGAATCCGATCAACGAGGTCCAGACGCTGTTCAATGTCCAGGCGCCGGGGTTCCTCCAGCACTCGCTGTCCCTGGGTGCCTCCCTCCGCCTGAACGAGAACATCGTCTTCTCGGCCGGCTGGGTTCATGCGTTCCGCAACGACATTGAAGGGCCAATCGCCCAGATTCCCGGCTCCAGCGCCCGGATGGATGGCCAGGTCGACTCGATCCTCGCCGGCCTGACGATCCAGTACGGGGCGCCGAAGAACCCGGCCCGAAGCGCTGCCGGAGGGGAGGCCGGATCTCCGGTTGCCGCCTCGTACTGACGCGATCAGCGTTCCGGCGCGGTCAGGTCGGCGAGGACGGCGATCAAATCGGCCTCGGTCGGGGCGTCGGTCAGTTCGACATGGCCGAGCGATCGGGGGAGGACATAACGGATGCGGCCGGCGCGGTTCTTCTTGTCGAGGGTCATGGCCTCGCGGAGGGCTGAGGGGTCGAGCCCCGGGGCCCTCGTCGGCAGGCCGAGATGATGCAAGAGGCGGGCGAGCCGATCGGTCAGGTGGGCGTCGATCCAGCCGAGCCGCTCGGCCAGCATCGCCTCGGCGACCATGCCGGCGGCGACGGCCTCGCCGTGCTGAAACTCCTGACCGTAACCGGCGACGGCCTCAATGGCGTGGCCGATGGTGTGGCCGAAGTTCAGGACGGCCCGCAGTCCGGTTTCCTCGCGCTCGTCCTGCGAGACGACCTCGGCCTTCAACTCGCAGCAGCGGGCGACGACCCGTCGGACGGTCTCGGGCTCCTGAAGCATCAGGGCCTCGGCATCGCGCTCGATCGCCTCGAAGAAGGGGAAGTCGAGGATGACGCCGTACTTGACCACCTCGGCCATCCCACAGCGCAGCTCTCGGGGGGGCAGGCTGATCAGTGTCTCGGTGTCGATCCAGACGCCGCTCGGCTGGTGGAAGCTGCCGACGATGTTCTTGGCCGCGGGGCGGTTGACGGCCACCTTGCCGCCGACGGAGCTATCGACCTGCGCCAGGAGGGTCGTCGGCACCATGAGCAACGAGATTCCTCGGGCATAGGTCGCCGCGACAAACCCGGCCAGGTCCCCCACCACGCCGCCACCGATGGCCACGACCGCCGCGTGCCGGTCGGCCCGCATGGCGATGAGGCGATCGAGCAGGGCCGCCGCCTGGTCGAGCGACTTGCTCGCCTCTCCCGGGGGGATGACGGCCGTCTCGGTAGCGATCCCCTGCGCGTTCAGGGCGGCGGCGAAGGGCTCGGCGATCGGCTCGACGTTCGTATCGGTGATGACCAGGGCGACGCGGCACCCCCGGCCCGCTCGGGTCGCCTCCAGGGCGGCTCGGGCGAAGGGGCCGAACCCTTCCGGGGCGCCGGAGACGATCCGGATGTCGTACGATCGCTCGCCCAGGGGAACGTGAACGGTTCGGGGCCTGGGTTCGGGGTCGAGCGGTGGAGGAGAGGGGGCGTCGGTCACGGCGGGGCCTCGAAGCGTTGCGGATCGCGGCGTTGAGTTGAACCGATCCCGCCGCCCGTCCGCCTGACTGTAGCGAGCGGCTCTCGGGGTGGTCAAGCAACTCGTCGGCGAGCGTGCACCGGCGGATTCTTGAGAATGGGGACGGAAAGGAGGTGACCTCGCGCAGGGCGGCAACGACCGTCCCTTTTCCCCGTTGCCATCATCCCCTGACGGACCCGCCGCGCGAGCGATCGAAGCGTTTCCACCGGGGCGCGATTGGGAGGTGGACCGACCGAGGGACGCGAATCCGGGAGAAGTTTGCGGATTGGGTCGAGACTCCGGATGTCTGGGAAGGCTGGGGGGGATTGGTCGGGGAAGATTCCTCCAGGTCAGGTCCCGCTGGCGGGTGGACAATCGAGGCACGAATGCCAACAATGTCCGGAAGCCCGCCGAACTGCGCTCCGGATGGGATCGTCGTTCCGTACAGGCGCTTTAAAGACACCAGGACCGGTCGACCGGCGGGTCGTCCCCTCTCGCTTCAGAACCTTCCGCCCATGAGTAGCCCGAGTACCGCCGTTGACCTCGCCGCGTTCCTGGTGGAGACCCGGCGGCGAGTGGACGAGGCATTGGATCGCTATCTGCCCGAAGACCCCGCGACCAGCGACGCCGAATGCCCCTCTCGGCTCTTGCTGGCCATGCGGCATAGCTTGCTGGGAGGCGGCAAGCGTCTGCGGCCGATCCTCGCCCTGATGGCGGCCGAGGCCGTGGGGGGCGACCCCGATCGGGCGATGCCCGTGGCCTGCGCCCTGGAGATGGTGCATACGTATTCCTTGATCCACGACGACCTGCCCGCGATGGATGACGACGACCTCCGCCGGGGCCGACCGACCTGCCATCGCGCCTTCGACGAAGCCACCGCGATCCTCGCCGGAGACGCCCTGCAGGCGCTCGCCTTCGAGGTCATCGCCCGAGAGATCCAGCCCGGCGAGGCCGCGGCCCGCTGCTGCCTGGAACTGGCCGAAGCCTGCGGGCCTAGCGGCATGGTCGGCGGCCAGATGGCCGACCTGGACGCCGAAGGCCGCTCCGACGCCACCGCCGAGGCCCTGGAAGCCATCCACCGCCGCAAGACCGGTGCCTTGCTTCGGGCCAGCCTTCGCATGGGGGCGATCGCCGCCGGAGCCGATGACGACGAACTGGCCGCGCTCGATCGCTACGGCCGAGGGGTTGGCCTGGCCTTCCAGATCATCGACGACCTGCTCGACGTTCAGGGAGACGAGGTCAAGCTCGGCAAACGGGTCGGCAAAGACTCCGGCCTGGGCAAGTGGACCTACCCCGGCCTGCTGGGCATTGAGGGCAGCCGAAGCCGAGCCCGCCAGGTGGCCGAGGACGCCGTTGCGGCACTGGAGCCGCTGGGCGATCGCGGCACCCGACTGAGGGCTCTGGCCCTGGATTTGCTGGAAAGGGACCGTTGACGATGAGCACCCCCCCGAGTCCGATCCTCCCCCGCATCCAATCGCCGGCCGACCTGCAAGCCTTGTCGGAGTCCGACCTTGAGCGTCTGGCCTCCGAGATGCGCGAGGAGCTGATCGGTGTCGTCGGTCGCCGCTCGGCTCACTTCGCCAGCAATCTCGGCGTCGTCGAACTGTGCCTCGCCCTGCACCTGGCCTTCGACTTCACCAAAGACCGCCTCATCTGGGACACCGGCCACCAGATCTACCCCCACAAGCTCATCACCGGGCGCGCCCATCAGATCCACTCGATCCGCACCAAGGGGGGCTTGATGGGCTACCCCAACCCGAGCGAAAGCCCCTACGACCTGTTCATGACCGGCCACGCCGGCTGCGCTCCTTCGACCGCCCTGGGCCTGCATGCCGGAGACATCGTGACCGGCCACCCGGAACGCTACAGCGTGGCCGTGATCGGCGACGGCGCGTTCCCTTCGGGCGTGGTTTACGAGGCCCTGAACAACGCCGCCGGCCACAGCCACGGCAAGCGTTATATCGTCATCTTGAATGACAACAAGATGTCGATTTGTCCCCGCGTCGGCGGCATTGCCTACTACCTCGATAAGGCCCGCATGGCCCCCGAGTACAACTGGGCCAACAAGGTCGTGCGCAAGGTCTTGCCGAGTATCCCGCTGGTGGGCGACCAGGCCGATCGGATGCTCCAGCAGTTCAAGGATGCGGTGAAGGCCAGCTTCCACGGCGGCATGATCTTCGAGGAACTCGGCTTCACCTACCTCGGCCCGGTCGATGGCCACGACCTGAAGACGCTCCATTCCTACCTTGAGAAGGTCAAGGCGATGGAGGGGCCGATCCTCCTGCACGTCCTGACCGACAAGGGCCGCGGCTTCGAGCCGGCGGAGAAGGACCCCGTCTCCTTCCACGCTCCCGCCCCTTTCCAGCGCTGCGAGGAGGGGATCATTCCCCTGAAAACCTCCTCGACCAAGGCGTACACCAACGCCGTGGCCGACGCGCTGTACAACGCCCTGGAGCGTGACCCGAAGGTCGCCGTCCTGACCGCCGCCATGTGCGAGGGGAACAAGCTCCAGAAGATCCGAGAGACCTTCCCCGATCGTTTCTTCGACACTGGCATTTGCGAGGCCCACGCCGTCACCTTCGCCGCCGGCATGGCCAAGGCCGGCGCCCGGCCGGTGGTGGACATTTACAGCACCTTCCTTCAGCGCGGTTATGACCATATCTTCCAGGAAGTCGCCCTTCAGGACCTTCCGGTCGTCTTCTGCATGGACCGCGCCGGTCTGGTCGGCTCCGACGGGCCGACGCACCACGGATCGTATGATCTTGCCTACATGCGTCCCTTCCCGAACATGGTTGTGATGGCCCCTGGCGATGCCCGGGATGTGGCCCCGATGATCGACTGGGCCCTGGCGCACGATCACCCGGTTTCGATTCGGTATCCGAAGGCCAACCTCGAAGAAGTCGAGCGCGACCCGCAGCCGATCGAGCTGGGCCAGGCCGAGGTGCTCGAATGGGAAACCGACGGCATGTTGCTGGCCCTCGGTGCCCAGGTTCCCGACTGCCTCCGCGCCGCCGAACGGCTCCGGAGCGAGCACGGCCTGCGGATCGGCGTCATCAACGCCCGCTTTGCCAAGCCGCTCGATACGGCGACCGTCTTCAAGGCCCTGGATGAATGCGGCTTTGTCCTCACCGTTGAGGAAGGCTGCCTGATGGGCGGTTTCGGTTCGGCCGTGCTGGAAGCCGCCAACGAGGCCGGGCGGAACACCTCGCACGTCCGCCGCCTCGGCTTGCCCGACCGCTTCGTCATGCACGCCGAGCGCGACGAGCAACTCGCCGAGGTCGGCCTCGACGTTGATGGCATCGTCCGCGCGTGCCTGGACCTTGCCCAGCATCTCGGCATCACTGGCGAGACCGACGAATCGACCGCCGCCCCCGGCCGCTCGGCCGGCTGATTGATCGATCCGGCTGGAGGGTGCTCCGCTCATCCTCCGTCGTCCCAAGGCATCTTCGCCCCGCCAGCCTCAGGCCGGTAGAATGGAGTGGAAGATCCGCGCCAACACAGACCGACCACCGGGGGAACCGCGATCATGGCCACCGCATCGAGTACGACTGCCAGCCATCGCCAGACCGGGGCGTCGGTCCGACCACTCCCCCCTCTGGAGAACGGTGACCGGCTCACCCGCGCCGAGTTCGAACGTCGCTACGAGGCGATGCCCGAGCTGAAGAAGGCGGAACTGATTGAGGGAGTCGTTTACATGGGGTCTCCTGTCCGCGCGCGGAAACACGGCGGCCCGCATGCCGCGATCATTACGTGGCTCGGCTCGTTCTGGGCCGCAACGCCCGGCGTCATGGTGTTCGACAACGCCACCGTCCGGCTCGACCTCGATAACGAGCCTCAACCGGACGTGGCCCTGTTGATCGACCCCGCCCGAGGGGGCCAGGCCCGGATCTCGGACGACGATTACATCGAAGGCGCACCCGAACTGGTCATCGAGATCGCCTCCAGCAGCGTGAGCCTCGATCTGAATGCCAAGCTGAACGTTTATCGTCGCAGCAACGTCCGGGAATACCTCACCTGGCGGGTGCTTGACGGTGCGATTGACTGGCGAGTCCTTCAGGACGACCGCTACGAGCTGATCTCGGCCGACGAGCAGGGCCGACTCCGAAGCGCGGTTTTCCCCGGCCTCTGGCTGGATCCCTCGGCGTTGCTGCGGGGAGACCTGAACGCCGTGCTTGCGGCGCTCGGAGCCGGCCTGGCCAGCCCCGAGCACGCGGCGTTTGTCGATCGCCTCCGCGGCTGACCGGAGTTCTTCTCAGCCCACCGTCTCGCCCGGTTCGGGTGCAAAGACCTCGGTCGAAAGGCCGAGGTGGTCGATTTGGGCTCGCAACTGGTCGGGGGTGCCGATCAGGGGGGGGAAGGTGCCGTAGTGGCACGGGATGACCGCCTTGACGCCGAGCAACCGGCAGGCGAACGCGGCGGCGCGGGGGTCCATGGTGAAGTGGTCGCCGATGGGAAGGATGGCGAGGTCGGGAGCATAAAGTTCCCGGATCAAGGACATATCGCCGAACAAACAGGTGTCTCCGGCGATGTAGATCTTGAACCCGTTGGAGAAGGTGGCCACATAGCCGGCCGCCTCGCCGAGGTAAACGATCGTGCCGTCCTGCTCGGTCCAGGAGGAGGAGTGGCGCGCGTCGGTCATCGTCAGGGCGATGTTCGGCGAGCCGAGGCAGATTGAGCCCCCTTTGTTCATGCCGAGTAGCTTGGCGCTGTCGATCCCTTTCGAGCCGAGCCAGCCGGTCAGGTCGTACATGCCGACGATCTTGCCCGAGCATCGCTTGGCCGCCGAGAAGACGTCGGCCAGGTGGTCGGCGTGGCCGTGGGTGATGGCGATCGCGTCGCAGCTCACGTCGTGGAACGGCTTCGGGCATTTCGGGTTGTTGGCCAGGAAGGGATCAACCAGCAGGGTCTGACCCTCGGGCGAGGTGAGCAGAAAGGTCGAGTGGCCGAGCCAGGTGATGCGGACGCCTTGGAAATCCATTGCTCGATGGTGCTCCTGGGAGTTGCCTGAGCGCGATTGAAGACACGGCCCGCCTCGCCCCCTGAGGCGCTCGGTGGTTCCGGCCCGTCCCGACCTGGTGGCTCCCTTGGGGTTGATCGGGGCAGGGCGGGGAACATGGCCTGGCGGGCTTGTGATCCCAACGGATCGGGAGGTTGAGGGGTGGTTGGTCCTGACGACTGCATTCTGACCGCAAGGGGCGATCGGGGCAACCGGATGCATCCGGCAACCGCGATGATCGGGAGCTGTCTGGAAACGAACAAAATTCCAGCCCATTTCGAGAAAGCCAACAGATTGGGACACCGTTTGCGTACCGGGAAGGGAGGAGAGTGGAGTCGGACTCCGGCCGTGACTCTCACGACCGCTCGTGAACCGTTCGTCACGCCCGGTCGGTTCCGGGACCCACGGCGGTCACGTTCTTCTTTGAGCCTTCGCACCAAGGAGCTGCAACGCGATGTCTACCTTCAAGACCCGACTCGCCTGGATGTCCAGCTTCGCGCTGGGTGGCGCCTTGCTCGTGACGGGTTGCGATGCTGGCCCCGGCGATGATCCCGCGATGGGCACCACGGAGCCCGCCTCGCCCGCCATGCCCGGCGACGACACCGGCGGAATGGACCGCTCCGGCCTGATGCGCGGAATGCCCGGCGACGCCGTCGCAACCCCGGGCGGTTCTTCCACCGCCCCGGCCGACGAACCGGCCCCGGCCGACGAACCGACCACGATTGAGCCGCCCGCCGATGAGCCGGCCCCGCCCGCCGAGGAACCGGCCCCGGCCGAGGAGCCGACGGACGAACCAGCCCCGGTCGAGCCTGAGCCGGCGGATCCGGGGGTCGAAGAGCCGAACTCCTAAGAGTGAGTGGATCGGTTCCGGTGCCCGGTCGGAGGGAACCGCGGGGCGGTCCCCGGTCACGGTGGATCAAGGACGCAGGGCACCGGATCTTCTCAAGAAACTCCGAGCGCTTCCCTGGAACCCTGACGGTGTTTTCAGGCACGCACGTGGGGATTGAAGGCGATTGCGGCGATGATTCACTCGGAATCGATTCAGGTTTCCACCAGAGGTCGGGGCACGGTCGAGTTGACCGACCAAATCCAGGGGATCGTTGCCCAGTCTGGGGTCGATCAGGGGCTTTGCACGGTCTTCGTGCATCATACGAGCGCTTCGCTGATCATCTGCGAGAATGCTGACCCAAGCGTCCGCTCTGACCTGGAACGCTACACGGCCCGATTGGTGCCCGATGGCGATCCGATCTTCCGCCACACACTCGAAGGTCCGGACGACATGCCGGCGCACGTCCGGTCGATTCTGACGCAGACGTCGCTCTCGATCCCCGTTGCCCGAGGCCGCTGCGACCTTGGCACCTGGCAGGGGATCTTCCTCTGGGAGCATCGGACCCATCCGCATCGCCGTCGCGTGACGGTCAGCGTGATGGGCGAACGAGACTGAGCCCTTGGTGCGCGTGGTCCGGCCGGCGCCTCACGTGCCGCACCGACGCCGTCGCATCTTCGATCAGGCCTGGACCTGCGTCGGATATCCTGGATCAACGAGCAGCACAGACAGTTGGGGTGATGCGCCAACGAGCACGGCCCGCGATCCCTCCTCTCGGAACAGGATCGCGGGCCGTTGGAAGGGGCAGCGCGGGGTTCGAACGCGAGTTCCGCGATGCTCGTCGCCTGGCTCACTCGTCCATCCATCTGCTCGCTCCCCGAGCGCGGGGATGAGGGATGGGAGGGAGGAGCCGTGCCCGGCTCGTGAGAATTCCGGTCGGCGTGAGATGACTCAGGTCACGCGGCCTTCTTCGCCCCACAGCACGCCCCGCAGGCCTTGGCCTCGTCGGCCTTGGCCTCGGCGCAGCACGCCTTGGCCTCGGCACAGCAGGTCTTCGCTTCGGCACAGCAGGTCTTCGCTTCGGCACAGCAGGTCTTCGCTTCGGCGCAGCACGCCTTCGACTCGGCGCAGCACGCCTTGGCCTCGGCGCAGCATGCCTTGGCCTCGGCACAGCATGCCTTGGCTTCAGCACAGCATGCCTTGGCTTCAGCAGCCTTCTTTGCGGTATCGCAGCAGGCCGCGCAGGCGTCGGCACAGCAGGCCTTGCAGGCTTCTTGATCCTTGCAGCAAGAGGCATCGCAGGCCTTGGCCTCGTCGGCCTTGGCTTCGGCGCAGCATGCCTTGGCTTCGGCACAGCAGGTCTTCGCTTCGGCGCAGCACGCCTTCGACTCGGCGCAGCACGCCTTGGCCTCGGCGCAGCATGCCTTGGCCTCGGCACAGCACGCCTTGGCCTCGGCGCAGCAGGCCTTGTCGTCAGTGACGGTGGTGGAGGTCAGCGTGACTTTGATCTCGGTGGCGCAACAGGCCTTCTTTGCCCCTTGGCTCAGAGCGCAGGCCGGGGAGGGGGTGTCGGCAGAGACGGGGTTTCCCGCCAGGGTGATCGCAACCAGGCAGGCACCCAGGGCGAACAGGGTCGATCGGCGCGTCATGAAAATCAACTCCTCAAAAACGTTAATGGAATTCGGTTGTGAGCATGGGCTGTGCGTGCTGGACGCTCTCCGACCGCAGACGGGACGCGGGCCGAGCCCTGCCGGGATCAACACACGGATGATCGCACGGCGAACGCGGCGGTTCGTGTCGCGGCGACAACGAGTGGTGCAAGGCGCGCCCGGTCGGGTAGCGCGCAATCACCCGCGATCCGTCAGCGTTGGTTAACGGGGCCGTGGCAGTCGGTCACAACCGCAGGCCATGTCTCACTCCGACCCTCGATCCCTGTCGGAACGACAGAGCCGATCCTGGGGCGGATCGAGAACGCCTGGCAACGGCAACCGCGGCACTGGCCTCAAGAGGCGGAGGGACGCTCCGCTAATTCCGCAACCGAGAGGTCGTGAGAATGAGGGGAACGGAGAAGGGGGCCGGCCTCGGAAGACCGGTTGCAATCAGGAGGGATGCCGAGGGTGAGGAAGGTAGCGTGACCGTCGGCTCAAACGAAAGGCGAGTCCGCGACTGGTCTCGCGAGACGCTGGAACGAACCGACCGCTCACTCACCATCTGCGAGGCGTTCGTCACGCAACAGCAGGAGGAGGTCCGCGTCCGGCAGTGACCGTCCGCCCCCGAGGAGTGAGGTGTGGGAGCCGCCGATCGGGTGGGAAGGGCGTTCAGAGGAGTCGTTTCGGAGAGGCAACACCGGGGCGTGGGTGGCTCCGGGGCATGGAAGGGCTCGCAATGATGCGTCGGGTGCGGCCCGGTGGGCAACGGGCAGGCGTCGACGGCAGGAAAGCCGCCAGCCATCAACCCGAGCAAAATGCCCAGGCCGATCCAGCCGCGTTCGCGTCTCCGGCAGCTTCGAAACATGCGAGTTACCTCGGCCAGGGCAGTGTGCCCCATCGCGTGCCCCTGGCAATACAGGATCCTATCTGTCAAGGTTGTCGGAGTCAACCGAGATCGAACTTGAGTCCCAACCAATCAATGGCCCAGTGAGAGGGGATGCCCGTGTGAGCATTAGGGGCACGATGGTGTGTTTGAGAATTCCTGGGTGGGAGGGGAAGACGGCTCGGTGCCGGTCAGTCAGTCAGTCGGTCGGTCGGGGTTTGCACACTGAGGAGGAGGGTGAAATCAAGAGACGCCGATCCGAAATCTGCCCCGGCCCCGGCGACCGAGACGCCTCGGTGGCAGGCTTCCAGGCGATTTCGTCGAGCGAGAGGCTGCCGCCTGGATCGGGATTTGCTCAGTAGTCTGGAATCACACGTTTCTCGTTGTGGCAGCCATCCTTCGCGGCTCTTGAGCCGGTAGACCTCGACGGCGTAGGCTGAAGGGGTGGTTTTCTCGCAAAAGCTGGTTTGCGAGTCGGCCGCACGGTTCTTTGAGGTCGGGAGGGAGCAGATGAAGGCAATTGTCCTCCGAGAATTTGGATCGATCGATCACTTCCACCTCGAAGATGTGCCCGACCCATCCCCCGGTCCCGGCCAGGTCGTGATCCGGCTCCGGGCCGCGGCGCTGAACCACCGCGATCTCTGGATCTCGCGGAAGATGTACCCGAACGTGAGCCTTCCCGCGATCCTTGGCTCCGACGGTGCGGGGCAGGTCGCGGCGCTGGGAGAAGGGGTCGAGGGGCTCCGGATCGGGCAGGATGTGATCATCAATCCGAGCCTTGATTGGGGCTCGGATCCGCGGGCTCAGGGCGAGCGCTTCCGCATTCTCGGCATGCCCGATCACGGCACCTTTGCCGAGCTGATCGTGGTTCCTGTCGAGAATGTCTTCGCCAAGCCGGCCGGCTTGCACTTCGAGCAGGCCGCCGCGCTGCCCCTGGCCGGTCTGACCGCATACCGGGCGGTGGTGACCAAAGCGCAGGTTCAGCCCGGAGAGGTGGTGCTGGTGACGGGCATCGGAGCCGGTACGGCAATCCATGCCCTGCTGATTGCCCGAGCCCTCGGGGCCCGCGTCTTCGTCACGTCGGGCAGTGACGCGAAACTTGACCGGGCGAAGGAACTCGGGGCCGAGGGAGGCGTCAACTATCGAGACCCGAGCTGGCCCGACAACCTTCGCAAGCTCGGCGGCACGCCCAACGTGGTCATCGACAGCGCGGGGGGAGAAATCTATGCTCATGCCATTGAGCTTCTTCGTCCCGGCGGCCGGCTTGTCAATTTCGGGGCCACGACCGGTCCGGTGCCGTCGCTCAATGTCTTCCAGGTCTTCTGGAAGCAGCTCCAGTTGCTCGGAACCACCATGGGCAGCCCGGCCGAGTTCGCCGCGTTGCTGGAACTCGTGGAAGATCGCGGGATTCAACCTGTCGTTGACCAGACCTACTTCCTCGACGATCTGCCCGACGCGCTCCGCCGCATGGAGCACTCGGAACAGTTCGGGAAGATCGTCATTAAAATTGATTGATGCCGTGATCGGTCGCCGTTGACACCACGCGACCCAGGCCCGTTCCTCGAATCTGAGCGAGGTGAGGAAGGACGGGCCTGGGGCTGGCGAGTCTTCAATCCCCGTCGTCTGAGGTCGTCAGGCCGAAGCGCCGGTCACCGCCTTCATTTTGCGAAGCCCTTCGCGGGCGACGTCGAGCGGATCGCGGGTCCAGTACTCGCGGTTGAACAGTTCGAGCGAGAAGGTGCCGTCGAATCCGATCGCATCGAGGATTTCCCTCAGACGATCGAACGGCGCGATGCCGTCTCCCGGGAAGACGCGGTCGGCATCGCTGATCGATTCCCGAGGAGGCTCGGCCGGGTAATCGTTCAGGTGGAACACGTGGATCGAGGCTCCATTGAGGTGCAAGAGCCCTTCGAGAGATGATCCACCTTTGTACAAATGATACACGTCGGGCAAGATGCAGGCGTCGGGCCGACCGCTCTCGACGGCGACGAACGCCACTTCGCCGAGCCGCTGAAAGGTGCGCGAGAAGCCCCAGACTTCCAGTTGCGGAACGACGCCGAACTCGGCCCCCAGTTCGAGCAGGGTGGCGTAGCGTTCGGCCAGGGTGAGCAAATCACCGTAACGCTGATCGGTCAGGCCGACAGGGGGGGCGGCCAGTCGGGTGCCGCCAATGGTGGAGAGCGTGTCCATGTCGCGTCGCGCTTCATCGAGGCCCGCGGCCCGTTCGGCCGGGTCGTCGACCGCCCAGCGGGCAAAGCCGATGGCGCTGGGCACGGCCAGCCCGACGTCGGCGATCTGCCGCCCGAGATCACGAAGCGATCCGCCCTCATCCTTGAATCGGTTGATGTCGCGGAGCCAGGGCTCGATGGCGTCGTAGCCGGCCTCGGCGGCGATGCGCACCTGATCGACGATGCCAACCTCGGAGTTGGTCCCCCGGATCGTGCTGGTATTCAGGCAGTAGCGAGGACGTTTCGAGGCCGGCGGGTTCTCTGCCCGGAGGCTTCGAGCCACCCCCGGAACCATCGCCGCGCCGGCGATCGCTCCGAGGGTTCCCTGAATCCAATGGCGCCGCGAAAGGGGTTTCGCCCCCGAGTGTGCCGTTGCGTCGTTGCTGGTCATGAGTTCCGGACCTTCTCCGTTGCGGTGCGAGTGCCAGCTCCGGGATTTTGAAACGCATTTTACCCATCCCCTCGCCGAGCCTCCAGCCCCGGGATCACTCCGGTGCATCGGCCAATGAGCGATGCAGCACATACGCTTGTCGGCGTTCGTCGCCCGCTCCGATCCTGACGGTTCCGACCGCCTGGTAGCCTGCGTGGAAGGCCCCTTCGAATGCCTCTCGAACTGCCAGTCGCCAGCGGTTCGCCCGCTCGGGAGCAGTGGCACGGAGCGCTCCCAGGTCGCTGGGAATTTCGAGCAAGACGAGAGGGGCCGTACCCTCGATCGGCCGCGCGGTGGGGCCGTCGGGATCAATCAGCAAGGGAAGCGCCCCGAAAGGGTGTTCCGGGAGCGACGGCCGGGGCGTCTGGTTCGGTTCCCAGACGGCGATCAGCCGATCGGTCGGAATTCCCGCGTTCAGGTCGTCGGTTCGAGGACCGTACATATCGACAAGGTAATGAGATGCCGTGGCCTGCAACGTTTCCAGATTGAACCGCGCATTGCCTGCCTGAAGCGGGTCGAAGGCCCAGGCCACGCAGGCCAGCCCTTCCGCCTCGGCGATCATGAACTGCGCCTGCTTCATCCGGCGGCCGAGCCCCCGCCCCTGGTACTCGGGAACGACGCCGGTCAACTGCGAATAGAGCCCGAGCTTCCCGTCGATCTTTCCCAGGAATGCAAACGACAATCCCGCGGCCGTGCCATCTTCCAGGAAGGCCCCCAGCACCAGTCCGCCGTGCAGGTTCGCCCCGACCAGGGTCGCCACCGGCACCACATACGACTCGTCGACCAGTCCCCACGAACGGCGTTGTGCATCCTGACAGGCGATGTAGTCGGCAGGGCTTTCGGCGCGCCGGATCACGATCGGTTCAATGGTGGGGTCACTCATCCGTCTCGTGCTCCTGAGCGCTCCGGTGAGGTGTGGCAAGGAAACCGCAAGGGGAGACTATAGGGACTGAATCAAGGTTGCGATCAAGGCGGCGCGGACGGGAAGGGAATCAACCTCGATGTGCTCGTGAACGGCGTGGGCACCCGCCCCGAGAGGACCAAGTCCGTCGAGCGTGGGCAGGCCGATGGCCGAGGTAAAGTTGGCGTCGGACCCGCCGCCGGTGGAGCCTTCGGTCAGTGACAGGCCAATCGTTTGTGCGGCCGATCGTGCGCGTTCAAAGAGTGAGGCGGTGGCGTCGGTGCGTTCCATGGGAGGGCGATTGAGACCTCCGGTCAGGGTCAGGGAAGTGCCGTCGAGGGTGGGAGTGAGGCGGTGCAAGGCCCGATCAACCCGCTCGGCCTCGGCCAGGGTCGAGACGCGCACGTCAATCTCGGCCGAGGCGAAGGCGGGAACCACGTTTACGGCCCCTCCGCCCTCGGCGCGGCCAACGGTGAGGGTGGTCCCGATCGAGGGATCGGCAATCGCGTGAATCGCGATGATTTGATGAGCGAGTTCGAGCAGGGCGCTTCGCCCTTTTTCCGGCTCGATGCCAGAATGGGCGGGAATTCCGGTCACCTTCAGGCTGTAGCGGCCCACGCCTTTGCGAGCGGTTTTCAGGCCGCCACCCGGCAAAGGGGGTTCGGGAACCAGGGCATAGGCGGCCTGGCGAGCAGTGTCTTCAATGAGTGTCCGAGAGGTCGGGCTGCCGACTTCCTCGTCGGACGTCAGCAGAAACTCGACGGGACGCGGTGGTGTCAGATTCAGGTCGCGGAGTGTCCTCAATGCGGTCAGCAGGAGAGTCAGTCCGCCCTTCATGTCGAACGTGCCGGGACCGTGGACGCGACCGTCCTCGATCCGAAACGGCATGGTGGCCAGAGTGCCAAGAGGCCACACCGTATCGAAGTGAGCCATCACGAGGGCAGGGCGGGGGGCGTCGGGGCCGGTGTGGCCGAAGGTGAAGCGGGCGTGCAGGTGATCGCCCCCGTCCGGATTGGCGATGCGATCCACCGACGATGCTCCCGCACTGTGCAGGAAGCCGGTCAGGCGATCGGCCAGCGCATCGAGTGCGGTCTTGTCCTTGCTCGGCGATTCATGCTCGACGAGTGTTCGCAGGAGGGCGACGATCTCATCGCGCTGGGAGGTCAGGTAAGGCACGAGGTCGGTGGGTGGCATGGTGTACGGTCCCGAGATGGGGTGCCTGCAATCGTCCTGCGAGTGTGGTGCGGGCCGAAACCGGGCGGGGCTTACAACGCGACCTCGTCGGCATCGAGCGTCACCTCGCGCCGCGTGTTGCCGATGATGAATTCCTCGACGGGTTCGTGACCGAGTCCGGGGCCGTTGGGTACGGGCACCTCGCCGTCGAAGGCAAGGACGGGGGGATCAACAATGTCCTGAAGGTAGTACTTGTCGGAGCCGGACACATCTCCCGGAAAGACAAACCCGGGCAAACTCGACAGCGCGACATTGGCGGCGCGGCCGATGCCGAACTCGTGCATCCCCCCGCACCAGACGGGAACCCCTCGGGTGAAGCAATAATCGTGAATGCGACGGGCCTCCATCAGGCCGCCGACCCGGCTCACCTTGATGTTGATGACCCGGCAGGCGTCGAGTTCCAGCGCCTTGCGAGCATCATCAACCGAGTGAATCGACTCGTCGAGGCAAACGGGCGTGCGCAGAGCGGCCTGAAGTCGCGCGTGGTCGATGATGTCGTCGTGAGCCAGGGGTTGCTCGATGAGCAGGAGATCGAATTCATCGAGCCGTCGCAGCATGTCGATGTCGTTGAGCGTGTACGCGGAGTTGGCATCGACCTGAAGTAAGATTCCCGGATAGACGCGGCGCACTTCTCGGACAACATTGACATCGCGCCCAGGACCGATTTTCAGCTTGATCCGTTTGTAACCGGCCGAGAGGTGCCGTTCGATCGTATCGAGCAGGGCCGTCAGGTCATCCTCGATCCCCAGGCTGACCCCCGACGAAATCTTCGGACGCACACCGCCGATGAACCGAGCCAGGGAGATCCCCTGCGATCGGGCGAGCAGATCGCAACAGGCCATTTCCAAACCGGCCTTGGCGAAGTTGTTCCCCTTCACCAGGCGGTACAGTGCGGTGAGATCGTCGATCGTCTCCCAGTCCTTGCCCAGCACGAGCGGCCCGAGAAAGTCGCGCAGCAGGTGCCAGCACGTCTCGGTGGTTTCGGGGCAGTAGTACGGATCGGACGGGCTGGCACACTCTCCCCAGCCGACGAGTCCATCCTCCGACTCCACGCGCACCAGAAGATGCGCAAGGTGATCCTTCACATGCGAACTGGTCCGGAACGGCCGGACCAGCGGAAGGCGGACAAGCTTCAGGTCGATGCGGCGGAGCTGCATGGTCGGTGCTGGCTCGGGAGAACTGCATGCGGCCATTCCGGCGGATCGAAGGCCAGCAGCAGGGTCCTGGAAGGGGTGGGGTTCACACGATCAACGCGCGTTAATCGTCCTCAAGATCGGTGTCGGTTTCGGTGGAGAGGGAGGAGGGGTCGTCGAAGGGAGCGGTCAGGGCTTCCCCGTCGTCGGAGGTTCCCGTCAGCAGGGCGACCCGACGCTCGGCCGCCTGGAGCGTGGTGCGGCACTGTGCAAGCAGGCGGACCCCGCGTTCATAACGTGCCAACGAGGCGTCGAGATCAAGCGTTCCTCGTTCGAGATCGGAGACAATCCCCTCGATCTGCCCAAGGGCGGCCTCGAACGAGGGGGTATCCTTCTCGGGAGTGTCTGGGGAGGGCTGCGGGGCGTCGGGCATCAGATCAACTCCGTTCGGGATCGGTGCGGAAGGGGCCGGAGCCTCCGGGGGCGAGGCGCTTGCGGGGGCGATCGGTCGGCACGGGGGCCACGGCTCCGGGGGCGGGGCGTCGGTCGCGCCGGGCCGGCCGTTTGGAGTCGGTGGGAGCGACCTCCTGATCGTCCGGAGGGCCTTCCCCGTGGCTCGGACCAACCTCAACCCGGCTGAGAATCGACCCCGAAGCCAGTCGCGTCCGAATCAAGGTGCCTGGCTTCGCGTCGTCGGAAGATCGTACCACGCGAGCGTCCTCGACCCGCTGCGTCAGGCTGTAACCGCGTGACAGGACCGCAAGCGGGCTCAGGGCGTCGAGCTGCCCGGCCAGGGCCGCCAGGCGATCGCGTCGGCGGTCGAGCAATCGCGACATGGCCCGATCGGCCCGATCGGCCAGCGATTCAAGCCGCGAGCGCGCGTCGCTCGCCCGGAGCGACAGGGCGCGGGCCATCCGGCCGGAGAGGGTGTCGAGCCGGTTCAGCACATCCCGAAGGTCGGGTACGGCCAGCTCGGCCGCGCCGCTGGGGGTCGGGCCGCGAAGGTCGGCCACGAGGTCCGTAATCGTCAGGTCCGTCTCGTGTCCGACTCCGGAAACAACCGGAACACGAGACGCAACGATTGCACGCGCCACCACTTCTTCATTGAAAGCCCAGAGGTCCTCCAGGCTGCCACCTCCGCGACCGACGAGGATCAGATCGACCTGGTCGAGCCGGTTGGCCAGTGCGATGGCGGCAGCAACTTCCTCGGCCGCCCCCTGGCCCTGCACCTTGGCCGGGGCGATGAGGATCTCGGCCGACGGCCAGCGCCTCCCGGTGACGGTCAGGATGTCTCGCACCGCCGCGCCGGTCGGGCTGGAGACGACAACGATCCGTTTCGGGAACCTCGGCAAGGGACGCTTGCGAGCCGGGTCGAACAGCCCTTCCAGGCGAAGGCGATCGCAGAGCTGCCGGAAGGCCAGTTCGAGCGGCCCGATTCCCTCCGGCTCGATGGTCCGCACCTGAATCTGATAGGAACCGTGGGGCGGATACAGATCAACGCTGCCCCAGGCTCGTACCGCCAGCCCGTTTTCCAGGTCGAACGGAACCCGAGCGGCCTGACTGCGCCAGAGAACGGCTCGAATTCGGGCTCCCTCGTCCTTGATGTCGAAGTAGACATGGCCCGACTTCGGGCGAGAGAGGTTCGAGATTTCGCCGCAGACCGCCACTTCGGCAAACGCCGATTCGAGCACCTCACGAATCAAGGCGGTCAACTCGGTGACACTCAGCACCGGTGGCCCGCTGGGCAGACCGACCACCCCGGCCGACACCTTTGCATCGAGGTCGTGAGGATCGGGCACGGAATCGAACAGCGACGGACCGGGCATGGCAACGACGATCCCAGACGGGCGGGGCGTTCGAGCCGGCCAGGGCCGGCCCGCTCACTCGACGATCAACGGTGCAATCAGTGTAGCGATTCACCGCGATCCGTCCCAGATCGGTTGATTGGTCCTCCAAGATGGCCTTTGCAGACGAATACGCGTGACGCACGCTGAACGACGATCGGAACCAAGAGGGGCAACGAGCCCATGACCAGCGCGTGGGAACCCTCCCGTGAGACACGGCCCGGACTGCCTCGGAGACCAGGGGGTGCCGGCCACCCCCCGGTTCCGCTCCCGGTTTGCCCGATCGTCAGGCCGCGTACTCGGAGTGTGCCGAGAGCGCCTCGCCGGTTTCCAGTTCCGATTTCGTCGCGGCAATCGAGTAGATGTACAGGCCAAACGCTGCCTTGGCCAGCACGTCGGCAATCGAGTAGCCCACCTGCAAGGCCACCTCTGCGTTCGCTCCCGAGAGGCCGATCATCGGGGCAAGGTAGGCGATCGGGTAGAACGACCAGGTGATCACAATCAAATACCGAGCAAAGCTGATTCGACCCCGAACATCCTCGGGTTGGCGTGCCAGCGAGGTCGACAGCTCGGTAAGCAACACAAACAAGATATACAAGAATGGGAGCATGCTCAGGCCCCAGAAGAGCCATCGCGTTCCGTTGTCGCTCGAAATCTCACCCGGATAACCAAGGATGATCATCAGGACCGCCGCCCCGCCCAGTCGCCAGGAGAGGGATCGAGCAATCGGAGCCGCCAGGGCCATGACGGCGATCAACTCGATCACCAGAAGCGGAACGGTCAAGATCCAGTCGGCATAGCGGTAGTAATCGTTGAACGGAGTTGCGGTTTCCTGGAAAACCACCCCCGATTCCGTCTCG
This sequence comes from Tautonia marina, assembly GCF_009177065.1. Lineage (NCBI taxonomy): Bacteria > Pseudomonadati > Planctomycetota > Planctomycetia > Isosphaerales > Isosphaeraceae > Tautonia > Tautonia marina. The sequence goes on from NZ_WEZF01000001.1 coordinate 155,600, forward strand.
GTCAGGGCGTAGGCATCGTGCCAGCTGTCGTAAATCCGGACGTAGTGGTAGCACGCCAGGGCGACCACCACCCCCGAGACCAGAACGGCCAGCCGGTACTTCGGGTGAATCTGAAAGCTGGTAAAGAAGAAGAACAGAGCCGCCGCGCCCATCGCGGCGATCGTAAAGGAGAACATGTTCGAGACCAGCTCGAACTGTGAAAGGGAAAGTTCCACGGCGTCGCTCCTCCGGGTGCGGGAAGGTGCGACCCATCACGACCTCGGCGAAAAAGCGCGGATCGAGATCGGACTGTCCGGAAATGAGGACAGTTTCATGCGTTGCCGAGATGTCGCGGGTCGCCACGGAAGGCTGCCGGCGGAGGATGATGGGCGGAACACACCCGGGGCGAGACGTTCGCCCGAGGTGGTCGCCGGGCAGACACACTTCCTACACGTTGCCATAGGCGACCGAAAACGGTCGTCAAGACAAAATCGCTGGGAAATCCTCTCCACGAACGATGTGCGGCACGTCACGGGTGAGACTCGGGAACATGTTTCTGCGTCCCTTCTGTTGAAAAGGCTCGACGAGGACTGCAGGGCGCCTACAACGGAGCCGGAGATTCGTTCATTCCCGCTCAATGATCCGATTCTCCACGGGGCGACCCAACCTGAGAGTCACATGTCATACGCATGCTCATCCATGAGCATTCTGGCGTCATTTCCTGGCGTGCTGGCCTGTGCCGCAGTGCTGGGCCTGGGCGTGATCGCCCCTGAATTCACCGAACGGCCGGAGGTGCAGTGGGCACCCTGGGCTCTGGGCCTGCTTGGCTTCGGAATTCCTCATGGTGCGCTCGATCACCAGATTCCTTACGGAAGAACTCAAGCTCGTAGCGGTATTGGGTTCCTCGTTGGCTATCTCGGCGCGATGGCCGCTGTCCTCTTGCTCTGGTGGATCATGCCCTTGGCCGCCCTGATCGGGTTCCTGATCGTGGCGGCGTTTCACTTTGGCCAGGGAGATCTCTACTGGAGTCGAGTCTCCCGGAACGAACTCCACGACGAAGCGACCGATCCGTGCGATCGCTTCGGGGCGTGGCTGGCCTGGCATTCCGCCTTGCTGCTTCTGGTGCGGGGCCTAGTGCCGGTTGCCTTGCCGGTGCTCGTGTTTGATGAGATGTTCGCCGAGGCCGCCAACGCCTTGACCGGTCGCCTCTTTGGCGACTCGGGCCAGTGGGCGATTTCGGAATTGCATCGACGGGTGGGATTGATGGTGGTGGGAGTCGTGGTCGTCTTGCATCTGGCAACGCTGGTCTTGGAAACGTTGCGGCATCCCAATCGCACAAGGATCACGCTGAGCGAAGCCGCCGGCTCGGCCCTGCTGGTTTGCCTGTTCTCGGTCGTTCCTCCGGTCCTGGCAATGGGTGTTTATTTCAATGGATGGCATGCGATTCGGCATGTGGTCCGCTTGCTGCCGATTGCCGAGCCGACTCGGGCGGCGGCCCGCTCCGGGCACTGGCTCACTGCGCTGGCTCAGTTCCATCGGGCCACCTTGCCGACCACGGTGATCGCTCTGGCGATGATGGGTTTGCTCTGGTGGTTCGTGCGGGCCAGAACCGGAGCCGTGGCCGACTTCGGCCTGGCGGCCCTGGCGATGATCAGCGCATTGACGCTTCCTCATGTCCTCGTCGTGCTGGGAATGGACCGCATGCAAGCCGTCTGGGGCCGTTCGAGGGCAGGGGAGGTGCAACTGTGATTAGCCTGTCCAGGATTCCCCAGACGTCAGTTGCCGATTCAACCGACCAGTTCTTCTTGCCCCGATGCCACCCTCGTAGGCCATCGAACATAACGTACGATCATGTTGTGCTCGGATCAGGCTGTGCCGGCCTGAGCCTGGCCTGGCACCTGCGATCGCTCGGCGATCGCGGCTCGATGGCCCTTGTCGATCGCCGAGCGGGGTACGCAAACGATCGGACCTGGTGCTACTGGGACGTGGAGCCGACCCCTTTCGACGACCTGGCCACTCACGCCTGGTCTCGCTGGGCGGTCGTGGATGAGCGGGGGACCTGGCGCGAGTCGCACTCGACGCGCTACCGCTATCGCCGCCTGCGCTCCATCGATGTCTACCGGCGTATCTTTCATCACCTGGCCGATGACGACGACGTCGAAATCTGGTTCGGAACGCCGATCCGGTCAACGACCCTCGACGCGGAAGCGGTTTCGATCGAGACGGGTCGGGGAACGCTTCGTGGTCGCCGAGCCTTCGACAGTGCTCGACCTCCTGCTGCACTGGCCCTAGCGGCTCCCAAAGGGGAGGCGGTCATGGTCCAGCACTTTCTCGGCCAGACGATTCGGGCGGAGCACGCGGTCTTTGATCCAGCTTGTCCAATTCTTATGGATTTTCGCGTTGATCAGTCTCATGGCCCTCACTTTGTCTACGTGCTTCCGCTGACCGACCGGGATGCACTGGTCGAAAACACCTATCTGTTTCCCTCCCCGGTTTCGGCGGCTCGGCACCGGAAGGAACTTGCGTCGTACCTCAATCGGTGCTTCGACGTTGATCGGTACGAGGTGATTGAAGAAGAATCCGGGCATATCCCCATGACAACCCACCGCCCGGTCGATGCGTCAGGAGGCCGCATCGTCCCCATCGGCCTGGCCGGGGCGGCGGCACGGCCCTCCAGTGGTTACGCCTTTGTTCGAATTCAAAGGCAGTGTCGGCGGATCGCGGAACAGATCGTGAGCCGTGCGGCCACCGATGCGCGGCTCGATCCGCCGATCGCGCCTCGGAAATACGCGTTTTTCGATGTGGTCTTTTTGCGAGCGCTCCGTGATCGCCCCTCCCAGGCTCCCCAACTGTTCGCTCGAATGTTCGACCGGGTCGACGCCGACGCCTTGGTCCGGTTCCTGAGCGACCAAAGCTCCCTGGCCGACGATCTCCGGCTCATCGCCGCCTTGCCGAAACTCCCCTTTCTCCGGGCTGCCCTCCGATCCTCCCGAACCTGGCTCCCAATGGCTTGAGCAGGGCAACCGCCAAGGGAGCCCAGCCTCTCCCATCGCCACCCGGCGGGAACCCGGAGGGACGATCGCCTCAAGCCGGTGACGGACCCTTGTCGATGGAGGAGGATACGGTCATGATCTTGAGTTCGTTCCCTCAACCAAGTTCACCGTGTTCGGATAGAATCACGGGTTGGAGGTTTCCTGTGGTGGACAGGAACAGGGACTGGTGATGGTCACGGATGGCCGCAAGAAGGCAAGCCCTGCGGTCCAATCGAAGGTAATGACCACGCGATCGGACGGTTCGATGCCGACACAGCGCCTTTCGGGTCGATCCGCCTTGATCGTCGCCGTCTTCGGCCTGTCGATCCTGCTGGTCAACCTGGGTCGACCCTGGACCCTGACCTTTCATGAAGTGAACTTTGCCGGCCCCGCTCGGGAGTTCCTGCACTCGGGCGATTGGCTGGTGCCTCGGATCATGGGAATGCCCCTCTGGGACAAGCCCCCGTTAATGCACTGGTCGATTGCCGCCTCGCTCCTTGTCTTCGACACCGAGGCCGAATGGGCCGCCCGGCTGCCGGCGATCCTCTCCGCCGTCCTGACCAGCCTGGCCATTGCCTGGCTCGCGGCGCGTTGGTACGGCGATCGCGTGGGCCTGGTGGCCGGTCTGATCCAGTCCAGTTCGGTCTATGCGTTTATGCAAGGGCGCCTGGCCGAAGCCGACATGCTGCTCTGCGCGCTTGTGACGATGGCGATGGCCAGCTTCGCCGCGGGGGTGATTCATCGTCCGGACGCTCGACCGCCGATCGGCTGGCGGCTGGCCTATTTCGGAGCGGCGGGGCTGGCGTTTTTGGTCAAGGGGCCGATTGGCCTGGTGCTGATTGCCGTCGGCAGCGGCCTGTTTGCAATCGTTGAGCGCAAGTGGGTCGCCTGGCGATTGCTGCTTGACCCGATCGGCTGGATGCTGATGGTCGCTCTGGTGGTCGCGTGGCCTGCGGCGGCCATGCTCCGCGAGCCGGGCCTGCTCGACGTCTGGTGGCGACACAACGTCGAGCGTTTCAGCGGCGATCTGAGCGGTGGCGGCAAGGACCCCGTTTTCTACCTCTACACTGCCGCCTGGCTCGCCTTGCCCTGGACTCCCCTGGCCGTCTTCGGCGCCCTTACGAACGCGAAGACCGCACGCGAGCAGAACCAGGACAACGCGCAAGGGCGGTTCCTCCGCTGCTGGATCTTCGGCATGATGCTCGTGCTCTCCCTTTCGGCCTGGAAGCACAAGCACTACATCATTCCGGCCTTGCCTCCGCTGTCGATCTGGGCCGCGCTCGGCCTGGTTCGTCTCATGACCGGAGAGGTTGCCGACCGGCTCCAAGGCTGGCCGCTTCTGCGAACGACCCGCGTCACCATGCCGCTGCTGGCCCTGGTCGGCATCGTGGGCGGGATCATCCTCGCCTGGACGAACGCATCAGGATTGGCCCTGGCAGCTGCGGCGATCGCCTCGCTGATCGGACTCGGCCTGACGATGGCTGAGCGGTTCTGGCGAGCCGGTCGGCCCCGAGCAACCCTTGCCGCCCTGTTTGCGATGGTCTGGGGGGCGTTCGTCCTGGTCCAGTCGCTCGCAATGCCCGAGGTGGACGATTACCGAGGGCAGTCCGAGATGGCCAAGCGGTTCGCTGCCAAGGTGCCGCCCGGCGCGGATCTGTCCGTCGTCGGAATTCCCGATCCCCAGATCACCTACTACCTGCCGATTCCGGTTCGTCGGCACGATGAGGTCGCCTCCCTCGCCGATCGGCTCGACCCCGACGCCCTCGAAAACCGGGTCTACGTCGTGGGGCCGCAATGGATTCTCAACGATCTGGAGCGTCTGGGCCGGGTCCGCCTCCTCGATCGCGCCGCAACGGTTCATCCACGAAAAGGCGAGGCCGATCGGATGCTTGCCCTCGAACTCCAGCCAGACCGCACCCGGCTTGCCTCGAAGACCCGTCCCAAGTCATCCGCCGGCCAGACCCCGTAACCCCTCCCCATCACCCGGTCGCGGCTTCGGGGTTCGGGATTCGCGGAACTTGCGAACGATCCCAAGATGGCCGAGGGGCGACCCGGTCGAGGCGATCGGTGGGCCAGAGAAGATGCGAGATCGCCTCGGCCGGTGCGGCGGCGATGGCGGCGTCGAGGCGGGCCAGGTAGCGATCCACCGCGTCCTGCTGACCGCCCGGAGCAAGGAACCGGGGGGGATCGATCGTCAGCCCGAATCGACCCCCGCGCCGGTGTTCGCAGAAGATCGGCAGAACGGGCGATCCGGTCACGACCGCCAGATCGGCCCAGGCCGACTCCACCCGAACCGGTCGCCCAAGCAATCGTCCCGGACGAGCACAGCGGGAGTCCCAGGCCACATCGCCGTGAATCAAGACCGCCAGCCCTTCGAGCAGGGCCGATCGCGCCCGAAGCACCCGCAAGACCCCTTCCCCCGCCGGCATCGACCGTCGCAGGAAAAACGCCGATTGCGGGTGACGGGCCTCTCCGTCGGGGTCGTCGGGTGTGCCGGCGCGGTTGAACCAGCGTGTCAGCTCCTCCGAGACATGCCGAGGCCGTTGCAGCATCATCCGCAAGGGCACTCGACGTCGGATGAGCCAGTGCATGGCGGCCAGGTAGCCGCCGAAGTGCGCTCCGAGCAGGATCAGACCCTTGCCGCGACCGATCGCCGCGTCGAGATGCTCGGCGCCGGTCACGTCGAACCGGCTCAGGGCGGCCTCGTCCGACAGCCCCGAAAGGAGGCAATCCCGCGCCGAGAACCGCGCGAGATTGCCCGCCAGGGCGTTTCGAGCCGTGTCGAGATCCCAGTCCGCTTCAAGCCCCTCGCGGGCGTCGGCCAGTCGAGCGGTGATCTTCCTGGCCCGCCTTGGCGAGAGGGCAACGAGACGGCCAAGGGCTTCCAGCACGGAATCCGACCGCTCGGGACCAAGCCGTTGCAGCGCCGGGATCAAGGCCCGGTAATACCAGGGCTTCCAGCTCGTCAGATGACCGGGGATCAGCCGCACGGACACCTCGGGACGTTCCGGAATCCAATGGGTGATGCACGCCTTCCGTCTTCCTTGCCGTGGTCAGGCCGCCTCGGAGGAAACCTCGCCGGACACGAGCGTGATCAGCCGAGGGTAATCAATCTTGTCGGTCGAGGTGGATGGCAGCACGGGCAGAAACCGAATGGCGTCGGGAATCATATAAGTTGGCAAGTGTGCAGTACAATGACGCTTCACGGCGATGATCGAGGCTTTTTGGCCGGGTTTCATGGCCACGAAGGCCGTGATCGTCAGGCCGGCGTCGCCCGGCACGGCCACCACCGCGGCTCGGGAGATGCCGTCGAGCCGATCGAGCGCGGCCTCGATCTCTCCCAACTCGATCCGGTAGCCTCGCTTCTTCACCATCCGGTCTCGACGCCCATGATAGGCGAAGCAACCCCCGCCGATGTCGGCGACCAGATCCCCGGTCCGATACCAGAGTGTGCCGTCGGGAGCTTCGATGAAGGCCGATTCCGTCAGGTCGTCTCGCCCGAAGTATCCGCGCATCACGCCCGGCCCGGCAATGAGCAGTTCTCCTTCGTCCCCCTCGGGCACGTCGTCCCCTTGCTCATCGACCACTCGGGCCTGAAGCGGCGGGCAGACCGGGCCGATCGGGAAGGCTTCAGTCCGGTCGTCGGCGATCGAGGCCGGAATTCGGTACGCCGTGCAGACGTTCGTCTCCGTCGGCCCGTACAGGTTCCAGAGCGTTGCCGACGGCCAGAGCTTGCGCAGCCGCTTCAACTGAGTGATCGGGAACACCTCTCCCGCAAAAAGCACGAGCGAGGGAACAGGGAACCCCGGCCGATCGAGGCGGCCGAACTCGGCCATCAGACCGAGAATCGACGGCGCAGAGTACCAGACGTCAATCTGCCGCTCGGCCAGGAAATCACCGAGCCGAACCGGATCTTTCCCCAGCCCTTCGCTCACGAGAACGAGCGTCCCGCCCGCCCGGCACGAGGCATAAAGGTCAAAGACCGACAGATCAAAATGAAACGGAGCATGCGAGGCAAACCGTCGCCCCGGCTCCTGGCCGAACTCCGATACGCACCAGTCGAGGAAACTCAAGGCATTCTGATGCGTTAGGGTCACTCCCTTGGGCGTTCCGGTCGATCCCGAGGTGTACAGGATGTACGCCACATCGCCATCGAACCGGGGGGAGGGATCGGGCGTCGGGGCCTCGTCAGCCATCACCTCGTCCCAGGTCGCGCAATCGTCGTCGGTCGTTTCTCCCACGACGATCAACTTGGGCAGGGGACCGGGGCCAGCCCAGGCGCTGCGGAGCGACTCGACCAGTGAAGCATGAATCACAATCGTCTTGACGAAGGCGTCGGCCAGAATCCCCGCTCCTCGGGCGACCGGAGCGGTGGCATCGACCGGCACATAGGCGGCACCGGCGCGAAGGATGCCGTGAATGGCCGCGACCGCCTCCAGCGATTTCGGCAGCATCAGCCCGACACGGTCCCCTCGGCCTACGCCATAGCGCGCCAGTCGGGCGTCGAGCCGATCGGCCGCGTGGTCAAGCTGGGCATAGGTCAGCGTCTGACCCGCTTCGGTTTCGACCGCGACCCGGTCGGGCCATCGGTTCGCGGCGCGATCGAGCAACTGGGCCAGGTGGATCGTCTCCCGAGGAGCCAGGACCGGCCGGTGCGCCGGATGCCCGGCATCGACCCGGCGATCGGGGTGGAAGCGAATCGACGATCCGGCCGGCGCGGAGGTCGAGCGATCGCTGGAAGTCCACGGTTGAGCGATACGGTGAGGTTGCATGGTCGTCAGTCCCTTGACGGTCATCGCAGGAAGGGTCACGAGTGGGAGATGTGAGCGAGTGGCGGTCAAGCCGATCGTTGCATGCCGATCATCCCGATCGGCAAGGGCCCAGGCACCGCGATTTCGGTCAGTTCTCGTCGAGATTGGCGAGCGGAGGCTCTGAGAGCAAACGTCCCCCGCCTTCGGCCTCGAGCAAGAGCTTCGAAAGCTCGCGATCCGCCACGAGGGCGCGGGCCAGTTCGAGGAAGATCAAGCGATGGCCTTCGGCGTTCGGGTGGTCGTCCCACGGAGCAAGCGCGAGCGAGGACGGGTCCTCGTCGTCAAACGCTCCGGTCAGGTCGAGCTGCCGAATGCCATGACGGCGGGCCATTTCGTGGTGCCGGTTCACCCCTTCGTCCCGGTCGCCGGGAAGGTCCGACAGACCGGCCCGAGGAATGATGAGGTAGACCAGGGGCACCCGCCGAGCACGACACTCGGAGGCAAGGGTGCCGACCGCGCCGTCACAGAGGGTCCAGAGGTGCGGCGCCAGTTTCGCCTTCAAGCGGCTGCGCCGCCTGAGCCGGCCCTCGGGGTCGAGGGCCAAATCGTCCTCGGTCAGGGCGGCCACGTCAAGAATCGCCCTGACGAAATCGTACGTCGGGTCGGCCCGATAGCGCAGGAGATCGCAGAGGTGAATCTCCGAGAGCCTCGGGTCGAGCATCGTGCCCGAGTAGAGCACCAGATCCGGATCGAAATCGGCCGCGAAGGTGCGGAATCGTTCCAGCCGTTGGGCCGGTCCATGCGCGGCCATGGCGAAATTGAGAACCTCGAACTTGCGATCCAACCCAATCTTCACCGCGCGAGCGTTGAGCCATTCTTCCAGCCAGTTTTCGTAGGTCCCCGCCACATCGACGCCCCAGCCCATATCGATCGATGAGCCCAGCAGGACGATTCGGAATGTTCCGGGAGGCTTGCTGACCTGATAGCCTTCCAGATCCCGCAATCCATGCTCATTCGTGGTGAACACATGGTCGAAAACCGGCTTGCGGATATTCGGATAGAGCTGGAACTGAATGAACGAGTCGGGAATGTAGTGGGTGGCTCCCATGTCGTGAAAGCTGACCCATCGACCGGGCTTGCCCAGCAGGCGCAAGGCGACCTCGTCCGTGGCCCGGTCTTCGGGATCACCACGGTTGATCAGCCCTTCGTAATAGCCGCCCGCGTTGGCTTCGCGGTCGGCCCGATTGGCCTCGGCCGATCGCAAGCTCTGCATGGCGGTGCGCGCTCGACCCACCGGCCAGTCGATCAGGCCCAGGGTGAGCAGGGCAGCCGAGACAAGCAGGGCCGACAGCAAGGGGGCTCGAACGGCGAGGTTCCGGGTCATCGGTGAACGGCTCCCCCGGCCGATCCGGGCCGGCTCGGTTGGGTCCAGGGGACACCCGGCCGGTCGGCCAGGGCCTCCTCCAGGTGTCGGGCGAGGATGGCGTGCCCTTCGGCGTTCGGGTGGTAGTCGTCCGGCCCGATGGCCAGGAGGTTCGGGTCGAGGCCGTCGAAGGCGTCGGACAGGTCGATCACCGGATCAAATCCCGACGCGATCGCCAGGTCCACCAGTGACCGACGTTCCGACTCGCTCAGCGATCGACCCACCCGGGGCAGCAAGATCCAGGCGACCGGAACCCCTCGGCCGCGGCAATCCGCGGCCAGCGTCTGATACACGTCGGAGAGAATCCGAAATCGCTCGGATTCCAGGCCGTTCTTGATCTGCCTGGCGCTCGCTCCTGGTTTTAGCCCGGCAGAGTTGATGGCGTCTTGATAAATCGGGATGTCCCAGCCGAACCCCGCGGTCATCAACCGTCGGAGCCGCCGCTCGTCCCAGTCAAGGTCGGCGGCGGTCGCTTGCACGATCACCAGGTCGGGCGCGAGCAGCCAGCCGAGGCGCTCCAGATGCTCGCGCCGTTGGCCCGGCGAGTAGCCGGGAACGCAGAGGTTCAGGATCTCAATCCGAGGGCCGCCGACCACGGTCGATCGAGCGTTCAGGGCCTGTTCCAGCCTCGGCTCGAACCCTTCGCCATCATGCACGCCCCAGCCGACGCCGATGGAATCGCCGATCAGAACCGCTCGAACGGTCCCCTCCGGCTTCTCGGCGTCGTACTCCTGGTCGCGTAGGCCAAGGGCATTGGTCGTCCAGTGGGCCTGTTGAAAGATGGTCGTGAACGACGGCGTCAGGACGCACTCACGCATATCCTCAACCGGTTGCGCCAGGTCCGTCGCCTTGAACGGCGGTGGTTTGGCCGGAGCGGACGCAAGCGACTGACCGTCGAGCCGTCGTCCCGTATCGAGCAGGTGCTCATAGTAGCCGGCCTCCATGCGGTCGAGGTCGACCGAATTCTTCCCGGCAAGCAAGAACGAATCGGTCACGCCGGGGCGGAACGAATCGGGGGCCAATCCCCAGCAGAGCAGGGCCGCTGCCAGCGCGAACTGGCGACGAAGGGAACGAGTCCCCGTCGAGATTGCACCGGCAGGGCGAGGAGTTGCGCTCACGATCCCAACCCCCGGCGCAGCATGGCCAACCAGGCGTCGAGGCTCGGGCTGGTCCAGAGCGACCAGAGCAAGGAGATGGTGACGAACGTCGCCGCCACCTTCGCCGAGCGGACCAGGCCGTCTTGCACGCGGGACGAGGTCGAAGGTGCTGTCACCACCTTGCGGCGAACCCGCGAGCGCCGGGCGTCGAGCTGCACGTTGATCAGCACAAAGACGCCCAGGATGCTCCAGAACAGGGCATCCGGCACGCTGAAGTGCCACGATCCGCTCAGCCAGAACGACTGGTACGCATGCAAGAACCACGTGGCGACGAACACCACGGTCGTTGCCGCCGCCAGCGCCTGCCATTGCGGCCGGCGCTTCAGGCGGAACGCCACCGGATTGAAGAAGACGCGGACCATGAAGTCTTTCCAGTAGATGTTGATCCGTCGCCAGTAGTCGGTGAAGCTCGTCGCCAGCAAGTAATGATGATGCGTCTCGGGCAGCTTGAACCCGAACAGGTGCAGCATGCCGCACGCAATGTGAAACTGCCCCGATACGTGCAGGTAAAGCAGATAATTGCACGAGAGGAACCGTGCCAGGCTACCGGGTCCAGCCACCTGATCGGGGCTGATCAACAACTCGTGGTAGACGAGACGATAGAGCAGCAAATGAACGAATCCCCGCAGCATCATCTTCAGGCCGTCACGCTGAACCGCGTGAATCTCTCCCGAGAAATACCCGCGCTGCATCGTCCGGTAGTCAACGACCGGAAAATGCAGGAAGCAGTAATTCGGCAGCAGGAAGAAATAGCTCAGCACATCGCTCGTGGGCTCGGCCTTCTGCGCATGCTTCAACTCATATAGGAAAATGATCAGCCGAAACATGAACATAGTGCCGAGAATCGGCAGGACCGGCGACGGCAAGCTCGACTCGATCACCCCCGCCTGAATCAGACCCAGGCCAATCCCCACGCCCAGCACGCCGGCCACCTTGGCCAGCCAGGGCAGGGGAGTCAGGCAGAGGCCGATCAGACCCAGAGCAATCGGCAGGACCACCACCGCCGTCGAGACACCGAAGACCCACACCAGGCCCACGATCGAGGCGCCGATGAAGAAGGGTTTCTTCCACCGAAACGGCAAGAGGTAGTGAACCGGAAGGGCCGCGGCCGCAATCGCCAGCAAGAGGTGAAAGCCTCGCCCCTCAAGGTTGTACACATGGGCAAGCCCCACCAGCAGCCCAAGCTGAAGCATCACCGGCAGAAAGTGCCGAAGGCTTCGGCGGCAGGTCTCCGGCTCGCCGGGAAAGAGTCCGGGCGTTCGGGGAAGGGGTTGGGTCTCGGTGCGCTCGCGAACGAACCGACGATGAGGCGCGCGAGGTGGCGCGACAATCCTGGTCATGGCGAGCCGCATGGGGCCATCCCCCTTCCATGGCGGACGAATGATTCGGCTTCGGGTGCGTCGGGATCGGCCGGAATGGGCGATCATCACAGACGCTCGACGCAACGGGTCGATGCTCGAAAAAACGGCGAGCGGTGTGTCGGGCCGCGATCCCCGTTTGCAAAAAGACCTTGAAAGACGTGGACAGGTGCCGTGATGCAAGGGGGCCGGGCCATCCCTGTGCCCGTTGGTGCCCCCTTGCCATCGCATCCGTGCGTCCTTCCGACACCCTTCGACGAACCGCGGTACACCGAGAACATCGACGTGCGCGGCCCAGGGCGTCGTCAACCTGATCGGTCGCGTCCTGCCTCGTCGAAAAAGCGGCGAGACGCGGATCAGGTTGATTGGGGCTGGGATATACCCGAAGTTCCGCGACCCTGTCAACACGGGCCGCGCGACTTGTCTTCCCGGTTTTTTTTCTTCAATCGGCGCAATGCGAGACAGGCAAAGCGAGTGGAGCGCTTCACTGACACTCGAATTGCCGACCCCTCGTGCTCCCCTCCTTTTTGCCGAAGCGGTTCGCCTTGTCCGAGGCGATGGCTTGGGCTATTGTGCCTCAATCATCACAGAGAAACCGGCACGCTTCGCGCCTTGTCGGCGGGCGGCAGGTTGAGCAGCGTCTGCGACGGCCAGGGAGGGCGAGTCACGATGCCGCTTCGTCGTTTATCGCGTGGAATCCGTTCACGAGGCCCGGAACTGGTGCTGGCCTTCGCCTCGTTGGTGACCTTTTTGGGGTTGCTCGGCGCCGTCGATCTCTGGGGAAAACGTGAACAACGGGCCGCGGCCGAGGCGCTCGACACCGTCGAGCACGGCCACTGGTTGATCGCTGAGATTCAAAGCCGTCCCCGGCTCGAAAAGCCTCCCCTACCTCGCTGGGTCAGCGGTAGCCTGATGCTCGTGAGTGGCCGGAGCGACGAGATGATGGTCCGGCTCCCCTCGGCCCTGTCGGCCGTCGGGGTGACCTTGCTCGTCTACGGGCTGGGCCGTCGGATGGGCGGCCGATCGGTCGGCCTTGCCGCAGGGCTAGCGTATTGCACCACCTTCTATGTGATCAGCGAGCATCGCCAGGCCGGCAACGACGGACCGCTTGCCTTTTTCACCACGCTCGCCCTCTATGCTGCCTGGCGACGCCTGCACGGCGATCGGGAGGGGGCCGAACTGGCCTCTCCGGCCGATGAGCCGGGGTCGTCCCGATGGACTCTGGCCATGTACGCGGCGCTCGGGCTCGGGTTTCTCACCAAGGGGCCGGTCATTCTGGTCCTGGTCGGCCTGACCGTCTTGCCCTATCTGATGCTGGCCCGCCGCTTCGGGCCGGGCATGCGATTGCTGGCCGACTGGCGAGGGATCCTGTTGATGCTGGGCCTCTGCCTCGCCTGGCCCGTGCCGGTCGTCCTGGCTCGGTTCGATGCCCTCAGCGTCTGGTGGCTGGAGATTGGGCAGAAGGTCGGTTCGGCCGGTGTGATGCACCACAGCCGTCGGACCCCCTTGGTGGCCGAGTGGTTCTGGATGGCGATGCCCTGGACCCCTCTGGCCCTGGTGGCGCTCGCCCTCCCCTTCACGGCCCGCGGTCGATCGGCCCGACCAACCATCTGGTTCGCCTGGCTCTGGGCCTTTGCCAACCTGCTGATGTTCAGCACCTGGTCGGTGGCCAAGCCGAATTACTACGTTCCTTGCCTGCCCGCCGTGGCCCTGCTGGCCGGTTCGGAATGGGTGCGATTGGCCCGAGCGGCCCGGACCGGAGCCGTTGCCCCCAGGCTCATGGTGCAGTCGACCTGGGTGGTTTTGTTCGTGATCGCCTGCGCCGCCCCGGTGGTCATCTCGCAGCGAGCCCCCGACCTGCTCGTTCCGGCGGTCGGCCTGGCGGTGGTGGTCAGCCTCGGAGTCTTCGGCTCGGCCTGGTCCTGGCGTCGAGGGGCCGAAGGAATGGCCCTGGCCCCAATCGCCGGGGCGGTCTCGTGCAGTGTCCTCATTATCTATGGAGCCATTGCCCGGCCGGTCGTCTCGAATCAGAGTCATCGTCCGCTGGCCGCAACCATCAACCGGATCGTTCCCGACGACGCGTCGACCGTCATGTTCTTTCACGAGCTGGATGAGGGGCTCTGGTTCTACCTCCGCAATCGGAACCTCGCCCCGGTTCCCGGAAGCCAGCCTGAAACCAACGACGCGCACGATCTGCTCATGGAAGCCCGACGCGGTGATCTGATCCAGGACCCCCAGCTTCGCATTCAGCGCGATCTCGACACGTTGCTCAGCTGGATTGCCGACCCCGGCCGATCGACCAGCTACATGCTCATCCGCGACCGTGTCTACGATCACTTCTCCCCCGCCTTGCAGGGTAAGGTCACCGAGCTTTACCGCGAACCCGAACTCCATCGGAACGAGCTGATCTTACTCCGGGTCGATCCGGTCAATGAGCTTGCCTCGGCCGAAACCGGCGACGGCCGACGGGGATCACCTGCGCCCCGCCGTTGATCTCTCCTGCTCCCACGCCTCCAGACCCGACCAGACCAATCCGCTCTACCCTCGGCCCTTTGATCTCACAAGACGCTCGCCATCGCGAGTGACAGTGAGGTCGGGGCCGATCGTTTGCGCGGCCCCCTCGCCACGGTTCCCGATCCGCGGACGAAATCCACGGACGAATCTGGCCTCTCCTGGCTGGGAGAAGATCAACGGATCGGCGAAAGACGACCGGTCGCGACAGCGAAGCCGTTCCGGTCCAAGCGGTCGTTTCGGTTGGTTGGGCGTCACAGTTTGCCTAGGCGGAAGCGGCTTTCGGACCGCGACGACCGGCATCTCCGTTCGCCCTAAACCCTTATCAGAAAAGGGCGAAGGACCTCAAGGGACTGCCCGGGGATGACGATACAACGGGTGGCTCGCCAAGGGATCGCCGCGGCGAGGACTCGGGAGCATCGAGACCCCAGGGGGTGACCTTCATCACGGTCGGGCCGGTCGGCCCCAGACGCCGGGAACGTCTGCCGGAGTGAGGTCCCAGTCCATCTCGAACCGAATTGCAACGCGATCGTGCCGACCGACCGATCGGCATTGTTCGATTGCGTGCAGACTGAATTCTTGAGGAGATTGTTCTCCCATGTCGAAGATTTTGACCTTGAGCGTCTGCCTGGCCCTCGCTCTCGCCTCCACGAGTGGCGTCGCACTGGCTGGCGGCCACGGCGGCCTGATGCCTTCTCCGCAGGTCGTGGCTGCTCCTCAGCACGTTGCCCCCAGCGGACAGGGTGTTCTGCCCACCGCCCAGGGCTATGTCGATCACTGCGCTCCGGCCCCCAAGCACTGCGGGCTGAAGCTCCCTCACCTCAGCATGCCGAAAATCTGCCTGCCCAAGATTTCTCTCCCGAAGATCCCGCCCAAGTGCTACGAGTACGAGTGGGTTCTGAAGAAGAAGCGCGTTGGTGGCGGCCTGCTCGGCATGCTCCACCACGACAAGGGCTGCGCGACCGACGTGGTTGACTACGGTCATCACGATGTCTATGCGACCGGCCAGGGCTATGTCACCCCGACCGCCCAGTACACCGGCGCCGTCTACGGCACCGGCCAGGCCTATGGCTCCGGCCAGGCTGTTCCTGCCGCTCCTGGCGTCATGGAACCCGCTCCGGTCGAAACCGACGAAGCCCCCGAGGCCCCGGTTGTCCCCAGCGCCTACGGCCGTCTCGGCTCCTCGCTGTTCGGCACCACCCGCTAATCGCGTGGCGCCTGCTTTCGGGCGATCGCATCGAGATGCTCTGGAACCAGTGCCTCTCGCTGTGTGATCGAGCATGACGCGACCCACTCTTGATTCCGCACCTACGGGGCGGCCTTCCTGACCGGGAGGCCGCCCCGCCCGCATTTGCCCCCAGGCTGCTCCCGCGATTGACAAGACCCGGGGTTTGTCGGATAACTCGCTCCGCTCGGACCAGATCGTGCTCGGTCGGCGCTTGCCGGTCACCGTCAGCGCGATCGACACCGAGGCATCGCGATGGTCGCATCCGATCGGAGGGTTCGGCTCCGAATCGGTTCGATTCGAGCCGCGCACGCCGCGGATCGGGCAAACAGGGGGGCGGGGCGATTATGCGGAGCGAAGATCGCGAGCCGGGCGGGGCCAGGTCTGCTCCGGGGTCCGGAAGGGGTCGGCTAGGGGAGCGGCTCCAGACGCTCTCGGGCTGGCTCCGCGATCGACAGCAGGCACCTCGCCGCGTGGCCGCGCTGGCAATTGCTGTGGCGATCATCGCCCTGGTGTCCTCCTCGCTGATCCCTCCCCGGGCCGAGCAAACCGAGTGGCTCGATCAGGGCCGGGCGTTCCCTCCCGATCAGGCCGAGGCCCTGCTCAACGAGCTGGCCCTCAAGGGAATCGACGCTCAAGCCGACGACCGGGGCCGCGTCTCCGTTCCCCCCACCCGTCTCGCCGAGGCGCTCAAGGTGCTCGACCAGCTCGGGCTCGATCGCCGCTCCATCGTTCAGGAACTGGAAGACCCGGCCCGGCCCCCGCTGATGGCCGATGCCACCGAGCGGACCGAGATCTATCTCCGCGCCGAGGCCCGCAAGATTGAGCGCGCCCTGCAGGAGATTCCCGGCATCCAGTCGGCTGTCGTGGTCTTGATGCCCAAACCCGGCCGTCCCTTCGCCCGACCCGAAACCGCCCGCGCCGGAGTCCACCTCCGGGCCGACCGCGGCCAGTCCCTCTCCCCCACGACCGTCGATCGCGTGCTGAACGTCATCGCCACCTTCACGCAACTGAAGGCCGACGATGTCACCATCATCGACGCCCACGGAGACGCCCTGCTCAAGGCCGGCGATCCCACCTTCGCCCGAGGCATGAGGGCCGAAGCCCTGGCCCGAAGCTGGGAAGCGGCCATCGCCGAGCAACTCTCCCCCGTCATCGACGGCGCCCTGGTCGAGGTCCGTCTCGATGCCCCGATCGACGCCGATCCTCCCGTTCCGGTCGTCCCCACGCGCGACGCCGACGCCCCGACCTTCGAACCAACCCCTTCCCCCCCGCCCGTAGCCGTCGAGGTCGTTCCGAACGGCCCGATGTCCCTCGATCCGGAACCCGAATCGACGGCCCCCGCGTCTCCTCCGCTGCTCGCCGAGCCGCCCCCGAGCCGGGCGAACGTGCTGATCAAGGTGCCCGCCTCGTACTACCTGGCGCGGCACGATGCCTTTCTCAACGCCCGCGAGCCGAAGCAAGACGTCCTCGATCGCTTCGTGGCCTTCACCGAAGATTATGTTCGCACGATCGTGGCGCACGTCATTCCCGAAGCATCGCTCGGGCGTGTGCAAATCCTCATGCAACCGTTGCCCAATGAACCCGACAAGCCGCGCTCCATTCCTCGCGACACGAGCCAGGAGGCGGCCCTCTGGTGGGTACCTGCGGCCGTGCTGGCGGGGGTGGCGGGGCTCGCCCTGATTGCCGCGACCAGCGGCTGGCTTTCCGCTCGTCGTCCGGCCTTGCGGGCCTCGTCGGCCATGGCCGGAACCTCCCGACCGCATCTGCCCCCGATGCAAGACGACGACGCCCCCGGCCCGGCCGATCGTGTCCGCGAACTGGTCCGGAGTGATCCCTCGGCGGCCGCCGCCGTTCTCCGACGATGGGTTGAACAGGGAGCCGACGCATGAGCACGTCCGCGTTTGACGGGCCTGAACACCTCTCGCCGACCGATCGCCCCGGCGGCGATCCGATCCCCCCCATTCGCAAGGCGGCGATCCTCGTCGTCAGCCTGGAACAACCGCTCGCCTCGAAGCTCCTCGCCGAACTCGACCGCGCGACCGTCGAGGCCGTCACCCTGGAAATTGCCCGGCTCGATCGCATCGACCCGGTCGAACAGCGCCGGGTCCTCGACGAGTTCTTCGACCTCGGCCTGCGGCGCCTCTGGTTCGCCTTCGACGACGTGGTCAAACTCAGCGACCGCGACCTTCGCACCGCCTACCACGACGAAGACGCGACCGTCTGGGCCCTGGCCCTTGCCGGCGCCGCTCGACCCGTCCGGCAAAAGGTCCTTGAGGCCCTGCCGCCCGAGTCGGCTGCCGCCCTGCACCAGACCATGGAAGCCCTCGGCCCGTTCCGGCTCGACGACGCCGAGTCGGCCCAGGCCGAACTGGCCGAGCACCTCCGCCGCCTTCACGACCGCGGACAACTGACCCTTCCCGAACCCGCCGGCCGGGAGGCCATCTTCGTCTAGCACGCTGTTCGCTCACTTCTCTCGTCCCCGGCACGTACCCCTCTCCCCCGCTCGCGGGGGAGAGGGTGGCCGCAGGCCGGGTGAGGGGGCCGATGCGAAAACCCTCCGCGTTTGCGATCCGAACGATCCGCCCTCGCCCAATCGCCGGTTGCCGCAGGTCGGGAGTGGGGGCACGGCGACCTTCGACACGGTGGATTCCCAGACGGAACGGCACATGAGAACGCCAAGAGGCTATCAATCGTGAGTGTTCGATGCGTATTGCTCGGTTGAGTCGATTGCTCCTCCTGGTTCTGGTCCTCGGCCCGACGCTCCCGGCTCAAGATGCCGCGGCCGATCCTCCCGAACCCCCCGCCGAGGCATTACGGGGTCGGGTCGGCCTGGGCGACCCGGCAACGTTCAGCCTCGCGTTGACGGCCGTGCTGGCCATCGTTGGCGTCGGGATTGTCCTCGGGACCCGAAGAACCTCGGGAGGGGCAGGGGGCCTCTTGCGCGTTGTCGGCCGGGCTCACCTCACGGGTCGGCACTCGGTCTACTTGCTTCGAGCCGGCGATCGGACCCTGATCGTCGGGGTCGGCCCTCAGGGAGCCCCGTCCTTGCTCGGAGAGCTTGACCCCTCCGCCTCGCCTCCCGAACCCCTTCGAGCCGACGGCCCTGCACGGGAGGACAACGCATGAAACGATCACGACGCGTTCGATTGCGTTTCGGAATGATACTCTTGCTCCTGGTCGGAGCCTCGTTCCCCGCGACCGGGCAGGATACGCCCTCGCTCGACCCAACCCCGGAAACTCCTCCCGCGAGGATTGATCTCGGCATCGATCCGGCCACCTACTTCGAGGTCGGTTCGATCGACGCCGAGGTCCAGCCCGCCGCTGCGGTCGAGACCCCCGCCTCACCGTCGGGCGACGCAACGGCCGACACTCCCCCCACCGCTCGGGCCGAGGTCGAGCGCGTCGCCCGCACGGTCGGGCTCTTTGCCGCCGTTTCGCTTGCGCCGGTGGCGGTCTTGATGGCCACGGCGTTTGTTCGAATCAACATCGTCTTGCTGTTGCTCCGCCAGGCGATCGGCAGTCCTCAGGTGCCGGGCAATCAGGTCCTCACGGTCCTCTCGCTCCTGCTGACGGCGATGGTGATGGCCCCCGCGGCTGAACTCGTCTATCGCGACGCGATTCGCCCCTACGCCGATGGCGAGCTGCCGGTCGAGGAGGCGTGGCAGGTCGGCTCCGGACCCATCAAGGCCTTCATGCTCGATCAGATCCACCGAACCGGCCACGCTCACTATCTCGATGCCCTTTCGGTCCATGCCCAGGCCGCCGATGATTCGCCTACCGTGGCTTCGGAGACCGAGGAAAACGCCTCGCCCGCCGCCTCCCCTCCGCTACGGGTCGTGGCCCCGGCGTTCCTCATCAGCGAGCTGACGACGGCTCTCTGGATCGGGTTCCTCATTTACTTGCCCTTCCTGGTGGTGGATCTCGTGGTGTCGGCCGTCCTGGCGGCGACCGGCCTGATCATGCTCCCCCCGACGCAGGTGGCCTTGCCCCTGAAACTGGCGCTGTTCGTCCTGGTCGATGGCTGGTGGCTCGTGGCCGATGGCCTCTTGCGGACCTTCGCCCTGGGGTCGTCCGGCGCCGTCGGGTGATCCGGCCCGCGTCCGTTCCTGGCATCAAGGAGGAGGAATTCCGTCATGGACGATTCGGTTTTGCTTGGGGTCACCCGCGAAGCGGTCCGCGTGGCCGTCTTGCTCGCCGCCGGACCGCTCGGGGTGGCCCTGCTCATCGGCATCCTGGCCGCGCTCGGTCAGGCCATGACCCAGATGAACGAGCCGACTGTCGGCCTGGTTGCTCGGCTCGGCGGGGTGGCCGTCGTCTCGGTTCTCCTGCTGCCCTGGCTCCTGGCCCGCTGGCTCGACTTCGCCGCGCTGGCCTTCGGGGGCTTTCCGGATCTGCTCTGACCCGATCGCCCCTCGCTGTCGTGGCCGTTCCGAGGGATTTCCCTGCTCGTCCGTTGATCGTTTGAGACTCGCATGCCCGACCTCTTGCACGAAATGATCGGCGCCCCCTCGTCGTTCGTGCTGGTCCTGGCCCGATCGGCCGGCCTGGTCTGGGGGCTCGCCTGGCTGGCAGGGGCGTCTGGAGCCGGCCTCCGCACCAAGCTGGCCGCGGCTGTGGTGATCGCCTCGGCCGTCGTGCCGATTGTCGGCCCTCGAATCGCCCCGCCCGACGATTCGCTCGCCCTGGGCGGATCGGTGCTCATCGAGGTGGCCCTCGGTGCCGCCCTTGGGGTCGGGGCCGGCCTGATCGTCGCCGCGGCCCGCTTGGCCGGCGAGGTCATCGGCGCCCAGGCCGGGCTCTCGGCCGCCTCCTCCCTGACTCCCGGCTCGGGCGAGGGGATGGAAACTCCCCTGGCGACCCTCTTTGGCCTGATCGCCCTGGCCGCCTTCGCCGCGATCGACGGGCCGATCCGCTTGACGATCGCCCTGGCCGACAGCTACGGCCTCGGGCTGGCCCCCGAGGGCGTGGCGGCCTCACTGGCCGGCGGGATCTCGACCGACGTCGTTCGCTCCGTCTTCCAGACGATCGGCCAGGCGCTCGGGCTGGCCCTCTGGCTGGCGGCTCCGGTGGCTCTGTCGTTGCTCGTGGCTCAAATCGCCGTCGGGGTGCTCGTTCGAGGCGCTCCCGCCCTGTCGAGCTTCACCACCTGGCTTTCGGTTCGCGCCACCCTCGGCCTGATTCTCCTAATGATCGGCCTGGCCTCTGTCGTCTCCGGCCTGGCCTCGGCCTGGCTCACTCTCCTTCCCGGTGGCTTCTGAGGCAATCGCGCCTCGGCCGTTGATCCGCCCTGGGTTCCTGGTTCGATCGAGGTTCCCGCCATGTCCGACGATCGCAATCTTGAGCCCTCTCCTCGCCGGCTCCGAGAGGCCCGAGAGCGCGGCATGGTCCCCCACAGCCCCGAGCTGACCGCGAGTGTCGGCATCCTGGCGGCCGTGGCGGTCCTGGGAGCCTCCGGACCCCCGTTGATGGACGGGATTCTCAGCCTGATGCAAGCATCGTTGGCCGGCGATGCCCCCGGACTGGCCGATCCCCGCCTGTTTGCCCATCATGTCCGATCGGCGATCAGTGCGGTGGCGGTTCCGATGCTGGCGGTGCTCGTCGCTCCGGCCCTGGCGTCGCTACTGGCGCATCAACTCCAGCTCGGCGGGCTGTTTGTCCCGTCGCTCGCCGTGCCCGATCCGGCTCGCCTCCGCCCCGGAGCGCGGGGTGGCTCCCCCGTCGATCGCCTCGGCCGGGCCCTGGGAACCGTGCTTCGGGCGACGGCCCTCGTCGTGCTGACCTGGTGGGTCATCCGATCGCTGCTGAGCCGGTTCGATCCCCTGGCCGCCTCTTCAGATCGCTCGGCGATGCTCCGCTCCCTGGCGGTTGCCGTCCATCAGGCGCTCTTGCAGTTCGGCCTGGCGATGCTCGTCATCGGCCTGATTCACTACGCCATCCAGTTCCGTCGGCTCCACGCCCAGCTTCGCATGACTCCCGAGGAACGCCGCGAGGAGCAACGCGAGCACGACGGCGATCCCTCCCTCCGCTCCCGACGCCGAGCCGCCCGCGACCGCCACCTCGGCCCGCCCGAGGCTTCCTCCCCCACCTCGGCCGCCGATCCCATCTGATCCAACCCGATTTCCGGCCCTTTCTCCCTGCACGTGGGGAGAGGGTTGGGGGGGCCTTGCCTTCGGAGCCGACCGATCACGCGCCCTCACACGAGCGGGTGGTAAGGTAGACTCAACCGTGGAGAGACGAATCAAGACCCCGAGGTGCTCGGCGGATGGAAACAGGGTGTCGGGATCTGCGGGGGTTTGCGGGAGCGACCCGGTTTCGGACCGTGCTGGCCGACCCGCCCTGGCAGTTTCAGAACCGGACGGGAAAGGTCGCGCCCGAGCATCGGCGGCTGACTCGGTATGAGACGATGACCCTCGACGCCATCGCCGCCTTGCCCGTCGATCAGGTGGTCGAAGAACCGGCACATCTCTATTTGTGGGTTCCCAATGCGCTCTTGCCCGACGGCTTGATGGTCTTGCAGGCGTGGGGGTTTCGCTACAAGGCGAACCTCGTCTGGCACAAGGTCCGCAAGGACGGCGGGAGCGACGGCCGCGGGGTCGGGTTTTATTTTCGCAACGTCACCGAGCTGCTTCTGTTCGGCGTACGAGGGCCGAACGCCCGGACCCGAGAGGCCGGACGCAGGCAGGTCAACCTGTTCGCCTCGCGCAAGCAGGAACACAGCCGCAAACCCGACGAACAGTATGCGATTATCGAGTCCTGTTCCAGCGGCCCGTATCTGGAATTGTTTGCCCGAGGCACCCGTCCGGGTTGGTCGAGCTGGGGCTTGCAGGCGGCTGAGGGCTACGAGCCGACCTGGCCGACCTACGCCGATCATTCCGGATCGAGGAAACACGTGACGGACCCGAGTTGACCGGCGATGGGAATCGGGGAGTTGGCCTCGCGAGGGATGTTGGCGCGTGTCGAGATGATTTCGCCTTGATCTTGAACGAAGCGAATGGGGTGATCTGAGGGAGGGACCGACACGCATCGACCCCTGCTTGACGCGGGGAACTTCGACCTTCGTAATGGGGATGAGCCGGTGTGTCTGGAGCATCCGCCGAACACGGCCCCCACCGGCCGATCCGGGGCGTTGGAGCACGATTCGATGCTCCGAGCCAACCCAAGCAACGGAGCAGAAGCATGTTGGCACGAGGTTTCCTGACGGTGATTCTCCTGGCGAGCCCAGCTGTGGCGCTTGGCCAGAATGATGACCAAGCCCTGGCCGTGGCCCGGGACGTTCTGGACCGCGGTGCCAAGCTGTTCGACATGCGAGACGCCGCGGCGATGGCAGACACGTATCTTGAGCAGAGTCAGGTCATCCTCATCAAACAATCGTCTGAGTCGGCCGATTTCGAGATCGAGACCACCAGCGGACGGCGAGAGATCGAGAAAGGGTATGCCGAGCTTTTCAAGGATCGTGATCCCTCCCATCGCTCACGCAACACGGTGGAACTGGCGCGGTGGTTGACCCCGGATCTGCTGTTGATTCAGGGGCGCTTCGCCCTGAACGTGGAACAGGGCGACTTCTTGAAGTTTGTCCAGGTCCGGGCTCGCGTGGGAGATCAGTGGAAAGTGGTAACCATGCAGCTCATGCCGCTGCCCCAGTAGGTTTCGGCCCCTCGCCCGATGTGAGGAGCCGGTGGCGTCGATGGGGTGAGGATCGAGGGCGTTCGATTTTTTTTTGGAGTTGACGATCGCGACCGGCCACCCGTACGATCCATTGCAGTGCTGGTGCTGCGCAAAGTGATCGGCTTCGCTCTGACCATCATTCTCAAACGGAACACGCATGCCCATGTCTCCCGCCATCCTACTGCTGGGCCTTCGACTGAGCCTGGCACTCGACCTGTTGCTTACAGGCCGGGTGGGGGACTAGGGAGCGTCGTCGGCACGAGTCGCACAGGACACGAGACTCGACGGAGCCCCGAGACCCACCCGGCCGGTGGATCTCGGGGCTTTTTTGCGTTCCGCAACTGCCTTTTGGTTCGGTTCGATCGACCCCGCCGGCCTTGCTTTGGATCGTTTCCAATCCAATACCTTCGAGCACGACGAGAGAGGATAGGCCCCCCTATGGCCGACGACGCACGAATCCGGATCTTCGACACCACGCTCCGCGACGGCGAGCAATCTCCCGGCGCGAGTATGACCCACGCCGAGAAGCTCGAACTGGCCCGGGCGCTGGCCGACCTCGGGGTCGATATCATCGAGGCCGGGTTCCCGATCGCCTCGGTCGGCGACTTCGAAGCCGTGCGGGCCATCGCCACCGAGGTCGCCGGGCCGACCATCTGTGCCCTTGCCCGCTGCAACGACCGCGACATCGACCGCGCCTGGGAGGCGATCCAGTACGCCCAGAAAGGACGCATCCACGTCTTCCTCGCCACGTCGGCCATCCACCGTGAGCACAAGCTGCGGATGACCCCCGAGCAGATCATCGAACGCGCCGTCGCCGGGGTCAGGCGTGCCGCCGGCTACTGCCCCGATGTCGAGTTCAGCCCCGAAGACGCCGCGAGAACCGAGATCGACTTCCTCTGCGCCGTGGTCGAGGCTGCCATCGACGCCGGGGCAACCACCGTCAACATTCCCGATACCGTCGGCTACGCCACCCCGGTCCAGTTCGCCCGCGTGATCCGAACCCTCAAGGAACGCGTGCCGAACATCGAGAAAGCCATCATCAGCGTTCACTGTCATGACGACCTGGGAATGGCCGTCGCCAACAGCCTCGCCGGGGTCGAGGCCGGGGCCAGGCAGGTCGAATGCACCATCAACGGTATCGGCGAGCGTGCCGGCAACGCCGCGCTCGAAGAAATCGTCATGGCCCTGCGCACCCGCAAGGATTTCTACGGCGTCGATACCGGTGTGAAGACCGAGCGTCTCTTCCCGACCAGCCGATTGCTCACCACCATCACCGGCCTCGCCGTACAGCGCAACAAGGCAATCGTCGGCCGCAATGCCTTCGCTCACGAATCCGGCATCCATCAAGACGGCATGCTGAAAGAGCGCTCGACGTATGAAATCATGAAGCCCGAGGAAGTCGGTGTGCCCAAAACCGACCTCGTTCTGGGCAAGCACTCCGGCCGCCACGCCTTGAAGGACCGTGCAATCGAACTCGGCTTCCATCTGACCGAGGAGCAGCTCAACGCCGTCTTCGAAGACTTCAAGGCTCTGGCGGACAAGAAGAAAGAAGTCTACGACGAAGACCTCGCCGTCCTCATCGAGAAGCAGATCGGCGACGACGTGCCCAAGGCCTGGGAACTGATCAGCGTACAGACGACCACCGGCACGAACACGCTGCCCACCGCCACCGTCTGCATCCGCAACCCCGCTGGCGAAATCGTCCAGGACGCCGCCATCGGCGCCGGGCCGGTCGATGCCATCTTCAAGGCCGTTGAGCGTGTGACCGGCGTCCGTGCCTCGCTGCACGACTTCGCCATCCGCAGCGTCTCGCGCGGCAAGGACGCCCAGGGCGAGGTCACGCTCGAACTCGCCGTCGAAAGCGACGCCCACGACTTCCGCGGCCGGGCCGCCTCGACCGACATCATCGAAGCCAGCGCCCTCGCTTATATCAACGCCGTCAACGCCATCGCCTCCCGCCGCCAGCGCGGTCGCGTCCGCGAGGTCGCCGGCCGCCCCGGTGCGGGGGCATGACGCGAGAAATCGCGCCGTGATCGCAACGAAGCTCAGGCTGGGTACGATCAATGTCGCTCGAGCCCAGCCCCTTTTGGAATCAGCACGAAGCGATCGAGGACTCCTCATGAGATGCGACCGTGTTGCCGTTGCGATGCTCCTTGCGATTTCGGGACAGGTCTGGGCCGTCCCCATCGAGGACCCGCCGATCGTCCCTGACGTCGCCTTTCTCGGCCAGGCAACCCTGCCCGGAAACGCCACCGTCGAGGGAACACGCGTCGGGGGGCTTTCGGGACTTGTGTTCGACGAGGCGACCGGAACCTATCTGGCCATCTCCGACGATAAAGGCGGCCCCGGAATGCCGGCGCCGCGGGTCTATCGGCTCTCCGCCACGCTCGAAGACGGGAAGCTTAACCAGGGCGGAGTCCGCCTGGAATCGGTCCTGGAACTGACCCGAGCCGATGGATCGCGCGTGCCGGAAGGATCGGTCGATGCGGAAGGCATCGCGCTCGGACCAAATGGAGATCTTTTCATCAGTGCCGAGGGAATGCCGAACGCCTCCCCTCCGGTGCCGCCGTCGGTCGATCGGTTCGACGGAACCTCCGGCCGGTATCGCCGAAGCATGGAGGTGCCCGAGGCGTATCTGCCGGCCTTGCAACCGCGCCGAGGGGTGCGGAGCAACCTCGCCTTCGAGTCGTTAACGACCACGCCGGGAGGCCGCTTCCTCGACACGGCCACCGAGAACGCCCTGCATCAGGATGGACCGGCGGCAAGCGTCGAGCGTGGCTCCCCTTGCCGGATTGTGCGGTTCGACACGGATTCAGGAATGCCCGTTGCCGAATTCGTGTATCACGCCGATGCCATCGTCGGCAAGACCGGCGCGAACGTCGCGGGACTCGTGGAATTGCTCGCGATCGACGGCACGCGATGGCTCGCCCTCGAACGCTCCTTCTCCACGGGCTCCGGCTTCACGGTCCGTCTTTACGAGGCATCCCTTACCGGAGCGACAAACGTCCTCGGGGTCGCGTCCCTCACCGAGCGAGACGACGTGGTGCCCGTCCGCAAGCAACTGCTGCTCGACCTCGGCACGATTGAGGGCTTCCTTCCGACGAATCTGGAGGGGATGGCGTTCGGGCCGGATCTGGAAGACGGCAGACGGCTCGTGATCCTCATGGCCGATAATCAATTGATGACCTTCTTCCCATCTCAATTCGTTGCACTCGGGGTAACCATTCCCCCAAGATAATCCGGCCACGTACCAAAACAGGCCCCGCGAGGGGCTCTGGGTGGAGCACCATCTCGCGGGGCCTGCGGGAAGGATCAGGATGAGAACGGGACCGATGGGGGCCGCCGAGGTTCGGAGGTCGCATCGGCCGGGAAATTTAAAGATTCAGACCGGAACCAAGGGGGATGAAGGGTCAGGTGCCAAACTCGGGTCGGCGGCCGTTCAGTTGCGACTGAAGCCGCTGAATGATCGAGGAATGCATCTGAGAGACCCGCGACTCGGACAGGTCGAGCGTCGCGCCGATCTCCTTCATCGTCAGTTCTTCATAATAATAGAGAATAATAATCAGGCGTTCATTCCGGTTCAGCCCCTTGGTGACCATGCGCATCAGGTCTTTGCGCTGAAGTCGTCCGGTGGGGTCTTCACCCTTCTTATCTTCGAGAATGTCGATTTCTCGAACGTCTTTATAGCTGTCGGTTTCGTACCACTTCTTGTTCAGCGAGATAAGGCCGACGGCGTTGGCGTCCATGGCCATTTTTTCGTATTCGGCCATGCTCAGGCCGAGTTTTTCGGCAAGCTCGCGATCGGTGGGGGGGCGGCCGTGCTCAGCTTCGAGCGCCTTGCGAGCCTCCTCCATCTTGGTCGCCTTGGCTCGAACGAGCCGAGGAACCCAGTCCATCGTGCGCAGCTCGTCGAGCATCGCGCCGCGGATGCGGGGGACACAGTAGGTTTCAAACTTGACGCCTCGGTTCAGGTCGAAGGCGTCGATGGCGTCCATCAGGCCGAACACGCCGGCGGAGATGAGGTCGTCCAGATCGACCCCCTCGGGCAGGCGCTGCCAGATACGCTCGGCGTTGTACTTGACCAGCGGCAGATAGCGCTCAACGAGCCGGTTCCGCAGGTCGGTGGTCGGGTGTTCCTTGAATTGTCGCCAGAGTTCAGCGACATCCACGTCCACCTTGGCTGTCATCCTTGACCTCCGTCGGGGGTCTGCGGAGAGGCCCGGGCGCCGTCCTGGCCGCCGGGGTCAGCCCGCCAATTCCACCCCGCCACTGCGGGGCATCGGGGCGGGAGAAGCGTTCGAATCGAACCGTGAGGGGACCCGCGGGCCAGACCTGTTCACGAAGTTCGACGGGCCAGTCGGGTGCAACCCCCTTCCGTATCCGTCTCACCTCGCGAACCATCCTCCGCAAGTCACTTCACTCCTCCGACTCAATCCGAACGATCCGCTCTCACGCTCTTTATCGGACAACCGGTCGAACCGGCTTGAACCTCTCACTCAATTCTTTTTTTGGCAAGATCGCTTCCGCGAAAATCCGACGGCAAGGCCCCGAGTCTGATCACCCTTCGGCAATCCTCCTCCAGGCCCGACGCCGGGGTTCGGCTTAGCGAACCGCCATTTTGGGCGTCTTGCGGCCCGTCAGGGCCGACAGCAACCCGGAACGTTGGGGGGCCAGACCGAGGGCCTCGTCGGCCTCGGCGGCCAGGGCGCGAGCCAGCCGCTTGACGCAGCGAGAGGCTTCGCAGCCGGGGGCATCGAGCAAAAACGGGCGTCGACGGCGCACAGCCGTCGGAACTTTCGGGTCGAACCGGACAAACCCGGGGCCGATCGGCCGCACGGCCGCCCCCAGGAACGACCGGCAGGCCGAGGCAAGGCGGTCAAGCGCTTCGATCGCCTCGGCGCTCGATCGGGCCTGGCCGATCACCGATCGGATCGGCGGGCCGCCACCGGGGCGGCGTCGCAACCGGGCGACGACCGCCTGGGCATCGGCCAGCGCCGTCGGTTCGGGAGAGGCGACCACCACCACCTGATCGACCGCGTCGGCCAGCACCGAGCCGCTTGGGCCAAGGCCCGAGCCGCCGTCGATCAGAATGAAGTCGGCCTCGGTCTCTCGGGAAATGTCGGGCAGTTCGGCCGCCAGCCGTTCCCGGGCGTGGTCCACGGCCTCGTCACCGGCCCGAGCGGCATGCACGCCCGAGAGGAACCGGATCGACTCCGGGCCATCAACGATCGTCCCCGCCAGCGGCCGGTCGTCGGCCATCGCGTCTCCCAGGTCGCGGTCGAGGGCCAGCCCGCACAGCAGATCGAGGTTCGCCAGCCCCGCGTCGGCGTCGATCAGCACGACCCGGCGGCCCATCCCCCCCAGCGCGACCGCAAGGTTCAACGTCAGGTTCGAGGTGCCGACCCCGCCCTTGCCGCTGGTAATCAGCAGTGTTCGCGCCTTGTGCGGCGGCGCGGGCAGCGCCGCCTGATCGGCGCGGAGGCCGGGAGGGGTCGATCGATTCTTGAACAGCGAGCGAAGACCATCAGCTTGATCCGACATGAGCGATCCCTCGGACTGCGGGTTGAGATCAGGGTGAGTCGTGCTTCCGATCGGGCGGGAACTCGGATTCGGGAAGCCGGACGGAACAGGGAGTGAAGGCGGCGTGTGAGGTTGCGTCATCCGATCACGACCTCCTGCCCCAGAATCAGGGCGGCGAGGCGGTCGCGGTCGGCGGCCTCGATGTCGTCGGGCACCCCCTGGCCGATGGTCAGGTAGCTGACGGGTCGGCCGGCTCGGGAAACGACACCAAGGAGCGCTCCGAGGCGGTCGGCCTCGTCGAGCTTGGTGAGGATCAGGCGGTCGAAGCCGAGCGGTGCGAACCGCTCGACCACGGCGTGGAGGCTCTTTTCGCCTGAGACGGCCGAAAGGACAAGGTGGATTTCGTCAGGACGGGCCATTGCGAGAAAATCGGCCAGTTCCCGGATCTTCACCTCGTCGCGCGGCGAGCGTCCAGCCGTGTCGATCAAGGCCAGATCCACCGGCCCAAGGTCTGAAAGGGCGCCGAGAATCCGGTCGGGCGCGTCGGCCACGGCCAGCGGCAGGTCGATGATCTCGGCGTACGTCCGCAGTTGCTCCACCGCCGCGATCCGGTACGTATCCACGGTCACCAGACCGACCCGCAACCCGAGCGCCAGCTTGGCGTTGGCCGCCAGCTTGGCCACGGTCGTCGTTTTGCCAACTCCGGTCGGGCCGACCAGCGCCACCACTCGCCGGGCCCCCGGCAGACCGGCAATCGGCGGAGCGATCGAAAGACTCTGAGCGACCGCAATGCGGAGCGCCTTGGCCAGGGCTTCCGGCTGGTGCGCCTCGTCCGGCTCAACCGCGTCGGCCACCACGCGAACCAGCCGCCGGGCCATCGGCTCGGGCACGTCCAGGTCGAGCAGATGGGCGTACGTCGTGGCCAGCCAGGCGGGCACGTCCATTAACAGGTGTTCAATGCTTCCGGAGCGGCTCAGCTCCTCCACCGTTTCGTGCAATTGGCCCAGCCGATCGTCGAGCGCCGATCGGATCGGGGGCGGCGGATCGACCTCCCGCACGCCGACCGAAGCCAGGCGGGGCCGAGCCGTTGCGTCCTCTCGAGTCGGAGCGATCCGCGGCCGACCGTTCCGATCCTCGGGCGGAGCGGCCGTCACCTCGATCAGCTCCCGTTCCCCCAGGCCGAGCAACCGTCGGCGTCTCACCTCTCGCGTCCCCAGGATCACCGCCGAACCGCCCAGGTCGCGGCGGACCCTCGACAGGGCCTCCTTCAGCGTACCGGCGCGATAGGTTCGAGGGCTGGTCGGAGACATTTGAGGGACCGGATTGGGGATTGAAGGTGTGTTCGATTGAAAAATCGAAGCAAAACGAAGGTCATTCGAACGACGGCGAGATCCCGAAACGCGATTCGTTATGGGCTGGCATGGTCTCCCTCACCCCGGCTCGCGGGGGAGCCGGGGCCGCAGGCCGGGTGAGGGGGCCAATCTGCAATCGAATCGCGATCAGTTTCTGAAAACGGCTCGAAACTCACGGCCGATGACCTCCCGACCACTGATCCGGGGTCTCTTCCGACGACGCAGAGCCCGACCCGACCGACGACCCTCGCGGAGCGATCGCCGCGTGCGGGCCTCGCAGAATCGGGCTGGAGCTGGCCGTGTGCGTCAGAACCGATTCGGGAAGCACCGCCGATCGTTCGAGCCCGTCCGACTGTTCGACGACCGTGCCGATGATCTCGATCGGCGTGTCTCGGGGCACCTCGCGGCGGCTGAGCACCACCAGCCGGGGCAGGTCGGCTCGGGTCAGATCCTTGAGCACCGGGCGAGACTCGGCCGAGCAGAGGATCACCGGCGGCACTCCGCCGGCCACGGCCGCGGCCACCCCATCGGCCACCGCCCGCACCACTCCTCGGGCGGCATCGTCGCCCAGGGCCTCGGCGGGCCGGTCGTTCTCCCGGGCGGCGTGAGACAGCCGAGCATCGAGTGCCGAATCCACCGTCACCACTCGCAAGCGGCCGTCGAGGCCAAGATACTGCTGCGTGATCCGTCGCCCCAATGCGCGGCGGACGCACTCGGTCAACTCGTCGATGTCTCGGGTTCGGCCGGCGTGTTCGGCCAGGGCTTCGAGAATCGTTTCCAGGTCGCGCACACTCACCCGTTCTCGCAAGAGATTTTGCAAGACACGCTGCACCTCTCCGGCGCGGAGCATGCCCGGCACAACTTCGATCACCAGCGCGGGCGACGTCTCCCGGGCGCGGTCGAGCAGTCGGCCAACCTGTTCGTGGGTCATCAGCTCATCGGCGTGTCGGGTCACGATCTCGCCGAAGTGCTCGGCAATCGAGGCCGAAGGTTCGATGATCCGGCATCCGGAGCGTTCGGCGGCGTCTCGGCCGTCGCTATGAATCCAGACGGCCGGGCGCCCGGTGGCGGGGTCGATCCCGTCTCGGCCGTGAACCTGGGGGCCGGTCAAGCCAGCGGGAGGCACGGCAAGCAATCGCCCGACGAAGGCCGATCCTTGCCCCACCACAACCCCTCGAATCTTGATCCGATAATCGTTTGGCGTCAGGCCCATCTCGTCCCGGATGCGGACCTGCGGAACGATCAGGCCGAGTTCCCGGGCCACGCGATGCCGCACATGCCGGATACGGTCGAGCAGGTCGCCCCCTCGGGTCGGATCGGCCAGGGCGATCAGGCGGAACCCGATCTCCAGCTCCAGCGGATCGACATGAAGGAGGTCCTCCATCCGTTCCCCCTGGCCTTCGACCACCGTGGCGGCCCCTTCGCTCCCCCTCGCCGGCATCGGCTCGGATCGGGGCAAGGGTTCGGCCGGTCGGGATTCGGAGAAGGACGATCGGGACGGACTCGGACTCGGGGCCGCGTCTTCGGTCGGGTGATCGTCCTCAATTCGGGATCGAGACACCACGAACGCACCGCCCCCCAGAGCGGCGGCGATCGTCAGCAGCGGCACCATCGGCAGCTCGGTGAAGGCCAGCAAGGCGAGCGATCCGGCCGAGATGGTCAGCACCTCCGGCCGTCCCAGCAACTGACCGACCACGTCCTGACCCAGATCCGTTTCGCCCGACGACCGGGTCACGATCAACCCCGCGGCCAGGGCCGTCAGGAAGGCCGGAATCTGCGCGACCAGACCGTCGCCGATGGTCAATTTCGTGAAAACGTCCACCGCATCCAGCGGCGCCATCCCCGATCGGGCCACGCCGATCACCAGGCCGCCCAGGATGTTGATGACCGTGATCACCAGCGCCGCGACGGCGTCTCCGCGAACGAACTTGCCCGCACCGTCCATGCTGGCGAAGAAGTCGGCCTGACGCTGCACTTCCACCCGGCGGTGGGCGGCCTCTGAGGCGTCGATCACCCCGGCGTGCAAGTCGGCGTCAATTGCCATCTGCTTGCCGGGCATCCCGTCGAGCATGAACCGCGCGGCCACCTCGCCAATCCGCCCGGCCCCTTTCGTAATCACGAGGAACTGGATGGCGACGAGGATCAGGAAAATCACCGCGCCGACAATCACCTCGTCTCCGGCGACGAATCGCCCGAACGCCCGAATCACCCCGCCGGCGGCGTCGAGCCCATGCTCGCCCCCTCGGGTCAGAATCAACCGGGTCGTCGCCACGTTCAGCACAAGCCGAGACAGGGCGGTCGTCAGCAGGATCGTCGGAAAGGCGCTGAATTCGAGCGGCGACCGCACCGACAGCGTCGTCAGCAAGACCAGCACCGCCAGCGCGATATTCCCGGCCAGCAGCAGGTCGAGCACTCCCGGCGGCAAGGGCACGATCAGCACGAAGATCGCCCCGACGATCGCCACCGGCAAGGCCGCGTCGGTCAGGGCCGATCGGCCGATCGAGGTCTTGCGAAGCGGGGCGGACGCCGACATCCGAATCTCCGTACCGAATCCGTTCGTTCGGGAACCGAACTGAGTCAACCATCGCGGCTCAATCGGGCCTTCCGTGCCTCTCGATCCTCCGCGCGAACCACGAACGCCCCGCGTTGCGCCCCTCGGATCGGTCGCAAGACGCGACCTCCGAAGGCGGGCGGCGGGCCGTCTCGGTGGCGAAGACTCCTGGGGGCGGGTGGCCTGGCCGGATGTGTGCGGGGACGATACATCGGCCGGGCCATGCTGTCCAGTCGGATCCCGAGGCTCGTTCAACCGCCGGCTCCGGAATCCCGAGGGATCTGAAGCGGGACTGTCTCGCCTCTGCTCTGGGAAGGTCTTTTGGAAGGAGGAACGCCGAGAGAGCTGCTCTCGTCGTACCGCTTCCACTCTCAAATGATGCGTCGCCGCGTTGTCCTGGGTGGCCCCGGTTGCTCGCCAACCGGGGCGGCGCAGCCGCGAGAGGCGACGGGTGGCCGCACCGAGACCGCTCGTCGCTCCGCGACCCCGGTTGACGAGCAACCGGGGCCACCCAGGAACCCCCCCACCATTTGTGAGTGGAAGAGGTACGACAAATAAAGCTGGGCCCGGTCGAGTTGCCGTCCCGGTCGAATCCCCCTCACGGCCGGGTGCCGGTCATCGGATCGGGGAACGACGTCCGCACGGAGCGATTATGTCGGCTATGCTTGGGAGATCGCCTGGAGCGATTCCCGAGGTGGCGAAAACCAGGTGAGTTACGAAAGATCCGGCGTCTTGCGGCGAAGATCCTTCCCAAGTCACCATTCACGAAGGAACTGATGACCCCGGCGTTCTGAGGGAGAAGGACGATGAGCACCTTTTTTATGTTTTGCGCGATCCTGGGCGGCACGATTCTCGCGCTGCAACTCGGGCTGACGCTGCTGGGAATTGGCGGCGACCTCGGCGGCGAGGGGCTCGACCTGCCCGACCTGCCCGATGGCGACGGCGCCGACTCGACCGTCGGGCACGATTCGGGCGGCTTCTCCGACCTGGCCAAGCGCATCACCTTCCAGGGCGTCGTGTCGTTCATCACCTTCTTCGGCGTCGGCGGTCTGGCGGCGCAGGGCTCGGGCGTCTCGGCGCCGGGCAGCCTGCTGGCGGCGGCGCTCGTCGGATCGCTGGCGACGGCGGTCCTGGCCTTTGCCTTCGCCGGGGTCCGGAAGCTCCAGGGCAGCGGCTCGATCCACATGGACAACGCCGTGGGAGAAGTCGGCCGGGTCTACCTGCGGGTGCCGGGCGGCAACGGCGGCGTCGGCAAGGTGATCGTCCCCGTCCAGGGACGATCCGAGGAGGTCCGCGCCGTCACCTCCGGCCCCGAGCTTCGCCCGGGAGAGGCGGTCGTGGTGGTCCATGCCATCGACGACCGCACGCTCGAAGTCGTGGCTCAATCGGCCTATGTGGCCAAAACCGCCTCCCTTGCGGAGTAGGTCGCCCGATCGGTGGCCGAGGGCCGGCATCGGCCGCTCGACTCCGACCCGCTCGCTCCCGGTCGTTTCGGAATCGGCCTGATGACACCCAATTGAACCTTCCGACTGGCAATTTTGACCCGGGGACTTGAGATCATGACGCTGCTGACTTCGTTCCTCATCGCTCAGGGCACCGACCTGGCGGTGAACAACTGGTGGGTGATCGGTGTTGTTCTGTTTGCGATCGCTCTGTTTAGCATCGTGACGACGGCGCTCCGCTGCTACAAGCGGTGCCCGTCGAACAAGATCCTGGTGAAGTGGGGCGCCGGCTCGGGCAAGCAGGCCGCCAAGTGCGTGCAAGGCGGCGGCGAGCTGGTCTTCCCGATCTTCCAGGATTACGACTACCTGAGCCTCGAACCGATCCAGATCGAGATCCCGCTCCGCGGCGCCCTGTCGTTCGAGAACATCCGGGTCAACGTGCCGAGCGTCTTCACCGTGGCCATCGGCTCCGACCCTCAGGTGCAGCAAAACGCCGCCATCCGCCTGCTCGGCCTCAGCCGAGAGCAGGTCAGCAGCCAGGCCAGCGACATCATCTTCGGCCAGCTTCGCCAGGTCATCGCCTCGATGACGATCGAGGACATCAACCGCGACCGCGAAAAATTCCTCGAAAACATCCAGCTCTCGCTCGAACCCGAACTGAACAAGATCGGCCTGGTGCTGATCAACGTCAACATCACCGACCTGACCGATGACTCCGGCTACATCGAGGCCATCGGCCGCAAGGCCGCCAGCACAGCGGTCAACCAGGCCGAGATCGACGTGGCCGAGCAGCAGAAGAAAGGCTCGATCGGCGTGGCCCGCGCCGAGCAAGAGCAGGCCGTCGAGGTCGCCAATGCTCAGAAGTTCCGCGAAATCGGTACCAAGACCGCCGAACGCGACCGCACCCTCGAAGTTGCCGAGCTGAACCGAACCCAGCAGGTCGGCGTCGAAACCGCCCGATTCCAGCAGGAAGCCAGCGTCAAGCAGGCCGAGCGCGACATGCGCATCCAGCTTGCCGACGCCGACGCTCAGGCCATCTCCGGCGAAAACTCGGCCAAGGCCAAGGTCGCCGCCAGCAACGCCGAGCTGAACGTCAAGCAGGCCGAAGCCTACCAGATTGGCGAAACCCGCAAGCGAGAAGCCGAGGCCGCCGTCGCCGAGGCCCAGTACCGCGCCCAGGCCAAGGCGGCGCTGGCCGAGGCCGAAAAGGTCGAGGCCGAACAGCGCGCCAAGCTCGAAGCCCAGGCCAAGGCCGAAAAGGCCCGGATCATCGTCGACGCCGAGGCCGCCGCCGAACGCCGACGCCTCGAAGCCCGAGCCGAGGCCGACGCCATCTTCGCCCAACTCGAAGCCGAGGCCCGCGGCCAGTACGAACAGCTCGCCAAGAAGGCCGAAGGCCTCAAGGCCATCGTCGACGCCTGCGGAGGCCCGCAAGCCGCCTTCCAGATGCTCATGCTTGAACACCTCGACAAACTCTCCGAAACCGCTGCCCAGGCCATCTCGAACATCAAGTTCGACAAGGTCGTCGTCTGGGATTCCGGCGCCAACGGCCACAACGGCGACGGCTCCGGCACCGGCGCCACCGCCGGATTCCTTCGCAACATGGCCCACACCCTGCCCCCGATGCTCCAGATCATGCAGGAAATCGGCGGCGTGAAGATGCCCGACTACTTCGGCCAGGTCGTCAACAGCGACTCCGACCGCCCCGACGAGGCCGGAGCCGCCAACGGCACCGCTCCCGAACCCGCCGGCGCCTCGGCCGGCTCCCCTTCCTCCTCGTCCTCCGGAACCGAGGCCCGCGGTAACCGCTCCGGCTCCGGCTCAAAAGGCTCTGGAGGCAACCGCCCCCAGAAGGGATAGGATCAGCTCCTCCATCCCCCGACGCTCGCAACACCCTTTGGGGGGCATCCAGGAACACGGTCCGAGCTTCGACCGAGGCCCCTGGGTGGCCCCCATTGCTCGCCAATCGGTGCGGCGCAGCCGCAAGAGGCTTTCCGGAGGCGACACGGGCACCGCGCATCGCTGCACGACCCCGGTTGACGAGTGAGCAACCGAGGTCACCCCAAATCGGGGACGTTGTTTCTGAAGGCGCCTGACTGGGTTCAAAACCGGGGTTTGAGCACATGGTTTCCTGGGGAAAACCCCAGTTTTGAACCCAGTCTCCTTT
This sequence comes from Tautonia marina, assembly GCF_009177065.1. NCBI lineage: Bacteria > Pseudomonadati > Planctomycetota > Planctomycetia > Isosphaerales > Isosphaeraceae > Tautonia > Tautonia marina. Next base: position 191,736 of record NZ_WEZF01000001.1, read on the forward strand.
GTGTCCTGCGGCCAGACAAGGGGGCTCTCTCCACGCTTGCCCGGCATGGCATCAAGTCCTCCTTCGATTCCTGACCCCCCTCCTCCCAATCCTTCCCCTCCCGTCTTCTCCCGCCTGCCTTCTGCTTACCGTCACCACTCTGAGCCGATGGTGACCAGTCCCATCCCCGGTTCTCCCATCCCTTCCCCTTGGATCCCGCGGCCCCCGCGCTTCCCCCAGAAGCTCCGGGGCTGTGCTGTTGTTGTCGGCGCGAGATTTGCAGTGTGCTGGAACCCTTGGATCGACGATCTCACACCGATGCGAACGTCATCCACCACAAGACGATCGTAACGTCCCGAAGTGCCCTGTGTTGTCGCCTGCATCAAGGCTTTGGCGATGCGCCGCGACGTGCTGACGGCTCCGCAATAAACCGTTGCAATCCTCCTGTGGCCGACGGGGTTCCATCGACCAGGTTGCGGCCAGTTTCATGAAGATTGGGTAATTCTTCTGTGAAGTGACCGTTTTCGTCATCTCTTGCAACGCGGATTGCCGGAACGACCACGGAAGGCATCCCAACAGATTCGTGAGCACTGGTGCCGCCCCAACTGTTTCCAGAGTATTTCTTTGTGCAATCATGAAAATGCCTCTGTCACCCGGCTCGGCGTTCAAATGGCTCGCGGCGATTGTGGTCGTGCTGACGGCAATCTCCGGGCTAATCCAGTTCCTCTCCCTCGGCCTGGGTCACAATCGCCTGCTCGGGTTTGCGCGCTTATTTGACGTGGGCCTCGATGCGAACGTGCCGACCTGGTGGTCCTCGCTGGCGTTGACTCTCTGCGCGGCGCTCATGGTCCTCATCGGCGCCGAGCACCGACGGCGAGGCGATTCTTCGTCACGCTCCTGGTGGTTCCTGGCCGCGATCGTCTGCTTCCTTTCGATCGACGAAACCGCCGTCATTCACGAGCGCGTGGGCAACTCCGTCAGCGTGATGCTCCAGGAACTGCTGACCGGTTCCTCCATCTGGGGCGGGGCCTACTGGATTTATGCCTATCTGATTCCCGGGATCATTCTTTCCATCGTCTATCTTCGGTTCTACTTCCGCTTGCCGACGCGAACCCGTTGGCTCGTGACCTTGGGGGGCGGTGCCCTCGTGACCGGCGGGGTCGTGTGCGAGGCGCTCGCCCATCACCTCCTCCGCCCTTCCCTCGGCGAGGTGGCCTATCAGGTTATGACGATCGTTGAGGAGTTCCTGGAGATGATCGGCGTGGTCATCCTCGTCTCCGGCCTGCTCGACTACATCCACCTCGCCTTTGGCGGCCTGACCCTGTCCCTCGACATCCGCCACGCCCCTGCCCAACGCGCTGTCGCCGATGCCTCTCATCACGATCGCCAGGTTGCCACGCTGAACCGGTCCTGATCCTGGCCACCTTTCCCAATCCCCATTCGACCGAGATGGACGAGCCCGCCGTGCCCTCCTCAACCCTCGCCGCTTGCGGGGGAGAGGGTGGCCGAAGGCCTTGGCCGTCCCCACGGACTCTGTCCACCGATGCGTCGTGAGTCCCCCTCTCGCCAAGACGTCAGGGTACCGAGACGATCGATCCGGTCCCTCGACAACCACCCTTCCCCTCCCTCCCTCTCCTCTCCCTTCTCCCCTCTCTGCGTCTCTGCGCGCGATCCCTCTCCCTGTTTCCCTCCTCCCCTTCCCCCCCTCCTCGCGATCCGGTTGCATCCCGGGGTTCCGGTTGGCCATCCTGGGTCGATCCCCACGCCGCCAATCGGGGCCGACCATCCCTCGCTTCGCTTCGGAGGACGCACCGTGCGCTACCCCTCGATCCTCGTCACCGACTTCGATGGCACCCTCACGTCCCAGGACTACTACAGGCTCGTCCGCGACCGTCTCGTGCCCGACGACACCCCCGACTACTGGTCGCTCTACCGCAACGGCCAGCTCACCCACTTCGAGGCGCTTCGGGCCTACTTCGCCGCCGCCCGGCCCGACGAGCCGACCCACCTCGCCCTCGTCGACCTCATGGGGCTCGACCCGAACCTGGCCCAATCCGTCGCCGCCCTGAACGAGCAGGGCTGGAAGGTGGTGGTCGTTTCCAACGGCTGCCAGTGGTACATCGACCGCTTGCTCCGTCAGGCCGGGGTCGATCTGGAGGTACACGCCAACCCCGGCGCCCTCGAAGGGGGCCGCCTGGCCATGCACTGGCCGACTGACACCCTTTACCCCTCGAAGCAGACCGGCATCGACAAGGCGGCCGTCATCCGGGCCTACCTCGAAGAAGGCCGCACGGTCGCCTTTGCCGGCGACGGCGCGACCGACGTCGCCCCGGCGCTGCTCGTGCCCCCCAATCGCCGCTTCGCCCGCGCCGACCTGGCCGAAGGGCTCCGCGAGCAGAACGCCTCGTTCCGCCCCTTCGAACGCTGGTCCGAGGTCGCCAACGCCCTGCTCGAATCCACCGGGGAGGCATCATGAGCGGCTGGCGCACTCAGGTTGGAATCCCCTCCTTCGTTCGGATCAAGCCCGGAGCGCTCGACCGCCTCGGCCTCTACGCCGCCCGGCACAAGCACCGCCGGATCGCCCTGATCGTCAGCGAAGGGCTGCCGGCCGCGATCGTCGCGCGGGCCGAACACGCCCTGAAGGCCGAAGGTGCCTCGGCGGTCGACCGGATCGACTCCGGCGAGGCCAGTTTCGAGGCCGCCTCGGCCCTCTTTGCCGCCTTGCCCCGAGACGCCGATGCCATCATCGGCCTCGGCGGCGGCAAGGCGCTCGACGTGGCCAAGTACGTTGCCTTCCTCGTCGGCAAGCCAAGCTACGCCGTGCCCACCTCCCTCTCCAACGACGGCTTCTGCTCTCCCCAGTCGAGCCTCACCCTGCGCGGCGATCGCCGATCGCTGCCCGCGGCCTTGCCGTTCGCGGTGGTCGTCGATACGACCGTCTGCCTCGGCGCTCCGAAGCCCCTCTGGTGGTCCGGCGTCGGCGACCTCGCCGCCAAGGTCACGGCCGTCAAGGACTGGAAGCTCTCCTACCACGCCACCGGCGAGCCGGTCGACGACTTCGCCGCCTTGCTCTCCGACGCGACCGTCGCTCAGTTCTTCTCCCGACCGACCCTCGACGACGAAGGGATGCGCCTGCTCGGCACTGCCCTGATGCTCAACGGCATCGCGATGGCCGTCTGCGGTTCCTCTCGACCCGCCAGCGGCGCCGAGCACCTCATCTCGCACGCCCTCGACGCCCTGTCCGCTCGCCCCCGCTTGCACGGGCTTCAGGTCGGCGTCGCCACCTACCTCGTCAGCCATCTGCAAGGGGAAGGGACCGCCCGCATCGCCGATGCCTTCGACCGTACCGGCTTCTGGGATGGCATCCGCGCCGACCCGTTCCTCGCCTCTGAGTGGATCGACGCCGTTCGCCGCGCCCCGACCATCAACCCCGGCCGCTTCACCATCCTCTCCTCCCGCGACTGCGTCGGCGAGGTCCGCGACCTGATCGCCACCGACGATCGCCTGAAAGGATGCTTTCTCCCGTGATGGGGCCGATCGTTGTTCTCCTTCCCGTCCCTGATGTCGTAGGACACTCAGCAGAGGCCGCGCTGTTCGTTACCAGTCGAGGTGCAAGGCGGTCAGTTCCGAGCGAAGCGCGAGCAGGTCCCAGACCTCGACCACGCGATCCTCGGGCGATCGGAAGTCGAGGCTGGCCAGGTGGCGGCCGTCGGGACTGAAGGTCAGGCCGAAGATCGGATCACTCCGCCGAGGGAGCCGCAGCAATCGGTGAGGGACCGGATCGCGAGGGTTCCCGATGCTCCAGAGATTCAACGCCCCGCCGCCGTCGCCAATCGCCAGCAGGCGGCCGTCGGGGCTGAAGGCCACCGCGAGGGTCCAGCGGGTCGTGCTCGGGTCGGGCGACGGGAACTCGGCAACGACCGACCACGAGTCGGTGGCGATCAACCGGGCGTCGCCGGCTTCCCCCCCGATCGCCAGCAAGCGGCCGTCGGGGCTCAGCGCCAGGCTCCGACACGACTCGAATTCCGGGACGTCGAGCGGTTTGGGCGGGGCCCCGGCGTCATCGAGCGACCAGGCGTGCAGGTCGTTCCGATCGAGGAAGTACAGCGTTCGGCCGTCGGGGCTCAGGGCGGTGGTGGGCTGGAACGGGTCTCGGGGCACGCCCGGCTGGGGCTGGAACCCGCGATCCGGCGGTTCCAGCCGGGTCAACGTGCCGGGGCCGTCCGACTCGTCGGCGCGCCAGAGCCAGAACTCGAAGGGGGGGCGCAACGGGCCTCGGAAACGCCCCGAGTCGGAGCGTTCCCGATCCCCCTCCCGATCGCGTCGTACCGAGTCGTCCGGGCGCAGGTCGAACTCGCGGAGGATCAAGGCGGTGCGGCCATCGACCGATTGCGTCATCAGGCGAAGGCCGGCGGAGGGAGGCACCGGAGCCGAGGGGGGATCGGGCCAGGGGGTTAGGTCGATCGGCTCGTCCGCGTCGAGCGAGGCGAAGCGGGCGAGACCCTCGGGACCGAAGGCGAGCACCCGCCCCTCGGGATCGAAGGCCAGGGCCGCGGTCTGCCCTTCCGGGCGTTCCCAGGGACGGGCTCGGGTCGGGCAGTGCTCCGGATGCCAGACGCGCGGGGCGTCGTGGTGCAACGGCAGGAGCATCAGGCCCTCGGGGCCGAAGGTGGGCAGGCGGGTCGGTTCTCCGGCCGGAATCTCGAAGCCGACCCGGCCGATCGGCTCGACGATCGACCAGACCTCGGCCGTCGGGCCCGACGCCACCAGCAGGGTCCGCCCATCGACGAAGGTCACATCCTGCACCCAGGTCGCCGTCGGGATCGAGGCGACCGGAGCATTGGCCGCCGGGTCCCAGATCTCGATCCCGGTGTTTCGGCTCGCCGTGGCCAGCAACCGGCCGCTCGGGCTGAACCGGAGCATCCGGACGAACCCTTCGCTCAGCCCCGGCAACGGCACGGCGGGCGACCCGGAGAAGGCGTCCACCTCCCAGAGCTGCACCCGACCGTCGCCGGCCGCGGCGATCAGGCCCCCCGGCCCGACCGTCAAGGCCGTCAGGCCGATCCCCGTGTCGAACCCGGACAGCCGGCCGCCGTCCTCGGCATCGAAGATCACCAGGCGAGTCTCCGGGGCCGTCCGGCCGACGACCACCGTCTTGCCCTCCGGATCGAACTCGACCAGCGGCCAGGGAGACAGCCGAAAGCCCGGCTCGAAGGTGATCTCGTCGAGCGTGGCCAGCGGCGCGGGAGAGGCGTCGAAGTCCCAGAGACGCACCCGAACGCCCGCGGCCGATCCGCGCGACCGGCGGCCCGACCGGCCCGAATCGTCGTCGGCCTCGTCGGATTCCTCACGCTCCTCGGCCGGGGGCCGGGGAATCGCCTCGATCGTCACGAGCCGGTGCCCTTGCTTTGGAGCGAGCAGGCCGAGCACCTCGGCCCCGTCGAGATCCAGGGGCCGAACCGATCCGCTCTCCGGATCAACCAGTAAAATGCCCGGAGCGCTCGGGTTCAGCACCGCGATCGACGACCCGAGGACCGCCAGGCTGGGGCCCCAGGCTCCTCGTCGGGGAGGACTCGGGGGCCTGGAATCGTCGTTCGTCACCTCCGCATCAGTCCGAACCGTGGGGGGGCGAAGCGGAACGGTCAACAGGGCAACCCGATTGTCGGGGTTCCAGAGGGTGAGGGTTTCGCCGTCCTCGCTCAGCACGGCCACCCGATTGGGAGCGTCTTCCTCGTCGTCGGTGCGGCCGAGCGAGACGAGGCCGCGCACCCGGCCGGTGGCCAGGCTCGGCCGGTCCTCGACATCCCGAGCGGCCAGCAGCTCGAGCGCCTCGTCGCGGAGCGCAACCCGCATCGATTCGTCGGGAGACAGCGCGGCGGCCTCGCGGAGCTTCGCCCGCCCCTCGTCTCGGCGGCGGGGCATGGTCGAGGCGCGCAGGACCGGCAACTGGCTGAGCAGCTCACCGGCCCGCGCCACCTGTTCGGCCCGCGTTGCGGCCCGTTGTTTTTCCAGGGCCGAGGCCAGCTCGCGCTGAAAGACCAGGGCCCGGTCCCGTTCATCGGCAACCCGGACGTAGGCGACGGTCGCCGTGATCAGAATGGCCGCGGCGGCGACCGTGGTAATGAGCGACGCCGTCGGGTGCCGCTGAACGAGGCGCCAGGTTCGGCCGATCGGGCTGATCCGCCGGGCCTGGACCGGCTCCAGGTCGAGGAAGCGGCCGAGGTCGTCGGCCAGCTCGGCGGCCGATTCGTAGCGGTCGCCCGGGCGCTTGCTCATGGCCTTCAGGACGATCGTCTCCAGGTCGCGCGGCAGGCGGCGGGCGAAGCGTCGGAGCGGGGGCGGTTCGCGGTCGACGATCTGGCGGACCAGCTCGGCCGAGGTCTGGCCGTCGAACGGCGGGCGGAGGGTCAACAGTTCGTAGAGGGTTGCCCCCAGGCTGTAAACGTCGGTGGCCGGGCCGATCGGTCGGCCGTCGGCCTGTTCGGGGCTCATGTAGCGAGGGGTGCCGACCGGGCCGTCTCCTCGGGTCTGGCCGGGGTCTTCCAGGCGGCGGGCCAGGCCGAAATCGGCGACCCAGACAATCCCCCGAGCATCGACCAGCAGGTTCGACGGCTTCACGTCGCGGTGGATGATCCCTCGGCGGTGGGCGTAGGCCAGGGCCTCGGCCGCCTGCTTGCCGACGCGAGCGACCCATCGGTAATACTCCGATCCGGTCGGCGGGACGAAGGCGGGGGGCCGGTCGTCGAGCCGAGCCGCATCGGACGCCAGGCGGACCCGCTTCGTCCACGATCCGGGGGTCTCGCCGCCGGCCGTCTGGCCGGGCACCGAGAGCAAGGCGGAGCCGAGGCTGTCGTCTCGGATCGCGGTGGTCGCGTCGCGGTCGGTCGGCATCGGGCTTCGACCGCTCGGAGAACCGGAGGCGGTCAGCCGATCGCGCCGTAGGACGCGCAAGACCCGGTCGAGCCCGCTCCCTTCGATCCGCTGCATCGCGTAGTAGCAAAGCCCGCCGACCTGCCCCACGTCGAAGACCGGCACGATATGCGTATGGTGCAGGCCCGCGGCCGTCTTCGCCTCGTTCAGAAACCGCCGACGGCCCGACGACCCCGGCGCGGCGTGGCCGCCGAGGATCTTCAGGGCGACCGGGCGATCGAGGTCGACGTGAACCGCCTCGTAGACGACCCCCATGCCGCCGCGGCCCAGTTCTCGAACGATCCGGTAGCCGGCCACCCGGTAGCCGGCGGCCAGGCGTCTCGACCCGACGCCGCCGGGTCCCGTTCCCGATCCGACGAGCCCCTGAACCAGGGCCAGGCCATCGAGCGCCTCGCGCAGTTCGTCGGCCAGTTCCGGGTACGATCGGGCGAAGACGTCAGGCTCGGGAGCTCGGCCCGATTCGGCCAGCTCCAGATACGCCTCGATCGCCTCGCCGAGGCGTTCGTCCCGGTCACTGGCTTCGGTACCGGCGTGCTGCAGCGCCATGATGGGCCCTCAAAGGAAGGTCGGACGGGCAACGCGAGGGGGCGACGCGGTTGGGAATTCCGGAGACGTGGCAGCGATGCGAACGGGAAGGGAGAGCAACCCGCTTGCAATTCTTCAAGCGTTCTTTGGCGACGGATCGGCCCATCAATCTCCTTCGAACCGCAAGGAACCGCCCGGCGGGCCTTCGAGCGTCTGTTTCAGGCGTTTGAGGCCCTTGGCCCAGAGGCCGCGGACGACCTTGCGGCCCATGCCCATCTGCTCGCCGATGGCCTCGAACGATTGATTCTCGGCATGATAGCGCCAGAGGACCTCGGCCTCGGCCTCGGGCAGGTCGGTCAGGGCGTCGGCCAGCAGAACGATCAACTCGCGGCGGCTGGCCTGTTCGCTCGGGCTGGTCTGGCTGAGGGCGAGCACGTCGAGCAACCGGCCGCCATCACCCCCCCCGCCGGTGGGCAATCCGCCCCCTTCGGCGTCCCAGGGGGCATCGAGCGGCAGGGCTTTCACGTCGCCGACCCGCTTGGCCCGGCTGTGATAGCGGCCCAGGTCGGCCAGCTTCTGCCCGACCAGCCGACGCAGCCAGCCGACCAGAGCGGCCTCGTTCTGCCCGGTAAACGAGGGGAACTGGCGGACGACCTCGACCAGGGTTTCCTGAACCACGTCAGACAGCTCGACCCGCTCTCGGAGCCTCGGCCCCATGCCCGAACGGACCACCATGCGGAGGTAGTTCCGGTAGAGGTTGCACAGCTCTCCCAGCGCTTCGGTCCGTCCGGATCGGGCCTCGGCCATCAGTTCGGTCGGTCCGGAAGTCATGGGCAACGGCCTCCGCGCGGGGGTCCCGGTCAGGCTCGTGGTCAACCGCGGCGATGGTGGGAGGTTGGGGGGCAGGGGTTGAGCCGGCCCTAGCGCGAGTCGGGTTCACCCGGCCTTCGGCTCTCCTCGCCCCCGCGTCCCCCGCGAGCGAGCGGGGGCGAGGGTTCAGAGCGGTTGAGCCGGTCAGGCGCCGCGTCTGGTTCCCTCTGTCCCTTCGGACGGGGGAGGGGCCGGGCTGAGGAGGCTCGCCGTGCAACCGGGGTTTGCTCGAAGCGTCGGGCTGAACACGCGGTCCTCCTGACGAATTCGTTCTCTCTAGTCATGATCGGCCCTGAATCGTTCCGCGACAAGCCCAGACGAGCGACCGGGCGGTCGGACGAGGGGCCGATCTGGAGATGGAACCCCGGTTGGCGCGTTCCGGATCGCGGGGCGCAACGCAAGACGCCCCTCGCCGGAAAAGCCGGCGAGGGGCGTCGGTAGGTTGACGTGGTGGAGGCTCGACCAGGGTCGAGTGACTCAGGCGTCCTTGCGGGCGAGGGCCCGGCGACGCAGGCCCAGGCCACCGGCCAGGGCGACGAGGAAGACGGCGATCGAGGCCGGCTCAGGAATCTGCACGGCTTCGATGCGGCCCTGGATGCTCGTCCGGCCACCGTTGGTGGTGAACGGAGCGATGTCGACCGGGTCGAGCTTGGTGATGGTGACGATGAAGTCATCGACCTGGAAGGTCGGCAGGTTTTCCGGGTCGAGGTTGAACGTCGCGGTGACGTTCGACTGGGTCTCGCCGGTAACCGTGCCGTTGAGCAGACCTTCGATGAAGATCGGGGTCTGGTTCAGGTTCGGCACCTGCCCGTTGACCTCGCCCACGGTCATGGCCAGGGTGAACGGGGTGTCTTCGTAGGTCGTCGAGACATTGGCACCCAGGTCGGGCAGGACCTGGAACTCACCGAAGCTGACATTCGACGGGGTGCGGACGGTCTGCTGAATGATTCCGTTGAAGTTCAGCAGGTTGCCGCCCGAAATGGTCGAGGTGTCGCCGAACGTGCCCGAGGTGCTGAACCGGAGCAGCGGGTTGGCCGGGGCGGCCTGAACCGGAGCCGCGGTTTCCGCCGCCGGGGACGTCGGGGCCGAGGTCGTTTCGACGACCGAGTCGTCAACGACGCTGGTGGTGCTGATCAGGTCATCGGCGACCGTGGTGTCGGCGGCCGTGTCGATCTCGTCAGCCGAGACGACGGGACCCAAACCCAGGAAGCCGAGAGCAAGGGCCATACCCGCCAGTCGCAGCCCGGCCCAGCCTTGAATCGTGTGCATCCTTCCCTCCTGAATCATCGAAGTTCGACGCCCCTCCGGGGCATCGGGACCGGGCCGCCGCCGAAAATCGGTGACTGCCCCGGCCTCGGAATCGTGGCCAGACCTCCGGGACCCCCGGCCCGATCCGCCCCGCAGACGACCGCCATCGCGGCCGCCTCGGCCGGAGCGATCGGGGCAAAACCGTTGGCCCGCGAACCGGAGCCCCGGGGAAGTCCCCCGAGCCCGGGTCACGTCCTCGCCCCCCAGACCGATGGTCGGTGGGGGAACGATCGGACCAGAGCCTCTCATTGCGAGCGAAGGCGACCAAGCCGCGCCCGTTGCAACTTCTTGGCGGGTCAATCGAGTGTGACGTGGCTGCAGTCGAGATCGAGCCATCTTCACCGGCCTCCCTGCCGGCCCGAGTCGATGGATCGTCGAGTCCGTTCGCGACGCTCCGAGAAGGTGGAGTTCCGAAACCGGGGCGGAGAATACTGGAGGCTCCCGAGGCTGTCCACCTCAAGTTTTCGAATTCTCGCCGATTCGGCTGAAGTTCTTCCCGGGACTCGCCGAAAGGCGGCGAGACGACCGCAACAGTCCGCATCCTATCTCGAATTGCTTCGCGCGTGAGCGACCGTTTTCGATTCGGGAGAAGCCCCTCCCGGGATGGTGAGGGGGTCGAGATCCCTGGTGAAAGCGCGACACCAACCCCTCCCCGTTCGGAGGAGACTGCGAGCCGCAATGCACTCAATCTGTTTGGCCGACGAGCCCGGCGGGGAAGTCGTTTTTTTTCAACACGTCCGAAATTCAATGGCCTTCAGACGGCTTTCTTCTCGATTCGTTCACTGCCCCCTTGATTCGGGAGGTTCAAAAGGACTATGACAGATGACCGTTGAGTGTCATCGAGCCCCTTCATGCATCTGCATGCAATGCTTCACTCAGCAGAGCGCTTGAACCACGAGCGGCCCCCTCTCCCGACTGCCCGTGGTTGCCCTGGCAGTGAGACGAAACCGATCCCGTCGCATTGAAGCCGATCATTCACGCAATGCCTCGCGGCAGATTCCTGCCGTGCTGCCACGCGTGGAGGATTCAGCCGGGCTTTGGTGGGAGTGGTTCGTTTCTTGACGTTCCCGCATCTCATCCTGCTCAACCCGCGTCGGTTGAGTGGGGCACGTTCTCGATGGATGATCTGCCTTGCTCAGAGGCGTCGGATCGGGCCGGGTGGGGATTGGTCACGCAATCCTTCCCCTTGGTCTGTAAGGCCGAACCTACGCTTCCGAACCGTCGCCCCCGGGTCATTCCTCGTTATTGAGGATCAATGGCCCGGCCCCGCCCCGTGCTTGCTGGGCGGTGGTGCTTGCCTGTTCATGTTCACGTTTCACGTGTGGTCGTTTTTCGCCGTGTCGGGGGACCTTGGGTCTTTCGATCTGGAATGTTCTTCGGATCACACGTCCGTTTCTTGCATTCCGCCCTGATTCAATCTGAAGGGAAGGCATCAGGATCTTCGAAACGAGGGTCGTTTTCCCGACAGCATTTCCATTTTTTTTTCACAATCCGACCGGCAGTCACGTCTCGATTCTCCCGGAGCTTCTCGATGAATCGTCCTCCTCGATCCCACTGCGGTTCGCGACGCGGCTTTACGCTGATCGAACTGCTGGTGGTTATTGCCATCATCGGTGTCTTGATCGCCCTGTTGCTTCCGGCCGTGCAGAGTGCCCGTGAGGCGGCCCGCCGCGCCCAGTGCACCAACAACATGAAGCAGATGGCGCTGGCCGCCCACAACTACGTGGATTCGTGGCAGCGGCTCCCCTCCGGCCTGCGCTGGGGGTGGGTTCCGGGAATGCCCGGCTATGTGACCTCGTTGCACGGCCCGTTGCCGGCCTTCCTGCCGTACATTGAGCAGACGAACCTGCACAACGCGATCAACTACGACCTCAATATGTTCATGGATGCGAACTTGACCATCCACGGCACCACCGTGTCGACCTACGCCTGCCCGAGCGACCCGACAGCCACCCAGCTGAGCACCCACAACTCGACCGCCTACCCGCGGATGGCTCACACGAGCTATGCCGGCAACGGTGGTCTGTGGCCGAGCAACACCTACTCGCTGCCGCCGACCGACGGCTTCCCGAGTGGCCTGGTCCACTCGCAGTACGGCCGGGTCCGGGCCAACTCGTTGGGCGTCTTCTCTGTGCACAGCGAGACGACCTTCGCCGAGATCAAGGACGGCCTGAGCAACACCATCATGTTCATGGAGCACGCCAACGGCATTTTGGCCGACCGCAACCCCGCCGAGAACGGCGACTGGGGCTGGTGGACCTCGGGCGCTTACGGCGACACCCAGATCACCGCGATGTACCCGATCAACGCCCACAAGAAGATGCCGCGGTTTGCTCCGGCCAACGCCTGGGCCGACGCCCACATCATGGCCGCCAGCAGCTTCCACCCCGGCGGCGCGAACTTCGCCATGGCCGACGGCTCGGTGAAGTTCATCAAGGAAACCATCGACACCTGGCAGATCGACCAGGGGACTCAGCTGCCGGTCGGCCTGACGACCCAGACCAACGGCTCGGCCTTCTGGGCGACCACCTACGAGGTCGGCGACCCAACCGTCTTCCGGTCGGGCGTCTACCAGGCCCTGGCCACGAAGAACCGCGGCGAGGTCATCAGCGCCGACCAGTACTGAGCCGATCGGGGATGATCGGCCAGGTCGGCGAGGAACCGGGAACGGCTCCTGAGCGTCTCGGTTCCGACCTGACCCGTCGAGCGTGTGATTGATTCCGCGAAGTCTGTTTCCCGGACGACGAGTTGATGCCCCGCTTGGGTTGATCGCATGATCGATCCGGGCGGGGTTCTCTTGCTTGGATCACGTTCTCGCTGCCGAAGCAACGTGTTCGCCTCCCATGACCGAACTGAGAGGAGCCTCCCTTGTTCTCACGCAACGATCGAAGTCGATCCGCCCTCGAACCACGTCGGACCTTTGCCGGGATGTTCGGAATCCTCGGCATCTCGGCCTGCCTTCTGGCGGCCGGGTGCTCGGGAGGAGAGAATGCCTCCTCGACCCCGGTGGAGGGGAATGAAGCCGGCCTGGTGGAAATTCCCTCCGATGATGAAGGGAAGTCGTCTGGACCCGAGATCAACGCCATGACCCCCGGCGGCAAGGGACCAGGAGCCGCCGCCCCAACCCCGTGATGCTCGGGCTCCGCGGGTTGAGGGGAGCCGCCTCTTGACGGTGTGCCCGCATCGCCTTCCCGCAGACTCGCCTCCGACTGGACGACCGTTGTGGTCTGTTTCCGAGCGGAGGCGAGAATGCTACGCTCGATCCTGAATGCCGAGTGCGCCTCCTGGAAGATCGAGAGGATGAGCCGATGATCGGACCGCGCCGATTCGCCCCGTGTGTTGTGATCCTGCTGGTGGTCCTGGCCGCTTCGGATCGTTCCCGGGTGATGGCCCAGGACACCGACGCCGCGTTACCCGACGGGCTCGCCAGGTCGTTGACCTTCGCGGCGACCTTCGACCGGGGGTTTGATGCCGACGTGGCCCGGGGAGATTCGACCTTCTTTTCCGCCGCGACGGCCGCCCGAGAGAACCCGGTGGCCGGGACGGCCGGCCCCGGCGTCGATCGCGTGGCCGAGGGGGGGCGATCGGGCGGAGCCTTGCGATTCTCGCAGGAGAACCAGCGGGTTCACTTCTTCCGGGTCGAGGACAACCTGCCCTTCGAAGGCCCCGGGAGCGGTGAGGGGTGGTCGGGCACGATCTCTTACTTTCTGAGCCTCGACCCGGAATCGGAGCTGCCGCCGACCTACGTGGACCCGATTCAGGTGACCCAGAAGGCCTGGAACGATGCGGCCATCTGGAACGACTTCACCCGGGACGACCGCCCCCGAGTCTTCCGGCTCGGCGTGCTGGCGGATCTGGCGGTCTGGAATCCCGAGAACAAGGATTTCGACGCCTTGCCCGCCGCCGAAAAGCCGGTGGTCGCCGTCGCCGATGCTCCGTTCGCCTCAGGCCGCTGGACCCATATCGCCATCACCTTCGATCGCTTCAACACCGGCGAGCCCAATGGCGAGGCCCGGCTCTACCTCGACGGCACGTTGCAAGGAACCGTCTCGGGCTGGAATCAGCGCTTCTCGTGGGACCCGAGCCAGGCGGTCATCTTCCTCGGGCTCAGCTACGCCGGTTTGCTTGACGACCTGATGATCTTCGACCGCCCGCTCTCGGCCGACGAGGTCGCACAGCTGACCCAGGCCGCCCGCGACGGCTCGCCGCTGCTGGCCCCTTGAGCCTCCTCGCTTCTCCGGGGCCATCGCCAGACACCCCAGGGCGCCCGGATTCCGTGGCTCCCGTCATCGTCGTTGATCGTCAAACCTTGACTCCGGAGATCCGGTGAGTCAGGTTGGAAGACGTTCGGCGTTCGTTCAGGCGGGTTAGGCCAGAATCGGTCAGGCAGGCGGGTCAACGATCGGGGCCGATCCCCGGAGCCGAGGTCGATGGAGGCCGGTGATGTCCACCCGATCCGATCGGCGGGGCGCCCGTCGCCGCCGCAACGGCCTCTGTCCTCGCCCCGAGTGGCTGGAGCCCCGGAGCCTGCTAGCCACCTTCACCGTCAGCGTGCTCGACGACGCCGGCCCCGGCTCGCTTCGCGGGGCAATTGAGCAGGCGAATGGTGATCCCGACCACGATACGATTCGCTTCGAGCCGGGCCTGACCGGCACGATCACGCTGAACACGAGCCTACCGGACCTGGAGACGGATCTTGCCCTGGCCGGTCCGGGGGCTGGTTTGCTGACGTTGGCGCGGTCGCAGGACGAGGCGGCCCCAGCCTTCCGACTCATCACCGTGACCGAGGGGGTGACGGTTTCGCTCTCCGGTCTGACCCTCACCGGAGGTCTGGCGACGACCGGCGGCGGCGTGGCCAATGCGGGGATGCTGGTTCTCTCCGGCGTCGCGATCCAGGGGAATCGGGCCGGTTTCGCACTGGCCGACGCGACCGGCGGCGGCATTGCGAATATCGGTGAGATGACGATCGTCGATTCCCTCCTTCGGGAGAACCAGGCCCAGGGGCTGAGCGCCATCGGTGGCGGCGGCAACGGCACCGGGGGGGCGATCTGGAACTCGGGGACGATGGCGATCGTCCGCTCGTCGATCGTTGCCAACCGGGCGGCCGGCGGGATGCAGCTCATCGGTTCGCTCAACCCGGGGACCGGCCGGGGCGGCGGCATCCACAACTCCGGAACGATGACGATCAGCGCCTCGACCCTGGACGGCAATTCGGCGAATGTCGCCGGGGGGATCGACAACGACGCGACGTTGACGCTCGACCGCTCGGTCGTGGTCGACAACGTGGCCACAGGGGGCTTGCGGTCGGTCGTGCTCGGGACCGGGGCGCAGGGGGGAGGCATCCTGAACTCGGGCCTGCTTCGGGTGGTCGATTCCTCGTTCTCGGCCAATGAAGCGCGGTTGTCCGGATTCCTCAGCGTGCCGGCCTCGGGCGGAGCGCTGGTCAACTTCGGGACGGCGGCGATTCTGGGATCGGCCTTCGAGGACAATCGGGCCGTCTCGCAGGCTTCCGGAGGGCCGACGAGTTCTGCCTCGGCCCAGGGGGGGGCCATCCGGAATGCCGGGCCGATGACGATCCTCGGTTCCTCCTTCGCCCGGAATCGCGTGGAGGCGACCGAGGGGATTTCGGCCGATGCCCGAGGGGGGGCAGTCTTCAGTACCGAGCCGCTGTCGATCACGCAATCCGTTTTTGAGGAGAACCGGGCCGACTCCCAGGGCGTTCGGGGCTGCATCGGCCTGGGAGGGGCCATTGCCAGCAACGGGCCGTTAACCCTCTCGGCCTCAACGCTGAGTGGCAACGTGGTGGAGAGCCAGGGAGGTTTCGGGCCATCGGGAGCCGGTGGGGCATTGGTGCAGGGGCAGTCGGGCTCGGCGACCGTGGTGAACACGACGATCAGCGGGAATCGCGCTCTGTCCGGAGGCGGCCTTTCGACCGACGGCGACGTGATGCTTGCCCATGTAACCCTCGCCGACAACGAGGGGGGTGGCGTCGTCGCGTTCACGATTCCACCGCTTGCTCCTCGTCAGCTGACGATCGCGTCGAGCCTGTTTGGGACCAACCCGGGCGGCTCGCTGGTGACCAACGGCGCGGAGGTGCTTTCGATGGGCGGCAATGTTTTTGCCGACGCGCCGAATCTGCCCCTTGATCCGTCGGATCGGACCGGCGCCGATCCCCGCCTTGGCCCGCTGGGCGACAATGGCGGACCCACCCCCACCCGAGCCCTCTGGCCCGGCAGCGCCGCCCTCGACGCTGCGCTGCCGGTCCTGGGCGTGACGACCGACCAGCGAGGAGTTCCCCGACCTTCGGCCTCCGCCCCCGACTCCGGCGCGTTCGAGGCCGAGGCGTCTGCGGAGATCGTCGCGACTCCGGTCCCCTCGTCGCCCGAGATCGGCCAACCTGTGACCGTCACACTGACCCTGCTTGACGCCGACGGCGTGCCCCTGGCCGGTGTCCCCGGTGCGGTCCAGGTCGTCTCCGGTCCGAACGCCGGGACTGCCGGGCCGATCGGGTTGACCGACGCCGCCGGCCGCCTCCTGTTTTCCTACGACGGTGAGGGAGGGCCGGGGGTCGATACGGTGATCGCCTCGGCCACTCTGCCCGGTGGCTCGACCATCGTTTCGAATCCGGCCTCGGTCGTCTGGCCGGCGATCCCGCCGACGGTCACCAGCCTGCATCGCCTGGGGTTCCACGCCCGGCCCACTCAAATTCTCGTTGCATTCAGTGAGCCGATGGAGCCGGTTCGCGCGGGGGATCCGACCCGATACCGCCTCCTCGCCCCCGGCCTCGACCGCCGATTCGGGACCGGGGACGACCGGGCCATCCCGATGGCCTCGGCCACGCTCGACGAGGGCGGAACGGTGGTTTCCCTGGTGCCGATCCGTCGCCTGCCGCTCCACCGGACCTATCAACTGACTGTCCTCGGGACCCCTCCCGAGGGCCTGACCTCCGCCTCGGGGGCCTTCCTCGACGGAGCAGGGGCCGGCCAGCCCGGCACCGACTTCACCACGACCTTCGGCCCCGAATCGTTCGTCCGGCCGAGCCGATCGGCTCCGGACGCCCGGCTCGATGCGATCCGTCGTCTTCGGCTCGTCCGAGAGGCTCGGTCCCTGGGATAACGGGGAGCGTTGCGTCCGGCTCGGAGTGTTGGGCGCGGCTTCACAGGAAGAGGAGATCGCCGGCAGACCTCGACTTCGAGCGGCTTCCGAAGCGCCGGCATTGCCCGCCGATGGTGTGATCGTTACAATTGGCGATTCGCAATCCCCCAAAGTGGCGATCACGGTACGCCTTTGCCATGTTTGACGATATCCAGCACCGCCTGTCAGACGCCCTCGGCCGGTTCAAGGTCCGTGGCAAGCTGACCGAGGCCAACATGCAGGAGGGCCTGCGGGCCGTCCGCACCGCCTTGCTGGAGGCCGACGTCAACTACGAGGTCGTTCAGCGCTTCATGAAGCGCGTGACCGAGAAAGCCGCCGGCCAGGAGCTGATCAAGAGCGTCCGCCCCGACCAGCAGATCATCAAGATCGTCCACGACGAGCTGATCGAGTTGATGGGCGAGGGCGACCCTCACATCCGCTTCGAGAAAACTGGGCCGACGGTGTTGATGCTTTGCGGCCTGCAAGGCTCGGGCAAAACGACCACCTGCGGCAAGCTCGCCCGCCGGATGCTCGGCCTCGGGCGCAAGCCCTTGCTCGTCGCCGCCGACCTGCAACGCCCGGCGGCCATCGAGCAATTGAAGGTCCTCGGCCAGCAGCTCGACGTTCCTGTCTACACCGAAGACCCGTCGAAGGCCGACCCCGTCGAGGTCTGCCGCAAAGGGGTGGCCGAGGCCGATCGTCTGGGCCGCGACACGGTGATCCTCGACACCGCCGGCCGATTGCACGTCGATGACGAGCTGATGGGCCAGCTCAAGCGGATCGAGAAGAAGGTTCGCCCGCATCAGGTCTACTTCGTCTGCGATGCCCTGACCGGGCAAGACGCCGTGGCATCGGCCGGATCGTTCAACGAGGCGCTCGAACTCGACGGCGTGATCCTGACGAAGCTCGACGGCGACGCCCGAGGCGGTGCCGCCCTATCGGTCCGGCAGGTCACCGGCGTACCGATCAAGTTCGTCGGCATGGGGGAGAAGCTCGAACGGCTCGACGTCTTCGACCCCGAGCGGATCGTCGGCCAGATGCTCGGCATGGGCGACATCGTTGGCCTCGTCGAAGCCGCCAAGGACGCCGTCGACGAGGAAGAAGCCAAGCGCCAGCAAGAGCGGATGGCCAAGGGGAAGTTCGACCTCGACGACTTCCGCAAGCAAATCGTCACGATGAAGAAGATGGGGTCGGTCAAGGACCTCATGGGCAAGATCCCCGGCATGAACCAGATGGGTTCGATGCTCGAAGGGGTCGATGCCGACGCCGAGGTCAAGCGCATCCAGGGGATCATCGACAGCATGACCCCGGCCGAACGCCGCGACCCGGACACGATCGACATCAGCCGACGCCGCCGGATCGCCGCCGGGGCCGGTTGTGAGCCGCAAGACGTCTCGGGCCTGGTCAAGCAGTTCGACGCCATGGCGGCGATGGTCAAGCAGATGTCGCAGATGTCGATGCTCGACCGCGTGAAGACCCTCTCGGGCCTCGGCAAGGCCGGCGCCTTCAACCCCGGCGCGATGCTCAAAACGACCAAGCAAAGCACCGGCAAGCGCCTCTCCGCCAAGGAACGCGAGAAGCAGAAGAAACTCCGCGAGAAGGAAGCCCGCCGCCTGCAGCGCGAGCTTCGTGAGAAACGCAAAGGGGGACCGAACCCCTAAGTCCGCGACACGACGCGACACGACCTGTGCCGCAACGCGACGCGACGCGACGAGTGCCCCGAGCGGGAGGGCACCCTCGAACCAACGGCCCGGCCCTCTTTCGCCCACGGCGAGACGACGAAAAAAAAGGGCCCGGCCGCTGTTCTGACCGGAAGGATGGAACGTCTCGCCAATCCGATTCGCCGAATGAGAGGGTATGAGCCGGCCTTTGATCCGACCGCCACGGTCGGGTCGATCCGCCGGCCGCGGGGCCGCCGATGGCTCGGGAACCGGCCCCGTCTCTCTCCCTTGCTTTTCCGCGAGGGCAGGGGGGTGCCCGACACGTTTGGAACCCAAAGAACATGCGTCCGAGCCGCGCTTCCGATTGCCTGGGAGTGATCGTTCGAGATGGTCAAGATTCGCATGAAGTCGTTCGGCCGACGGCACCGCCCGTTCTACCGGATTTGCGTGATGGACGCCCGCACCCCGCGTGACGGCCGCGCCATCGAGGAACTCGGCTGGTACGATCCGCTCGTCCGCAACGAGTCGGCCCGCGAGTGGTTCAACACCCCTCGGGTCCGCTACTGGCTCTCCGTCGGCGCCCAGCCGACCGAGAAGGTCGCCGCGATGCTCAAGCGGCACGGCATCACCAAGCCGGCCAACGGCGAAGCCTGGGATAACGTCCCGGCCGAGGAGCGCCCCGCCCCCGGCGCCAAGACGACTCACCTGACCGGCGGACCCGCCCCCAAGCCGAAGGCCGCCCCGCCGGCCCCCGAGCCTGAGGCCCCCGCCGCCGAGGCTCCGGCCGCCGACGCCACCCCGGCCGAGGAGCCGAAGGCCGAGGAATCGCAGGCCTGACCGGCCCGGCCGCCAAGGACCTTGACGGGCTGGGTCGGCCGGCCGGAACCGGACGACGCGATGCGGTACTGTCCGATCCTGTCCTCCGCACGTTCTCGACCGCCTGACCCACGCCCTTTCCGGCCCCGGCCGGCCGACGCCCAGCGGGCCCTCCGACGATGCGATGTGACGTCCTGACGCTCTTCCCCGGCCTGTTCGAGGGGTTTCTGTCCGAGAGCATCCTGAAGCGGGCGATCCGCCGCGGCTTGATCTCGGTCAACCTCTGGGACATTCGCCGGTGGGCCCTCGACCGGCACCGGAGCGTCGACGACACCCCGTACGGCGGCGGTCCCGGCATGCTGATGATGGCCCCCCCGGTCGTCTCGGCCGTCGAGACCGTGCAAGCCTGCTTCGGCGACCGACCCGGACGCCTGATCGCCCTGACCCCTTCCGGAAGACGCCTCGATCAACCGTTCGTCGCGGAATTGGCCAAGGAACCTCGAATCACCCTGCTCTGCGGGCGTTATGAAGGGTTCGACCAGCGAATTCTCGACGTGTTGAAACCCGAGACCCTCTCGATCGGCGACTACGTCCTTTCCGGAGGAGAAGTTCCGGCCATGGTGGTCATCGACGCGGTCATGCGGCTGGTTCCCGGCGTGCTGGGCGATGAGCGGAGCGCGATCGACGAATCGTTCGGACCCGACGGCGGCCTCGAATATCCACACTACACCCGACCCCGCTCGTACCGCGGCCTGACCGTGCCCGACGTCTTGCTCAGTGGCGACCACGCCGCCATCGACCGCTGGCGACGCCAGCAACGACGCGAAGTCGGCACGAGCTAACCCCAGGCCAACGATCGTCTGCGAGCGCTTCGGACGTTCAAGATACCTTCCTCCTTGATTCAACCCGATCCAAGCCATACACAAAGGACCCCTCCCATGCAGAACGCCCTGATGGAACTGGTCGAGAAGACCGGTTTGCGCGAGAAGGTCCCTCACTTCGAGATCGGCGACACGGTCGACGTGCACGTCCGGATTCTTGAAGGGGACAAGGAACGCATCCAGATCTTCAACGGCGTCGTCATTTCCCGATCCGGGGCCGGCGTCCGCGAGATGTTCATCGTTCGCCGGATCGTCGCCGGCGAAGGGGTCGAGCGGGCCTTCCCGGTCCACTCCCCCCGCATTGCCGACGTCGTCGTCAAGCGCTCGGGTAAGGTCCGCCGGGCCAAGCTGTACTTCCTCCGCGACCGCATCGGCAAGGCCGTCCGCCTCAAGGAGCGCATTCGGGGCAAGGCCAACGAGGCCGAAGCCGCCGCCGTCCGCACCCAGAAGCGCGAGGCCCGCAAGGCCAAGAAGGCCGCCAAGGCCGAAGCCCGCGCCCAGCGCGCCAACGAGCCGAAGGTCAAGGCCCCGGCGACCGACGCGGCCTCCGAAGGGGATGCCGCTCCCGCCGAAGGGGCCGAGTAATCACTCGGCAGTCGGCAGAAGGGATAAGGACGCTCCGGCGCCATCGGTGGCAAGGGCCGAATTCCGCCTCCCTCTCCCCGCTCGTGGGGAGAGGGCCGGGGTGAGGGGTCCGGGGCCGGAGCGCCAGGCCTGGCGTCTTCGCCATCAGCCCCCTCACCCCGGCCTGCGGCCACCCTCTCCCCCGCGAGCGGGAGCGAGGGTCGGTTTCTGGCTCCCTCTCCCCACTCGCGGGGTGAGGGTCTTGGTGCCGCAGAACAACACGCTGCGTCCAGGCACCTGGCCAGCGTTCGCGTGACGGCCACCCTCTCCCCCGAGGGCGGGGCGAGGGTGGCTTTGCCTCAGGGCATGGGAATGGGATTGGGCACGGGTAGCGTCGTCGGAGCCTGAGAGGGAACCGGCGCCGGGCTGGCGTAAACCTGGCCTCCCGAGGCATCGAGCACGACATACACGGGCACATCGACACCGGGGTTGCGTACATCGCGGACGATCAGGTTCAGCGCTCCTCCCGAGCTGGCGATCACCCGTCTCAGGGCGTTCGAGTCGCTCATCGGGATGCCGTTGGCCGACATGATCGTGTCGCCAATCTCAATGCCTGACCGCTGCGCGGCTCCGCCGGGAACCACCTGGGTCACGCGCAGGCCATAAATCGGCCGCAGCGCCAGCCGAGGCGCCGGCTGGCCCGGCACCGGAGCGGCATAGACCTGGTTATTGTTCGCCACCGCCGTCAACTGGGTGGCCACGCCGAGCGTGTAGGGCAACGGACCCGGACCCGGCGGGAACGGAGGCGGGGCCGGCTGCGGAAACGGAGGCGGCACCGGGCCAGGACCGACCGTGGGGATGAACACCCAGTTCAGTTGCGGCTGGCCGGTGCGGATGTTGATGAACTGCACCGATGTCTGCGCCGTGTGGTTCAGAAGGTCGTTCGGCCCGTAGATCGGCTGGCCGTCGAGCGCGGTGATCATGTCGCCCGGTTCCAGCTGGATCTGGCTGGCCGGCGATCCGGCGACCGGATATTGGGTCAAGCGGGCTCCTTGCGAGTTCCCGTAAGGCTCAAGCCGGTAGTAGATTCCCAGGTTTGAGGCATACAGGTTCGTCGGAGTCGGTGCGTAATACGGCGCCTGGACAGGCGCCCGAGCGGCTTCTTGCGCGTGGACCTCAGTGTTCCCGATCGGCGCCAGGCTCGTGGCGAGGATCAGCCCCGCGACTCCGAGCATCCATCCCGATTGGTGATGTTGTGTCCTCATTGTTGCACCTTCCGTTCTCAAAAAGCTGCATCGCACGCGGCGACGATCATCCGGTCCTGAGGTTTCCGTGAGGACACGGATGCCAACGCATCAGATGGCATGGAGTGGAACGATTCTTTGCAAAGCTCGGGCGCTGATTGGCTCAGGATCGGTTCCACCCGCTGCCCGATGCACGACGACGCCGTTAGCATAGGTCATTCGTGGGCCGGTCGTGTCACACTACTTCCGACTCGTTCTCCTATCGTATCGCATCCGGGTGAATGAATCCGACACAATTCTCGGTTTCTCAAAGGTTCGTCGCGTGGCCACGAGACGAATGGCCCGGATCGTCGGATTTTGCCCTGAGTTTTCTTTGTTGATTCCGGAGTCGTGCCCAATGCGCGATCGAGGCTCCCCTCCCTCGTGGCTTCCTCAGGTCCAGACGCCTCCCGACGTGATCCCATCCGAGGCCGATCGGCCCGCCCCGTTACTGTTCGATGCCGAGCATCGGCCGATCACGACGCTCGAAGCCTGGACCAACCGGCGGGCCGAGCTGATGGAACGCTGGCGATCCTTCCTCGGCGTGATTCCGAGGCCGCGCAACGTGCCGGCGATCCGGGTGCTGGAACAGGATCAGGTCGAGCCCGAGGTCAGCGGCCAGCGCGCGGTCGATCGCCTGCTCATTGCCTACGATCCCGAGCCGGGCCGGACGGTCGAGGCGTACCTGCTGCGTCCGTCCGATCCGGCCCCGACCCGAGGCAGGCCGGGGGCGGTCGTCCTGCACTCGACGACCGACGCCACCATCCGACAGCCGGCCGGGCTCGATGGGCCGAGCGACAAGTTCATCGGCCTGCACCTGGCCCGCCGGGGGTATGTGGCGATCTGCCCGCCGTGCTTCCTCTGGGACGGACCGGACGAGCTCGACCGCTATACGAAGGCCGTCGCCCGCCAGCGGGCAAGGCATCCCGGAGCGACCGGCACGGCCGCGATGCTCTACGATGCGCAGCGGGCGCTCGATCTGCTCGAAGCGCAAACCGATGTCGATGCCGGGCGGATCGCCAGTATCGGCCACTCGCTCGGGGCGAAGGAGGTGCTGTTCCTGGCGGCGTTTGACCCGAGGGTTCGGGCGACCGTGTCGAGCGAGGGGGGAATCGGCATCGGTTACTCGAACTGGGACGCCCCCTGGTATCACGGCGAGGAGGCGAGTCGGCCCGATTTTCCGCTCGATCATTCCCAGGTGCTTGCCCTGGTCGCGCCGCGGTCGTTTTTGCTGATCGGCGGCGACTCGGCCGACGGCGATCAGAGCTGGCCGTACATCGAAGCATGCTTGCCCGTCTGGAAATTGCTGCGGGCGGGAGATTCGCTCGGCCTGTTCAACCACGGCGAGGGGCACGCGTACCCACCCATTGCGCAGCAGCGGGCGTATGAGTGGCTCGACTGGTCGCTCGGCCTCTGAACCCCCGGCAGGGGCTTGCGATCGGCGAGGGTTCGGCTACGCTACGCCGATCTGTCATCCCCTTTGGTCCAGGCGATTCCCTCGCGGAATTGCGGATCCACTGACCCCCGGTGCGACTGTGCCTCCGATTCACGACCGATCGACCGCCGGCACGCGTGGCGGTCCTCCCGCGCATGATGTTGACGAGCCGCCGGCCCTGACGATCGCCTACGCGAAGGTCGGCCTCTGGCTCTTTGTCATCTACCTGGCCCTCTATGCGGCATTCGTGGGAGTCAATGCGTTCGCTCCCGACGTGATGGCGAAACGGCCCACCGGGGGCCTGAATCTGGCGGTTTCAACCGGCCTGGGCCTGATCGTTGCGGCGATTATCCTGTCTCTGGTCTATATGGCGATCTGTAAGCGCGTTGCCGACCGGCACTGGGCCGCCTCGGGAACGCGGCCGGGGGGTGACGGGGATCAGGAGCGAGGGGCCGGGCGATGATTTACGAACCCTCGACGATCGCCGTGGCGGTCTTCGCCGCCTTTGTCGGCACGGTCCTCGGCCTGAGCTTCTACCTGGGTCGGAAAGCTCGGGAGCCCGGCGGTTACTTCGCGGCGCACGGGCAAATTCACTGGTTTGTGAATGGAATCGCCTTCGCGGGCGATTACCTGTCGGCCGCGTCGTTCCTGGGCATCTGCGGGATGATCGCGTTCGCCGGGTACGACGGGTTCCTCTACTCAATCGGCTACCTGGCCGGCTGGGTGGTTGCGCTGTTCGTGGTGGCCGAACCGCTGAAACGACTCGGTAAATTTACGTTTGCCGATGCCTTGAATAGCCAGTTCGATTCGAGAGGAATCACCCTGGCGGCGGCGGCCAGTACGCTGGTGGTGAGCATCTTCTACCTGATTCCCCAGATGGTCGGCGCGGGGACGCTCGTCCGGCCGTTGCTTGGCCTGCCACACGAGGCCGGGGTGATCACGGTAGGTGCGGTGGTGGTCCTCATCGTGGTGACGGCGGGCATGGTGTCCACCTCGTATGTGCAATTCATCAAGGGGGCCTTGCTGGTCCTGTTCTGCGCGGTGCTGGCCGTGTTCATTCTCCGTCGCGGTCTGACGACCGAGCCGGAGGTGCCCGACGGGCGGTTCCAACCGTTCGAGACCACGACCGTCGATGACCTGGGCGACGATCCAGGCCTCCGCATCCTTCCCGAAACCGAGAGCTGGCGCGACGAGCCGTTCGTCAGGGCCGAGGACCGAGACACCGGGATCGTCACCGTCTGGCATCGCCTTGACCCGGACGGGGATCAACTGGCCCGAGGGCAGACGCTCACCGTCTTGCCCGATGGAACCCGGCTGGCCAACGGCTTGCCCCAGGGCAAAGGGGAAGGGCAGGGGGACTTGAAGGCGGTGGGGCAGGTCATTCGCTTACCCGACGATCAAACCGAAACCGGCCAGCTTGGCCCGATCGAGTTCCTCACCACCGTGCAGGACAGCACCATCGCCGCCTGGACCAACCGGATCATCCGAGAGGCCGACGGCACGGTGACGACCGTCTATTATCCCGTGCCGACCGAGGGGAACGACCTGATGGTTCCCGGAGGCAGCTCGACCTTCAAGGGGATTCGGAGCGGTCGGCTGGTCGATAAGCTTGACTTCATTTCGTTGATGCTTGCCCTGTTCGGCGGGACAGCGTCGTTGCCTCACATCTTGATCCGTTACTACACGGTAAAGGACCAGAAGGCGGCGCGGCGGAGCACGGTCGTCGGCATTGCGGCGATCGGCGCGTTTTATGTGTTGACGCTTTACCTCGGCCTCGGTGCGATGACCGGCGGGGTCCTCGACCCGACGAACTCGAACATGGCCGCGCCCCTCCTGGCCCGGAGCTTCGGCGAGCTGCCGTTCGCGGTCATCTCAGCCGTGGCGTTTACGACCGTGCTGGGGACGGTGTCGGGCCTCATCATGGCTGCCAGCGGGGCGATCGCGCACGACCTGATCGAGAACGTCCTGCGCTGGCCGATGAGCGACCTGCGGAAGGTCCGGATCGCCAAGGGGTCTGCCGTGGTGATTGGGGTGGTGGCCATGGCGCTGGGGATCGCCTTTGAGAAGCTCAATGTGAGCTTTCTGGTCGGCTGGGCGTTCAACGTAGCGGCCTCGGCAAACCTGCCGGCCTTGGTGATGCTCCTGTTCTGGCGGAAGACGACCAAGTGGGGCATCACGGCGGCGATCTTTGTGGGCATGATCACGTCGTTGACCTGGATCTTGTTGAGTGCCCAGGCCTATCGAGACGTGTATGGGTTGCCTGCCGAGCAATCGATCATCCCGTTCAGCCAGCCGGGCCTGGTGACGATCCCGCTCGGGTTCCTGGTCCTGGTGGTTGTTTCGCTGATGACCCAGCCGAAGCAACGGCCGGAGTAAGGCTTGAGGGCCGAGGGCCGAGCTCCATGCTCAGCCTTCGGCCCTGTTCGAGGTGTCGCAGGGAGCCGAGCCGAGGGCTCAGAAGCTCGTATCCTGGATCATGTCGCCGGAGCTTCGGGGAATGAACTGCCAGGCGAGTTCGGCGATGACGATTTCCAGGAACTTCTTGCGGAAGGCGGAGCGGTTGACCGTCGCGCTGATGGGCATGGCCCCCTGGGTGCGGGGGAAGGAGGTTTCGACGATCTCGTCGTGCGAGACGACGATCTCACGATCTCGCCCGGGAATCGGCTTGCCCTTGTCGTCGGTCGGTTCGATCAGGTCAAAGACCTTGACATGAATGCGTGATGCTCCCTGGAACAG
Organism: Tautonia marina; assembly: GCF_009177065.1. Classification (NCBI taxonomy): domain Bacteria; kingdom Pseudomonadati; phylum Planctomycetota; class Planctomycetia; order Isosphaerales; family Isosphaeraceae; genus Tautonia; species Tautonia marina. The sequence continues at coordinate 217,858 of NZ_WEZF01000001.1, forward strand.
GCCGGGGCTGCGGTAGTCTTCGAGCTGGATGGCCTCGACTTCGAGGAAGATGACGCTGTCGGCCTCGAAGTCGCGGCCGGCGTCGGACGGATCGGTGTAGCCGGGGTGGCCGTCGACCCAGACCTTGACCTTCTGGTGCGGCACGAGCTCGAGTTTCTTGACCGAGCCGGCCAGAGAACGGCCGAGCCCCTTGGCCAGGTCGTCTTCCAGGTCGGGAAAGTCCGACATGGTGCCGGTGGTCGCGTGGCAAAGGATCACGACCTTTTTGCCTTTAAGCGACGGGCCGGGCGCGTCGATCGTGGGCTCGAACGGCTGGAGGAAATAGGCCAGGGCGCGGGGGTCGCACCCGGCGGCCAGGGCGAGTGTCCCCAAGCCCAGCGTCCCGAGCACCAGGGACCGCCGTGTTCGATCGAATGGCCGAAGGGTCATCCGTGTCCCCTCCCTTGAGTACCTGCCGAGAGTGGTCCGTATCGTAACGAACGCCGTCCGTTTCCCCGCGTCGGCGGAGCACCAGAGCGAAGCTCGGTCCCCGGGTGCCGTTCGCCTGCGATCGCGGGGGCTGGTTCAATCGGGTGGGGAATCGGACCCCCTCGCTCCGAGGATAACCCGGGGCGAGGGAAGCGATGGACGACGGCCCGAGTCCGGACGTTCCGTTCCGGTCCCTGGCGTGGAGGGTCGGCGATGTGGGGCGTTACCCTAGTCCAGATCGATCCGGTCGGCAAGGCCAACTCGGCACAGTTCGGCTGTGAAGGACGTTCGGACGGTTCGGGAGAAGCGAGAGGCCTGGGAATGTCCGGCTCCCCCCCCCCCCCCGACCTCTCCCAGAGCCAGAGGCCGGGGCGTTCTCATAAAGTTCGAGACCGAAGTTCGAGACCGGGCCCCTGCGCGATCAGGGCTCGGGCTCGGGCTCGGGGTCCGCGACGGCTCCGGGGGCCGGGTTGGCGTCGTCCTGATGGGTAACCGCTTCGTCATCGGCAACGGCGACGAGCCGGAGCAGGCGAGCCCCTTCAGCAAGCGAATGGTCGCCGCCCGGCTGGTTTTCGAAGGAGCACCCCCGCGAGGCGACGGTGGCGTCGGACGCGAGTTCAAGGCCGAAGCGGGCGTTGCTCGACAGCTCGCAGTCGACCAGATCGACCCGGCCCGACTCGACCGAGACGCCCGATCCACCATTCGAGGTCAAGCGGCACGCGACCAACTGCCCCAGGGCGGCGCTGTGCGCGAAGACGCCGGATTGGGTGTTCTCGGTGATCGTACAGTCGAGGAAGGTCGCACCGCTGGAGCCGGACAGCTCGGCCCCGGCATAGGCGTTCGATCGGATCACGCAGCGATCGAGTAGCGCGGGAGATTGCTCCTCGATGAGTAGTCCGGCCTGTTCGTTCTCCGCGATCAGGCTATCCACCAGCACCGTGCGGGTCGCGCTCTGGATCCGAAGGCCGGTCTGGCCGTTCTTGGAGAAGGTGCAGGCGGTGAAGGTCCCTCGGCTGTTGGAGGCCAGCCAGGCACCGTCCTCGCCAGCCTGCGAGAAGATGCAGTCGCGGAAGACGCCGAGGCTGGAGTCGGTCAGGCGAAGGTTGTCGACACCGTTGTTCAGGAGCCCCAGAAGTTCCCCCTGAACACGGGCCTCGTCTCGGACGAGTAATCCGACCTCGGCGTTCTCGGAGAGTTCCGAGCTTCGGAGGGTCAACCGGGACTCATCGGCGGCGACGATGCCGGAGGATTCGTGGTCCTGGATCGTGCATCGATCGAGGGTGGCCGTGCTGTCCTCGATCAGCATGACCCCGGAGAACGGGCCGCCGTGGATGTCCGAGGTTCGGAGAACCGGATCGGCCGTCCCCCGGATGACCAGGCCGTTCGATCGAGCGGTGTCGAAGACGCAGTCCTCAAGAATCTGGCGGCCCTCGGTGATCTCGACCAGGGGAGCCGGGTCGTCGCTGGCGACGTCGTCGGCGCGTCGGACGGTCAGGTTGCCCAGGAAAACGCCCGAGGAGTTGATGAGCAGCGGGGTGTCGTCGGGCAGTTCGAGGACGACCTCGGAGGGGTCGTCGCCGATGCCGATGAGGATGATCGGCTGATCGATCTGGAGCGACTCTCGGTAGACGCCGCCCATGACGAACAGGATCATGCCCTCGCTCTGTTGCAGACCTTCGGCAATGGTGCGGGCATCTCCCCGGCCCTCGGCATCGACGAGGGTGACCATCATGTCCTTGAACTGCTGCAATCGAGATGGCTCGGGGGTGTCGGGGGTCTCGATTCCGGGGCCGGGATTGAGCAGCCAGACGCCACGGAAGAAGGCGCGGGCCAGGTCGTCGTCGAGCTTGCCCTGGCGGGCATTGACGGCCATCAGGTAGCCGGTCGAGCCGTCCCGGAAGACCTCGATCCAGGTGTCGAAGGTCTTGCGTTCGCTCTGCGATCGGTAGCGGACCGATCGGCCGGGCAAAGGGCCGTAGCGGATGCGATCGGCCGGCTGGACGAGCTCGTGACGCCCTTCGAACAGGCTGTCGGTCAGGAACTGGGCGAAGAAGGCGTCGTCGTCGAGCCTCAGGGCCTCGTCGGGGTAGGTGGTGCGGCCGACGGAGTAACTCATCCCGTCCTGATCAACGAAGGCGGAGGCATCTTCGGCCGGGCCGAGCTGGGTGTCGAGGGTCTCAAGGGCCAGCTCGGGAGGAGCGGGCAGGGCCATCCGGATCTGCAAGGCGGGGGATCGATGCACGACCCAGCCCTCGGGAGCCTCCTCGGTGCGGTCGGCCAGGCGGTCGGGGAGGTCGTCGCGCGGGGGCTCGGAGCGGAAGGGGGGAGGGCCGATCGCCGGATCGGGTCGGGCCGGAGCGTCCCGGATCATCGCCACCAGGTCCGGATGCCCGCTGAGCCAGGCGACGTCGGCCGCGGTGTTTCCCTCGTCGTCGCGGAGCGTCGGGTCGGCACCGGCGTCGAGCAGGACCCGGACGACCTCGGCGTTGCCCTTCGAGGCGGCCCACATCAAGGGAGAAATCCCCATCGGGTCCTGGTCGTCGACCTCGGCCCCCGCCTCGATCAGGCGGGAGACGACCTCGGGGTTGCCGGCGGTGATGGCCATCAGCAGCGCATTGGAGCCCTCGGCATCGACCGGATCGACCTTGGCTCCCCAGTCGATCAGGCTGTCGACCATCGCCAGGTTGCCGCGTCCGGCAGCGATCATCAAGGCCGTGACCCCGGTCTGAGTGCTGAGGTTCGCGTCGGCTTGGTTGAACAGGAGGATGTCCAGGGTTTCCGCCGACTCGTACCAGGCGGCGATCATCAGGGCGGTCATGCCGGTCCGGGGGGCCTTGGCGTTTCGGTCGGCCCCCTGGTCGATCAGGAGCAGCGCGGCCTTCCAGTCGTCCTGTTGGGCGGCCTTCATGAGCGGGGTCCAGTCGGAATCGTCGAGATCCCGCTTCTGGGCGGAGAGGGTTGCAGGCAGAACCAGCAGCAAGGCGAGGCCGCCGGGCAGTCCACCACGCAAAGCCAGCCGCATCCAGCAATAGCGTTTCATTAGACCCTCCTTCGCCAATGCGTTGCGATGGGCGATCCGGGTCAGGTCGCCCTCGGCCGCCAGACTCCAGAACGAAAGACAGCCCCACCCCGCGACCGTTGCTTCGGAACGGTTTGCGAGGAGGGGCCGTCATGGCAAGACTCGCCGACCCGACATGAGTCGATGCTTCGATTCTCCCGCGCTGGTCGAGCGCGGGTCAATCGGGTGTTCGTTGCGGGTCATGGCGATGATGCGGGACGGCATCGTCGTCTGAGAACGGGGCGGTGGCTGCTTTGGAACGCAGCGGAGGTTGACCATTCGGATCGACGGACGGAGGCCAGGAAAACCGTTGGAATTGGGCTGGTCGTTGGTTTCATTCCGATCTCTTGCGCATTTAGAATTGTCGAAAGCAAGTCGAGCATGGCGCACGTCGGGTGGTCAGCCTGATGGCGTCGGCGTTCACCCGGCGGGTTCCCGAAGATCAAAGCCGGTAGGGGGAACGAACCGATCTTGAACGAGTCGGAACGGTCGAGAGCGGTTCTCCCTGGCATCGATTGGTTTTCGGACCGTGGGGAGTCTTCTCGGTCGATCGGCTCGATCAGTCCAGACGCGAGTGGAGGTACGTGAGATGGCCGACAACGTGGCGACGGGGTCTGGGCCGGAACTCGACGACGAGACACTCGCCCGGGCGCTTGCGGAGGCTCAGGTTCTGTCGGCCGAGCGGCTTCTGGTCGCCCAGCGGCATGCTCAGGAGCAAGAGATTGCCTTGCTGCGAGCGATCCAGGAACTCCAAATGGTCACGCCCGAGGATCTGGAACGGGCCGTTGCCGAGCGAGAAGCTCGGCAAGACGATGCCGACTCCTTGCCGGCGGTGGCTCAGCCGTCGGCGTCACCCGCCGTTGACAACGAGCGGACCGAGCGTGACCTGAGGGCCGAGCTGCACGCGATCGCCGAGACGGCCGTCCCCTCTGACCTGATCGAGCAGGTCATGATCCGGGCCATCAAGGCCCGAGCGACCGACATTCACCTCGACCCTCAAGAAGATCGCTACCTCATCCGTTTCCGGATCGACGGCCAGTTGCATCCGATGGTCGGGCTCGACGCCGAGATTGGCCAGGCGGTGGTGCGGGGAATCAAGATCCTCTCGGACATGAATCTGGTCGAATCGCGGCACCCGCAGGACGGGGCCTTGACCGTGATGGATCAAGGGAGGTCGTACAACCTCCGGTCCTCGACCCTGCCGACGACCCGAGGGGAGAAGGTCGTGCTTCGGGTCCTCGAACCGCCCGATGTACAGTTCGACCTGAACCGCCTGGGCCTGGAGCCGCATCAGGCGGCCCGGATCTCGAACCTGCTGGCCCGGCCGTACGGGGCCGTGCTCGTTGGCGGGCCGGTCGGGGCGGGGAAGACGACGACCTTGTATAGCTGCCTGCACCGGGTTTCGCACCCGAACCGGAACGTCCTGACGATTGAGGACCCGGTCGAGTATCGCTTTAGTGGGGTCAACCAGGTCGAGATCAACACCCAGATCGGTCTCGGCTTCGCCCAGGGGTTGCGGGCGATCCTCCGCCAGGACCCGGACGTCCTGATGATCGGCGAGATCCGGGATGAGGAGACCGCCGGGATCGGCATTCGGGCGGCCCTGACCGGCGTGCTCGTGTTCAGCACGATCCACGCTTCCGACGCCGCCGGGACGATCGCCTCCCTGTTCAACTACGGGATACCCGGCTACACTCTGTCGGGGGCCTTGCAGGGGGTGGTCAGTCAGCGGCTCGTTCGGGCGATCTGCCCGGAATGCCGGGTGGGCTACACGCCCGACGCGACGGTCTTGAAGGCGCTCAAGCTCGATCCCGAGGAACACCGCGGCCTGACCCTCCATCGGGGCGAAGGCTGCCCAAGCTGCTTCCACACCGGGTATCATGGCCGGGTCGGCATCTTCGAGGTCCTGGAGGTCTCGGAGCTGATCCGGGAGCTGATTCTCACCCAGACGACCCGAGAGGTGATCAACCAGGTCGCCCGGGATGAAGGGATGAAGACCCTCCGCGAGGCCGCCATCTCCAAGGTCATCGAAGGGGTGACGACCGTCGAGGAGATGTACCGGGTGACGATCTGATCGAATCGGATCGGCTCCGGATCGCCTGACCGAATCCCCCCCCTTCGCTCGCGATTCCCGAGGAGCGAGCCCGAAGGCTTCGCTCCCCTACCGTACCCGCCCCGCCTCATCTTCCCTCATTGCGCAGAGCCTGTCCGTCATGGATCGCCATCAGACGTATGAAAATCCCTTGATTTCCCGCTACGCGACACGTCCGATGGCGGAGCTGTGGTCGTCGGATCGGAAGTTCTCGACCTGGCGGCGGCTCTGGGTGGCATTGGCGAGGGCCGAGCAAGGGCTGGGGCTGCCGATCACCGATGCTCAGATCGCCGCGATGGAGGCGAAGGTCGATCAGATCGACTTCGACCTGGCCCGGTCGTACGAGAAGAAGCTCCGCCACGACGTGATGGCCCACGTCCATACCTTCGGTGACGCCGTGCCCGAGGCGAAGGCCATCATTCACCTGGGGGCGACCAGTTGCTACGTCACCGACAACACCGACGCGATCCTCTTGCGGGACGGCCTGGCGATGGTCCGCGACCGGCTGGTCGGGGCGATCGACGCGCTGGCGAGCTTCGCGGACCGCTGGAAGGATGAGCCCTGTTTGGGCTACACCCACTTCCAGCCGGCCCAGCTGGTGACCGTCGGCAAGCGGGCGACCTTGTGGTGCCAGGACCTGTTGATGGACCTGACCGAGGTGGAGCGGCGGATTGCCGACGTCAGGTTCCTGGGGGTGAAGGGGACGACCGGCACGCAGGCCAGCTTCCTCGACCTGTTCGACGGTGATCATGCGAAGGTGGAGGAGCTGGACCGCCGGGTGGCCGCCGCCTTTGAGTTCGAGGGGTCGTATCCGGTCACGGGGCAGACGTACCCGAGGAAGCTGGATTCGCTGGTCGTCTCGGCGCTGGTCGCCCTGGCCGAGAGTGCCCACCGGTTCGGCAACGACCTGCGGCTTTTGGCCCATGAGAAGGAGCTGGAGGAGCCGTTCGAGGCGAACCAGATCGGCTCCTCGGCGATGGCCTACAAGCGGAACCCGATGCGGGCCGAGCGGATGTGCTCGATCGCCCGCTTCCTGATGGCCCAGCAGGCGGCCGTCAGCCAGACCGCCGCAACGCAATGGCTGGAACGGACATTGGACGATTCGGCTGTCCGACGCATGACCCTGCCGCAATCGTTCCTCGCGGCCGATGCCCTGCTGTCGCTCTACCTGAACGTCGTGCCCGGCCTGATCGTCCGGCCGAAGGTGGTGGCCCGGAACGTCGAGCGGGAGCTGCCATTCATGGCGACCGAGGCCGTCTTGATGGCCGGCGTCCGCGCCGGGGGGGACCGGCAGGATCTCCACGAGCGGGTCCGGGTCCACTCGATCGCCGCCGCCGACGCCCTGAAGGACGGGGCCGAGCGGAACGACCTGATCGACCGGATGAAGGCCGACCCCGCCTTCGCCGCGATCGACCTCGACGCCGCCCTGAACCCCCGCCGGTTCATCGGCCGGTGCCCGGAGCAGGTGACCGCCTTCCTGGCCTCGGAGGTGGCCCCCGTCCGCGATCGCTACCCGAACCTGCTGGGGCAGAGCGACGAGGTCCACGTCTGAGCGGTGTGCCGTCTGGGGCGCCCCGTGGTGCGCCTTCGGTGCGCTGGCGGCTGGGGTCGATATTGCTGATCCTGCAACGGGTTGCGACCGTCGGCCCCGGTTCGTTTCGGCAATCGTGATCGCCGGGCCTGGCTTTGTTTCGTCGGGCGAGCCAGGACCGGGGCGGTGGTTCGATCGCAGCCTCCCCGGCGGCATCCTTTCGCGGGAGGGTGCGCCCCTGGTGCGCTCCGGTGCGCCTCGCGTCGTTTGACGTTTGCTCCATTAGGAAAAGGGGTTCCATCGATTGCCCCCGGTTCGTTTCGGCGTTTCGTCCGCCCATCCGACCGGAGTGAGGTGCCTCGGATCGGGGGACGGAGCCGTCTCCGACCAAGGAGATTCGGCCGTACCCAGGCACCAGGGATCGCGGTGCGCGGCTCGGTGCGCTTGCTGGTGCGCTCCTGATGCGCTGGGGAGACAGGACGGTATCGCTGATCTGGAAAGGAGTTCCGTTGCTCCTGGGTCGTTCGATTCGGGAATCGGTCGCTGTCGACTGGCTTCGTTTCGCGCGGAGCATCGCACACGCCGACCGCATCGCAACGCCTCCAAGGTTCCCGACGCTTGGGTCGACAATGGGAGGGAACAGGGAATGCCCATGTCGAGTTGCCAAAGAAACGAAGAACACCCAGGGCCCCCGAACCGGCATCGAGGCCGGTGCAGGAGTCGCGATCGGGCTGCGGGGAATCGGCCGCAATGGCTCCCCATCTCTTGAAATTATCAGGAATTGAGGGAGGGAGATTCACACAAACTCGCGAATTGGGAGAAATATCCGCGAAACGTGAGACGAGAATGTTCGGCTCAAGGGTTTGGGTCGCTTCGACGGGGTGGGGTGGGCGGGACGACCCAACGGACGAGTCCGGTAGGCTTACCGTTTGTCCGACGGGGGTCGAAACGATCTCCGCCGCCACGCCGAATTCGGATGCCGGCCCGTACATGATTGCGGTTCGTGAGTGTTCGCGAGGTTCCGAGAATGCGCTAGCAGGACCCAAATCACTTCGGGAAGATTGGACTGTGCGGTGGAACGATGAGGGGCATCAGTGCCGCCCCGCCGCGCGTGTTCGCCCACTCGGGAGGGTGCCATGTCGAATCACGTGATGCTAGCTTTGATCGTCATCGTGTTGTGCGCCACGTCAGCAGTCGCGACGGCCACCCACGACGTGAAGTCCGGCACAGAGCCCCCTGAGGGTGCCCGAGAGGAACGAGTGAACATCTCGGGGTCGGAGACAGAGAATTCGCCAGCGAAGGGCGATTTCGAGTTCTATCACATCCTGCTGTCGCGTCCTGTCCAACGCGAGCTCAGTCTGACCGATGAGCAGAAGGAGGACCTTGACCGGCTTTTCCGCACTGAGGGCGATCGGTCTCGGACCGTGCTCTTGGAGTACCGGAGCACGTACGACCCCGAGAAGAGGGTCGAAGTCTGGAACCGACTGGTTGCTGTGAATGACGAGGTCGCCGAGCGCATCCTGTCCGAGTTGCATCCCTGGCAGGCCCGGCGCCTGAAGGAAATTGCGATCCAGTGCGCGGGCCTGCGAGCGTTGCTGATGCCCAGGGTCGCCGACGCCTTGCACCTGACCGCCGACCAACGGAACGCACTCAAGCAGGTTCTCCCCCCGCTTCACCCGCTCCCAACGATGTTGCGGACGCATCAGGAGGCGGAAGCGAAGGCGGAACAAGCCCACGCGGAGGTCGAGGCCATTATGACGCAGGAGCAGTGGGAGGAGTTTCAGTGTTTGGGAGGTGAGCCGTTCGGAATCGACATGACTCCTGGACATTAAATGATCGGCGGGTGGCTGGGGTCCGTCTGCGGACCCCAGCCATCTATGAAGGAGCTTCTGTCAAGCCGCTGCCGGTGCGGAGTGCTGGCCGTGGGTCCCACGCTCATCCCCCTCGCGGGTGGCCCCGGTTGCTCGTCAACCGGGGCGGCGCAGCCGCACGAGGCTTGGGGTGTCTCTCCGTGGCCTCTCGTCGCTCCGCGACCCCGGTTGACAAGCAACCGGGGCCACCCGCGGCTTCGCCGCGCGGACTGCGTGCCGCTGCCCGGGTCACCCGCAGTGCTGGAAGTTTCGAAGGTGATGACCGCTTTTGCACGACTTTCCGGTGCTGTCCCATCCCCGGCCAGGCCCGTCGAAGCCGGGGCGATAGAAGGCTTCGCGGCGGTGGAAACGCGCCTAGGCCTCGAACTCCCCGACGACTACAAGCGCCTTGTCCACGCTTATGGATCCGGCTCCTGGATGGGGTTCCTTTGGGTCCTCAACCCGTTCTCGTCGAACCTGTACCTGAACCTCTTGGAGCAGGCTCAGCGTCAGCTCGCCGCCGAGCGGGTCATCCGCACCAACTGGCCCGCCGGTCCCGTTCGCCATGTACCCCGAGCGCGGTGGGCTGTTTCCCTGGGGCATGACGGACAACGGAGACCGGCTCTATTGGCTGACGAAGGGCGACCCCGCCTGCTGGCCGACCGTCGTTTACGAGTCGCGGGGCTCGCGGTATGATTCTCACCGGTTGGGGTGTTGCGAGTTCCTGCTGCGTTGGGTGGCAGGCGAACTGCGGGTTTCCGTCTTCCCAGACGATTTCGAGTATGGGTTCACGGATCCGTTCGTGCCTATCGAGGCCGACGGGTGGCCGGGGCAAAGCGAAGCGTGCCCCGGGTGAGCCAACTCTCAACACCGGGGCACGCTTCGCTTTGCCCCGGCCACACAAAACCACTCATTTGATTGGCCGAGCATAGGATGGGCCTAACCCACGGTTACAGCGGACCCGCGACTCGGGCCGCTGAACCTCGGCGTGAGGCTGCGGGGGGTTCTGACGGTTGGCGGTCTTCACCTGCATCACCGAGGTACGCGAGTCGTTCCACCTGTCCCAGCATACCTCGGCCACGCCGGAGGCCGCACTCCGCGACCACATCGCGGCTCTGCCCTACGACGACGGAACTGGGCCGTTCGACGATGAGTTGGAGTGGTTGCTCAGGGTGAGCGGCGGCACTGAGCCCGTGGAGATGCTGCCGATCGGACACTGCCGAGTTACTTGGCTGTGGAAAGGCGGCACACTCTACGAGCCAAAATACATCACCTATGTGGTCCGTACCGACGTAGGGGCCGACGCCTCACCACTGGGTGGCCCGGACCACGCCCCGAGGAGTTCGGGGCTCGAAGCGCTATGAGGTTTTCAGGGGAAGCCGGGCGTGAATGAGAGGCGAGGGTGGGTCTTCGGCCTCGTGCGGCTTCGCCGCCTGGACCGCGTGCCGCGGTCCGAGCTACACGTGGGCCGAGGGGATCGCCGTCCCGCCGGGGCGTGCGGCCCGGCCCGTTCCCGGACGGTCGAGCGGGCGACCGGGCCGGGAGCCGCGCCGATGTGGGTTCCTGGCCACATGCCGTCCGGCGTCGAGGGGGGGGGCGTAGGGAATGTGATGGGAGAATGCCTGGATTCGCGACGACGGGGAGGCCTGGGGCTCCCGGGACCGATCCCCGCGCGTCGTGTCGTCAGGTGACGGAGTTGGGTGTCCCGTCATGAGGTGGTTGGGATCGGGTGGCCGATTGGGCGGATCGGGTCGCGGGGGGGATGGTCATGGGCGGCATGACGAGCGAGCGGAGGAAGTGGCTTCGATATGAGCCGAGGGAGCGCCGCGTGTACCTGGGATGGTGGCAGGGCGAGACGTTCCGGACCACGACGGCCCGGCTGAGGGACGTGGGCCGGGGAGGGGCCACGGTGGAGGCCGACGGCGTGCTGCCGGAGGACGTGTCGGCGTGGATCTGCTCGACCCTGAACGACGCCGGGGGCTGGATCGAGACCGCGGTGCGCCCGGTCTTCCGACGCCCGAGGGGGCCGCACCGGCTCCGCCTGGTTTTCCGGGACACGTCGGCGACCGAGGCCTTTCTGGAGGCGGTCACCCTGCGGTCGGAAAGGCCGACAGACGCCCCAGGGACCGAGGCGATCGAGCTGCTGGGCCTGAAATGGCCCTGCTCGACGGACGAGGTGCGGCAGGCCTTTCACACGCTCGCCTTGCGCGACCATCCCGATCGGGGCGGAACCACCGAGCGCTTCGTCCGGCTCAGGGACGCCTATGCGACGGCGATGTCGCGGTGCCGCGACCTCGCCCGATGACCAAGGACCGAAGCAGGGGGCAAGGGCCTCGGCGGTCGCCCGCTGCCAGAGCTTGCGGGGGAACTGTTCGTTCGTGTTGCAGAGTTTAAACCCTTGCGAGTGTTGAAATTCGAATGCCACTTCCCCGAGTCTCGTTGCGTGCCTCCCTGGTCGGGATCGCTGTGGTCACCTTCGGCCTGTTCGGGATCCTCGTCCTGTTGCCGATCCTCTGGCTTCTGGGCATGGGGGATGGGACCTACCATGGCCCGAACACCGACATTCTGGAACCGGGCCGGGCCGTGGTGCTGGCCGCCGAGTTTCGAGCGGCACCCTCGCGTCGGGTGATCAAGCCGACCGGCCGCACCGATTTCAAGGAAGTCATGTTTGATTGGCCCGGCACCACGCCGGAAGGCGAACTCGCCATCGCGAAAGGGACGCGGGGGGTCGTCGAGGTCGATCCGGCGTGGGACGATGATTCCTGCTCTCCCGATCGGCCCATTGCTGTCGAGATCGCTGAGGGCGAGCATCGCGGGAGCGTTGTCGCGCTTCCCCGTCGTCTCCTTCGCGGGAGATAAGCCTTGCCTCACCGCCGGATGGAGCCGCATGGGCCAGCCGACCCCTCGCCCGGGGTCCGCTGGCGCGGAACCCGGGGCACCCGGCGATCGAGGCCCTTCCTCAAGGCCTCGGGATTGAATGGGAGGGTGGCGAAGGTCGCGTCGGTCGATTCCGAGTCATCGACACAGGTCACACTCTTGAATGTGCGAAGGTTGATGCCGATGATGATGGCCAGGGTTGTGGGGCTCCTCGGTGCGGTGCCTGGGGAGTCTGTTGGCCACGTCAAGGTGATGCCCGAGGCGGCCCCACGGCTGACATGGATTCCTAAGGCGGCGGAGGGGCCGACTGTGGACGCGAAGAAGTACTTCCGGCTTACGCCTGCGGATCTTCTTGAGCATCCGATCTGGGTGCTCGCGATGGACGTCGCGACATTCAGCGACACCGAGGAGGACGATCTGGACGACGATACGGGCTTGGTCGTCCCGCTGCCGAGCGCCCCGGGCCTCGTTGAGCAACTGTTCGAGAATTGCATTTGCTACGCTCGAGCACGCTTCGTCGCCGCCAACGGCCGATCGTTCGTCGGCATGATGAAATGCTGGGGTGGTGAGGGGGTCCAGGGGACCCATCCCACTCTCGTGACAGACGGGGGCCAAGTCGATTTCTATTGGGGAATCGCCAAACCCTCTGCGGAGCAGATCGGGGCCGTGTATGAACGCCTGGGGGCATCGCCTGGGGATCTCTTCCCAATGACTTATCAGCCGGACGTCCCACTCCCCGACGGCCCATCCGGCGGCGATCTTGAAGGCTTCTATTACAGAGAATTGCGAGGTGAGGACGACGAGGTCAAGTTCGTTCGTTGAGTGGCGACAAAAGCCTCTGCATGTCGGGGCGGAACCGGGCTGATCGCTGGGTGGCCCGGACCACGCCCGGCGTGGTCTGGGTCGCGAAGAGACACGAGGTGTTCAGGGGAAGCCGGGCCTGAATGAGAGGCGAGGGTGCGTCTTCGGCCTCGTGCGGCTTCGCGGATGGGCTCGCTTGCTCGTCAACCGGGATGGCGAAGCCGCAAGAGGCTTGGGGGCGTCTCTCCGTGGCCTCTCGTCGCTCGGCGACCTCGGTTTGCGTTGGTCTGGGGACGAAGTCGATCGGGGATGAGGTTCGACATCCTGCCAGGAGGTTTTGGAGGCGTGCGAATCGCGTTGGGGAGTCGGCCCTGCGAAGGGGGCGATCGGGCTTGAGTGGTTCGCGGATCCGGGGTAAAGAGGGCGTCTTCACATTTCCTTCGCACGTCTGGGCCAGGCACCAACGGATTTGCATCGTCAGCGGAGCGGATGTCGATCGTTCGACGGACGGGGCCCGGACGGAGTCTTATGACGGATTTCCGAAGCAGGCGGAGACGACGCATCGCCGGGGTGATCGCCGCTGCGCTGCTGGCCTGGCCCGAGGGGGGGATCGGCCAGGAGCCGACGGTTGAGGAGCGTCTGCGCCGCCTGGAGGAGATGAATACGAGCCTGATGGAGCAGAATCGGCTGCTGCTGGAACGGCTCGATACGCTCTCGACGAAGTACGACGAGGTGATGCGGGTGGTCGGCCCGAGCCTGGATCCTGCCGTCGAGCCGGCGCAGGAGCCAGGGTTGCCGCCGATCCCTGGGCCGAGTCCGATCGGCCCGATGGGGGAGCCGGCGACCCCCGTCTCGCCGGAGGAGGCCCCCGAGGCAGGGGGGACGCCGGCCCTGCCGATGCCCGCGCCGGCCGGGGTCGGCGGCGGGGCGTTTCGCGCCTATCAGACCGAGATCCTTGGCCCTCGGGGGGAGCCGGCCACCCAGACCGACACCCGGGACGCGCCGATCGAGCCGCCCGAGGAGGGGGGGAAGTTCCCGCTGGAGGCGTTTTACGACGAGGGGTTCGTCCTCGGTTCGGACGACGAGAAGGTCCCTTATCTGCTGAAGACGAACATCCGGATGCAGTTTCGGCACACGGGATTCCGCCGGTCGCGGCTGTTCTGGATCGACTCGGCCGGGATTGTGCGGCCGATCCGGAATCGCCAGGACTTTGAGATCGAGCGGGGTCGGCTGTCGTTCGAGGGGTTCTTCTATGATCCGGACTTGCAGTATTACCTGAACCTCGATTTTGACACCGATGACCAGCACGTGGCGATCGCGCACGACTTCTGGATCAACTACCGGTTCAACCGAGCGCTGGATGTTTATATTGGCAAGGCGTTCGTGCCGGGGAGCCGGTCGTGGCTGGAGGGCTCGACGCGGACCCAGTTCGCTGATCGATCGATGGCCACGACCTTCTTCCGCCCTGATCGAAGCGTGGGGATCTGGGCGCTCGGCGAGCCGGTGGAGAAGGTCTTCTACCGGGTGATGCTCGCCAACGGGTTCAACACGACCGACCTGACGTTCGAGGAGATCAATGAGCAGCCGGCGTACTCCGGGTCGCTGTGGTCGGAGGTCATCGGCGACTTCGGCCGGGGCTTCTCGGACCTGGAATGGCACGAGCGGCTCGCCCTCCGGCTGGGCAACAGCCTGACGTACGCGCCCGGGTCGCAGGCCGGGATTCTGTTCGAGCCGGTCAGCGAGCAGAACTTCGTCCGCCTGTCGGACGGCACCCCCCTGTTCGAGCCCGGGGCGCTCGCGCCGGGGGTGACGGTCAACGATTTCGACATCACCCTGTACGCCATCGACGCGGCCCTGAAGTACCGTGGCCTGAGCATCAACGCCGAGTACTACCTCCGCTGGCTCGACGACATCCAGGGCAATGGCCCGCTGCCGATCACCCGGCTGTTCGATTACGGCTACTACGTGCAGGGGGGCTACTTCGTCGTTCGGGAGCGGGTGGAGCTGATCGCGCGGCACTCGCAGGTCAACGGGCGGTTCGGCAACGGAGCGGAATACGCGCTCGGCCTCAACTGGTTCATCAACCGCACGCACTACGCGAAATTTACGTTCGACGCGACCTGGCTGGATGCGATCCCCGCCCAGAACAGCGGGCCGAACTACCGGGCGGGTGATTCGGGGATCATGTTCCGCTCTCAGTTGCAACTGGCGTTCTGATCGGGCGATTGGCGCCGGCGCCTTGCCGAGCGATGCGGCTCGAGGACGCCGGCTTCATCCGTGGTTGCAGCCGGCCCATTTCGCGGGCCGCTGAATCGCTGGGTGGCCTGGACAGCGTCCGCGTGGTCCGAGTCGCGAAGCGACATGAGGTCTTCAGGGGAAGCCTGGCTTGAATGAGGGGCGAGGGTGCGATATTGGCCTCATGCGGCGTCGCCACCCAGACCGCGGCACGGATCACGACGTTGAGCGTCGGCTTCGGTAGAAAATGTATCCATAAATCGCTGTGTTGATGAGGATGACGCCGAGGCCCAGCATGACCTGGACGGTCGGGGTTAATGCGCCGGGATAGATAAGGGGGAGAAGGTAGTGCTCGATGAAACCGCCCTCGTAGCCGGCCTCGCCGCTCAGGCGTCGCAGGGATTTCTCCAGGGGAGTGAGCGGGCAGCGCCAGTCCATGAACTCGATGAGCGCTCCCCAGGTGGCGACCGGGAGGTGGATCCAGGCGACCTTGGGCCAGCGCAGGACGAGCAGGCCGCCGAAGATCACAAGAAGAATGAAGGCAAGGTGCAGGACGAGGACGGCGTCGGCAAGGATGCGGAAGATCATGATCCGGCCCTCGATCCGGGAGAAGACGGCTCAAGGATGGGCGACTTGCTTTCGGTGTGGGATGCGGATCCTGACCGGGGGAACCGGAGGGCGCGCCGAGGGGAGGGGCCCAATCATGGGAAGCGTCAGCCTTCGATGGCCTGGTCGGAGGGGACGAGGGGAAGGCGGTCGGAGAGGGCGGAGAGGGAGAGGGCGTGGATCATCTCGTCGACGGTGGTGCAGCAGTCGGGGAGGATGCGGACGTGGTACTTCTCGGCGGCCCGGGAGAGGGCGGTGTGGGTGACGCAGTTGTGGGTCATCATGCCGCAGACGAGCAGCTCGGTGATGCCGAGCTGCTGGAGGGTGTCGTCGAGGGTGGTGTCGCGGAAGCTGTCGGCCGATTGCTTGACGACGATCGGGGCGTCGGGGGCGGCGGCCTGGATGCGGGGGTGGAGGGCGGCTCCTTCGGTCCCCTCGCCGAAGAAGGGGGCCGAGGCGGCCGGGGTGACGACGTGCTGGACGAGGATGACCGGCATGCCGACGGATTTCGCCTTGGCAATGGCGTGCTCGATCGATTGGAGCGTCGCTTCCGGCTTCCAGAGGGGGAACTTGCCGCCGGAGAAGTAGTCGTTCTGGACGTCGATGACGAGTAATGCGGTCTTCATGGTGCGTACCCTTGACGGTCCTGACGGCGCCGGGTCACCCATGACAGTCCGGCCCGCCAGGACATCGACCCAGGGTATCACACGACGCAGCGTTCCGGACATGGCCATGCCCCCAATCACACGCCCCGACAAGACGGACCGCCACCGCGTGGTTGTCAGGCCTAAGAAATGGATTCGTGCATGCTTCGATTGAATGATTTATGTTGATTTGAAGCGACATTGCTTGCCGGGGCGGTGTGAGTGCCTACGACAGTGGGAACCCGGTGATCGAGGTGCTGCGAAGGCGGACGCCCGATGCACTTGGGTTCACCATTCATTACGTGCTGGTATTTTACGATCCAGAATGCTTGCATCAGGAGGTTGAGGTTTCCATGCTCGCCCGATTCGTTGCTGCGCCAGTGGTTCTTGCTGCCCTGTGTGTTCTTCCGATGGGGACCCTTGGCCCGCAGGCCGCGGCTCAGGGGCCGCCCCGGGCCTCGGAACCGACGATTGTGGACATCGCTCTGGCGGTGAACGAGGAGACGGGGGAATTCTCGACACTCATCGCCGCCCTGGTCGAGGCCGATCTGGTCGAGGTGCTGGATGGGCGTCGGCAGTTCACGGTTTTCGCTCCCACCGACGAGGCCTTTGCAACGCTGGGGCTGAATGCCGGGAACATCGGCACGCTGCCGGTTGAGGCGCTCACGAACATCTTGCTGTACCACGTGTCGCCCGGCGAACGCTTTGCCGAGGACGTGATTTCCTCGACGCGCATTCGGACGGTGAGCAAGGGCTTCACCTTCCCGAGCGTGACCGCGGATGGCGTGTTCATCAATCAGAGCAAGATTCTTGCGGTGGATATTGATGCGAGCAACGGCGTGATCCACATCATCGATACGGTCTTACTCCCCTGAGTTTCGATCACCCCAGGTTGCTGAGCGGACCGGGTCGCCCGACGATTGCGCGATCTGCCGAGAGGCTCCCGTTACATCTGGTCAACGGGGGCCTTATCGGTCTTGAGGCGAACTTACGGGTTGGTGGGCAAAGGTTGTGGCGCTGGAGTACGGGGACGGTCCATCTCGTCTTGCCAGGCGTTGAGTCGCGCGGAGAGGTGGGAGACGCGGGACGGATCGGTAGCCGAGAGGTTGTGCGATTCGGACGGGTCGGCGGCGAGGTGGAACAGGAGGGGGCGGCCGTCGACAGTCAGGAGTTTCCAGGGGCCGAGGCGGACGGCGGTTGCGGCTCCGTTGCGCCAGAACAACGGGCGCTCCGGCAGCGGTTCGCGGCGGAGGAGGAGCGGGGCGAGCGAGAGGCCGTCGAGTGGGGGGGCGTCCGCGATCGGGTCGGGCTGGGCGAGGTCGAGGACGGTGGGGAGGAGGTCCATCGTCATCACGGTTTCGGAGGTGACACCGGGGGCAATCCGCCCGGGCCACCAGGCGAGGGCCGGGACACGGTGGCCGCCTTCGAACAACTCGCCTTTCTGACCGCGCAAAGGGCCGTTGTCGGAGATCTCGCCGTGGAAGCGGTCGCCGTAGTGGCGGTAGCCGCCGTTGTCGGAAGTGAAGATCACCAGGGTGGAACGGTCGAGATCGAGTTGTTTCAATGTGTCGATGAGCTGGCCGACGCTCTGATCGATCGCCTCGACCATCTCCCGGACCACCGGCCCGACGGCGCCGGGAGGGTGAGGGCCGAGCTTGCTGAGGGTGTTGTAATCGTGCCCTTGCTGACGGTGCGCGGGCTCGTTGGGGCCTTGCCAGGGGAAGTGGATGGCCAGGTGGGAGACGAGCAGGAAAAAGGGTTGATTCCGGTGCCGTTCGATGAAATCGATGCTGTCTCGCGTGATGAGATCAACACTATAACCCGGTTCGAAGGCCAGGGTTTCGCCGACCCACCAGTCGGGGTCGCCCGATCGGCTGATGTGCGAGTGATGATCCCCGTCTCCGGTCAGCAGGCCGCGGAACTCGTCGAAGCCTTGCCGGGTGGGGAGGAACGGTGCCTGGTAGCCGAGGTGCCACTTGCCGAACAGGCCCGAGGCGTAGCCGGCGGGTTTCAGGGCCTCGGCGATGGTGATTTCGTCGAGCGGCAAGCCGATGGCGTGGTCGCGTTCGGCGTCGAGCGCCCCTTCGAAGGCGCGGCCGAACCGGTTCTGGTAGCGTCCGGTGAGCAAGGCGGCCCGGGTTGCCGAACACATCGGGCCATTGGAATGAAAGTCGGTGAAGCGAAGCCCTTCGGCGGCGAGGCGGTCGATGTGCGGTGTCTGGTTGGTTTGGTTGCCGAAACAGCCGATGTCGGCATAGCCGAGGTCGTCGATGAGGATGAGCAGGATGTTAGGAGGGCGGTGGGCGTCGGCAGCCTCCTGGGCCGAGGCGAAGGTGCCTTGCAAGAAAACGGCAGAGTAGAACGCGATTGGAATTGCAGAAAAATTCGAAATCATGATTCTTCGAATTGTGATTGAGTCGGCTTCGCCTCTTCTTCCGGGCTCGCGTCGAGAGTATCGAGCACACGAGGACCTGGAAGGGGGAAGGTGTGTCCTCGAAGGCTCGCCGTACAGCGTCGTTACGCGGACTCCACCGCAGCATAGACCTTGCCGTGCCTGGCGAGCCAGGCGAGGTCGCCGCGTTCGGCGTGTTCATGAATGTCGCGGAGGAGTCGGACGGTTTCAGGCTCGTAGCAAGGTTCACTGGGGTCGTCGGCAGGAATGACCATTTGCACATCAACGGCAAAGACGTACTTGTCTGTCTGAATGAAACGGGTCCGTATGATTCGTTCTCCCGGAATCTTCATCTCGGGCCTCGGTCGAAGAAGTGAACACTGACGAGCTTGGCAATTCCACTCGGGCGGAGGAGTGACCAAACGGCCTAGAACTCGGTGCCATCCGGCAATGCCTCGCGGACCTCGACGGTCGGGTGAGGTGTCGCGTTGGGGTGTTCGACGATCAACGAGCCGTCATCAAGGCCGGAGACGGCTTGCCACTCCAGGATACCTCGTTCTTCCAGACGTTCGGAAGCGTGGTTTCCCACGAGGTAACGGTCTTCCGCAACGAGGCGTCGAATGATTTCGAAGAGTTCCCCCTTCAATGATACCTCTCCGCGTTCTGAAGAACTCTGCTTTGCCCACCTGGGGTCAAATCAGTTCCCGGATGGGCTCGCCGTGGGGGAGGAGGGGGATGGGGCGGCCGGTGAAGTCGGGGAATTCGAGGTGGGGGGGGATGCCGAGGTGGTGGTAGATCGTGGCGAGGAGATCCTGGGGGGAGAGGGGGCGTTCGGTGGGGTATTCTCCGCGGGAGTTGGTGGAGCCGATGACCTGGCCGGTGGTCAGGCCGCCGCCGCTGACGAGGGCGGCCATGGCGTCGGGCCAGTGGTCGCGGCCGATGAGGCCGTCGGCCTGGGCGAGTCGGGGGGTGCGGCCGAACTCGCCGCAGGCGACGATGAGAATTTTGCGGTCGAGGCTGCGGGCGTAAACGTCTTCGATCAGAGCGGAGAGGGCCTGGTCCATGAAGGGGGAGCGGTAGCGGGTGGCGTCGCCGAGATCCCAGCGGGTTTGGACGTTGATGTGATCATCCCACGAGAAGTAGCGGTCGGAGAGGGTGGGGGCCAGCGCGTCGATGGTGATGACGGTGGAGCCGGCCTCGGCCAGGCGGCGGGCGAGCAGGCAGGCCTGGCCCCAGAGGTGGCGGCCGTAGCGGTCGCGGAGGCGGGGGTCTTCACGGGAGAGGTCGAAGGCGGAGGCCACACCAGGATTGGTGAGCATCTGGAGCGCGGCCTCGCGGAAGGGGTCGGCGTCGGCGTCGGGGCGGGCATCGAGGCCGCGGCGGAAGCCGTCGAACTGGGAGAGGAGGCCGCGGCGGTCGTCGAGGCGCTGGCCGTTAATCCCGCCGACGAGGGCGAGGGCAGGGGGGCGGAAGTCGGGGGCCGAGGGGTCGCCGGTGGCGAAGGCGGAGTGGGTGACGCCGAGGTAGGTCGGCCGGGTCATGAACGGCTGGCGGGGAATGCCGACGTAGCGCGGGAGGCCATCGGGGCGAAGGCCGCGGACATGGCTGGCGACCATGCCGAAGTCGGGGTGCTCGGACTTCGAGGTGGAGGTGGGGTCGGGGGGGCTGGGCGTCTTGCCGGTCAACAGCTCGATCGAGCCGTCGTTATGGGCCGACATGGTGTGGTGGAGCGACCGGACGATCGAGACCTTGTCGCCGAGCTTCGCCTGGAGCGGGAAGACCTCGCAGAAGTCCATGCCGGGGACATTGGTGGCGATGGGGTTGAAGGGGCCACGGTACTCGGCGGGGGCGTCGGGCTTTGGGTCCCAGGTTTCGAACTGGCTGGGGCCGCCCCACATCCAGAAGAGGATGACGGAGGTGTCGGGGTCAGAAGGGAGGCCGTTCGCATTGGCCCGGGCGGCGAGTAGGTCGGAGAGGCCCAGGCCGCCCAGGGCGAGCGAGCCGAGACGGAGGAACTCGCGGCGTCGGAGCGGTCCAAGACAGGCCGGGGCGGGCATCGCGATCCTCCGTTCGTTGCGCAAGGATGTTTGACAACGGTTGGAGGATCATACCGCCGAGGGGTCTGGCGGGGCAATGACCGGGTGGGGCGGTTGGGTCGGGAGCGGGGCGGAGCGTGGGGGGACGAGGATCAGGCCGCCTCGGCTTCCTCGGCTGCTTCCTGGGCCAATCGCTCGTCTTCTTCGAGGCATTCCCAGCGATAAACGGTTCGAGTGCGGAAGTAGTTGAAGTGGCCCGAAGGTTCCAGGTCGCCGGTGCGTTCGAACTCGCGGTAGCAGCGGGCCATGCGGAAACAGTCGACGAACCAGCCGGGAGACATGCCTTCCAGGTTGCAGCCCTGGCGCACCTCGCCGTCGAGCGTGTTGGGGCCTTCCATCGAGGCGATCAACTGGCCGGACGCGTCGGTGACGGTGACGAGGAGTTGGTCGGATCGGGTCGCCCGGCAGGAGACGGTCCAGCCTCCCATCTCCTGGACGAGGAAGCTCACCTGGACGTTCGACCAACGCTTCGGCCAGTAATCGCGGATCAGTTTGAAGGCTTCGAGGAGCGTTCCGAGCATCGAGTTGGCCTCCGTGCCATTCGAAGCAATCGTGGCGAGCGTGATCGCCACAGGGCGCGATCAGATCCGTGCGGTTATCGGTTGCTTGCCCCTGAGATCGATAGCGTTTCTCCGAATGTTTGGCATCCGACAGGGGTCGGCACGATCCCGGCTACCCCTGGCAGGACGAAGGCACCCGACTCCCGCTTCCATTCCAAAATGGTGGGTTTTTCCCGGGCGGCCCCGGTTGCTCGTCAACCGGGGTCGCGGAGCGATGAGCGGTCTCAGTGAGGCGTCCCGGAGCCTCTTGCGGCGACGCCGCCCCGGTTGGCGAGCAACCGGGGCCATCCAGTGCAAAGGGGCGACCCAGCATTGAAGGGTGGAAGCGGTACGACAGCAGAGGCCAATGTCTCTGACGCTACAACTCAGCGGGAGGCCCCGAGCAGGCGGGCGATGGCGTCGAGGAGGACGATCTCGACGGTGGGGGCGACCTTCGAGGCGCGGGGGCTGGCCTCGTAGCCCCCTTGGTAGTAGGCGGAGGCGGTGCCAATGTAGCCGGGGGCGTAGTCGCCGTAGGCGGCCATGCAGACGAACAGGTCGGGACGCATGGCCTGGGCGGCGAGCTGGTACTCGACGAACAGCTCGCCGGGCAGGTGGAGCAGGCGAGCCGGGCCGAGGGTGAGGCAGGAGACGGGAATCGGGTCGTCGCCGGTCGTACAGCGGCGGAGCCAGACCAGGCCAAGCGCGGCGGAGATGCGGGCTTCGGAATCGGGATCAGCCAGGCTGGCGGTCAGCGTTTCCTCGTCGAGATGAGGCGCTGCGGGAAGGACGACGGGGACGACCTCCCAGCCGATCGAGGAGGCGGAGACGGCCGATCGGCGGTCGGTTTCGGCGGCGGTGTCGAAGGCGCGGCGCATGGCGTCGGCAACGCGGTTGGCGAGGACCTGGCGGTTTTCAGGAGCGCCGTCGTTGAACTTGCCCGCGCCGATGTTGCCGCCGGCGCCGTCGAAGTGGATGTGAGGGACGCCGGTATCGGCCTCGCGGGCCTGGCGGGCGAGGCCGGGGAAGTCGCAACTGGCCAGGCCGGTCCGGTAGTAGCTCTGGGGGTGGCAGGCGTAGTAGGAGAGGCAGGCGATCGGCTCGTCGCCGTCGAAGAAGGTCAGGAGCTTGAGGTTCGGGTCGATGATCCCTTCGGGCTCGGCGCGGAGGGCCTCATCGCGGCACGCGGTGTAGCGGGTGGCCCGGACGGTGCCATCGGGGCCGAGAATGCGGCGGTTCGAGGCGACCCCTTCGACCAGGGCGTCGGCCGAGCCGATGTGGGTGACGGTTCGGGCGTCGGCCTTGGCCTGGCGGGCGGCGTCGGCGGCTCGGGCGATCACGTCGCGGGCGAAGTCGAGGTCGAAGAAGGATTCGGAGGGGTCGACGCCGTGCTCGATCAAGAGTTCGGCCGCCGAGAAGTCGCAGCGGGGGGCGTCGTGCTGGTGCAGGGCGTGGACGGCGACGCGGTCGGGCGAGGTGCCGACGGCCCCGGCGATCGCCTCCTTGAAAGCGGTTTGGCCGCCGTTGCCGATGCCGATCCAGTCAATCGCCAGCAGGACGATCGGATCCCCCTCGCCGAGCAGGACGACCCCCTTGCAGTGGAGCGGGTCCTGCACGCCGTCGGTCGGGTCGTAGGCCATCGGCACCCCGATGGGGGGAGAGGCGTCGATGTCGAACGTGCCCAGGCGGAGCGGTTCATCGGCAACCGCAGTGAGGCCGGAGGCGCCAAGCAGCAGTATCAGGGCGAGGAGGGGGCGGATCATTGAGAAGGGCTCCGGGGCTCGGGGGGGGGGAAGAACCCATTGCCGTTGCTCACAAGCACCGAACGCAGGCAAAGGCCATCGAGCCCTCTTGCTCTGGCGTCGGCACGGGATGAGAGAAGGCGATGGGTTGCGAAGCGGTTAATCGGTGGTGGGGGTCGGTGAGGGGAGCGAGCCGGCGGAAGGGCTCGACCGGGATTCGACGATCGCGTGTGTGGTCACGATCGGTTCGCTGGCGATCGCGGTTCGAGAGCCGTTGAGCGGGCTCGAAGACGGCCGGGCCGACCGGGTGGAGACGGTTGATCCCTCGTCTTCTTCGTCCTCATCATCAGAGTCGAACCGGGACGACGACAGGCCGATCGTTCCAAACCAATGGGCCTGGGCTGCGAGCGATCCGAAGAGCGCGATGAGGGCCAGCGCGGTGATGCCCAGCCGGGCCAGCAAGTAGCCCTCGCTCCGTAACGGGCCGTAGGCAATGATGACGATCCGGGGTTCCGGTCCTCGAAGGAACGACAGCGGAACCGAGCTGAGCACCGAGGCCCCGCGCAACAGGCCGGCGTGATAGACCCGGATCGTATCGGTCGGCTTGTAGTCGGCCACCTGCTGATCCTGAACCACGCGTCCTCGTTTGATCTCGTGTCCCTCGGACAGGGGGAACAGATCCAGAAGGACGGTGGTGAGCCCCTCGGACGCGTACAGCGCGCCGACCAGGGCCGACTCGACCACGACGAAGACAACGAAGGGCAAGAGCAGCGCGCCGATCATGGCCCCTCGGCGTTTCCAGGCGGTACTCAGGGCCTGTTCGATTCCGAGCCTGCCCTCCGCGTCGCGGACCACCAGGGCAAAGGCCGTGAGCGGTAAGAGCAGGGCGAAACTCAGCAAGATCACCAGCGGCCAGGGAGTGGGGAAGATGGGGGGGGAGTACTCCATCTGACGGCTACCGTCGAACAGCCAGATCGGGGTGACGAACGCGCCGACGAGCAGGACGGCCAGAGTCAGCTTAGCCAGGCCGCCCCGCCAGCTCGACGGACGAGCTTCGGCACTGTACGTCTCTTGCTCCAGTCGGCCGACCTCCTCAATCCGGCGGAGGTAGACGATCGCCGCCCAGACCAGCAAGGCCAGGCCCAGCCAGCCGCCAACGACGGGAATGGCCATCATGGCCACCACGGCCAGGGCAAGGAGAATGACACCGGCCGCCGTCTCGGCCCATGCTTCCTTCAGCGCGCCTCGCAAGCGGGCGATCGGCTGCGGACCATCGGGCGATCGGAAGCGAGGGACCTTCACCTCGGTCTTGCAGTCCCAGCACCGGACGGTCGTTCGCTCGGAACTCCGCTGGGCCCGGAGCGTGCGGCCACAGGGACATTTGACGAATACGAACATGGTGAATGGCGCTCCGGGAGGCGGTCGTCGGCTCGGCTCGTGAAGATCGGGCGCACGTTCCAGGGACGTCGAGGTCTTGACATTGAATATCGGCCCCCGGCGCTCAATTCGCAAGAGCCGATCGACGGAAGTTCTGCCATGTTGAAATGATCTGTTCCAGGTGGTCAGCAAATCGCCAGTCGGACCACGGCTGAAGCGCTTCCCGGCTTCGAAGGCAATTTGGCTCGGCGCGCGCCGAAGGCCCAGACCCCGAGTCAGCTCGGAGCCGGGCCTTCGACGGAACCGCCTCTGGCGGAAGGAGCGCAGGCCGATCAGTTATCGGCCTTTTCTTCCAGCAGATCACCCTGTTCCTGGATCACCTCGCCGGCGGCCTGAACGTCCTCGGCCTGTTCTTCGGCGATGTCTTCCGACTGCTCGGGGGTGACCACGCCGTCGGCCATGGCGCCGCCAATGGCCTCGCCGGTTTCCTGACGCTCTTCGGCGAAATCTTCCTGGGCCTCCTGAAGCTGGTCTTCGGGAGAGCAGCCGACGGTGAACAGACCCAGGCCAAGCAGAGCGACGAGAGAAGCAAGCATCTTCATCGAATCACGTCTCCAAAACGATGGTGGTGCGAATCTTCGACCCACCCTGAGAATTGCTCAAACGATTTGGCAAGGCCGGGCGGTCGTGCCGGACTCTTGGTGCAAGTTGCGCGCCAAGAATCGTCGCGTTCGTCATGGCACACCCGGTTCCGCTGCCGATCGAGGTGGCTCAGGATCGGGCCTGGTGATCGCGAGGGACGAGACCGATAACGGCCCGAGGGGCTCGGGCGTCGGGGCGGGGGGTGGCGGTGACCGGAATCACGTCGCCGCTGTCGTCGATGATCAGGAGCGGAACGGCCTTGGGGCCGAACCGATCGGTGAAGGTGGCCGTCGGCTCGTTCTCGCCGAGGTCGAGCCGCTCGACGGTCGCGCCGGCGTGAAACAGGGATTCGAGGTGTCGGAAGGTCATGCCGGCACCAAAGAGGACGCGCCCATGCAACTCCAGCGCGACCGATCGGCCGGCCTCGTGCACGTCGGCCGCCTCGATCTGAGCGGTCAGGGGGACAGCGAGGTCGGGCTCGGGGTCGGCATCGTGATTCTTCGGCGACCGGGCCGCGCCGTGGGGTTCGGGAGTGAGCTGGAAGACGTTTTGGCGGCCGAAGAGGCTGGTAAAGTGCAAGGCGGCCAGGCTGTTGACTTCCTCGTTGGGAGTCAGGGCGAGCAATCGGCCGATGCGGCCGGCGTCGATCCGCTCGCGGACAAACGGCGAGAGGATGCTGGCGTTCAGGGTCGGGATGCCTTCGTGATCGGCCGAGTTGAGGCGGTCGGTTCGGGTATCGACGAGCAAGACGGGAAGATCCTCGGCCCGGAGGGCGCGCGCGATGGCCAGCCCGAGCGGGTTCGCCCCGGCGATCAGATACCCGACCCGACCGCCGGTCAGCCCGAGCCGACGCGCCAATGGCACCGAGGCCAGGCCGTAGACGACCACCGTGCCGATGATGACCGTGAAGACGGCCGGAACGAGACGATCGGCCCCTTCAATGCCGCTTTCGCCCAGTCGCAGCGCAAAGACTGACGCCACGGCTGCGGCGACGATTCCCCGAGGGGCCATGCCCATCAAAAAGAGCCGATCGGCCCAGCCGAGGCCGGTACCCACCGTCGAGGCCAGGACCGAGAGTGGCCGGGCCACGACGATCAGGACGATCGTGAACAGCACGCTTTTCAGCCCGACCGCCGCGATCTGGTCGGACGACAACCGCGCGGCCAGAACCACGAACAGGACCGAGACGAGCAGGACGGTGAGGCTTTCCTTGAACTCGGCGATGTGCCGGATCGACACCGACCGCTGATTGGCCAGGACCACGCCCAGGACGGTGACGGTCAAGAGGCCCGACTCCTCTCGGATCATGTCGGAAAGGGTGAACGTGGCCACGACGACCATCAAGGCCACGGGATTGTGCAGGTAGTCGGGCACCCAGTAGCGCCCGAGAACCCAGGTGAGGGCCCTCGCTCCGATCAGCCCGAGCAGCAGGCCGACGAGGGCCGTGATCACCCCTCCCCAGATCAGGACCGAAAGGCCCGATCCTGGGCCTTCGGCCGTGCCGATCACCTCAAAAACAAGCACGGCCAGCACCGCGCCGATCGGGTCGATGACGATCCCTTCCCACATCAGAATCGGCCCCGAACCGCCCGACGGCCGGACATGACGGAGTAACGGGCCGATGACCGTCGGCCCGGTCACGACGAGGATTGCCCCGAGCAAGATGGCCAGGGGCCAGGGGACGCCGATCAGATACCGCCCGGCCACGGAGGCCACCAGCCAGGTGATTCCCGCTCCGAGCGTGACCAGATTGCGGATCACCGCGCCCGAGGCTCGCAGGTCGGCCAGCTTGAGCGTTAACCCCCCTTCGAAGAGGATCACCGCGACCGAAAGCGAAACGATGGGCGTGAGCGCGTCGCCCAGCAAGGCGGCAGGATCGATCAGGCGGCCGAGTTCGAGCCATTCGGCTGCGGGGCCGGCCAGCAGACCGGCGAGCAAGAGCAAGAGAATGGCCGGCAGATTGAGGCGCCAGGCCACCCACTGCGCCCCGATTCCCAGAACGACAATCGCCGCAAGCTGCAGCAAGACATCTTCGTGCATCCCGGTCGATCCTCTCGGCCGCGTCTCAGAGGGAATGGCGGAACGGAGGATCGTAGCGAGCGGCGTGCCGGATCGGAAGCCGAATTCAAGGGAGCCACGGAGGAAGGCGAGACGGATCGCGCGAATCAAAACACCGGGTGCCAGTGCCCACAACGCCGTGGGCATGGCACCAGGAAAGGAATCCAGGAGTGAGGGTTTGCTCAGGCGATCACGTCGTGGATGACCGATCCGTAGACGTCGGTCAGGCGGAAGTCGCGGCCCGAGTAGCGGTAGGTGAGCCGCTCGTGGTCGACCCCCAGCAGGTGCAGGGCGGTGGCGTGGAGGTCGTGAACATGCATGCGGCCTTCGACGGCGTGCATGCCGAATTCGTCGGTCGCGCCGTGGGTGTAACCGCCCTTCACGCCGCCACCGGCCAGGAACATGGAGAAGCCCGTGTGGTGGTGGTCGCGGCCGGGGTCCCCCTTCTTGGCCGGTTCGGAATAGGGGGTGCGGCCGAACTCGCCGCCCCAGATGACCAGGGTGTCATCGAGCAGGCCGCGGGCCTTCAGGTCGCCGAGCAGGGCGGCGGTGGCGCGGTCGGCGTCGGCACAGAGGCGGCGGTGCCCCCGATCGTTGGCCGAGTGGGTATCCCAGGGCTGCTTGTTCTGGCCATCGACGTAGTAGACCTGCACCACGCGGACGTCGCGCTCGACCAGGCGGCGGGCCAGCAGGCACGACTGGCCGAAGGTGGTGCGGCCGTAGGTCTCGCGGAGGCGATCGGGTTCTCGGGAGAGGTCGAACGCCTCGCCCGCCTCGGTCTGCATCTGGAAGGCGAGTTCGAGGGAGGAGATTTGAGCATCGAGGGCCGATTCGTGGGGGCGGCTGGCGCGGTGCAGATCGTTCATCTGCTGGATGAGGTCGAGTTGCTTGCGCTGCTCGGCCCGGTCGAGCTTCGAGTGCTTCAGGTGGGCGATCATTTTATGCACATCGAGGTCGGACGTATTGACTGACATGCCTTGATGTTCGCCCGGCAGGAAGGCGCTCGACCAGAGCTGCGGCCCGACGACCGGTAAACCGGGGCAGAGGACCACGAAGGGGGGCAGGTTGGTGTTCTCGGACCCGAGGCCATAGGAGAGCCAGGAGCCGAGGCTGGGCCGGGTTGGCTGCTGGTGGCCGGAGTGCATGAGCAACAGGCCCGGCTCGTGGTTCGGCGTGTCGGTGTGCATGCCGCGCAGGACGCAGAGGTCGTCGGCGAAGTGAGAGAGATGCGGGAACAACTCGCTCATCACCACGCCGCTCTCGCCGTGGGGGCGGAAGCGGAAGGGGGAGGGCATGAAGGTCCCCCCCTTGTTGTTCCGCTCCAGCTTGAACTTGTCGGCCGAGGGGGCCTCGCCCGCATACTTCGCCAGGGCGGGCTTGGGGTCGAACGTATCGACGTGCGACGGGGCACCATTCATGAACAGGAAAATGACCCGCTTGGCCTTCGCAGGGTGGTGCAGACCGCCGAGCCCGGTGGCGGTCGCTCCCTGAGCGGCCGAGGGGGCAAGCAGGCCGGCGGTTTCCATCGCACCGGCCAGGCCGAGCAGGCCGAACCCGGCCCCGGTGCGTCCGAGCATCTGGCGACGGGTCAAGGGCCGGCGGGGGCCGCGGGGGTCGAGGCTCATGGCGAGGCTCCTTTCCGAGTCGGGGCAGGGGGCTGGGGTGGGAACGAATCAGTCGATCAGGAGAAATTCATTCGACGCGAGCAACGCCTGAGCATAGACCGCCCAGCGCTCGGAGTCGTCGCAGGAGTCGGAGCCGAGGAAGGAGAGGGCCAGTTGCGTTTCGGCCTTGCTGGGAGGGCGGGCGTAAAGCAGGCGGTACGCCAGGTCGATCCGGGCGTCCGGGTCGTCGCCGGCCTCGCTCGCCAGGCGATCGGCCAGGCGATCGGCGTGGTGGGTGACGAACGGGCTGTTGAGGACAAAGAGCTTCTGAAGCGGAGTGGTGGTGCGGGCTCGGCCGTCGCTGTGGGCGTTCGGATCGGGGAAGTCGAACCGGGCGAGCATCGGGTGCAGCTCCAGGCGGCTGATCTTGCTGTAGAGGGTTCGGCGGCCGACTTCGGGATCGCTCGGGTCGATCGACGGGCCGCCGACGGTGCGGTCGAGAGTGCCGGAGGCGGCCAGAATCGAATCGCGCCAGCTCTCGACCACCAGGCGCTTGCGGCTGGCACGGGCGTAGAGGGTGTTCTCAGGATCGATCGCGCGGTGGGCGTCGGTAATGGTGCTTGACTGGCGATAGGTGCTGGAGGTGGCCAGCTCGCGGACGAGGGTCTTGAGCGACCAACCCCACTCGGTGACGAACCGAGCGGCCAGGTCGTCGAGCAGTTCGGGATGCGAGGCCTTTTCACCCAGGATGCCGAAGTTGCTCGGCGTGCCCACGATCGACTGGCCGAACAGTTGCCCCCAGACGCGGTTGACGAAGACGCGGGCCGTCAGGGGATTGCTCGGATCGATGATCGCCTCGGCCAGGTCGAGCCGACCGCTGGAGGAGTCGTCTCCCAGGGGGATGGGCTCGCCCTCGGAGAGGACCGAGAGGAAGTGGCGGCGGGCCACCGGCCCTTTTTGCTCGACGTTGCCGCGGATGAAAACGTTCAAGTCCTTCGGGTCGGAGTCCTTGATGATGTGCATGGCCTCTTCGGGAGCCTTGGCGCCGCCATCCTTTCCCAGCTCGCACTCGTCGGTGAGCGGCTGGTTGAACATGACGGTGCTGGCGAAGACCCCGGCCAGGGCGTAGTAGTCTTCGGTCGAAATCGGATCATACTTGTGATCGTGGCAGCGGGCGCAGGCGACCGTCAGGCCGAGCAGACCTCGGGAGACGACATCGACCCGGTCCTCCCACTCCTCGGCCATGACCTCAGGGGAGTTGCGGCGGTAGTACTTCGGGCCGAGGCCGATGAAGCCGAGCGCGGCCAGTTCGTCGGTGTTGGCCGGTTCGATCAGGTCGGCGGCGAGCTGGCGACGGATGAAGGTGTCGTAAGGCATGTCGTCGTTGAGCGCACCGATCAACCAGTCGCGATAGAGGTAGGCGTTGGGATAGGTCAGCGAGGTGTCGTTGCCGACGATATGGGCCTGGTCCTCGGCATAGCGGGCCAGATCGAGCCAGACGCGCGCCCAGCGCTCGCCGAAGTGAGGGGAAGCGAGCAGACGATCGACGTACTGGTCGACGGCGTCGGGCGAAGGGTCAGCCACGAACGCCTCGACCTCGGCCGGGTCGGGAGGTAGGCCGACCAGGTCGATCGAGAGGCGGCGAGCGAGGGTCCGGCGGTCGGCCTCGGGGTTTGGCGCCAGGCCGGCATCATCAAGGCGAGCAAGAATGAAGGCATCAATCGAAGATTGGACCCAGGCGGGGTCGGAAACCTCGGGCGGTTCGGAGCGCTTCGGGGCCTGATAGGTCCAGGAGGAGCGGGCGGCGTCCCAGTCGATTCCTTCGGCCGAAGGTTCGGAGGGGGCGGGGGTGTCGTCGTCGCGGGGGTCGGGGGCTCCCATCTCGACCCACTGTTCGAAGGCGGTGATCACCTCGGGGGCGAGTTTGTTGGAGGGGGGCATCTGGACATACGAGTCGTAGCGAATGGCCTCGATGAGCAGGCTCAGTTCCGGGTCACCCGGCTCGACGGCCGGACCGCCATCGCCTCCCTGAAGCATGGCGGCGCGGGTGTCGAGCCGCAGCCCTCCCTTGGCGGCGTCGTGCTCGGCCGAGTGGCAACTGTAGCACTGCTCGATCAGGACCGGTCGAATCTTTGCCTCGAACAAAGCGAGTCCTTCAGCCTCGTCGGCCGAAGCGCGGACCTGCGGAGCCATTCCCAGCACGATGGCCAGGGCGGCGGCCGTGGTGATTCCTCGACCGCTCCCGCGATCAACCGACTTGGGGGCAAGGCTCATCGGGGCAACCTTTCGCTGCTCAGGACGATCGAAGCCCGGGGGCGTTCCCTTCGGCGCAATGGCTCAAGTTTATCGAATGTTCAACAGAGAGTCGAGTGGATCAAGGGGCAGTTCCTTGAATCAAAGGCGCAGGTAAATCTTCTGACGGTCCAGAAAGCGGACGAAGACGAGGGTGATGGCAAAGAAAATCACCAGGCCGACCATCGTCCACCAGAGGGGGGAATCCCTGGGAACAAAGGCATAAACGGTTCGTTCCACGATACCGTGGATGATGTAAGCGGCCAGGGGGTTCATGCCGAGCAGGCGGAACAGTTCGAGCGAGGCGCCGAAGCGATCGCAAGCGATCACGAACAGGCCGTACAGCGCGAGGGCGAAGCCGGTGCTGAACCAGATGAAGGGGATGGTGACGATGCGCTTGTCCATCATCCAGTAGTTCTTGGCCGGGACTTCGGGCTCGACCAGAGGGGCGGTGGCGAGCAAGTTGGCCGGGGAGCGGTCGGCGAGGCGGTCGAGGGGGGGGATAACGGGGGAGTTGGCAATGTCGATCGGCTCGCCGTTTTCCCGAGTGCGGCGGTCGTCGGCGGTGTACAGCGTGCTGAAGCAAGAGAGGGCGTAGGCGACGATCATGATGAGCGTGCCCCAGGCAATCATCCGAGCGGCGGCCGACCCTCGGGAGCGTCCGGCGGCGTTGATGATGTCGAAGGCGAGGGTGCCGGCGAGCATGGGGACCGACCAGTGCAGGAGGCCGAAGAAGCCGCCATCCCAGGCGCGGCGGCCGGACGTGCCCCAGAGGTCATCCATCCAGTTCGGCTGGCCGGAGACAAAGTCATAATTGAAGGAGTACGACATGAGGAAGTGGGCGGCCGAGAATCCGATCATCGTGCCGAATCGGGTCCAGGCCGACCGGGCGACAACAGGCAGGATGAGGAGCTGGCAGACGCCGATGATCGCCAGAACTTCCCAGGCGTCGGCCTTGAGCAGCTCGGCCAGCGCGCGGAGAACCCCCTGGCCGGTCATCTCGTCCCACGATTTGAAGCTGAAGCCGACGCCATAAACGACCAGCGAGATCAAGACCAGGCCGAGGCTCCTCCAGAGAATTCGGCGGTACGCGAGCGACGGCCCGACCTGATCGAGGCGGCGCAGGAGGCTGAGCCGATACGAGAAGCCGCAGGCGAACAGGAAGCTCGGCATGATCGAATCGGCATAGCTGAAGTACGTGTTATTGTGCTTCAGGACCGAGTGGATGACGGCGAACGCGCCGAGGAAGTTCACCACAAACATGCCCGCGACCGTGTAGCCGCGGAACTGGTCCATCGAGGCAATTCGGCCGGTCCCTGCCATCGAACTCATCAGCGATCGTCTCCGCGTCGAGGCCCGCATGACCAGGCCGATAAGGGTGATCGGGAACAAGGTAAAACGGTGAGCATTTAAGGGTTTGCCTGCTCGAGCGAAGGAAACCCGGGGAGCGGATCGGGCGTGGGATCACCTTCGCGGAGAAGGTATCCGGTGTCGGCGTCGAGGGAGTCGAATCGCTCGACGCGACCAGAGGGCCAGCGGATTTCGACCGAATCGATCGTCTCGGCATCGCCGAGGCCGAAGTGGAGGCGGCCGTCGCTGGCCGACTGGTAGCTGCCGCCGCCGAACCGGGTGGCCACCTGACGACGATCGCCGGCCTCGACCGTGACGATCGCGCCGACGGCGTCGCGGTTGGATTCGGTTCCTTCGAGCCGCAGGACGAGAAAATGCCCGGCCCCTTCGGTCTGGTTGTGGAGGAAGAGGAGGGGCGCGTTCTGAGCCTGAAGGATGGCGTCGGGCAGGCCATCGTTGTCGAGGTCGCCCACGGCCAGGCCGCGACCGAGGTAAAGGCGGTCGAAGGGAGGGCCGGGAGCGGGGCCGGGGTCGATCAGGCGGCCGTTGGGACTGCCGAGCAAGAGTTGCGGGGGCATGGTCCAGGGGTACGACGGGCGGCCGTCGTGGACGTGTCCGTTGGCGCTCAAGAGATCAAGCCGGCCGTCGAGGTTGGCGTCGAGCAAGGTCAGGCCGAAGCCGAGCAGGTGGCGGCTGGGGGCCTTCAGGTTGATCTCGCTTGTTTGATCGGCGAAGAAGCCGCCGCCGAGGTTCCGGAAGAAGGAGGTCGATTCTTCATAGTAGTTGGTGACGAGCAGATCGAGCCGGGTATCGCCGTCGAGGTCGCCGACGGCCGTTCCCATTCCGGCCTGGTAGTTGCCGTGGGCGTTGGCGGCGATGCCGGCGACCGCGCCCACCTCCTCGAACCGAAAGTCACCACGGTTCATGAACAGGAAATCGGCCGTCATGTCGTTGGCGACGAACAGATCGACCCGGCCGTCGTCATTCACGTCGCTGGCGACGACACCCAGCCCTCGGCCGGGGGTGACGGCGAAGCCGGCCTCCTGCGTGACCTCGACGAAGCGTCCGTCGTCGTTGCGGAAGACGCGGTCGGGCAGGGCGGGGAAGTCGATCGGATTGCAGGCATATTTGGTGGGGTCGTCGGGGTCGAGACAGGTGGTGTCGCCGTGCTCATTCCAACGGAGGTAGTGGCAGACGTAGAGGTCGAGGTCTCCATCGCCGTCGAGGTCGGCGAAGGCGGCCGAGGTCGGCCAGTCGCGATCGCCTCCGAGCCCGCTTGATGCCGTGATGTCCTCAAAGGTGCCGTCGCCTCGGTTGCGGTAGAGGGCATACGAGCGCCATCGGGTGACGAACAGGTCGGGATGCCCGTCGTGGTCGATGTCGCCAACGGTGACGCCGTGACCGTATCCGCCGGGCATGGCGGCAATTCCGGAGGATTGGGACACGTCTTCAAACGTGCCATTCCCCCGGTTGCGGTAGAGGCGGTCGGCGTTGGGAGTGTCGGGAGGGGGAGGAAACGGGCCGGCCTGCACGGCGTAAAGGTCGAGCCAGCCATCGCCGTCGAAGTCGAGCAGAGCAACACCCCCCGCGCCGGTCTCGGGAAGGACGAGGCGGCCGGGGATCTGGCCGTTGTCGTGCTGAAAGTCGAGCCCGGCCGAGGCGGTGGCATCTTCGAATCGAGGGATCAGCACGTCGGGGGGTTGGGAGGTCGATCGCGGTTCGTCCGAGGTGTTCGAGGCGACGCCGGGAAGCAGTTCGGCGAGTGTTCGAGGGTCGCGAGCGTTCGACGATGCCACCGCCGCGACCTCGGCCGGACGGCCCTCGGCGAGCGATCGCCAGGCGTCGGCGTCGAAGCGACGGCCGAGGGCTGCGGCCGTTTCCGAGAGGGCAGGGGCCTGGCTCAAGGGGTCGTCGCCGAGGAGCAAGGCGACATAGGCTTTACGATGCGCTTCGAGCCGAGAACGCTCGGCGCGGTAACGGCTCGAATCGTCGGGGCGTCCTTCCTCGGCGGCAAGGGCGGCGAGGCGGTCGAGGACCTCGGTTTGGCCGGGAGTCATCTGGTCGAGCTGTTCGAGGCTCGACCGTTCGAGTGCTCGGTCGCCGTTGCGGCGGGCGAACCAGGCGCGGAGCCGAAGGACCTCGGCCTCGGAGTTGGGGGCGTAGGGCAGGTGGGTGAGGGCCTCGGCGGCGTCGGCGGGCCGGTCGGCGGCGAGGGCCCAGTCGAGCCGAGCTTGCCAGACGACCGGGTCGTTTGGTCGGCGATCGAGGCAGCGGTCGAGCCAGTCTTTGGCCTCGTCGAACCAACCGGATCGGGTGGCCAGGTGGGCCAGACCCAGCCAGACGCGGTCGTCGTCGGGTGCGAGGCGGTGGGCTTCGGTCAGGTCTCGGCGAACGGTCTCGACGGGGAAGGGGTCGACGTCGAGCCAGTAGAGGACCTTCAGCGCCTCGATCGGTTCGGGGTGCTCGTCGAACCCTTCGAGGAAGATCCGGCGGGCCTCGTCGAATCGACCCTGGGGGCGAAGCAAGAGGACGAGGGACCAGCGAGCCGTCGGGCGGTGAGCCCCGGCAATGGCGATCGAGCCGAGCAGCCGCTCCTCGGCCTCGGCAAGCCGGCCGCGCTGTTGCTCGATCTCGGCCCACTGGACGAGGGCCGGGCCAAGGTCGGGAGCGTCGGCAGGGATGCGCTGCCAGGCCTCCTCGGCGCGGGAGGGGTTGCCAAGCTGCTGTTCACAAAGGCCGAGCAGGTAGAGGGTTTCGCCGTGGGTGGGGCGGTGGTCGGCGAGTTCGGCAAGCTGACGGCGAGCGGTGGCAAGTCGGCCGTCGAGCAGGGCCTCGCGGGCCTCGCCGAGCGATTGCTCGAAGCGCCGGTTTTGCGCGTCGCGGACGAACCAGACGCTCACACCGAAGCCGACGGCCAGCACGAGAGCGGCCAGCCAGGCCCATCGCGGTCGCATGGTCTTAGGTCTCGGTGGCCAGGCAGAGAGTTGGGCGGTATGGGACTCGAGCGCACGACAATCGCCAGCCGGGCCCCGGGAAGGGCGCGGCTGGCGATGTGGCACGGAGTCCTCGTCACGACCGTGGATCAGAACTGGTCGGCGCTGAGGACTTCACCACCATTGATCGTGTGCAGCGCCTGCCAGACGCCGAGCGGGGGCAGCGGTCCGCCGGCCGCGTCGGTGTAGGGCGCGGTTCGGCCATTGTAGCGGACGTTCAGCGGGTTCCAGGAGTTGACGGTGTCCTTGATGAAGCGGACCGAGCCGTCGCAGAAGGCCGAGTTGACCCCGCCGGGGTGGAAGCTGTTGGCCGTGGCGATGAAGTTGGCGCCCACGCCCTGCTCGGGATAGTACTGAGGCAGGGTCAGGGCGGCGTCGACGCTCTTGAAGAAGTTCGGCGGGAAGATCGCGCCGTAGGTCGTGTCGCCGATCAGCCCGGAGGTCCACCAGTTCGGCCCGAACTGGTCGCCGGTCCCCTGGGCGATCCGGCCGTACGACTTGTCGCTGATCATGATGGTGTTGCTGGTGCCGTCACGAATGGCGGCGATGCCGAAGACCTTGCCACTCGGTTCGGTCGAGGCGCGGCCGGGGGGACGGCCGGCGTGCAGGAACAGACCGTTGTTCGAGCCATAGAGGCCCGGGTTACTGCCGAGACGGGGGGCGTGGTAGTAGGTGACACCGCTCTGGGCGGCGTAGCTGCTGTAGGTCATCGGGATCGGGCTGTCGTCCCAACCGTCACCGGGGTTTCCGGGGTAACGGAGACCAACAACTTCGGCGTCGCTGGGGCACCACAGCGTGTTCACGGCGATGCCGTTGGTGGTGCTGTTCGCGGCGTAGTAAATCATGATGCTGGTGTTCAGCGAGTTGAAGACGTTGCCCTGTTCATAGAACTGGGTCATCGCCACGAACGGCCCGAAGTTCTGGCGGACCCAGTTCTGGCTGGTGCCGAGCTGATACGAGTCCCCCATCGGGAAGCTGTTGTTGACGTCGTGATAGTTCTGCATCGCCAGGGCGAGCTGTTTCAGGTTGTTGGTGCACTGCGCGCGGCGAGCGGCCTCTCGGGCACTCTGAACGGCAGGCAGAAGCAAAGCGATGAGCACGCCGATGATGGCGATGACGACGAGCAATTCGATCAAGGTAAAGCCACGACGATTCGCGGCCGAATGCGTTCGGACCATTGGGGCAAGATCTCCGGACATGTGAGGTGAGGAAAACGGAGTTGGGTGGTCGGCCTCGATCGAGGCAAGAAAACGGATCGGGATGTGGGGACTGGACGATCAGTCCATCTGTCGACGCTCTCGGGGGCTCAGGTCGTCTCCGGTATCGGGCGGGTCGACGACGGGTGCCAGAGTGGTCTCAGGTTTCTCGAATTCCTGGGAGAATTCGCCATTCCCACCGCCCGTGCCGCCGCACCCGGCGAGCAAGAGGGGGAGGATGGTGAGGATGGAATGGAGGAGCGATCGAGTGCGAAGCATGGGTGAGGGTGGCTCCGAGAGTCAGCAAGGGAGAATCGTCCCGATCCGATTCGCGGCGTCGCGAGATTCGGCGGGCGTAGCTGGGAAATCGGTTCTCTCGAATCGAGAGATCTGACCCGACGATGTTCGAGATGTCCGGTGTTCCCAACGCTACCTGGGAAGAGCCGACAAGGTTTCAAGCGACAACCGGTCCCGAAATGGGCGAAATTAGATCAATGCGAAGGTGTTGAAAAAGTGTTCAATTCCCGCCAGCTTGGTTTCGAGCATGACGGCACTAATGAAGTAAAGCCCGGACGACGGCAGGTCAAGAGCATTCCGAGCGGAACGACTCGGATTCACTCGGCCTTCATGCGAAGTTGACTCAGATCAGGAGGTGGTCACGGGAACTCAGGGGCTTCGGACGCGTCGGAAACCGAGGCGCGGGGGGCCGCTCCTTCCTGGAGTTCGTAGAGGCAATTCACGCCCAGCGACGAAACGACTTGCGTCTGACCGGAGGGCCAGTGGATCTCGATCCGATCGATCGATTCCGAGGATCCGAGGCCGAACCAGAGCCTCGAATCGTTGGAGGAAAGGTAACTGGTGCCCGAGTTGAGCCATCGGGTTTGACTGCGGCCATCGGCCGTGACCACGACCCGGGTTCCGACCGGGGTCCGGCCCGACTCGACCCCGACGAGCTGGAGCCCGAGCCAGTGGCCCCCGTTGGTGACATTTCGCAACATGGCTGCCGGAGCACCACGGTGGACCACGACGAGATCGACGCGGCCGTCGCTGTCGAGGTCGCCCGCGGCTAGCCCGCGACCGACGACCGGGCGGCCGAGATAGGGAAACGTCTCGGTGGGGAGCCGGGTGAACCGGCCGCCGGATTGGCCCAGGTACAGTTGCGGCAGTTGCGGCATCGGGCTGTTGACCCAGGGTTGGTCGTCGACGTGGCCGTTGGCGACGAACAGGTCGAGGTGACCGTCGTTGTCGGCGTCGAGCGCCGCGGCTCCGAAGCCGGTGACGGCAAGGCTAGGAGTCGCCAGGCCGGCGGTCAGGCTTGCGTCGGCGAACTGCCCGGCACCAAGGTTGGTGTGCAGGGTGTTTGCCTCGTTCAAGAAGTTTGTGTGAAAGATGTCGATCAGGCCATCGCCGTTCAGATCGTCGGCGACGACCCCCATGCTGGCGGTGGCATGCCCGGAGCCGTCGAGCGCCAGTCCTGACGGCGCTCCGAATTCCTCAAAGCGCAGCCCGCCGAGATTGCGAAAGAAGAAGTCCGGTGAGGCGTCGTTGGCCACGTAGAGGTCGAGCCGGCCGTCGCCGTCGAGGTCGGCGATGGCCAGGCCAAGGCCGCGCCCGGCGGGGGCCTCGATCCCGGCCTCGGCGGAGATGTCGGTGAAGGTGCCGTCACCGTTGTTGCGGAACAGAAGGTCCTGCTGGGCCTCGTACATGCCCGGAGAACAGTGAATCGGCTTGCCGGAGTGATCGCGGCAGGGCCGGGGATTGGCGGAATCGTCCTCGACGTAGGTGACGACGTAAAGGTCCAGGTCGCCGTCCGCGTCGAGGTCGCCAAACCCTGCGGCGGTTGTCCAGCGATCCGAGCCGACTCCGGCCGCTTCGGTCACGTCCTCGAACGTTCCGTCTCCCTGGTTTCGATAGAGAACCGTGCGATCGAGACCGGTGACGAACAGGTCGTCATGACCGTCGTTGTCATAATCGGCCACCGCGCATCCCATGCCGTAGCCGAAGCCGCCGACGCCGGCCGCCTCGGAGACGTCCTCAAATCGCCAATCCCCGAGGTTCCGGTAGAGCCGATTGGGCTGCGGCGGGTCGTCGCGATCATAGGGCATCGGGCAGCCGTTGACGAAATAGAGGTCGAGCCGGCCGTCGCCGTCATAATCAATCAGGCCCACGCCGCCGCCCATCGTGTCGGCCAGATACATTTCGTCGCGGGGGCCATGATCGTATTGAAACGCGATGCCGGCCGAGGAGGCAACGTCCTTGAACTGGATCGGCGAGGAGAGGACGGGGGTTGCTTGGGGAGTGATCGCCGAGCGTTCGGCCGAAGCGACGGCCGAGGCCGTACGGCGGGGATGGGAGCGAGCGACCGGAGAGGGGGCGGATCGATCGGCGATCGCTGCCAGGGAGGATCGCGCGGGAGACGTGGAGTCGAGTGTGAGGGCCAGTTCGTACCAATGACGCGCTTCGGGAATCAAGGAGGCATCCCGACACTGATCGCCGAGGCTGGTATAGAACGACGCACTTGCCTCGAAGCCATGACTGCGCAGGTCGGTGAAGGTTCGCCGCAGATCGGCCCAGCGTTGCCGCAAGGTGTCGGCGCGGAGAGCGGTTTCTTCGGCCGAGGGATCGCCGACGGCGGCGAGGCTCTGGGAAAGCCGGTGGTGGGCCTCGGCCGACTCAGGATTCAGCGCCACGGCGTTCCGAAAACTCTCGACCGCAGCCTCGGGGCTCTCGGTTTCCTGGAGCCGTCCGAGAAAGAGCCACCAGCGGGCGGCGTCGGCCGGGGGATCGGGAATCGAGCCGAGGTCCTCGGGAAGCCTGACCGGCAAACCGAGCTGGGCGCGGCACTCGGCCAGGGAGAAGCGGCCGAGCGGGTCGTCAACCAGGGCCTCGGCGGCGGCTTCCAGATGCGGGAGAGCCTCGGTCAGCTCACCTTGCCAGAGCAGGGCAAGGCCGTGAGCGCGACGGAGAAACGGGTCGTCGGGGGATTGGCGGAGGAACTGTTCGATTTCCGGCCCGATGCCCCGGACGTCGATTTCGGCCTTGGTGGCTTCGAGGACCAGGTCGATCAGGACGCCGGGCTCGCCGGTGGCCTCGAAAATCTCCCAGAGGGCTTCGCGGGCCTCGGCGGTGCGAAGCTGGAGGCTGAGCAGGTAGATCAGGCGGCCTCGGGGGGAGACGGCGTTCGGGTCGGCCTCGGCGGCCTGGCGGAAGGCGAGTTCGGCGCGGGGGGCATCGGAGGCGGCCAGGGCCATCTCGCCGAGGAAGGTGCGGGCCTCGGCGAAGGCAGGGTCGTCTTGCCCGACGGCGGCGAGGGTGCGCGCGGCCTCGCCTTCTCGGTTCGAGGAGACGAGGAGCTGAGCGAGCATCAGGCGTGCCCGGCCGTCGTCGTCTCGGCGGTCGATCCAGTCTCGGAGCAAGGCTTCGACCCGGGGCCATTGCTGGGCTCGGGTGGCGTCGAGGATGGCGTCCCACGAGGGTTCGGCGGTGTTGGGGCGGTTTGAGGAGCTGTCGGGGCGGTTGCCTCCGAATCGCCCGTCAAGCAGGTCCGGCCCCCAGGTTCGGACTGAGCACCAGGCCAGGCCGCCGACGATCAAAAGGAAGGCCGGGCCGCTGATCCACCAATGTCCTCGCATCGTCTTGCTGCTCCGTCGCCGATCCGAATGCGTGTTGGGTGGTCGGGCGGGGCGTGCCCCCTCGACCCGAGCGAGTCTCCTTCTACAATAGTCAACCAGGAATCCAGCCGGCGACCCGGCGGAATCTCGGAACGCGAGGAGACCGGGCCGATCATGCTCCGCACCCAAGCCTTGTTTGACGCCAATACCGGCACCTGGCAGCAGCGGCTTGATCTCGTCGTGACCATGATGCGAGAGATGAGCCAGCAGAGCGACCCGGAGGCGATGGTTCGCTCGTATGGCCAGTGGCTCAACCAGATTCTCCCGACCGATGCCCGGCTGAGCCTGAGCCGGCGGGGGCTGGAGTTCCCCAGGTTCCGCATCACCCGCTATTCCGGCTGGACCGACTCGATCAACCCGTGGCAGCAGCGGGACCGGCTTCCCGAGCTGCGCGGCGGGCTGCTGGCCGAGTTGATCTACGGCGAGGAACCGAAGACGATCGGAGATCTGCAGGTGGATCCCGCCGACCCCGCGGCACCGTATCTTCAGGGGATGCGGTCGTTAATGGCCCTGCCGAACTTCGACCAGGGGGAAGCGCTGAACTGGGTGATTGCGCTGCGGGCCGAGCCCGATTCCTTCGACCCGGAAAATCTTCCCGAACGAGTCTGGATGAGCAACCTGTTCGGTCGGGCGACGGCGAACCTGGTGCTCCGGCAAGAGTTGGAACGGGCCTACAAGGTCGTCGATCGCGAGCTGAAACGGGTGGCCGAGATCCAGCGGTCCCTCTTGCCGAAGGTCTTGCCGACGATCCCGAGGATGAGCGTCGCGGCGCACTACCAGACCTCGCAATGGGCCGGCGGCGATTATTACGACTTCTTCGAGCTGCCCGGCGGCAAGTGGGGCCTGTTGGTGGCCGACGTGAGCGGGCACGGCACCCCGGCGGCGGTGATGATGGCCATTACCCACGCCGTCGCTCACGGACACCCGGGAAACCCCGAGCCGCCGTCGCTCTTGCTCGAACACGTGAATGACCGCCTCTGCCATCTTTACACGGCCGATGGATCGGCGTTCGTGACCGCCTTTTACGGCATCTTCGACCCGGATCGCCGCACGTTGACCTACGTGAATGCCGGGCATAATCCGCCTCGGATCAAGCGGTGCGCGGATGGGTCGATCGGTGCGCTGGATGCCGTCGGCGGGCTGCCACTCGGGATTTTTCCCGGCGTGAAATATGAGCAAGGAGAGGCACAGCTCGTCCCCGGCGATCAACTGGTGCTGTACACCGACGGGATCACCGACGCGACGAACCAGGACGGTCAGCCGTTCGGGCTCGATCGGCTCGACTCAGCCCTGATCACCTGCCGACAGGATGCCGACGCCCTGATTGCCTCGGTCCTCCGCGCCCTCGATCGCTTCACTGGGGGGCATCCCGCCTTCGACGATCAGACGATGCTGGTGGCGAAGGTGCTCTGAGGCGGTCGGCGGGAAGGCGGCCGGTCAAGAGTCGAGACTATATTCCCTCTCAAAGACGTCCTGCCAGGAGAGGGTTGAGATGGCGGATGAGCATTCCATCTCG
The DNA here is from genome assembly GCF_009177065.1 of Tautonia marina. NCBI lineage: Bacteria > Pseudomonadati > Planctomycetota > Planctomycetia > Isosphaerales > Isosphaeraceae > Tautonia > Tautonia marina. Next base: position 259,488 of record NZ_WEZF01000001.1, read on the forward strand.
GCCTCGGCCTCACGGATGGCACGGCGGAAGCAAAATTCCCAGAGCGATTCGATCACATCTCGGGAGAGGCTTGGAGTTTCTGCCTGGATCTCGATGATCTCATCGCGAGCGCTGGCAATGGTGGCGACCCAGCTCCGAGAGCGTCGCTCGGGCTGGGTTTGCCACTTGATGATGTGGGCCATCAGGCAAATGAGCTGGCTGCGGAGCGCACGCTTCTCGGAGCGGGACAAGGCGTCGATCAGCTCCTGAATGCCAGCCTCGGCCATGGCGAGATCACCGCATTGCATCGCGTGTTGAACGGCGACGGCGGTCAGGTAATGGGAGGATGCCGCAAGGTCGCGCCAGTCGATGGAGGGCTCGCTGCTCGAGGCCATCCGTCCGCATCCTCCCCGGATCGGGGCATTCGCTGAGAATCGCTCAGATCAGACCGTTCCCAAAGCAGATCACGATCAGACGCGGGAAGCCTGACGGGCCTTGCGGAGGCGCTTGAGCTGCTCGCGGCGACGGCGCTCGCTGGGCTTTTCGTAGTAGGCCTTGCGTCGCATTTCTTTCCGAAGGCCGCTGCGCTCGCAGAGTTTCCGGAAGCGGCGGACCGCATCCTGGATCGATTCGCCGGCACGCACCCGTAACTTCACCACGGTCGAGACCTCCGCATCGTGGGTTCCCGGAACGGTTTCGGGCGATTGGCCCGGATCAACGACATCGCCGATCGCGGTCAGCCCCGCTCGCCCGATGGGCGGGGACAAGGTCGGCGCCTCGCGATTCTTCGGAGGCAACCGGCAAACGATCAGTGTACCACGTTGGACGGGGACGTGCCAAGGGGGCGGATGGACAATACGAAAGGCCAAGGGATCATGGGGAGGGGATCGCGCGCAGAGACGCAGAGAAGAGGGGGAGAGGAGAGAAGAGAGAGAAGTCTCTGGGCAACGTGCGCCCACTGTGGGTCTCGGCGGCTCAGCGCGAGGTCCGCTCCAACTGTCTCCGGAGGTGTCCCCGGGAACAATCGAGCTGGGTCAGGAAGAGGTCTGGCACCTCAAAACTCAACAAAAAAACAGCCGGGCCGGGCCGAGTCCCCGAAGGGATGAAGGCACCGGCCCGGCTGGGCGTTACGGGACACAATCGCGGGGCGTCGAGCTCCGCGTCGGTGATCGGGTGAAGCTCAGGCGAGCAGGTCGTCGACCCTGGGTAAGAGCCTCGAGAAGTTCAGGCCGTTCGGGCAGGCACGGCGGGCGGCCTCAAGGTCGGCCCCTCGCCAGGAGCGCTGGGTGTCGGAAAGCTCGGCGTAGAGGCGGCGGGCTTCCGACTTGTAGCCGTGATGCTCAAGGTAGGTGAGGTAGCGGGTCAGGTCGCCGAGCGGGGCCTCGGTGCCGGCGGCCCGGCTGCAACGGCCGTCGCAGTCGGCACAGAGGGTCATGCCGTGGCCTCGGCAGGCGTCGCGAAGCTGGTGAATCTGGGAAAGCTTCAACGGGCCGGTCTTGCCGAAGTCGAGCGCGGCGGCGACGTTCTCGCGGATCTGGTCGGTGTTGCGCATCGAGACGCAGGTGGTGGTGATGCGTTCGTCGGACCAGATCGCCTGGAGCAACCCCTGGTAGGGGCTGAACCCCTTTTCCTGGAGCATCGGGACGCGCTTCTGGGCCTCGGCCAGGGGGTCTTCGTCTTCTTTATAGGCGCCGAAGGTGCCGGCAACCTGCTTCATGGAGATCAGGCCGATCCCCTTTTCGTAGCAGGCATCGAGCGCCTTGTTCAGCGGGTCGTCCTTGTCGAGCCAGGGGGTGAACTGGAGCATGATGGCGTCGACAAAGCCGCCCTCGGCGGCGTTCATGATCTGCTGGGCTCGGGTCGCGTCGTGGGTGGAGAAGCCGACGTACTTGACCTTGCCGGACTTGCGGAGCGCCTCGGCGGCCTCCTTGAATTCCTTGCTCTTGGGCCAGTCAACCTTGTTCGAACCCAGGCCGTGGACGAAGTAGAGGTCGATGTAGTCGGTCTTCAGGTCGGCCAGGCGTTCGTCAACGGTGCGAAGCAGGTCTTTGGGATCGTTCACGCCGTCCTTGGTCACAAGAAAGATGTTCTTGCGGACCTCGGGCATCTGCTGAAGCCACCGGCCGATTCCGGGTTCCGAACCGTACGACTTGGCGGTATCGACCACCCGGATGCCGCTGGAATAGGCCAGGCGGAGCAGGCGATCGAGGCCGGGAGAGCGCCAGGTGCCCGCGTTAAGGATCGTCAGCTCCTCGCCGGTCTTGCCAAGCGTGCGCTTCGGCAATTCGTCGGCGGTGCGAGGGGTCACGGCGGCGGCAGCGGGGGCCGAAGCCGATCCGGCCACGGCGATCGCCGCGGCGGAAACCGCGCCGGTCTGCAAAAAGGAGCGACGGTCGAGCGAGCTGGAGCGATGTGGTTCGGATGCCGACATGGCGGGGGGGACTCCTTTGGAAGTGAGCTCAAAAGGCGGATCGGGTCCGGATGTGTCGTTTCGCGGTGTGTGTTCAAACTCCGTTTGAAACTACGTCCGTCCGGTCCGGGTGTCGAGCAAAATCTGGTGAAAGGAGAACCGATCCCGTCGGTGAGTCATCAAGCAGCACGGTCATGGATCGGGAATTCGAGGATGCTGTGACGGCGATCCCAGGGGGATTGATCCGCCGGCCGCCCCCGGCCCGCGCGATTGGCAATGGGCGCGGGCGGGGCAAAGAGCGGCCGGAATCAGGCGTCGGTCGCGGCGCCGGCACCGATGGGAACGTCGATCTCGCGGTACTGGCGGTGTCCGCTGAGCAACTCTTCGCGGTAGACCGAGACGTCGCCGGGGGCTTCGATGCCGAGGCGAACCTGATTGCGGTCGATCTTGACCACGGTGACCACGATTCCGCCGTCGATGACGATCTTTTCGTTCAGCTTGCGGCTCAGGACCAGCATGGGAATCCTCCGTGTCGTGCGTTGCGTGAGCCGTCGGGTGAAACACCGAGGCTTCTGCCTTGAAGGGCGACGTGGGGGTCGATTCCATCGTTCGACTCTCGCCCCGTCGCACGCTAGAAAGTGTAACGCAGCGGCCATGCCAGAGCCGACAAAAAGAAATGGGTGTTTCGCCGCAAATGTCTTTCTGAAATGGATTTAAATTTTTTCTCAAGTTTTGCGCGGTTGGCGTAGCTGGGGTGCTTTTGTACAGATTTCTTTCCCGCTCGTTCCCAAACGTTCCCTTTTGTGCTCAATATTCCCAAAACCGGCAATCAAGATGAGAAGCGTTGGGCGCACCTGAGGAGAAACGGGAAGTTTCGAGCGACCCGAGGGTGGTCGACCGGAGGCCATCGGGATCAGGGTCAGTGTCTTTTGCGGCTGAGTGGGAGGGAGCCGACTACGAAGGGAGAAGGCGAGGCGCCATTCCGCCGGGAGGGCGGATCGGGCACAATGGCGCTCTCGACGGCTCTGGGGACCGGGGCCGGTGCGTTGGGCAGACATTTTTCTGGGATCGGATGGACGAGTCGACCCGTCGGCAATGGCAGCGGTGGAAGAAACCGGCAATCCGGGGGGTGAAGTTCATCCTCGGAGCGCTGATCGTCTGGATGGTCGCGCGGTCCCTGGTCGGGGCCTGGGATGATCTCCGCTCGTATGGAGAGACCCTGGAGCCGAGCGTTCCCTGGCTGATCGCCGCGGCAGGGATCTATGTGCTGGGGCTCTCCTGTTTCGGGAACTTCTTTACGCGGATCATGGCCCGGAGCGAAACGCCGGTGCGGCTCGCTCCGGCGCAGCGTGCGTATTTGATCGGGCACCTGGGAAAATATGTGCCTGGCAAGGCGCTGGTGGTGGTGCTTCGGGTTGGCCTGCTGGTGCCTTACGGGGCCAGGGCGGCGACGGCGGCCTTTGCGACGCTGTACGAAACGCTGGTGATGATGGCGAGTGGGGGCATTCTGGCCGGTTGGATCTTCGTCCTCTGGCCGGGACCGCCGATTGAAGTGCCGATGGGCGGGGGCCGATCGCTTCCGGTCCCTCTGGCGGCGCTCTCGATGGGAATCGGCATTCCATTGCTCATTTTGGCCGAGGCGCGCATCTTCCCAAAACTGGCGATGACCGCCAGCATGCCGTTTCCAGGGGTCAATCGAGACGCCTTGCCCCGGTTTTCGGTCGGGTTGCTGGCCGAGGGCATCGGCTGGTCGTTGCTCGGCTGGACCTTGCTGGGGCTGAGTCTGGTGGCGACGATCCAGGGGATCGAGCCGGGCAGCTTGCCGGTGACGGGCTGGCCGATGGCCATTGCGGCGGTGGCGCTGGCGACCGTGGCCGGGTTTTTGGTGGCAATCTTTCCGGGAGGCCTGGTGATCCGGGAAGCTGTGCTGACCGCCAGCCTCGGGCCGGTGCTCGGGGCCGAGCCGGCGATTGTCGCGGCTCTGGTGCTGCGATTGGTCTGGGTCGTGGCCGAACTGGCTTGCTCGGGAGCCTTGATGGTTCTCCGGCCGCGTCGTCCGGTGGCGGGAGTGGTTCCTCCGGTTCCCGATTCGGTGGCGGGCTCGTCGCCCGCGTCTCGTCTCTCCGGATCGTGAGTCTGATCGAGATCGAGTCTTCGCATGATCAGTTTCGTCATCCCGGTTTATAACGAACGCGAGAGCCTGGCGACCCTGCTCGACGAGCTGGCCGGGATGGCCGCGTCGGAGAACCTCGGTCCGGTCGAATTCCTGTTCATCGACGACGGCAGCCGAGACGGTTCGTGGCGGGTGATTCAGGACCTGACCACGCGTGATCCTCGGGTCCGGGCGATCCGCTTCCGACGCAACTTCGGCAAGGCCGCGGCCCTGACGGCCGGGTTCAGCCGGGCCAAAGGGGAAATCGTCTTCACGCTCGATGCCGACCTGCAAGACGATCCGGCCGAGGTCCCCCGATTTCTCGAACTATTGAACCGGGGCGAAGGGCTGGACGTCATCAGCGGCTGGAAGCGCACGAGGCACGACCCCTGGCACAAGGTCTTCCCCAGCCGGGTCTTCAACCGGATGGTCAGCCGCCTGACCGGCACCCATCTGCACGACCACAACTGCGGCTTCAAGTGCTACCGAAGCGAGGTCTTGCGCGAGGTCTTCATCTACGGAGAACTGCACCGGTTTGTCCCGGTGCTGGCGAGTGCTCGCGGGTTTCGGGTTGGCGAGATCGAGGTGAACCACCGATCCCGCCAGTTCGGCCAGTCGAAGTATGGCTTCTCGCGGTTCTTCAAAGGGTTCCTCGACCTGATGACCGTCCGCTTCCTGACCGGCTACGGGCAGCGTCCGCAGCATGTGCTGGGCGTGCTCGGCCTGATCCTGCTGGCCATCGGGGCGCTGGGCATGGGATACCTGGCGGTCTACTGGATCGTCGACCACTGGATTCTCAACCAGGACCACCCGATCGGCAGCCGACCGCTCTTGACCTACTCGACGGCCCTGCTGGTCGTCGGCACGCAACTGGTGTCGCTTGGCATTTTGGCCGAGCTGGTCACCTCGTACAACCTTCGGGCCGAAGACACCTATAGCGTGGCCGAGGAAATCGATTCCGACGCTGACTCCGAGGCCAGTGCCTCCCTCGCGAACGACAGCCCCTCTCCGTCGTCTGCGTGACGCATCGCAGACCCGACCCACCTTCCTTGCTCTCCCGCCGATCGAGAGGACCGCGATCCGATGGCGTACTCCGAGCTGCCCGACACCGTTTACATGGAGCCCGACGACCCGAAGATGAGGCCCCCGAGAAGCCCGACCCGTCGGGCAGTGGGGCAGATCCTCATTGTCGTTTCAGTCGCCTTGATGCTCGGCGCCACGCTCAAGCAGAAGGCGATGATCAGCGCCAACGACATCTCACGATGGTGTACCGTCTGGTCGCTCCTGGAACGCGGCACCTATGCGATTGACGAGTGCCCGTGGCAGCTCGGCACGCAAGACAAGGTCCTGATCCCCGAGCCGTTCCCCCCGGAAGGGGAAGAACCGGTCAAGCGGTTCTATTCGAGCAAGCCGCCGCTCTTGCCGACGCTCATTGCCGGCATGCTCTACCCGGCCCGGGCGATCACCGGCGTCCCGCTTGATGCGAAGATTGAGCAGGAACGGTCGCTCCGGATGGAAGTGCAGAGCCTCTCCGACGATCCGCCGAGCGATCCGAACCGGATTCTCGAAGTCGACGAGGAACGCGGCTACCGGGTCATCGACATCACTCCTGAGGAGCCGGTCGAGTGGCCCGTGCAGGTGCTCTACTTCAATCCGGTCGTCGTGGCGCTGAATGTCGTGCCGATGCTGGTGATGCTGATCCTCTACGCTCGTCTGCTCGACCGTTACGCCAGCAACGACTGGGCCTGGTTCCTCGCGATGGCGGCGGCGGGGTTGGGAACCAATCTCGTCATCTTCTCGACAACGCTCAATAACCACACGATCGCGGCCTGGAGCGCCTTCTTCGCGCTCTATGCGTTCCTGCGGATCTGGGACGACGGGCGGACCCACTGGGGATACTTCGTCGTGGCCGGGTTCTTCGGGGCCTTCGCCGCGTGCAACGAGTTGCCGGCGGCGTTGTTTGGGGTCTTGCTGTTCCTGTTGATGGTGGTCAAGGCGCCGGGGAAGACGTTCACGGCCTTCGTACCGGCGGCTCTGGTGCCGATTCTCGCCTTTCTGGGGACGATCTACCTTGCGACCGGTGAATGGACCCCCGTCTATGCGAAGTTCTCGGAGGAAGGCCCCGATTCCCCCTATCGCTACCCCGGCAGCTACTGGCTGACCCCCTTGGCCATGGACTGGTTCGACCAGAACCCCGAGCCCTGGTGGGTGTACCTCCTGCACCTGACGATCGGCCACCACGGGATCTTCTCGCTGACGCCGGTCGTCCTGTTCTCCTTCTGGGCGATGTTCCGCAGCATGTTCGGGATCGATGCTCGGCTACGGACCTTCTCGTGGCTGACCCTGGTGCTGACGGCGGCGATCCTGGCCTTCTATGTGTGGCAGACGCACAACTACGGCGGCTCGACCCAGGGGGCGCGCTGGCTCTTCTGGCTCTTCCCGTTCTGGCTGATCTTGCTGCCGCTGGGGCTGGAAGGGGGGCAACATCGTCCCTGGGTTCGCTGGCTGACCCTGGCGGCGCTCGGGTTCGCCGTCTTCAACACGGGATACGGCCTGCAACAGCCGTGGAGCCACCCCTGGATCGTCGACGCGATGGAGCACCTGAATCTCTACGAGCTGAAGCGATAACGCCAAACGGCCGATTCTGCCTCGCCGCCTCCCCGTTACCGTGGACGTCCCTCGCGTAACGGGTTGAAGGCGGGGCGCGGTCTTCAGTTCGGTCTGGGCCAAGATTCGGTCAAGGGTGCGGGGGGTGTTCCCACCGGAAGACCCGCGTCTTGACCGCTTCGGTCGTCGCCACATACCCGAGCACGATGCTGATGACGACTCCCAGTTGCAGGGCCGAGAGCGGCACGAACCCGAAGAGTGTGCTCGGCTCCCCGAGGAACGGAATCGTGAAGGTGGCGGCAGCGACCGTAAGCGTTGACCAGAATAATAAGCGACTGGGAATGCTTCGGAACGCGGGCTTGCGCGTTCGCAGGACGAGGACAACCGCCAGCTCGGTTAACAATGAAATCATGAACCAGGAGGTCTGGAAGGTCGCCTTGTTCGCTGAGAAGACGAGCAGCAAAACGGCAAAGGTCAGCAGATCGAAGACCGAGCTGATCAGCCCGAACACGATCATGAACCGCTGAATCTCGCGGAGACTCCAGCGCTGCGGTTGAGAGACCCGGTCGGGGTCGACATTGTCGCTTGAGATGGCAACCGAAGGGATATCGGAGAGGAAGTTGTTGAGCAGGATCTGCTTGGCGGCCAGCGGCAGGAAGGGCAGGATCGGCGTCGCCAATGCCATGCTCACCATGTTCCCGAAATTCGCGCTGGTGGTGATCGAGATGTACTTGAGCGTGTTGGCGAAGGTCCGCCTGCCGTCCTGCACGCCCGATCGCAGCACGTCCAGATCGCGGCTCAGCAGGATGATATCGGCGCTCTCTCGGGCGACGTCCACGGCCCCTTCGACCGAGATCCCGACATCGGCCGCATGCAGGGCCGGCGCATCGTTGATACCGTCCCCCAGATAACCGACCGAGTGGCCGGTTCGCTGGAGCGCGCGGACGATCCGTTCCTTCTGCTGCGGATCCAGTTCAACGAACAGATCGGTTTGGGGCGCGAGGTGCCACAATGCCTCGTCCTTGAGCTTCGCGAGCTGGGCGCCGGTGATCATCGACTTCGGGTCGAGTCCGACGGCCTCCGCCAGGTGCGCCGTCACATAGCGATTGTCTCCGCTGATCACCTTGGTGCGGATGCCGAGGGCGTTGAGGTCGTGGATCGTGCGTTGCGCATCGGCCTTGGGAGGGTCGTGGAAGACGAGGAAGCCCCGGAAGGTCATGCCGTGTTCGTCGTCGCGGTTGTAGTCGTGCTTGGCCTCGATCCTGCGCGTGGCCACGGCCAGGACACGGAAGCCTTCGGCCCCCTTGGCCCGGAACGTCTCGGCCAGTTCCGCCCTGCTCGTGTCGTCGAGCGGGACCTCAAGGCCCTCGCGGTCGAGCGTCGAGCAGATGTCGAGCACGTTGGCAAAGGCCCCCTTCGTGATGATGAGATGCTGGGCCGCGGGCTCGTCCTCCGCCAGCACGATGGTGAGCCGCCGACGCACGAAGTCGTAGGGGATCTCATCCACCTTGGTGAGGCCCCGGGTCGAGCACCCGGCGCGCTCGCCCGCGGCGACAATCGCCGCATCGAGGGGGTTCCCAATGCCGGTTTCGAAGGCGGCGTTGAGGAAGGCGAGCCGTCGAACCTCACTCGAAGGCCGGTTTGCGGCGTCGAGGGTGTTGCTCAGGAGGATGGTGCCTTCGGTCAGCGTGCCGGTCTTGTCCGTGCAAAGAACGTCCATGCTCCCCAGGTTTTCAATCGCGTCGAGGTGGCGAACGATGACGCCGCGGTTGCTCATCGCTCGCGCACCGGCAGAGAGGGTCACGCTGATAATTGCTGGGAGCAACTCGGGAGACAGGCCGATCGCCAGTGCCACGGCGAACAGGAGCGACTCGATCAGCGGCCGGTCGAGGAGCAGATTGACCGTCAGCACGAACAGGACGATGACGATCATCACCCGGATGAGCAACTCGCCGAAGCGTCGCACGCCTCTCGCGAAATCGGTCTCGGGCGGACGAGCCCTCAACCGGGCCGCGATCGTTCCGAACTCGGTTCGACGGCCCGTCTTGACGGCGAGGACCTTCGCCGTGCCGCTCTGCACCGAAGCTCCGAGGAAGACCGCGTTGGTCCGCTCCGTGATGGGAACATCCGGGCGAACTATCCCCGGTCGCTTCTCGACCGGGAACGACTCTCCCGTCATGTTCGCTTCGCTGACGAGAAAGTCGGTCGCCTCGATGATGAGGCCGTCGGCCGGGATCAGATCGCCTGCCGATAGCAGCACAAGATCACCGGGTACGAGCGCGCTGACCGGTATGTCCTGCTCCACCCCGTCCCGAACCGTGCGGCACCTCAGGGCGAGGCGGCGTTTCAGCTCCTCGACCGCCGTCGATGCCCGATACTCCTGAAAGAAACTGAGAAGCGAACTCCCGAGGACGATCGCCAGAATAATCGCGGCGTCCACCCATTGCTGGAGCATCAGGGAGATTGCGATTGCGAACGCGAGGATCAGGACAAGCGGGCTTTCGAACTGGTGCGCCAGCAACCGAATCGTGCTCGACCGGGACGAGTCTTCGACACTGTTGGGGCCGATCCGAGCAAGCTGGGTCGTGGCCTGATCGGTTGTCAGACCGTCCAGCCCCGCGCCGAGGGTCGCCGCAAGCGCGGAGGCGTCCTGACTCCAGTAGGGGGGGGCACCACCTGCCTCTCTCATGCTCGAGTCTCTGCTCCAGTCGCAGCGGCCATGAAAACGCTCAGGCGCTCGCTCATCCCCAGATCGCTCAGGACGACGGTCCCGAAAGTCCCATTTCCGGCGACGGAAGTCGGATGGGCACGTTCCGAGGCGACAAGGGGTTGCGACCCGGTTAGATGCCCGCCAGTACCTTGGCCCGGCCGACGCGCTGAATCCCGAGCACAAAGGCGGCGGTGCGGAGGCTGACCCCCTGGCGTCGGGCGAGATCGAAAACGGCGGCGAAGCTCTCGACGTGGCGGCGGTCTTGCTCGGCGCGGATCTGGTCGATCGACCAGCGGAAGTGCTGGAGGTTTTGCACCCACTCAAAGTAGCTGACGATCACCCCGCCGGCGTTGGCGACGATGTCGGGCACGACCGGAATCTCGCGGCGGTGAAAGACCTCATCGGCCTCGGGCCAGGTGGGGCTGTTGGCAGCCTCGATGATGGCTCGGGCCTGGACCTCCTCGGCCAGCTCGGCATCGAAGACGCCCCCGAGCGCGGCGGGAATGAGCACATCGACCTCCATCCCCAGTAAATGCTCGTTGGTGCACGAGTCTCCACCGGAGAAGCCGACGACCTTGCGGTGGGCGGCCACATGCTGCTGAAGGCTTGGAATGTCGAGCCCCTCGGGGTTGCAGACACCGCCGTAAGCGTCGGAGACGGCGACGATCTTCGCCCCCATGTCGTACAGCTCGCGTGACGTGAAACTGCCGACGTTGCCGAACCCCTGAACGGCCACGGTCGTTCCCTCGACCGGCCGGTTCCAGGTGTGTTGCAGGAACTCTCGGGCGATGATTGCCACGCCGTGGCCTGTGGCGCTTTCGCGGCCGAGCGAGCCGTGCAGCTCAACCGGCTTGCCCGTGACCACCGCCGGCTGATGGCCGTGATACTTGCCGTACTCGTTCATGATCCAGGCCATCACCTGCGCGTCGGTGCCGACGTCGGGCGCGGGGATGTCCTTGTCCGGCCCGATGAAGTCGTGAATCTGCTGGACGAACCGCCGGGTGATCCGCTCCAACTCGGCGCGGGAGAGCTTCGTCACGTCGCAGTTGACGCCCCCCTTGCCGCCGCCGTAGGGCAAGTCAACGACGGCCGTCTTCCAGGTCATCAGGCTGGCGAGCGATCGGGCCTCGTCTTCATCGACAGTCGGGTGATAGCGCAGGCCCCCTTTGAACGGCCCCCGGGCGTTGTCGTGCTGGACCCGGTAACCGATGAAGTTCCCGATCTGGCCCGAGTCCATTTCGATGGCCACCTCAACCCGAAGCTCACGCTCGGGAGTGGCCAGCAAGACCTTCATGTTCTCGGACAGGCCGAGAATCGACGCCGCGTGCTCAAAATAATGATTCGTGGCCTCGAAGAAGGCATGCATCGGCCAGGCCACCTGCTCGCAAGGGAAAAAACTCAAACCACCAACCACGGGGCAGTTTGCCGCGTTGAATCGTAACTTGACTCCCCAAACCTCGCAAGGAACGTGCCCTCAAGGCTTCTCCGTCCCTCCTCGCCACCCTCTGGCCGATCCCTTGCCTGGCGTTGTATAACATAGGTTGACGAGATCGTTAGCCCACAAACTATCCCGCCGACGCCTACTTCAAAGAGACGGAACCTGAGGCCCGACCGATCCCCCCGCAAGGATTGGCCCGGTGCCTGGTGCCTCCCTCCTTATCGTGTTCTCCTTGATCTCGTGGTGGTGCGTGCTTCGCTACGACTTCGAACAAAGCCTGATTTACTCGGTCTGTTCCACGTCGTTGGCGATGGAGCGGGCCCTGAACGAAGAACTGGCGCCGCACGGCATCACCTATCGCCAGTGGCAGGTGCTCGGCTGGCTGGTGCTCGAAGGGCCGCTTGCGCAAGGCGAACTGGCCGAGCGCATGCGGATCGAGCCGCCGACGCTGGTCGGAATCATCGATCGAATGGAGCGGGACGGCTGGCTCGAACGCTCCCCCTGCCGGGAAGACCGCCGTCGGAAGCTCTTGCGGCTGACCGATCGGGTCGAGCCGGTCTGGGAGCGGATCGCCCTGGCAGCGCGTCGGGTCCGGTCCCGAGCCGCCGAGGGCTTCTCCGATGAGGAGCTGCATCAGCTCTTCGCCGGCCTCGAACGCATCCGAGGGAACCTGACCCGGCCGACTCCGCCTGCCGAAGACCTCTCGCCCGCCCTTGCCGACCACGCCCCCGAATCCCCCGCCGTCGTCCCACCGACGACCACGCCCGCCCTTGCCGAGGACCCTCGCCCATGATTGCCCGAGGCCAGAACCGACTAAATCTTCGCGTTCCGCAGGCCGCAGCCGCGATGTTCATGGCCCTGACGGCCGGAGCCGTGTCGTCGGCCCAGCAAACCGGGCCGACCCCGGTGGCGGTTTCGACCGTCGTCAGCCGGTCGGTGGCCGATGGACGCAGCTTTGTCGGTTCGGTCGTGCCGGTTCGTGAGAGTACCGTCGGCAGCACGGTTGAGGAGCGGGTCGCCGAGTTCCTCGTCGATGAGGGGGAACGGGTCGAGGCCGGCCAGCCCCTGGCGAAGCTGAGAACTCGAACCCTTGAGATCGAGCTTGACGGTTCTCGGGCCGAGCTGGAGGCCATGCGGCAAGAACTGGCCGAACTGGAGAACGGCACCCGACCAGAGGAACTGGAACGAGGCCGAGCCGAGCTGGCCCGAGCCGCCGCCCTTCGCGATTTCGCCCAGGCTGCCCGACGACGCATCGAGGGGCTAATTCGGAATCGACAGGCCAGCGCCCAGGAACTCGACGAGGTCGTCTCCAACGCCGAGGCCGCCGAGCAAGCCTACAACTCGGCTCAGGCCGCGCTCGATCTGCTGATCGCCGGCCCCCGGGTCGAACAGGTGGCTCGGGCTCGGGCCAAGGTTGCGGCGCAGGAAGAAGTGATCAATCGGCTCGAAGACCGCCTGGCCGAACATACCATCGTCGCCCCCTTCACCGGCTACGTCGTGACCGAGCATACCGAGGTCGGCCAGTGGCTCGGCCGGGGAGACCCGGTGGTGGATCTCGTTGAACTGGACCGCGTGGACGTGGAAGCGAGCGTGGTCGAGGACGACATCCGCTACATCTCCGTCGGCACGTCGGCGCGCGTCGAGGTTTCATCTCTGCCCGACAAGGCCTTCACCGGAGCCGTCGCCCTGGTGGTGCCTCAGGCCGATTTGCGGTCGAGAAGCTTCCCGGTCAAGGTTCGCCTGACGAATGAAGACGTCCACGGCACTCCGATTCTCAAGGCCGGGATGATTGCCCGCGTGACCCTTCCCGTCGGCCCCGAGCATCCGGCCCTCCTGGTGCCGAAAGACGCCCTGGTCCTCGGCGGCCCCAGTCCCCGCGTTTTCGTCTTCGAGCCTGCCTCCGATGGCAACGACCCGGCGCTGGGCACGGTTCAGCCCGTTCCCGTGACCCTTGGGGTGGCCGCCGGGGCGCTCGTCGAAGTGACTGGCCCGTTGCAGGCCGATCAACGCGTGGTGGTGCAAGGCAATGAACGCCTCCGGCCCGGCCAGGAGGTTCGCGTTCTTCGGACGATCGAGGTTGAAGCCGACGCACCATCCGAACCCCCTCCTGCCGACGCGACCCCCGACGATGTCGCCGCCGTCAGCAGCGGCGGCTGACATCCCGATGACCCCTGGGATGAGGCAGCGGACCAGGATCTCAGGCCAGAATCAATCATTCGGTCGTTTTCCCTCCGAATCGCCTCGCTGCCGGATGGACACCGTTCCCGCCCCGTTTTTCTCCGCATCACGCCGACCCCCAAGCCCGCTCGATCGACCGAACTGGAGGAGCAACGTCGACCCATGAAACCCAACGAGCTGATCGAGCAGGGCGGGGCCGATCTGGTCGCCGCCTGCGTCAAGAACAAGGTGAAGGTGACGGTTGGCGTCTTGCTTGTCGCCCTCTTCGGCGGCATCGCCCTGGTCACGATGCCGACGCAGTTGACGCCCGAGGTCCAGGTTCCGACGATCAGCGTCGAAACCCGATGGCCCGGCGCGAGTCCTCAGGAAATTGAGCGGCAGATTGTCCAGGAGCAGGAAGATCAGCTCAAGAGCGTCGAGGGCGTGACGAAGATGTCCTCGGAGTCGTCCACCTCGCTGGGGACGATTACCCTGGAATTCCCGGTCGGCACGAACATGGCCGAGGCCTTGCTGAAGGTCAACACCCGCCTGCAACAGGTGCCGACGTACCCGATCGACGCCGACGAGCCGGTGGTGAGTACCGCCAGCCTCTCCGACCGGCCGATCGCCTGGTTCATTCTGGGCCAGGTGCCCCCCAGCAATGAAGAAATCCTCGCCTTTTCCGAGGAACACCCGGAACTGGCCGAGGCGCTCGCTCCGGCCCTGAAGACGGCTCACATCGGCCTGAAGCTCCGGCGCTTGCGGTTCGCGGCCGAAGAACATCCCGAGATCAAGGAACTCCTGCCGGAGGAGATCGACGTCCCGACCCTCCGCCGGTTCGCCGAAGACGTGATCGAGGCCCGGTTCGAACGGGTGCCGGGCGTTTCGAACTCCAACGTCAACGGTGGGCGAACCATCGAGATGCAGGTGGTGGTCGATCCCGAGCGGCTCGCCGCGCGCGAACTGACGATCGTGGACGTACGCGACGCCCTGCGGCGGCAGAATGTCGATACCTCCGGCGGCGACTTCTGGGAAGGCAAACGACGCTACGTCGTCCGGACCCTCGGGCAGTTCCGGAGCCCGGAGCAGGTCGAGGCGGTCATCATCGCCCGACGGGATGACCGGCCCGTTTACGTCCGAGACGTGGCCGACGTCCAGATCGGCTATCGCAAGCCCGAGGGCATGGTCCGGCGCTACGGCACCTCGGTGATCGCCATCAACGCCCAGCGTGAGACGGGTGCCAACGTACTCGACGTCATGGCGGGCCTTCGCGAAGCGACGGAAGAGCTGAACGAAGGCCCGCTCCGATCGCGTGGCCTCGAACTGATGCAGGTTTACGACGAAACTGAATACATTTATTCAGCGATTGGATTAGTTCAGTCGAATATCGTCGTCGGCGGTTTGTTGACGGTGGCCGTTCTGCTTGTGTTCCTGCGCAGTGGGCGCTCGACCCTCGTGATCGGTCTGGCAATTCCGACCTCGATCATCGGCACTTTTCTGATCCTCAATCTTCTGGGCCGCTCGCTCAACGTCATCAGTCTTGCCGGTCTGGCGTTCGCTGTCGGCATGCTGGTCGATAACGCGGTGGTGGTGCTTGAGAATATTTATCAGCACTACCAGCGAGGGGATCGGGTCTTCGTGGCTGCGGTTCGAGGGACTCGGGAGGTCTGGGGGGCGGTCTTGTCATCGACCCTGACCACGCTGGCTGTCTTCTTGCCGGTGGTCTTCGTGCAGGAAGAAGCTGGCCAGTTGTTCCGCGATATTGCCCTGGCCATTAGCGCGGCGGTCGGCCTGTCGTTGATCGTCTCGATCACGGTCATTCCCACGGCCGCGGCGGCGATCATGCGCGATCGGCCCCGCTCGAGCCTGGCGGCGAAGGTCGCGGGAACGCACCAGAACGGCGGCCCCGGCAGCAACGGTCATCCCCGACCGGCGGCTCGGCCCCAGCTCGCCGATCGGATCAAGCAGGTGGTGACCTGGCCCCTTCGCCGGCTCGTGATCGCCCCGCTCGACGCCTTTGGCAGGGCGTTCGTGGCGACGGTGGTCGGCCTGAACCTCTGGCTCCAGCGCGGGGTGATCCGACGGCTCGCCACGGTGGGGATCCTTGTGGGCGGCGCGATCATCCTGAGCTGGGTCCTGATGCCGAGGGTCGAATACCTCCCTTCGGGCAACCGGAACCTCGTCGCCGGGATCTTGCTCCCTCCGCCGGGTTACAACCTTGACCAACTGGTCGAGATGGGCGAGGAGATCCAGGAGTCGCTCCGGCCCTATTGGGATGTCGAGCCGGGCAGCCCCGAGGCCGAGGCGCTGGACTATCCCGTCATCAGCGACTTCTTCTTCGTCGCCCGAGGGCGACAGATTTTCATGGGCGTTCGCTCGGCCGATCCGCTCCGGGCCGGCGAGCTGGTCCCCTTGCTCCGAGGGGTGTCCAAGGATATCCCCGGCATCGTCCTCGTGGCCAAGCAGTCGAGCCTGTTCGAGCAAGGCCTGACCGCCGGGCGAACCATCGACATCGAAATTGTCGGGCCGGAACTGGAGAAGCTCGTTGCCCTCGGTGGTCGAGTGATTGGCCAGGTCAACCAGTTGATCCCGAATGTCCAGGCCCGGCCGGTTCCCAGCCTCGATCTGTCGAGCCCCGAGGTTCACATCATTCCCAAGTGGGAACAGGCCGCCGACCTGGGGGTCAATGCCGCCGACCTCGGCTACACCGTCGATGCCCTCGTTGATGGTGCCTATGCCACCGATTACTACGAGGAAGGCGACAAGATCGACCTGACGCTGATCGGCAAGGAACAGTTCGCGGCGCGAACCCAGGACCTGCGATCACTGGCCATTGCCACGCCGACCGGGCAGCTCGTTCCGCTGACGGCCGTGGCCGACATCAACCTGAACTCCGGCCCCGAGCAGGTGAACCGCCGCGAACGTCAGCGGGCCATCACCATCGAGGTCACTCCCCCGGCCGAGATGGCCCTGGAAGAGGCCATGTTGCTGATCCAGTCGGAGATCGTGAAGCCTCTGGAAGACTCTGGAGAGCTCGACGGCCTGACCCGGATCAACCTGTCCGGCACGGCCGACAAGCTGCAGCAGACCTGGAAATCCTTGCAGTTCAATATCTTCCTGGCGCTGGTTATCACCTATCTTCTGATGGCGGCCCTTTTCGAGTCGTGGCTCTATCCCCTGGTGATCATCCTCAGTGTTCCGCTCGGTGCGGTCGGTGGTTTGGCGGGCTTGAGCCTGCTTAATCTGTTCATTCTGCAACCGCTCGACGTGTTGACGATGCTTGGGTTCGTCATCCTCATCGGCACGGTGGTCAATAACCCGATCCTGATTGTCCACCAGGCGCTCAATCTGATCCGGGAGGAGGGGATGCCCTACTCCGAGGCGATCGCCGAGAGCGTGCGGGGCCGCATCCGGCCAATCTTCATGACCACGACGACCACGGTCCTCGGCCTGATGCCCCTGGTCCTCTTTCCGGGAGCGGGCAGCGAATTGTACCGAGGGCTCGGCAGCGTCGTGCTTGGCGGCCTGATCGCCTCGACGATGTTCACCATCATCCTCGTGCCGACGCTGTTCAGCCTGGCCTTGCAGACCCGAGACGCCCTGGCTCGTCTGTTCGGCTATCGCACGGTCGCCGAGGCCGAACGGATCGACCAGATCGAAGCCGAACCGCAACCGCACGAGAAGCCGCAGCCGGTGTCCGTCGGCTGATTGCAAGGTGATGGCCTGGAAGTCGAGGAATTCCCCACCCCACTCCCCGCACGTCGAGGGGGGCGGTGGGGGTTATCGAATGACAAGGTCATCCGGACATCGACACAGGAAACACGATCGCTTGGGAATCTGCCGGGGAGGGACGACCTTGACCTGGTGGTCCAGGCCGATCCGGTCGATGAGCCAGGAGTGGTCGTACGTCGCTTGATCGAACGGGCTGCGCGTCATGACCTCCCGGGCGATGAACCGGCTCGCAGGCTTGCCAATCCGAATCAAGGGGTAGTGCTCCCGGCCGAACACGGAATCGCACGCGGCGACGGCGTGGATGCAGTCGCTGATCAACAGGTTTGCCGGCGTGCTGATCGCCCGATACTGGGCCTCGCCGCTTTCGAGAATTTGCTTGACACGGAGCGAGCGCTCATAGACGTTCCGATTGATGAGAAACGGCCCCCAGGCGGTGATCCGCTGGTTTGACCCTCGAACTGTGGCGATGGTTTCGTACAGATCGAGGTTGATTCCGGGCTCGGGTCTTGGGTTCCAGACCTTCACATCAAGTGTGGCGGGGAGCCAACTGATGGTGTGATGTTGAATTTGCCAGCCGGCCGGGTCTGGTCCTTCCCCCTCGGCGCGGACGAAGGTCGCCCAGGTGTGCGTATACCGCAGCAGCTTGGGGCGAGACTGAGAGCCGAAGATCAGCACATAAAACTGTTCGTCGGCGTCGGCCTGGCTGGCCCCTCCGCAGAGCAGGAGAGCCAGAAGTACGCACGAACCCCGCACTCCGTTGCGCAATCGCATCGTTCCGGGCCTCCGTGCCGGTCGTTCCGCATCCTCTCGAATCCAGTAACTTATTCGGCCTGGGGGGATACGTACGCGCTGCCAAACAGCAAGCGGCTTCACGATCGCGGGCGGGAGAATCGATCGTGCGGGTTGTGATGCCGCGATGAGGCAACAGGCCGGTCACTTAGCGAGGAGGATACCCGGATCGAGTTTGACGCGAGGCCCAGCCGAGTTGCAGCGGCACCTCGCCCCCCCGCTCGGCCCGACTGCGGAAGGCCAGGCCGAAGAAGATGCCTGCCGCCGCCCCTCCCACATGCGCCGCATAGGCCACGCCGCCGCCCTGGCCTGAGGTCGAGAGGTCGCCGATGCCCAGGGCCAGTTGCATCACAATCCAGAGGCCGATGACCAGCGAGGCCGGCATCGTGGTGATGACCCGTCCCAGCAGGACTCGCACGCGATTCTGCGGAAACCAGACGAGGTACATCCCCATCACTCCCGAGATCGCCCCCGAGGCTCCGAGGCTCGGGATCATCGAATCCGGCCCGATCGCCACGTGCGAGAGGCTCGCCACCAGGCCGCACGCCAGATAGACCAGCACATACCGAACGTGGCCGAGCGATTCCTCGACGTTGTCGCCGAAGATCCAGAGATACAGCATGTTGCCGCCCAGGTGGGCCAGCCCGCCGTGCATGAAGATCGACGAGAACAGGGTCAGCCAGACCGGAAACGGCACCGCCCCTTGCGGCAAGACCTCCTCGCGCTCGACGATCCGGACGTTGCCGAAGGCGTCGGGCACCTCAACCTCGACGGCCAGCGTGACCGGCTCGGTCAGATCGACATTCCGGGTGATCTCGTACGGTGTGGCCGCGTAAGAAATGGTGAACTGCTCCGGCAGGCTCGCCTGGAGCACGAACACGAGGATGTTCGCGGCGATCAACGCATAATTGACCCAGGGAGTGATCCGGGTCGGGTGCATGTCACCCAGCGGCATGACCATCGGGCCGGTCCTTCTCGCACGATGTGCAGCAAAGGGGCGGCCTCGACCATCGACGCCAGCCACCGCGCCGATTGTGACGACCACGGGCACCGCGCACAAGTCGGCGGGGTGCCCGTGGAATTGCCGAGGGTCGGCTCTTCGAATCAGATCAGATCAGCTCGTGAATCGGCTCGGGGTCGTCGAGTACCGACACCGGGCGGTCGAGCTGATCGAGGACCTGCAAGTGGGGGTCGATTCCGAGAACGTGATAGATCGTCGCGTGCAGGTTCGACGGCGTAATCGGGCGATCGTGCGGGAACTGGCCGAGCCGGTCGGTCGAGCCGACGAGCTGCCCGCCCTTCACGCCGCCGCCGCCGAGCAGGCAAAACATGGCGTTGCCCCAGTGGTCTCGGCCCGGGGTGCCCATGCTGCCGGGAGGCCCGCCGTTGCCGCCGTCGTTCATCTTCGGCGTCCGGCTGAACTCTCCACAGAGCATGACCAGGGTCGAGTCGAGCAAGCCGCGCTGGTGTAGGTCGTCAAAGAGCGACGAGACGAGCGAGTCGACCATCGGCAGGTAGCGGTTCATCCCCGCTTCGAGATCCCAGTGGTGGTCCCAGCCGCCCAGGTGAACGGTGACGAATGTCACACCGGACTCGACCAGCCGCCGGGCGAGCAGGGTGCTCTGCCCCCAAGAGTGGCGGCCGTAGCGGTCGCGGAGCCTCGGGTCTTCCTTGCTGATGTCGAACGCCTCGCGAGCGGCCGGGCCGGTCACGAAGTCAAACGCCTGCTCGGTGAACTGATCAACCGAGGTATCGACCGGCAGGGCATCGCGCTGCCGCAGGGCGTCGTCGAGCCGCTGCCGCAGGGCGCGACGATCTTCGAGGCGATCAATGCTCATCCCGGCCTTCAAGGTCAGGTCGCCGACGGTGTAGTTCGCCGCGTTCGGGTCGCCGCCCGGCTGGTATGGGTCGTACTGCATGCCGAGCAGGTTGCCCCCGAAGTACCCCGGATTCAGGCCGACACTGCTGGCAATGGGAACCGACGCATACGCAGGCATCCCCGGCTTGCGGGGGCCGACCTCCCGCGCCACGATCGAGCCGAGCGACGGGAACTTCGGCGTCGTGTTCGCCCCCGAGACGCCCATCTCCTTGGTCGTCAGGATGCGATGCGCCCCGGCAAAGTGGTCGCCGGTGTCGTGATGGAGCGACCGAACGATTGAGAACTTATCGGTGTGCTGGGCCTGCATCGGGAACAGCTCGGTGACCTCGAACCCGGGAACGACCGTTGGGATCGGCTTCCAGATCCCCCGGTACTGCTCGGGGGCCTCCGGCTTCATGTCGTACATGTCCATGTGACCCGGCCCGCCGTCAAGCCAGATCAAGATGACCGAGGTGTCCTTCTTCAGCAGCCCTCGCTGGGCCGAAGCCTCTCTCGCCGCCAGTAAGCCCGGCAACCCGACACTGGCCATCCCGGCCACGCCCAGTTGCAGGAAGCTCCGCCGGCTCACGCGATCGCAGTACGATCCCGCCGATCCGAGGTCGATGCGCACGGTGCCGCCCTCCTTGAACCGCTCCGAGACGACTTCGACCGCCGGGGCACCTTCGACCCAGCCTTGGCGATCACTCCCGGATTCCGCGGTCCTCGAACCTTGTGTTCCGATCTCACCGGCGAGACGCGTTGCCTCGGTTCCTCCCGGCTTCGACCCTTATCTTGATCGCACCTCTCGAAAAAATTCAACACTCATCCGACCCTTCTTCAAAAAAACGACATGAGGCGAGTCGGACACGAACCATCACGCGACGGCGAGCGATCGGCGCCGCCTTGACCCTTCGACCGAGGCCGGTCAAGGTATTGCCTCAGCAAAGCGTTTGCCCGATCGAGGATGGCGAGCGTGTTTTCGCCGCGGTTGGAAGACGATTCGGGAGCGCCGTGATGCGAACCAGCAACTGCAACCGTCGGGCAAACCTTCAAGGGCCAGGGCTGCCGATGGCCCTGCTGATCGCGGTCTGGCTCGGCTCGCCATCCCAGGCGGACGACGAGAAGCATGCGGCCACCGCGCCGAGCGTTCTCGAACATGTCGTCGTTTACCGAGAGCCGGGACGCTTCGCCGGCTGGCCGGCCAATCACGGCATCTGGTCGTGGGGCGATGAGGTGCTCGTCGGCTTCAGTCGGGGATACTACAAAGACCTGGGCGATCGCCACCACATCGACCGCGAGAAGCCCGAGGACTACCTGCTCGCCCGGAGCCTCGACGGCGGCAAAACCTGGGCGGTCGAGGTTCCCCAGCCTCCCGGAGCGCTCGTCGGCACTTCCGGGATGAGGCACGGCGTCATGCCTCCCGGCGTGCCCGACGAAACATTGATCGACCTGGCTGAGCCGATCGACTTCACCCACCCCGACTTTGCCATGACGCTCCGCATGGCCGACGCCAACGGCGGCGTCTCGCGATGGTATTACTCCTACGATCGCGGCCGAACGTGGCGAGGGCCGCATCCGTTACCCCTGTTCGGTCAGCCGGGGGTGATGGCCCGTACCGATTACGTCGTCAACGGCCCCCGCGATTGCCACATCTTCGCCACCGCCTCGAAGCAGTCGAACGGCCGAGAGGGCCGCCCCTTTTGTGCCCGGACACGAGACGGCGGCCTGACCTGGGAATTCCTTTCCTTCATCGGTCCCGAGCCCGATGACGGCTACGCCATCATGCCCGGCACCGTTCGCGTCGGCCCGACCGACCTGGTGACAACCATCCGCCGGCGCGATTCGGAGCGAAGCTGGATCGACGCCTACGCCTCACACGACGACGGCCGCTCATGGACCTTCCTCGGCGAGCCCGAACCCAGTCTCGGTGCCGGGAACCCGCCGAGCCTCGTCCGATTGCCCGACGGCCGACTCGCCCTCATCACCGCCCATCGTGCCGAGCCGTACAGCATCCGAGCCCGTCTGAGCCAGGACAACGGCCGGACCTGGTCCGACCTCATCACCCTCCGCGACGACGGGGGCGGCACCGACATCGGCTATGTCCGCTCGGTCGTCCGCCCCGACGGCACGATCCTCTCGGTCTACTACTATCACGACCGAACCGGCCCCGACCGCTACCTCGCCGGCACGATCTGGGACCCGGGAAAACCGTGAGCCTCGTCTTCGATCAACGAAAGAGCCGGTCGTCGAGGAGGCATCGGCCAAGGGTGTCATAGGTCCTGACGATCGCCGAACGGTCGGGCTCGGGACCGACGGCTTCGAGGATGCGCCGGGCGAGCGGGCCGCGATCGAGGAGCAGTTCCAGCGGCTCCTCTGCTTCGGAGATCAAGCCCGTCGTGGTTCGGAGCGAAGCGAAGAGCCGTCGCCAGAGCCCTCCGGCGTCGATCGCCACGTCGAGTCCAAAGCAATCACGATACGCGGGATCGTCAATCCGGGCTCGCTCGCCGTTGCGGAGACAATCAAGGAAGATCGGTTCCAGCACCTCGACGGGAATTGATCGTTGCGTCTCGGTTGAGGACCAGCGTTCCTCGACCAGTCCCCGCACCGCTTCGACCACAAGCGACGCGATGGCCAGGTCGGCCCTTGGGCATTCCTGCACGTCGAGCAGGCGAATCTCGATTGCCGAGCGGTCGAACCGGGCGATCGCGCCTCGGGCGTTGAGCCACTCGTGGCGGAGGATGCCTTCGGGATCGAGCGGGGCAATGGCGGCGTACATCGGTTCGAAGATCAGGCGATTGTACTCGGCCCGCGAGAAGGCCGGCTCGGGAATCACACGGCAGGTCACTTCGGGAACCCGTCGGCAATTGTGCCGGTAGAATTCCAGACGCGTGTCGAGCAGGCCGCTGATGCGCCCTTCGACGATCGGCGAGCTGGCGGCCAGGGCCGGGAGGATCGGCAGGATCAGGCGGATCGCCGCGTGAAGCCGGGCGAACTCCTCATCGCCACAGAACGGCAAATTGATGTGCATGCTCTGCAAATTCGACCAGCCGTGCCCCCGGCAGTCAAAGATGCGGTCGAACGTCCGATAGATCGGGCCGAAGTCGTGCGGCCAGAGTTTCGCCTCGGTGTTCGGGTCCATCAAGGGGTGCATTGCCGTGGGCAAGAGGCAGGCACCCATCGGCGCGAGGATCGCATCCATGCGGCCGAGATGCTCCTGGAATTGCCCGGCGAGGCCCGACAGCGACGCCACCGGCTCGGTCGTCTTCAGCTCGACGACGTGCGCGGCCAGTTCGTTCGACCAGGAGATCGGGCCGAGGTCCACCTCCGATTCGGGTTCGCCCGAGGGGCTGACACTGGCCAGCAGACGATCGGCGATCGGCCGGACGGCGAGCGTTTCCCGATCGACAATCATGTATTCCAGTTCGATCCCGAATCGCTCGAACAGATGAAAGCTCATGGTCGGGAATTCCCCCCGCCGTAGCCGGCCTTGCGGCGCTCGATTCGGCGAAGGAAGACATCGGCCAGACGACGATACAGGTCGTCGCGGAGGACCGCGTCCTCGACTCCCGCCTCAATGTTCGGGTTGTCGTTGACCTCGATGACCGTGAACTGATCGCCCGATTGCTTCACGTCCACGCCGTAAAGTCCGTCGCCGATCAGCTCGGCGGCTCGGGTTGCCAGGCGAACGGCCTTGCGTGGGGCCAGTTCCACCGGCACGGTTTCAAACTTGCCGTAGGAACTCTTGCCCGAGGCATCGCGCTTGATAATCTGCCAATGCTTTCGCGCCATGAAATACTTGCACGCGAATAAGGGTTGGCCATCGAGAATGCCAATGCGCCAGTCGAACGTCGTGGGCAGATACTCCTGCGCGACCACAAGATCGGATTCTTTCCAGAACCTTGCCAGCTCGTCGCGCAGGGCTTCAGGCGTTTCGACCTTGATGACCCCTCGCGAGAACGAGCTGTCCGGCTGTTTCAGGACGCAGGGGAGGCCGATTTGTTCGAGCACCTCGTCCACGTTCTCCTCGTGGGCGACCAGCGTTTTCGGGGCCGGGATGTTGTGGTGCTTGAGCAGTTCGGCGAGATAGACTTTGTTCGAGCAGCGGACGATCGACTCGGGATCGTCGATCACCACCAGTCCTTCGCCGGCGGCGCGTCGGGCGAAGCGGTAGGTGTGGTGGTTCGGCGCGGTCGTCTCACGGATGAACAGGGCGTCGAACTCGGCGATCCTGCCGTAATCTTCGGGGCCGATGACCTCAACGGCCAGGCCCACCGCCTCGGCCGCTCGGGTCAATCGCTGCAGCGCCTTCTCATCGGAGGGGGGCTCGGCCTCTTTCGGATTCCGGAGAATCGCCAGGTCGTAGCGCGAGGCCGCCCGGCGGCGGATCGACCCCCTTCGGCCGGCGAAAAACTCGCGGGCCGCCTCGGCGACGAACGGCCAGTGCGGCTCGGGAACCTCCCGAGCCCCGATCGCCGCCACGCTCCGAAGCTGCCAGCGGTCGTCGATCTTCTTGAACTGGGCCCGCAGCATGGGGGCTCGAAAGGAATCGAACAGGTGGCGGCTCAGTGTGTCGTACCGCTTGGCCAGGTTGCGGCCGAAGTAGACGCTCAGGGTGAACGCGTCAGACTGCAACGGATGCAAGTCTTTTTGAATGCGGTCGTCAAGATCTTCCCCCAGCAACCGAACCATCGCGGGGGATTTCATATCCTGAATCGTTGTGATCGAGGGCAAGGGCCGATGCCCCCGCGCCTCGGCCAGGAGCGAGACATAATACCCGGCACTTTGATAGCGATACGATTTGCACAGATTAAACAGCCTGGCGTTACGGAGCCCGGCGAATCGATCGCCGGTCAGGTACGACCAGGCATCGACGACCTCGACCTCGGGCAGCTCGGAGGGCCAGTCCGTGGTGTTGTCGGTTACGATGAGCGTCGGCACGAGGCGGGTCCTTCCACTCGCGGAAATCAGGGCCGATCAGCGGCCGGCGCGCCGGGGCCGGACGATGAGCAGGTTGGCGTCGTATGTCACGATCCCGAGCATAATGGCCGAGAGCACCCGGTCCATCCCTTGCACGTAATAATGGTCGGCTGCCAGCGGGTTGGGCCAGAGCGGGTCGGCCAGCATGACGTCTCGCGTCTTATGGTCATATCCGCAAAGAACGACGAAGTGCCCGGCCGGTTCGCCTCGGATGTCGTCGTGGTCCGACTTCGGGCCGAACTCGCGGGGCATCCGGTACAGGTACGTCGCCGAGAGGCCGGTGAGGATCGGCACCTGGCGTTCCAGATAGTGCCGGATCAAGGCCCCGTTCAGGTCGCGCATCCGGATGCGTCCGCCAAGGCGAAGGAACTCCAGATAGGCCCCGGTGGCAATCCGCAGCTTTGCGTTCTCCTTGATCGCCGCCTGGGCCTTCAGTTTCTCGGCCAGGTGGGGAGCTTCGGGTGTGAACCAGGTGGGGTCGAAGGTGCGCAGGTCGTAGGTGTAGAGCGTCGCCTCATAACCCCGCTTCAGCGCATGATTGCCGAGCAGGACAGCCAGAGTCCCCCCGCCTTCGAGCTGCGGAATTTCCCGGATGACCTGCTCCAGGGGAATCTCGTCGCCGAAGTAGCTGTAGACGGCATCAAGGCACGTCGGCCCGCACGTTACGTCGTCGGGCTGCGGCTGGATCTCAAACGTCAGGCGCGTTTCCACCGCTCGAAGTCCTCGACCGGCAATCGGTCAGGGCGGCTCGCTCGGCCAACATCCGGGCGACTGGCGACCCTGGTCCTTCTCCCTTTCGATTGTACGGTGCCGACGCCAAAAAGAAGCGCGCTGAGTCCCGACGATTCGAGCCTCTCGGTCATTTCCTCCCTCCGGCGGCCGATCGGGGGAAGAAAACCGTGTCGAGGCAGGCGATCAGACGTCGACCGGCACTCGCAGCCGGGGTGCCATCGAGCGCCGGGCGTCGTTCGACGGCAGCACTTGGAAGGCTCCAACGGATCAAGGCCGATCCGTGCCAGGCCTTGATCCTGATGGTTCCGGCCGGGTCAGTCGGTCGCCGGCTTTCCCGGATCGGACAACGCCCTGGCTGCGCCGAGGGCCACCATCACCCCGGTCAGGGCGTGGGCGACGATTCGAGCACGCGGGTCCTCAGCGATTGGCCACGTGGTCCTGGCGTCCTGAACGAGCAGCGGGCTACCCAGTTCGTAGAGCAGCGCGGCCAGCAGGCCGCCGACCGCCCCTCCCAGGATGGTCCGACCCAGCTCGTCGGGATCCCCCTGACCAATGCCGAAGGCCAGGCCCCCGACACCTCCCAGCACTCCCCAGAGGATGGACCGGGTACTCAGCCGCGCGAGCAGTTGCGGAGCATGCGGGTCGATGTTGTTCACAACCAGGGTAAACAGGCCGAACGCTCCCAGTCCGCAAAGAACGGCTCCCACGATCCCGCCGATCCCCGCCCCGAGCCCCGCCGTCGGAATCGAGCCGCCACTGGAGGCACCGGCCAGGCCGAGCAACAGCCCGAGCAACGCTCCCTGCACGGCGTAGGTCAGGGTCGCGTCGAGCACCAAACCGCGCCGTTCCTCGACCGTTCTCCGCTCGCCGTCGTCCGGATCAAGCGAGGGGTCCGCCGCGGCCCCGGGCTTCTCGACCGGAGCGAAGAGGCCAACCAAGGCCTCGCCCGCGGTCCCGCTCAGACTGGCGGCGACAATGCCGGCCACCAGGGCGGCGAGGGTCGGCGGTACGCCCCGGCGTTTCGGTGCTGAAACAGGATTAGAGGCGAAATCGGAACCGAACTCGGCGTGGTCCATCGTGGTCGTCTCCGCGGTGCCGATCGTTCGTAAGCCGGCATCCGCATGGGTCGTGTCGTGTCGCGTCGCATCGCATCACAACTGAACTTCGAGGAACGCCGAGGCCCGACGCGATCCGATCCGGGGCAGCCCCCTCGAAACACGACTCGACACACGCTCCCCGCCTTGGCATGGCATTGGGCCGTGATCGGTTGCCAACGCTCCGATGCAACCGGGAATCCGCCGGCACCACCTTTTCCGGTGGCCGATCCGACCCGATTGGTGGCAGGCTCGCCCTCATTTCTCGGCCCAAACCACGGCATGATACCAAAACGCTCGAAACCATTCTTCATCCGAGCGGAGAGGGCCGGGGTCCACGTCACTCGCACCATGAGCCGCGACCTCCGCGACGGAGGGGCACTCCACGGAACTCATCCAGTCCCGTGAACAGTCTTTTGAGCAATAGTTCGTGATGCCATGCGTTTTATGGGCTGGGATTCTGGCGGTGATGCCTTGCTGGCCCCGAAGTCGGGATTCATGATCGAATGGAGCGCGGCCTCATGACGCGACACGCGGGGCGTCGATCACCTGTGATCGGCCCCCGGAAGGCGCTCGCCGTTCCGTTCCGTTTGGTGCGATTCCAAGGGACCTTCTTGTGGCAGAAGCGCGGAGCAACACCGATCGTCGGGCCGGCAACGTTCGGTGTTGCTCCGCGGCCTCTGCTGGGGGCTGCCGATCGTCGTGATTCTCGGCCTCGCCGGCGCCTGGTGGGCCTCGGCCCGTCGCGGCACGATCGAGCTGGACCGGGCGAATCGCGAGCTGGCCACCGGTCAATTTGAAGCGGCCCGAACTCTCGCACGCCGACGCCCGCGCCGGGCTTGATCGATCCCGAGCCCTTCCTGAGCCTGCGAACCCCGAGCCCGGCCGATCCTTGGCCAATCTGATCCTCGAAGACTCATCTGCTGATGCACCCCTCTCGGTCGCCTCATCCCTCGCGGTCAAGCCGAAGAGCGCGAGGTCCTTGACACCGAACCGGCGACGGATGTTCTCCATCTCGGATGTCAACCGATCGAGGACCGCTTGCCGGGTCATGCCGCCTGCTCCGCCCGATGGCGGGGTATTTGGGGCTCACGATGATCCTGGCATTCAATCAGAGTTGTCCTCGCCTTGCACTCCCTCGGGTTTCTCTCCGCCCCGGATTGCTCGGAGTTCGTCGAGGATGGCGTCGAGCTTCCGTTCGAGGGATTCGATGCGTTGATCCGGGGTCGGCCCTGCGGTCGGCCGCTGCTCGAAAGGATTGCGTTGATCCGGCGTCAGTTCAAAAGGACTGCGTTGATCCGGGGTCGGGATGAATGGATCAGAGCTACGGGCCTCGCCTTCTCGGGCGCGGTCCAGTTCGAAGGGAGAAGACTCAGGGCCGATGATCCGCTCCTCGACGATCTCGACTTCGGTCGGTTCGGGACCGATGATCCGCTCCTCGACCACCTCGGGCGGGTTCTTGAGGGCTGTGACGAGGCGGCGAATCTGTTCGAGCCGCGTGCGGACCTCGTCATGCACTTCCGCCGTATGGCGGATGACCATCTTGCTAGTTGAGGGAAGCGGGATGAGCACTCCATCGGGAAGCGTGTCCCCGGGGGGGACCTCCTCACCCGGAAAACGCGTGATGGTCCATGAGTCGGGCGCAACCGAAGAGGTCAGGAGTTCAATGAGTGGTTCGAAGTCGGCAGAACGTGTGATTTGTGTAAGACGTGGACCGGGTCCCTCCTGGTGGTATCCACGCACCAGATGGTTGAAGGCAATGAGGTCGGGCACCGAATAGGTTCTTGTGACCATCCTCCCCTCATCCGCAATCCCTCCCGTCACCGTGGCGGGCGAGGGCTCCGGCTTCGACTGCGCCGAAATCGACGCCCCCGCCGCGAAGACCCCCGCCGACATCAGCCCGACCACCAATACGCGATGAATCATGCTCGACTCCTTCACCAGTGTCACCGCCGCGGCGATCGCCCCGGCCGGGACCGTCCCGACCAGGCCGATCGCTCCCCCGTGCGTCGCGGACACCGCGTTCTGGACCGTCGCATGGAGCAACGACCCTCGAATCGCTTCCGAGCCGGATCGCATGAGTAACCCAGGGCCGATCAGCACGCCCGACGACGGGGCCAGCCCTCGCCGGTCGAGCCGCGATCGGAGCCGTTCCCGGCCCCTCGCCAATCGGCTCCGGATCGTCCCCACCGGCCAGCCGAGCCGATCGGCCGCCTGGTCGTGGGTGAGCCCTTCGACCAGGCAGAGCACGATCGCCAGGCGTTGCGCCTCGGGCAACCGGGCGATCTCCTCGTGCAAGGCGGCCCCAAGGTCATCGGGAACGCCCGGCTCGAAAGAGGAGGGCATCAAGGCGGCGGCCTTCGCGTCGATCCGACGGCGTCGGGCCTGATCGTTCCTCATCCGAGTGGCGACCCGGACCGTCACCGCGTGCAGCCACGGGCCGATCGAATCCCGGACCCAGAGCGACCGCGCCCGCTTCGCCAGGGTGACGAACACGGTTTGAAACGCATCGTCGGCCAGGTCGCGATCACTCACGATCGACCGCGCCACCCGCTGCACCATTGGCCCATGCCGCTCGACCAGGATTTCGAACGCCCGTTCCGCCCTCGTTCCCTCGCGGGTGACGAACCGCTCCAGCAACTGCCCGTCCGACATCCCCAGCCCCGAACCACCCCCGAACAGGGTGCCAAGATGCCGGAGACTCGCCTCGTTCATCGCTCTGGGCACGGCTCGTGATCCTTCCTTTGACTCGGAGTGTCCACGAGGTAATGCCGGGCCACGCACCGATCAATCCGATTTTTTTTCCGGATTGATCCAGGAGCCAATCAATAGCAGAACCAATCCCTCACCACTTGTCGATCGGCCCCTTTGGCGTCGGCACGCGGGGCTCGAATTGCGAGGGCAGGGGGGTGCTCGGCCCGGCGGCGCGGATCTGGGAGACGACCGTGTCGAACACGGCGACGCTCGGCAGGTTGACGAGCTGCAGATACAGCTCCTTCGGCGGTCGGATCGCGTAGCTGTACCACTTCAACACCTTGCGGAACTGGAGGCAGGCCAGGTGCTCACCTCGCGTCTCAACCAGGCGGTGGAAGTGGCGGACCATCACATCAAGACGATCCTCGAACCCCGGCTCCGGCCCGGCGGTGCCGTGCTCGGCCCAGTGCAACAACTGACGGAACAGGAACGGATTCGAGAGCGACCCCCTGCCGATCGAGATGGCCGCACAGCCGGTCTCGCGGAACATCGCCTCGGCATCCACCAGGGTGCGAATATCACCATTTCCGATGATCGGCATGCGATCGACCGCCTCGACCACCCGGGCAATCCCCTCGCGATCGACCGACCCGCTGAACCCCTGCGCCCTCGTTCTTCCATGCACGATCACCGCCGCCACGCCGATCGACTCGAACAGCCTCGCCAGCTCCGGCGCGGTCGGGTTCTGCTGGTCCCACCCCAGCCGCATCTTCACCGTCACCGGCACCGGCGAATGCTCGACCACCGCACCGACCAGCCGCTTCGCCCCCTCGCTGTCGCACATCAAGGCCGAGCCGCCGCCGCACTTCACCACCTTGCGCACGGGGCAACCCATGTTGATGTCGATGATCGACGGCCCGAGGTCGCTCACGATCTTCGTCGCCTCGATCATCTCCCACGCCGTCGCCCCATAAATCTGGATCGACGCCGGCTGGTCCTCCCCGCAGGTCGCGGCCAGGTCGAACGCCTTGGCTCGCTTCTCGATTAGCGACCGTGCGTTCACCAGGTCGGTCGTCGCCAGGCCCAGGCCCCCCAGCTCGCGGACGGTCAGGCGATACGCCAAGGCCGTGTACCCGGCCAGCGGTGAGAGAAAAAAGCGGGTTGGGACCGTCACCGAGCCGATCGTCAGCGCCTCCTTCGCCCGCGCAGGGGGGGCCGGGAGCGGTCGGGAATGATCAGGTCGGGCACTCGGAGCAATCGCGGACACGATGGCGGGCCTCCTCCATCGAGATCGAGCGGCTGGGGGTCAGATTGGCGCAAGATTCGTTATTCTAGTCGAATCGAGCCCGATGTGTCAGACCCGGTTCGTGCATCGCAGGCCGATTGCAGCATCGTAGAGGTGGCCTTTAGGGTAGTACCGCTTCCATTCGAAAAGGATGCGTTGCCCTTGCCCTGGGTGGCCCCGGTTGCTCGCCAACCGGGGCGGCGCAGCCGCGAGAGAGGCTTCGGGAGGCCGCACCGAGACCTCGTGTCGCTCCGCGACCCCGGTTGCTCGCCAACCGGGGCCACCCGGGAAACACCCACTTGTTGCAGGTGGAAGATCGAGTCAGGTGCGTCGAATCCTCGAAGACGCACCGGTCGATGCGAGGGAACTTACAATCGTCCTGCTGCGAATCAAACGCTCGCACGTATTTCTTTTTTTGGATCCTTTCATGACCCCCCTCGACGCCGAAGCCTTCCTCATCACGTCCGACGACGGCCGCACCCTGCTTGCCGAGGTTGAGGCGACCCCTCGTCCCGGCCCCTCCGCACTGGCCCGATGGCGCAAGACGGTCCCGGCCGAGATCGTCTCGGCCGCCCTCCGCCTGGCCGAGGCCCGCCGCAAAGGGCGAGCCAAGTTCGATCGCGCCGACCGCATGTGGCTCGACCCCGTCGGCGTCGAACAGGCGACCGCCGAGCCCGTCGCCCGCCACAAGGCCGAGCGGTTCCGCGGCACTCCCCTCGTCGTCGATCTCTGCTGCGGGATCGGCGGCGATGCCATCGCCCTGGCTTCCGTGACCGATCGGGTGATCGGTGTCGATCGTGATGAGGGCATGGCCCGCCGCGCGGCCTGGAATGCCACCGTCTACGAGGTCGACGACCGCCTCTCCACCGTCGTCGCCGATGCCATGCAGTTCCCGATTCCCGACGGTGCCCGCCTTCATGTCGATCCCGACCGCCGCGTCGAAGGCTCCCGACGCGCCGCCCAGATGCTCAGCGATTACCACCCCGGCCCCCACGCCCTCCTTGACCTGACCGAACGCGCCCGGGGCGGTGCCATCAAGCTCGGCCCGGCCAGCGATTTCGACGCCCACTTTTATGGCGATCGTTACGAGGTCGAACTCATCAGCCTCGGCGGCGAGGCCCGCGAGGCGACCGCCTGGTTCGGCGACCTCGTCACCTGCCGACGCCGCGCCACCCGGCTCCCCGAAGGATGCACCTGGACCGACCGCGACGGCCCTCCCGGCGGTTTCGCCCCCGCCCGCTCGCTCGACGCATGGGCCTTCGACCCCGATCCCGCCCTCCTGCGCTCCGGCCTCGTTGAGTCGTTCGCCGAGGCCCACAACCTCGGCCGCATCAACGACGCCACCGACTTCCTCACCGGCCCCGATCGTGTCGATTCCCCGTTTCTCGCGGCCTTTGAGGTCCTCGACGAGTTCCCGATTGACGTCAAGGTCCTCCGTCGCGCCCTGCTCGAACGCAACGTCGGCACCCTCGAAATCAAGGTCCGCGGCCTGGAGATTCGACCCGAAACCCTCCGCGCCCAGCTTCGCCCCAAGGGGACCGAATTGGCCACGATCCTGCTCGTCGGAGGGGGCCGCGACGCCCCCTCCCGCGCGGTCCTTGCCCGACGAGCGCCGGCGATCGCCCGACCCGAGTGACGACTCGCCGCCGGTTACTCTGCCGGTGTGTTGCCGCCAGGAAAGTCGGGCTTGGTTGCTCGAAGAATTGCCAGAATCTCGCGGCGCAGCTCAGGCGTCAGGTGGTCGAACTCCGCATCCCGTTCCCGACCCGAGAGGATCGTGTCGAGCCGGTCGTACACGGTCTGTTTGGCGATCGTCGGCAGGGCGTCGAACGCCTCGGAGTAAATCAGGTAACTCAGTGGGTAACGAAACAGGCGGGTCTTCAGGTCGAAGTCACGCAGCGATCGTCCCTGGTCGTCCTTCGGGCCGAGACCGGCGAAGTGTTCGGTAAAGCCGGAGGTGCCGCCGATCGGTTCCGACAGCGGGGCCTCGTCCACAAACAGGAGGTAACGCACCAGGTCCTCGGCCGCCGACTCCACCCGGCGGACCGAACTGGGCGATCGGTGGTCGCTCGACCGGCCAAGCGCCTTGTTCATCGTCTGGTCGTAATGCGCGGCCATGCGCGTCTGGTAGCTGAGCGCGGTGATATGGTTCTGCGTCTGGGTCTGATGCTCCATCACCATTAACGCAACGACATCACTTGTTTCCGCCAGATAAGGCGAGGTGTTGAAACGGTCGGACAGCTCGGTCAGATTCGTCGCGTCGCGGCGGTCAAGCTCTTCCGGACGGTCCCGATCACGGACAAAGGCGTTCCCCATGTGCTCCTGATCGCCGAGGGTTCCGGTCACGTACCAGCCTCCCCAGCGCTCGGCGATCGGGCTGGTGTGGTCAGTCAGGAACGTCCCGGCGTTGTAAACCGGCTGGCCGTCGGGGCTCGGAAAAACCGATCGCACGAGATGCCCCGGCACTCCCTGGGTTCGAGGGGTCGCGTGGCAACTAAGGCAATCGTGCGTCCTCCGCTCGAATTCCGGCTGGCGCGTGCGGACCTGATCAAGCTGATAAAAAACCGCCCCTTGCTCCGGATCGACCGCCGTGATCTCCAGGATGTCACTTCCCGGAATCCAACCAATGTACACGTCATCGGAAAAGTAAATCGCTCGGGGTGTTCTCGGCGAGATCCGGCTCTGCTGAAAGCTCGTCTTGCTGAACACCAGGGTTTGCGAGGTCGGCGAAACCCCTAGCGCCTCCAGCACCGCCGGCAAGTACCCCCGCCTCGCATCGTACGACAACCGTGCCTCCCCCTCCTCCAGTTTCGCCTGCAACCGGGCAATCGGATCGTCCACCTTGGCCGTCAGATAATCAATCGGTGCCCGCTCGAAACCCATGTCCTGCGCCTCGGCCGTCCCCATCAGCAGGACCACGACCAAACCCCACGCACGCGACACCCACCCCGAAGTCATCCCATTGCCCGTTCCCATCGTCAGACCTCCACCGATCAATTCTTCCCAGTTCCACGACCTTCACTCTGATCGAGCATACCCAATCTGAAATGGGACTTCAATATCCGATTTTGTCGGAATTGCGTCTTGTGCTTGTCGCGGAGGGGTGGGGGTGGTCAAACTGGTCCCTTGGCCCGGTCGGAGCGTCCGGCACGCGAGGCGTCCGGCGGCCGGGGAGTGAAAGACCGTCTCGGGTGAACGAAAAACCGCCTGGAGACGGGACAACGGAGACGACCCGATGCCGCCGCGATCTCGAGTGTTGTTGCGATGGGTTCCGATGGTCTGCCTGCTGCTGACCGTCCCGGCGGGAGCCGCGGAAACCCTGCGCTGGAAGTTCGCCGAAGGGGACACGCACCATTACGAACTGAACCAGACGACCGTCACCACGGCGATGGTCCAGAATCAGGAAGTGAAGACAACGATTAACCAGACGGTGGACATGGCCTGGGAGGTGGACTCGGTCAATTCCGACGGGTCGGCGCGGGTGGCGCAGACGATTGAGCGGGTACGGGTGTCGCTCGATTCTCAGTTCGCCAGTTTCGAATACGACTCGCAAGACGAGGCGGCCGGCGAAGGTCCGGCGGCGATGCTCAAGCCGGTGATCGACGCCCTGGTCGGCTCTCGGGTCGTCCTGGTGATGACTCCTCGCGGCGAGGTCAACGACGTTGAAGTGCCCGACGAGATGATCGAGCGGCTCCGCAATGCCGGACCCGGTGCCCAGGCGCTGCAAAATCTCGCCTCGGCCGAGGGCATGAAGGGCCTGATTGGCCAGTCCACCTTGATCCTGCCCGAGGAGGGGGTCGAGCCCGGCACGACCTGGACCCGAGCGGTCGAGCTGCCCACCCCTCAGGGCACTCTCGCCCTGACCAATACCTACACCCTGGAGGCCGAGGATGATTCGGCCGCGACGATCGCCCTGTCCATGAACATCGATGAGTTCAAGGTGGCCCCCGATGCTCCCTTCGAAATGAAGGTCGAGGAGCAGAGTGGCACCGGCGCGTACACCTTCGACACCGCCGCCGGCCGTCTCAGCTCATCCGAGATCAAGCAAGGGCTTCGGGCGGTCATCAGCGTTCAGGACCAGGAGATCACCTCGATCACCGACTCCACCGCCACCTTCACCCGTACCGGCGACTGATCCGACCCAGCCGGCCTGGAAGATGACTTTCCGGGGTGGCTGGGCTCCGCACGGCAGCGGACCCCAGTCGCTCCGGAAAAGGTTCCCCGCCCAACGCTCCCCGAACGCGTCGAACCGGCTACAATCGTCGGCATGAACCCCTCCGACGCCGTCCTTCAGCTCACTCGATCCGGCCTGTATTGCCCTGCCGGCGACTTCTTCATCGACCCGTGGTCGCCCGTCGATCGAGCCGTGATCACCCATGCGCACGCCGATCATGCGCGCTGGGGATCGCAACGCTACCTCTCCTCTCGCGAAGGGGCCGGGGTGCTTCGCGTTCGGGTCGGCGATGAGCCGATCATCGACTCATTGGACTACGGGCAATCGACCGAGCTGAACGGCGTGCGCGTCTCACTCCACCCGGCGGGGCACATTCTCGGATCGAGCCAGGTGAGGGTCGAGCACAAGGGGCAGGTCTGGGTCGTCTCCGGCGACTACAAGGTCGGCCCCGATACGACGTGCTCGACGTTCGATCCTGTGCGCTGTCATGTCTTCATCACCGAATCAACGTTCGGGTTGCCCATCTACCGCTGGCCCGAACAGGCCGAGGTCTTTGAATCCATCAACGCCTGGTGGCGCAAAAACGCCGATGAGGGGAAAATCTCCCTGCTTTATGCCTATGCACTGGGGAAAGCCCAGCGGCTGCTCTCGGGCCTTGATCCCTCCATCGGCCCCATTTTCTGCCACGGCGCTGTCGAGAAGCTGAACGCCGCCTACCGGGCGGGGGATGTCCCTCTGCCGCCCACCCAGTACGCCGGCACCGCAACCAACCGTTCTGCCTGGGCTCGGGGGATCGTCGTCGCGCCCCCCTCGGCGCACGGGACTCCCTGGTCACGCAAGTTCAGCCCCTCGTCCTCGGCTTTCGCCTCCGGCTGGATGACCATCCGGGGGACGAGACGCCGACGCGCCGTCGATCGCGGCTTCGTCCTCTCCGACCACGCCGACTGGCCCGGCCTGCTCAGCGCCATCGACGCCACTGGCGCCGACACCGTCTGGGCCACTCACGGCTATTCCGCCGTCCTCGTCCGCTGGCTCCGTGAGCACGGCAAAGACGCCGAGATCGTCGCCACGCGGTTCGTCGGGGAAGGGGACATTGATGGGGATGATGAGGAAGGACCGGGTCGAGAATCGGTCGAACGCTCGTGAAAGCAACTCATCAAGACGGGCCAGGTGATCCGGACAGCGGTCGGTTCTCCTCGGATCGAGAATGAATCGATCTCGTGAGGGTGATCAGTCCGACCGCCGAGGCGAGGACGACCCCGATCACTCCGTGGCCGACTCGGAGAAATTGCTCGCGGTGTTTCGTGCGGTACACCGTCTCACACGCAGCGCAGGAGCAGTATTCAAAGCGAAGCGTTTGCGAGGCCAGGAAGGCGTCGTCATACGTTGCGTCGTGAAGTCTCGTCAACCATCGGCTCGTCAGGAGGTCGGGGGTGAGCGAGGCGTGGGGGCCTTCGAGTCCGGCACCGAGGCCCAGGCCAAGGTAGCCCCAGCCGGAAATCGCGGCCGCCGTCATGAACCGGCGTGCACTCTTGCGAAGCACAAACGCCCCGAGGATGGCCGCCGCGTAGAGCCCGAGCAGGAGCGTGAAGATCGGATCGAGCCAGCCCCCGGCCCCGGGACGCAACAACGCGACGACAATCCCGGTGAGCAGCACGAGCATCAGGAGCCTGGAGATGATGGAAGAACGCATCGTCATCGTCTCCGGGCGCCGCGCGAGGTCGGGTCGCTAGATATCAATATCCCGCGCCGAGTACGCTTCTTCCATGATGAACTTGAACCGGGCCTCCGGCTCCTTGCCCATCAGGTCGGAGACGGTGTGATCGGTGTACGGCCGGTCTTCATCAGGAATGGAGACGCGGAGCAAGCGGCGGCGGGCCGGGTCGAGGGTGGTCTCAAACAGAAGCTTGGCGGGCATCTCGCCCAGCCCCTTGAAGCGGGTGATCGTGGGCTTGGCGTTCTTCGGCAGCTTCTTCAGGATCGCGTCGCGCTCGCGGTCGTCGGCGGCCCAGTAGTTCTCCTTGCCGTAGGTCACCTTGTAGAGCGGAGGGCAGGCGAGATAAACCCGCCCGGAATCCATTAATCCCGGCAGGTGCCGATAAAAGAACGTGAGCAACAAGGTGGCGATGTGGTGGCCGTCGCTGTCGGCATCGGTCAGGAGGATGACCTTGCCGTATCGCAGGCGAGCGGGGTCGAAGTGCTCGTCGATCCCACAGCCGAGCGCACTGACGAGGTCACCCAGCTCCTTGTTTTCCAGCAGTTTTCCCTTCGTCGCCTGCTCGGCGTTCAGGACCTTGCCGCGCAGCGGGAGAATGGCCTGGATGTGCCGGTCGCGCCCCTGCTTGGCCGAACCGCCGGCCGAGTCCCCCTCGACGATGAACAACTCGGAACGCTCGGGATCGGTGCTGTCACAATCGTGCAGCTTGCCCGGCAGGTTCAACCGATTGCTGATCGCCGTCTTCCGCCGCACCTGACTGGCGGCGGCCCGGCTCGCCTCGCGGGCCTTGGCCGACTGGATCACGCGATGGACAATCGCATCGGCGACGCTTTTATTCTTGATCAAAAAGTCTTCGAGCCGCGGACGGACCATCGAATCGACGAGTGCCCGGACTTCTGGGTTGTTCAAGCGTCCCTTGGTTTGCCCCTGAAACTGCGGCTCGCGGACACAGACCGAGAGGACTGCCGTCAGTCCCTCCCGAATATCCTCGGCCTTGATCTCCGGCCCTTTCTTCGCCAGTTCATGATCCTTGATGAACTTCTGCACGGCCGCCCGCACCGCTTCCCGAAGCCCCGACTCGTGCGTGCCGCCGTCTCGGGTCGGAATTGTGTTCACAAACGAGCGGATGTCTTCGTCCGTTGCCTCGGTCCAGGCCAGAGCGACTTCAAGCCGCAGGTCGTCTTCCTCTCGCTCCAGCACGAAGGGAGAGGCGGCCACCCGCACATCTTCGCGGCTTGTGTTTACGGCGTCGAGGAAGTCGGTCACGCCGCCGTCGTGGCGATACTCAACCGAGGTGCCGGCCCGCTCATCCACGAACTGGATCGACAGCCCCTTGTTCAAATACGTTTTGACTTCCAGGCGCTCGGCGATCAGGTTCGGGTCATAGATCGCATCGACGAAGATCTCCGGATCGGGCGTGAAGCTGACCGTCGTGCCCGACCCCCGAGCCGGTTCCCCCTTTTCGACGTTCCCCAGCGACTTGCCCCGCGTGTAGCGCTGGGTCCAGACGTGCCCATCGCGCTTGACCTGCACCTCCAGGCGTTCGCTCAATGCGTTGACCACGCTCGCCCCCACGCCGTGCAAGCCGCCGGCCACCTTGTAGGCGTCGTTGTCGAACTTGCCACCGGCGTGCAGGGTGGTGAAGATCACCTCCAGCGCACTTTTTCCGGTCTTCGCATGAACATCAATCGGAATGCCGCGCCCATTGTCCGACACCGAACAGGTCTTCCCGTTCTTCGACAGGGTGACGACGATCCGCGTGGCGTGGCCGTTCATCACCTCGTCGATCGCGTTATCGACGATCTCCCAGAGCAGGTGATGCAGCCCCGCCTTGTCCACCCCGCCGATGTACATGCCCGGCCGCCTCCGGACGGCTTCGAGCCCCTCCAGGACGGTGATCGATTCGGCATTATAGGTTCCAACGGCCATCGGCTTCGATCCTTCTCGGGTCGGGTCAGCGGTCGATTTCGGGGTCGAGGGGGTGGAACATCGCAGCCCGACGTTCCTGCAGGGTCGGTTCTCCCAACCATCGCCGCGGGTTGCCGCACATCCAGCACGAACAGGAGGCGAGGTGGTCGTGATCCTTCCGGGCGAAACGATCGCGATCCTTGGTGTCCATGTCCATGAACATCGAGGAGCGTCGAGCCCAAGCGATCATCCGCGTTCGGTGATGCCTTCGGACGGCTCGCTTTGGTGGCACCGTCCCTGGTTCTGTCGGGTTCGAATCCTCGCTCATCGGTCAACGGCTCCGATTGGCTTCACGAACGCTCCTGATCCACCTGATCCATCGGCGGCACGGGGGTCGCTTCGGGCAAGACGACCTCGGCGATCGACCCCCGCTGCATGATCGCGTACCCCTTACCGCCTCGACTGGTGACGGGATACTTCGACGCCCGCAGCGATTGCACCGCCCCTCGGCTGGTGCGGACCTCCAGGCCGTCTCCCTTCGCCCCGGCCAGGGTGAAGCCAAGCACGCGGTCCTTGGCATCAAGCCGAATCGCACTCACCCCCTTGGCCACCCCGGAAACCACGTTTGCCTCATCGACCGGGAAGACCAAAATGCGGGCCGATCGTGTGACCAGGCACACCTTTTCCGATCCGTCCGACGCCTCGACCCCGATCACCGCATCATCAGGATAGCTCGCGTCGAGCCGGACAATTCCGCGCCCCTTCTTGGTCGACACGGGAGCCACATAACTGAGCGAGAACCGCAACGTCTTCCCCCCGGCCGTCACCGCCACGCCATACGGCGGCGGGGAGGACTTGCCGTCGCCGTTGGTCGAGCCGTGGCCGTCGCCGTTGCTGCTGCCGGGCTGCAAGTCGGCGTCGAGATACCCCTGGCGGGCCTTGCCGTTCTTCGACGTTGGGGCCTTGGGCGAGGGCAGGCACCTCGGGTCGTGACACACGACGCCGACGATCGCCTCCTGGTCCTCGAAGGCGAATTGCCGCTGGATGGGCTCGCCGTGGCCGGTGGTCATGGCGATGTCGTTGACGCGGAGCGTGTAGGCCACCCCTCGGGTTGTGAAGAGCGTGAGCGTTTGTCGGGCCCGGCAACGGAAGACCCAGCCTACGCGGTCCTCATCCCTCACCCGGATGCTCGCCACGTCGGTAAACGACTTCTGCCGCTTCACCCAGCCGTCTCGGGTGACGATCACCCAGGCGTCCTCGTCGACGATGTAGTCTTCCTCGCGGAATTCGACCGTCTCGACCGGCCCTTCGATCATCGTCCGGCGCGGGTCGCCGTATTTCTTGGCAATCGCCTTCAATTCCTCCCGGATCAATCCCCAGCGGGCCGACTCGTCGGCCAGCAACGCTTGCAGCTCGGCGGCCCGGGCGCGCCGCTCCTCCAGCTCGTCAAGAATGTCCTGAATTTCCAGCTTGCCCAGACGGTAAAGCTTCGTCTCCAGCACGGCGTCGGCCTGAAGCTCCGAGAGGTCGAACCGCTCGATCAACTTCGGCGCGGCGTCTGCCTTGCCGTCGCTCGCCCGGATGATGGCGATCGCCTCATCCAGGTTGTTGAAGACGATCGCAAAGCCTTCCAGGATGTGAATGCGTCGCAAGACCGCGTCCAGCTCGTGCTGGAGCCGACGGGTCACCACCTGCATCCGGAAGTCGAGGAAGTGGACCAGGATCGACTTCAAATCGAGCCGGGCCGGCACCGCCACCTCGGCCTCGGCGGCCGGCTGCAGGCAGGTCAGGTTGACGTTGAAGTTGTTCTGCAGCGGCGTGTTCTTGAACAGGTACGCGAGGGCCGCGTCGGCGTTCGCCCCGGGCTTCAGGTCGAGGACGATCCGGATGTCATCCGTGCTCAGGTCCTTCACGTTCGTCAGTTGCGGCACCTGGCCCCGGCCGATCAGGTCGCCGATCCGCAGGACGAGCGGGTCCTTCTCGACCCCGTACGGAATCGACGTGATGACGATCCGGTTCGGGTTCTTTGGATCGGTTTCGTACGTCCCGCGCAGCTTGATCGTTCCCTGACCGGTGGCGTAGATCTGCCGGATCTCGTCGCCGCTGTTCAAGATCACGCCGCCGGTCGGGAAGTCCGGCCCCTGGATATGCTTGAGCAGCTTCTCGACCGGCACGTCGCGATTATTGTCGAGCAGGGCGACAAGCGCGTTGCAGACTTCCTTCAGGTTGTGCGGCGGGATGTTCGTCGCCATGCCCACGGCAATGCCCGACGCCCCGTTGACCAGTAGGTTCGGGATCTGCGCGGGCAGGACGATCGGCTCATCGGCCGTCGAGGCGTAATTCGGCCGGAAATCGACCGTCCCGTCGCGCAGCTCGCTGAGCAGTTCGGTGGCAATCGGCATCAAACGGCATTCGGTGTACCGCATCGCGGCCGGCGGGTCGCCGTCGATCGAGCCGAAGTTGCCGTAGCCTTCAATCAAGGGATACCGCAGGCTGAACGACTGCGCCATCCGCACCTGGGCGTCGTAGATCGACTGGTCGCCGTGCGGGTGATAGCTTTTCATCACCTCGCCCACGACCGCCGCGCTCTTGACGTACCGGCTGTCGCTCGACACCCGCAGATCGGCCCACATCGCGTACAAAATGCGCCGCTGGACCGGCTTCAGGCCGTCGCGCACGTCGGGCAAGGCCCTCGATGTGATCACGCTCAGGGCGTAATTCAGGTACCGTTCCCTGGTCGCCTCGGCCAGGGGAACCACCTCGATCACCTCGTTGCGCCCGGCTCCGTCGCCCTGGGCTCCTCGATTCAATTGCCGTTTTCGGGCCATATCCGCCTCGTGCTCAGACGATCGGGCACGCCCGGCCCGCTCAGTCCCTCCGTCAATGCCGTACTCTACGATAATACGATCGGCCGACCAGTGCAATCGGCTTGAGTGTACAAAATCATCGTAATGCTCGGCGCGCTCCCCTGAACACGAGCCCGACGAGCAGCACCGCCATCGGGGAGCGCGTCGCCATCGACCTCCCCGACGACGCGTTCGGGAGGTTCACCCCTCCCTGCGACACGGCCGTTCCACTCCCGCGTCCGCCGGTGGCTTGATCCGATCGGAATGGCCTTTTCTTAACGTGCAACCTGTTGTGACGGAACGGGTTATCGCCCGTGGCGAAGCCAGGCTCGCAACGCCAGCCCGAGGGATCGGGGGTCCGCAGGGAGGGGCGTCTGCCCCGATCGTGCGATCCAATCGCTCCACGCCGGACGGGCCCGCGTCGGGCGCTGGGACGCTTGCAGCAGGGCCGATCGCATGGTCGGCGAGGCGTCTGCCGGGGTCGCCCGACGCGCGAGCCAGGCCGCCAGGGCCGGGCTCGGTCGCGGCGGGGAGGGGGCGTTCGCCCGCAGGGTCGGCAGGGTCCTCTGGAAACGCGGCAGCGGGACCATCCGGCCCGAGCGGTTCGCCCCGGCGAGGATCTCCCGCCCGAACGCGACGACATGATCCCCCCCGCCTTGCCCGTCGCCGTCGCCGTCGAGTAGGTTGCCGGTCGTGTCCCGGACTCCCGCCGGACCTCCGTCGACGACCAGCACATGCCGGGCATGCAGGGGCAGGAGGGTCATCGTCTGCAGGGTGACGGTCCGGTTCGCCGGGTCGTAGCGGGCGTCTCGGATCGGGATGACGCGATCATCGGCCGTCTGCGCCTGGCCGTCGCGTCCGGGGTGAATCAGGCGATAGGCCGATCGATTCTCAGCGCTAGCCGCGTCGAGCGCCTGGTCGAAGCTCAGCACCAGGAGGGTCGGCTGAGCGTGGAACCCATAACGCTGTAGGTTGACCACCGTTGCTGTCGGCGTACCGTCTCCGTCGACGCGGACCATCAGCCCGCCCTCCGGGCCGATCTCGACCGAGGCCGCCTGGCCGGGCGCAAGCCCTTCGACGCTCACCTCGCGGAACGCGCCCTGGATCCCTTCGCTGACCAGGAAAGTGAAGCTCTCCCCGTCCTGGGGCACATAACCGTCGAGGAAGACAAGCCGCAACGTCCCGTCGATCACGGCGTTGCCGGTCACGACGAGCTGGTCGTACTGCGTCCCGGCCCCCGGCCCAGCAACCTCGATTTCCAGCGTCCCCTCGGGCCCCTGAGTGTAGTTCCCCTGGATCGTGAGCACGCCGGGGGAGTTGCCGGGCGAGACGGTGCCGGCGAAGTTGTTGACGCCGCTTCCTTCGACGGTTGGGTCGGGGCCGATCAGCGTGCCGTCTCCCTTCAGATTCCCCTGGCTGGTGATCCTCAGGCGGCCCAGGGTAAGTTCCTGCCCCTGGCCGACGATCACGGCGCCGCCTCGGAAGTCGAGTACGCCGTTGTCGCTGACATCCAGGAGTGACAGGCCAGGCTGGAAATTGGGGGGCTGCACCGCGAGGATCCCGCCGTTCCGCAGCACGATCCGCCCGGTCCCCTCCCCTTCGAGGCCGAAAAAGTTCAGCTTGCCCACGTACACGGTCGGCGCGACGACCTGAGTATTCTGCTCGCTCGGCCCGATCCGGTCGATCACCAGAAGGGGCGTCGCCGGCTCCCCCTCGCGGCCGGTCACGTTCACGGTCTCCGAGAAAACCGAGCCTCCGCGCTGGACCCGCAACTCGCCGCCGTCCTGCACCTCGATGAACGAGAACTCGTCGGGGTCGTCCATCTCGATTTCGGAGGAAACGAAGGTGGACCCGATCTGGCGGCCACCTTGCACGATCACCCGGCCCATGTTGGCCCCCTCGGTCAGGTCGCCGATGATGAGCCTGAACGCCCCGTCGAGGCTCCCGCCGTTCTCGATCAGGATCTCGCCATTGCCCTCCTCGCCCACCTGGATCTCATGAGGCCCCGAGAAGAGGCCGCCGCCATTGACGTGGATCCGGCCGCCGAAGCTGCCCCGGGCGGCAGGTGCCCCGACCTTGAGGATCTCCTTCAAGATGTCCGCGTCGTCATCCAGAGCGCTCGCGTCGGCGTCACCCAGCCGGAGGATCGAAAGTTCCTCGATCGTGATAGTCGTCCCCACCACCCCGCCGACGCTCAGCTCCTCCTCGACCTCCCACTCGCCGCCCGACCGAAGCACCGCCGTGGCGACCTGGCCGCCCTCGGCGCCGACTTGACTCCTCAGGGAGCTGACATGGCCGAAATCCTCGACCAGCAGGCTCGCCGGGCCCCCGCCCGCGCCGAAGTTCAGGCGGCCCTCGCCGAGGCCGAAGGGTCCAAGGTCGTTGACCTCCAGCGTGGAGCGCAGTTCGTCGTCGAAGATCGCCGGATCAGGGTCATAAAGGCCGCGAACGACGATCGCCCCCGTGCCTGCGCCGACCCCCACGCCCAGCAGCTCGGTCAGGACCACGCTCCCACCGTCCTCGATCCGCAGCTCGCCCCGCGCCGCGGGGTTGTTGCTCACCCCGATCCCGCCGATGCCGCCCCCGACCCACGTCAGCGTCGAGGGGGTGCGGGTCGCGACATCGACGCCGCGGACGATGACGACCCCGCGCGAGCCCTCCTCGCCGATC
The DNA here is from genome assembly GCF_009177065.1 of Tautonia marina. NCBI lineage: Bacteria > Pseudomonadati > Planctomycetota > Planctomycetia > Isosphaerales > Isosphaeraceae > Tautonia > Tautonia marina. Next base: position 303,417 of record NZ_WEZF01000001.1, read on the forward strand.
GCGAACCGGGTGCTCAGGAAGTCGTTCGCGTCGAGGTCGGGGAAATGGGATGCATCGATCTCGACCCGCGCCCCGTCCTCGATGGTCAGCGTACCGTCGCTGGTCCGCCCGACAGTGAGGAAAGCCAGCTCGACCACGGTCTCGGGCCCCTTGACGTTCATCGTGCCGGGGGCGCCGTTGGTGGCATTGCCGATCAGGATCTGCTTGGCGTTGACGAAGGCCTTTTCCTCGACGTTCAACTCGGCCTCCCCCCCGCCGCCGACGACGAGCAGGCCATCGACCTGGAAGATCGACGTCTCGCCCGTGAGGGTCGCCTCCGACGCCGCGCCGAGGCCGATCGTGGCGAAGTTGCTCGACACCGAGCCGTCCTGCAGCACGAACCAGCCGTTGTCGACCACGACGCCGGGCTTTGTCTCGTCGGTCGACTGGGCGCGCAGCAACGACTCGACGAACGTCACGATTCCCGTTGGCACGGGTGACGACGGCTCGCCGCCGAGGACGACCCGCTCCACCAGCCGATCGCCGACCTGGACGGTGTACGCGGCGGGGACCTGGAAATAGGCCACATCGAGGATGCCCGGCACCGCGTTGCGGTCCCAGTTGGCCGGCTCGTCGAAGCTCCCCCCGGCGTCGTTGGTCCAGTGGAAGGCCCTCGGGTCGTCGACAGTGATCGTGATCGTCTCCGAGTCGGTCAGGCCCTCGTTGTCGGTCACGACGACCGTGACGGGGAATGTCCCCGCGACGCTCGGCGACCACTGGAACAGCCCGGTGTTCGGGTCGATCGCCATGCCGGCGACGGCGTCGGTGCCCAGGCTGTAGGTGAGGGTCGATCCCGGCGCGCCGGTCGCCGTAGCGAAGAATTCGAGCGTCTCGTCCACGTCGACGGCTTGCCCACCGATCGGGTCGAGTTCCGGAGCCTGTGTCGGGTTGATCGTGAGCGTTACCCGGGACGTGGCAGATTGCGGGAGCGAGAATCGCACATCGGTTTGCACTTGCAGGGTGAGCTGGTAGATTCCGGGCTCGTCGAGGACCAACGTCTCGTCCCGGTCGGGAACCCTGGCAATACTCGAAGCTGTGAAGAAGACGGGAGGCAAGCCGTCGAGGCCGTCGGGAGGATAGGGGCCGCCGAAGGTGATGATGCCCCGGTTGTAGGACGAACCGAGCGGGGCATCGATGTCGGTCACAATCCGCACCTCGACGCTCTCGGAAACGTCGAGCACAACCCCAAAGGAGCCGTTCGCCACCGACTCGACGATCCCGGGAGCATCCAGGCCCGCGCCGGAAACTCCGAGCGTGAGGTCGAGCTCCGCGAGGCCCCCACCGGGGTCGAAGGTCGTGGTGCCCATCAACATCCCCCTGGCGTCGCCGGTGGGAAAGATGGTCCGGTCAACGTCGAAGGCGTGGTCGACCTCGATCGGAAAGGACTGATCGGTCAGCGAGATCTGGTCGCGATCGACCGTCCGAATTCCTTCCCGCGCCCGGAATTCGAGATCATCGAACGTCCCCCCCACCGTGACCAGGCTGACGGCCAGCAGTTCCCGGGCTTCCAGGAATTCCAGCGTGCCCGCGATCGGCTTCCGTCGTGGCCGGTCCTGCCGTCTGCGCTGAGCGAGGGGAGCCCATGTGCCCGGGAATTGACGAATGCTGGTCATGGTCGCTCCTTTGAGAATGTCGCCCTCCTGGCACGAAGCGAGCGGTCTTGAGAGGTGTGCCGTCATGAACAACCGCGAGGTGGCCCGAGGCGCGGGATGGAGTGGAGCCTCCCGAACGACCTCTGAGGTCCACGACCGGCGTACGGGCTCTCGGCCGAAGACGCGACGCCGTGGCGGACGATGGACAGGTGAACGAAGACCTCGTTCTCGGCCGCCGGATTCAGAAACCGGAGGTTCCCCGTCTCGCGTGAGCAAATCCTCGATGCAAGCGGGCCACCCGGTCTCATCTCCGGGCCGTTCCGATTCCTCGGCCGACTCACCCCAGACCGACTCCTCTCAATGCGAAGCCTTCTTCACGCGGACGCAGGCCCGCTCAGTCCGGAGTGGGTTCCACACATTCAGTTCATGAGCATGCCATCGTTTTCGGACGCTTGCCAATCAAAAAACCAGATTTCCTCGAAAGAAATTGCTGGATGAACACATCATGGACGGACCTTGAGCAAAGCATGATCCTGCCTTACCGAGCGGTCGTGCCAGAGCGCCGGGCGGCCTCCGTGGATCGCTCATTCCGAAAAACCTCGGTAAATCGGCCCGATCAGACGATTCCAAGCCAGTTCGCCAGCATTTGAACGTGTCAGAGAAGGCGTTTTCCGGATTCCGCGATGCCCGCGTCAACCACTCTTGGGCCGTCCGGCCCCTTGATGAACGGATGAAACACAAGAGTCCTGAACGCGATGCCCTGACCATTGACTACAATGACTCCGCCCAGGCTGGCCTCGGCCCTTCGACGATCACGGACGGGATCCCTCCATGAAAGCCTTCGCCGACCTCTACTCGGCGCTCGACGAGACGACCAAAACCACCGCCAAGGTCGAGGCCCTCGTCGCCTATTTCGCCCAGGCCGACCCGCGCGATGCGGCCTGGGCCGTCTCGTTCCTCATCGGCCGCAAGCCTCGCCAGGCGGTTCCGGCAAAGAAGATGCGCGAATGGGCGGCGATCGAGGCGGGCATTCCCGACTGGCTGCTCGGCGAGTGCTACGACGCCGTCGGCGATGCCGCCGAGACGATCGCCCTCTTGCTCCCGCCTCCCGATCGCTCCAGCGACCGACCCCTGGCCGACTGGGTCGAATCGGTCCTGCTGCCGCTCCGAAACCACGACGAGGAGACCCAGCGGCAGATTCTCCTCGACACCTGGCGAGCAATGGACCATTCCCAGCGATTCGTCTGGAACAAGCTCATCAGCGGAGCCTTTCGGGTCGGCGTCTCCGCGCAACTGGTCACGAGAGCCCTGGCGAAGCTCGGCAAACTTGAACCGGGGACCGTCGCCCACCGCCTGATGGGCGACTGGACCCCCTCGGCCGACTTCTTCCAATCCCTCCTCGATCCCGACTCCTCCGACACCGACCTCAGCCGCCCGTACCCCTTTTGCCTCGCCCACCCGATCGACGACTCAGGGCAGGGGGGGCCGGCCGGTCTCGGTGACCCTGCCGCCTGGCAAGCCGAGTGGAAGTGGGACGGCATTCGCTGCCAGCTCATCCAGCGATCGGGCGAGACGTTCCTCTGGACCCGGGGCGAGGAGCTCGTGACCGACCGCTACCCCGAGCTGGCCGGCCTGGGGCCGATGCTCCCCGACGGCTCGGTCATCGACGGCGAGATCCTCGTCTACCGCGACGGCGCCGTGCAGCCCTTCGCCCAGCTCCAGCGGCGGATCGGCCGCAAGACGGTCGGCAAGACGCTGTTGAAGGACGTTCCGGTTGCCCTCTTTGCCTTCGACCTGCTTGAAGACGCCGGCGAGGATCTCCGAGCGCTGCCCCTCCGCAACCGCCGCGCCCGGCTCGCCGAAATCGTCGCCGCGACGAACATCCCGACCCGCCTGATCCTCTCTCCCACCGTTCCCGGAGCCTCCTGGGCCGAGCTGGCCGAGGTCCGCGCCGGCAGTCGCGATCGCCTGGCCGAGGGGCTCATGCTCAAGCGGCTCGACTCGATTTACCACGTCGGCCGCGTTCGGGGCGACTGGTGGAAGTGGAAGATCGCGCCGATGACCGTCGATGCCGTGCTCACGTCCGCCCGTCGCGGGTCGGGCAAGCGGGCGAGCCTCTACACCGATTACACTTTCAGCCTCTGGGATGACTCCGACCGCCTCGTGCCGATTGCCCAGGCGTACTCCGGCCTGACCGACGAGGAGATCCGCCGCGTCGATGCCTGGATTCGCCGCCACATGGTCGAGTCGTTCGGCCCGGTCCGCACCGTGACGCCCGAGCTGGTCTTTGAACTCGCCTTCGAAGGCATCCAGCGATCGACGCGGCACAAGTCCGGCATCGCCGTCCGCTTCCCCCGCATCCTCCGCTGGCGCACCGACAAGCGCGCCACCGACGCCGATCGCCTGGAAACCCTCCGCGCCCGGCTTTCCGGTCCCGATGGCCCGTCCCAGCCTTGACTTGATCGCCCCTCGGCCGGAGCTATGATGCCCTTACAGTTCCAGGGCGATCTCCGAACCCGATCCCGTCCCATTGGGTTCGAGACCTCCATCAGAGGAGCGGGCCGGTTCCGAAGGCCCGCAAGTTGCATCGCGATTGCCCCTTCAGTGGCCTTTCGATCGGCTGGGTGACCGGCCCAACGTCCTGTCGAGGCGAACCCGACGGCCCGGAGCGTTGTCGATCTCCCGGCCTCGGCCGCGTTTGGCGTCATTCCGGCACCAAGAACCGTGCTTGCTCTCCGCGAGAGGGAATCTCCCATGCCCCCGCGCAAGAAACCATCATCGGGAAGCCGTCGAGGTGGCCGGCGTCCGTCGGATGGACTGGTCGATCCCCGAGACGTCTTCGCTCCCGGCTCCGGCCGATCCGGACCACGAAACAGCCGAAAGGCGATGCAGCTTTGCTCACAGGTTCAGCGAACCGTCGAGCAGGTCATCCTCGGCGACCTTGATGACGAGGTCCTCCGCAACCTCTGCGTCCTGGCCGTCGAGCCGGCCCCCGACGAATCCCGATTGCTCGTCACCGTCGGCCCGTTCGCCTCGAACGTCGAGATCAACCCGATTCAGGTCATGGAGCACCTCGGCGCCGCCTCGGCCCACATCCGAACGGAGGTCGCCGCCGCCATCACCCGACGCAAGGTGCCGACCCTCGTCTATCAGGTCGCCCAGCCCCCCGGCCCGGCCGACGCCCCACCCCCCGGTTAACGCTCCCGACCGTCCGACCACGACGACGATCTCGGGTGATGGCGGTCGTTCGCGTGATCGGGGCGGTCCAGCGAGAGTTCCTTTGCGTCAATGCCGGGCATCCTCGGCCGATCGCCCGACGAGGTCGTTCGGCATGGCGGTGCGTTCGTGGGCCGGGGTGGCCATCGACTCGCGCCGGAACCTCGCATGGAGCGATTCCCAGTCGATCACCAGTTGCCCGCCTCCGCTCTGGTGCTGGCTCGCCCACGAGGCCAGCAGGTCGAGGCACGCGTGGTCGATGTACGACAGGTTTGTCATGTCGATGTGCAGCTCGGCATTGCGGGGAACCCGTTCCAACTCGGCGGCCAGTTTCGGCAGCCGGATGAACGTCGCGGCCCCATCCAGTGCCAGCACGGCCTTCTTGCCCCCTTCGGAGATGTCGAGCGTCGTGTTCAGCGACGAGAACGTGTACAAGAGCTTCACGCCAGACAGCACGATCCCGACGATCACCCCCGTCAGCAGGTCCTCCAGCACGATCGTCAAGACCGTTGCCGCATAGATGGCCACTTCGCTGATCCCGTACTGTCGAAGGCTTCGAATCGCCCCCAGGTCAACCAGCCGGTAGCCGATGTAGACAAGCATCGCCGCCAGGCTGGCCGTCGGAATCAGCCGAAGCAACCCCGCCAGGCCGACCACAAATACCAGCAACCAGAACCCGTGCAGAATCGCCGACAGCCGTGTCTTGCCCCCGGCCTGAATGTTGGCCGAGCTTCGGACGATCACTCCCGTCATCGGCAACGCCCCGAACAGGCCGCACAGCATGTTGCCCACCCCCTGTGCCGTCAGCTCGCGGTCGTAACGGGTCCGAGGTCCCTGATGCATCTGATCGACCGCCGTGGCGCACAGCAACGTCTCGGCACTGGCAATCGCGGCAATCACCAGCCCGGTCGAAAGCAGGGCCGACCAGGGGGCATCGCTCAGAATGCTCCAGGTCGGCAGCGTCACGCCGTCGAGCAGATTCGTCGGCACTTCCACATACAGCACCGGAAGCTTCAGGATCGTCGTCAACGCCGTCACCACGATGATCGCCAGCAGCGTGGCCGGAACCACCTTCCAGCGCTTCGGTGCGAGCCCGTCCCAGACGACGATGATCAGGATTGTCAACAGGCCGACCCCCGCCGCCAGGTTGTGGCTCTTGAGGCTGACGAGCAGGTCTTCGATCGCGTCCACCGCGGCGTTCTGACTGGCCAGGGCGTCGTACTCGTTCCCCAGACGCAGATCGTCGGCCGCCGCGTTCGCCCGATCGGCGGCCTTGGCCGCGGCCCGCTCGACAGCGTCCATCTGGTCGCGGTCGCCGTCCAGTGTTTCCAGACGATGCAAGACCGGAGGCAGCGCTTCCAGTTCCTCGACGATCGTTTCCTGATCGCCGAGCAGCTCGCGCAGGGCGGCAATCTCGGCGGCATGTCGTTCGGGCGATTCCGCCTTCCACTGGTCAATCGTCGCGTGGTCGGGAAGGCGTTCCGCGGTCAGCTCCCAAAGGCGTTCTTGCCGCCGGTGCAGCTCGCCGATCTGCCGCAATTGCTCGGTCTTGAACGCCCGTTCCTCCTCCGAACCCAGGTTGGGCCAGGCCATCCCTTTCTCAATCGCCTCGGGAATGGTCAACAGGTTCGCAATGCCGCTGCTCTTGGGCGAGTCATCCACCATCACGTGAAACTGGCTGGCGAAGATCAGGATGCCGATTCCGGCCAGCATCCCCTTGATCACCGCCGGCGACACTGCCCGGAACCACTGGCCGAAGCGCAGCATCCCGGCCACCAACTGCGCCGCCCCGGCAATCAACACCAGCAGGCCGAGCATCTCCAGGCCATGCTGCTGAATTGCTTCGTAAACGATCACCGTGAGCCCGGCCGCCGGCCCGCTCACCTGCAACGGCGACCCGGCCAGGACGCCCACCACCAGCCCCCCCACAATCCCCGTAATCAGGCCCGACGCCACCGGAGCCCCCGACGCAATCGCAATCCCCATGCACAGCGGCAACGCCACCAGGAACACCACGACCGAGGCCAGAAGATCGCTCCCCAGCGTATCCCAGCGCTTCGGGGTCGAAGGTGATGGCGAAGATGAAGATTGGCTCATCTGTTGTTATGCTCGATTTGGCGTGATGAACGGGACAACCAGACGTTTTCATGCACGCACATTTCTTCTCTGGCTACCGAGCCCAGCCTGCGCTGGGCGAAGCCAAGGGAAGCAAGGTCACGTTCGATGATGCCCCTGGGTCTGGAAAGGTTAAGGGTTGATCCTCGCAAGAACCTTCGATGCAAACAAGGCATACTTTGAGGCTCCCTCCACGTCCCCCCACCCCGACCACAAGCGCCATCCCCAGCCGCGCCGATTGAAATTTCCCTTCGAAAAATGGGCTGGCCCGTGTGAGAAATTCGTATTATCTCTCCTTTGGATACGTTTCGATCACCCGCGATCCGCCTCGCTGAAGCTCGACTTCCCTCGGCTCCCCAGGCTCGGCATCGCCTGTCGGGGCAAGCCCCGCCCTGCAACACCTCCCGACGCTCGACGAGACCTTCCAGTCTCAAATGATGCGTCGCCCGGTTGCCCTGGGTGTCCCCGGTGGCTCGCTGTGCAATGCAGGGACACCCAGGAACAACCCACCATTGTTGAGTGGAAGGTCTACGACCCACCACCGGCGCCGCTCCGCTCGGCCCCGGCCCATCGACTTTCTCGCTTCGTCTCCTTTACAATAATTCCGTTGAGATCGGAGCGCCTTGATTCCAGTCGTTCGCCCCCCCGGCTCGCCTCATCTCGCCTCACGCTTCGTTCTGAGCGGCGATTGTGCCGCATCTCGGCCCGACCGGAGGATTGACCCATGCGTCGGCTCCTTGTTTTGCCGTTCTGTCTGCTGATGGTCGGTTCCGCCTCGGCACAGAGCTTCGCCCCGGCGCAGTCGCGGGCAGCCGAGCCTCCCCCGCAACAGGCCCGCGTCGCTCCCCTCGGAACGCAACTCGGCGGTCCGATGGAACTCAACACCAATCTGCTCAACAGCGGCATGCCCGTTCCCGCACCTCTCGGAGCGATGGCCGACGCTGCCGAACTTCCCGGCCTGATCTCGGCGCGCGTTCCGACTGCCGGCGCGCTGGTCACGGTCCCTCCTGCCGCCGTCGCCTCCGGCGTCCGGCTCTACACCTACACCAATCCCCAGGGCGGTCTGGAATCGGTCGCCTACGACCCCTCGACCGGCGCGACCATCGTCTACGACCAGACCATCTCTTACAGCCTCCAGAACCAGCGGCTCCGGGCCGGGCAGGGGGCCACCCCTCGCGTCGGCTCCAGCGCCGCGGACGGCATCGTCAATAACCCGAGCTTCAGCCTCCAGCCCGGCCGAGCGGACCCTCAGAGCGGCATTCCTCTGCTGAACCAGGCGTTCCCCTCGTACAACTCCCGAACCAACCTCGGCCTCGGTGCCTCGCCAAGCTACGGCACCCCTTCGCCCTTCTCCGGCAGCCCCATGAACACCCTGGGACTCGGCTCCGGCTCGACTCCCTCTCCCTTTGCCGGGACTCCCATGGGCACCTTTGGTGCCGGCAGCGGCGGCGCGATCTCCTCGCCCTTCTCCGGGACACCGATGGGAACCCTCGGCGGCACCTCCTTCGGCGGCTCCACCGGCGGCGGCAACTCCCTCGGTGGCGGCACGTCGCTCGGCGGCGGTGGTGCGCTCGGTGGCGGTACCTCACTCGGAGGTGGTGGTTCGCTCGGCGGCAACCCGTGAGTTCCGGTCAGCCATTGACGATACCGTGTCCCCCAGGCCACCACCGCGAGGTCTGTCGACGCGGGCGATTCACGGACGCGCGCACCTCCTATCGACCGCTTCCACCCTCAAATGATGCATTGCCCTTGCCTGGGTGCCCTTGCCTGGGTGGCCCCGGTTGGCGAGCCACCGGGGCCACCCAGGAAAAACCCACCATTATAGAGTGGAAGGCCTACTCCTGTCGGCTGTCGGCTGTCGGCTGTCGGTGGCCAAATCGCTTGCCTTCGAAGCCAAAGACGCAAGGATCCAAAAACCACGGCTCCCATGTTCTCGTCGAATGGATCGTGGAGGCGCAGGCTCCGTCCGCTCGATCCTGTCGCGATCGCACGAGGCCTCACTCGTTTCGATCGCAAAACCAAGGGAGCCTGCCCCGAACCTTGAGCGCGTCCCCCTGCGTCCTGATCTCAAAGACCTTGCCCCACCACGATCAACGCTCGCTGTCCGAGGCACCACCCGATCGACTCCCGCCCGAGCCGCCGGGCACGCAAACTGCACACCCTTTCTTTCCCAGGCCGGTGAGATTATCTGACTGGCCTGAAGCAAAAAACCCCCGAGAGTCCCGCAACCACGATTTGGAACCCGTTCCGGCCAAACTTCCGGGGCGGATCGATCTTGCGAGACCGGACAATTTGACCGATTTTCCGGAACTTTAGCAAAATCACTGGATCACCCAAACTCTAGAAGTTATATACTGGAGCAGACCTCGGCTCCGGGTCGTGGTGGTTTGGCTCCGGGTCGAAGGTAATCGAGTCAGGTTTAGAACAACCCGAGGAGCGCGCAGCAAATGTCCTTCCGAATGATTCTGGGTGCCGCCGCGGCGGCCGCCCTTGTTGCTTCGTCGGCCAACGCCCAGTCGAAGCAGATGCCAACCCCGCAGGCCCCCGGCAAGGCGGCCCCGGCCGCTCAGGCTCCGGTGGCTCCCTCCAAGGTCGCCCCCGCTCCGGCTCCTCAGGCTCCTGCCAAGGCTGCTCCGGCCCCGGCCCCTCAGGCTCCTGCCAAGGCTGCCCCGGCCCCGGCTCCTCAGGCTCCGGCCAAGGCTGCCCCGGCTCCGGCTCCTCAGGCTCCTGCGAAGGCTGCCCCGGCTCCTGCCCCGCAGGCTCCTGCGAAGGCTGCCCCGGCCCCGGCTCCTCAGGCTCCTGCCAAGGCTGCTCCGGCCCCGGCCCCTCAGGCTCCTGCCAAGGCTGCCCCGGCCCCGGCTCCTCAGGCTCCTGCCAAGGCTGCCCCGGCCCCGGCTCCTCAGGCTCCGGCCAAGGCTGCCCCGGCTCCGGCTCCTCAGGCTCCTGCCAAGGTTGCCCCGGCCCCGGCTCCTGCCCCCCAGGCTCCGGCCAAGGCGACCGGCCAGTACTGAGTTCCTCGCCGGAACATCCCGGCGACCATCCGCTCCATCGTCTCGATGCGCCCAGTTCCGGGAGATTCGTTCTCCGGGGCCTGGGCGTTTCTCGTTGCGCCGCGTCCATCGGGTGACGGGTCGAGTCGATCGTCTGTATCATGGCGAGCCGTCGGGCCGATCAACCCGCGCGTGCCGTCGAAATCACCAGATGGTCATCAATGAATGAGGGAGCAACGGATGATGCGATGGTTCTTGCCGGTGCTCGGTTTGCTCGTCCTGCCCGCGCCGATTCAGGCCGCTCCGCCAGACCCTTCTCGGCCGCACATCGTCCTGATTCTGCTCGATGATCTCGGCTTCGGCGATCTCGGCTGCAACAATCCCGACGCGAAAACCGTCACCCCCCGCATCGACTCCTTTGCCTCCGAAGGGCTTCGCTTCACCGATGCCCACGCCCCCGGCTCCGTCTGCGTTCCCTCGCGCTATGGCCTGCTCACCGGCCGAGACCCCTGGCGCGCCTCGCTCGACTGGCAACGCGAGGCGATCATCGACGCCGACCGACTGACCCTCCCGTCCCTGCTCCAAGACGCCGGTTACACGACCGCCATGGTCGGCAAGTGGCACCAGGGGTTCGACGGCGGCATCGACTTCGCGTACGACCAGCCCTTGACCGGCGGGCCCGTCGATCGCGGCTTCGACACGTTTTTCGGCATGCACGCCTCGCTCGACATCCCCCCGTACTTTTACATCAACGGCTCCTCCGTCGTCGCGGCCCCGACCCTCACCATCGACGACCACTTCAGCCCCGCCCCCTGGTCCCGCATTCAGGGGGCCTTCTGGCGAGCCGGTCCCATCGCCCCCGGCTTCGTCATGGAGCAGGTCCTCCCCCGCTTCACCGACGAGGCGATCGCCTCGCTCGACCGCTTCGCCACCGACCACCCCGATGACCCGAGCTTCCTCTATCTCGCCCTGACCGCTCCTCACACCCCCTGGCTCCCCGACGATCGCTTCCTCGACCTTGGCGAGGCCGAACTCTACGGAGCCTTCGTGGCTCACGTCGATCTCGAGGTCGGCCGCGTCCTCGATGCCCTCGACCGCCTCGGCCGCCGCGACGAGACCCTCGTCATCCTCGCCAGCGACAACGGCCCGGTCTGGGACCCGAAGGACATCGACCGCACCGGCCACCGCGCCACCGGCCCCTTCCGCGGCATGAAGGGGGATGCCTGGGAAGGCGGCCACCGCGTCCCCTTTCTCGTGCGATGGCCCGGCCAGACTCCTGAAGGGACCATCACCGACGCCCTGCTCAGCTTCACCGACCTGCTCGCCACCTTCGCCGCCATCGTCGGGCGCGACCTGCCCGACGACGCCGGAGAAGACAGCTTCAACCTCCTCCCCATCTGGCGCGGCCAGCCCCTCGACCGCCCCATCCGCGAGACGCTCGTCACCCAATCCTCCTCCGGCGTCCTCGCCGTCCGCCGCGGCCCCTGGAAGCTCATCCCTACGCTCGGCAGCGCCGGCTTCTCCCTCCCCCGCCGCCTCGACCCCGCGCCCGACGGCCCCACCGGCCAGCTCTACCACCTCGCCACCGACCCCTCCGAGCAGCACAACCGCTTCGCCGATCACCCCGAGATCGTCGCCGAGCTCACCTCCTTGCTCGACCACCTCCGCGCTTCCGGCCGCTCCCGGCCCCGCTCCGCCGAGTGACCCCCCATCCTCCCGCGTTTCCTCCCTCGCGACCCGTTGCCCGTCCGGCCGCTGCCGGGCGGGACGGATCGCCTCGGATCGATCAGGAACCGGCCGGAACCACGTCCCTCCGACGCCGGGCCACGATCGCCCGGCCCGCCGCCAGCCCGATCAGGCCGACGCCCAGGGCGACCAGGCTCGGCGGCTCCGGGATCACCCCCGCCCGGATCGCCGCCGTGAACGTCGCCGAATCGGCAAAGGAGGAGAAGCTCAAGGTCCCGAGGGTCGTCCCGAAGACCCGGTTCGAGTTGCCGAACGGCGAGCCGGCACTCGCAATCGGGCCGATCGCCGATTGTAGGTCGTAATCGATCAATTCCGGGGCAAAGAGGCCGAGTAAACCAACAAGCTGGGTCGAGCTGCCGAAGGAGATCGCTCCCGACCCGCCGAGATTCGGCAATTGCGTATCGGATTGCACGAACATGACCTCGGTGAATTGAGCGGTGCCGATTCCCCCGATCGAGACGAAGGCCGGATCGGCGGAGACAAGGTATCGACCTTGGCTGGACGGTCCTCCCACGTCGGCCGTCTCGACCGTTGCGAACAGGGTCAGCTCGGCGTCGGTGAATGTCTCACTGCCGATGCGTCCTGAGGCGATGGTTGAGAAGGTGAAGGTGATCGGTTCGGCCCTCGCCTCCAGGGGGTGCCAGCCAGCCGACCCTGCCAGCACGGCCAGCGCGACGACAATCGGAAATCGGTGCAAGATACGATGGTGCATCATCTCGAAAACTCCTTATAAACAGAGTACAGACACAACGAACCTCATCGCCCATCACTTCCCGACGGAACAGCCCGCCGGCGCTGGGGATGGATCACAACAATGGGGGAAGCAGAATGGATGCTCAGCAAGGCACACGGGCGGCCTCTCACGCCGGCCCCCGCACCGAACTTATCGCCAGTTGAGAATGGCATGATACCGGTACGGATCGCTCGTCGGTGTCAGCGAGACAATCCCGTTCTTGCGCGAGATCCCCGCCGCCGGGAATCGGACCACTGAATACCGGTTCTGCAGGTTCGTGTTCAAACCCCGGTAGAACTGCACCCCCACCATCAGCGAGCCGTCGGGCGACCACACCGGCTGGCTCACATAGTTCGACGACTTCCCCTTCGTGGCGATCGCCCGGATCATCCCGGACACCGGATGAACGGCATAGGTCCCCACGGCCTGTTCGTTCCCGACGAAGTTCCCGTTGAAAAACGCGATCTCCGACCCGTTCGGCGCCCACCTCGGGTACGTCGCGCTGAGGCCCGTGACCAGGCGATCGACGAGCACGCGGTCGATACCGGTCGCAACCTCATAAGTCCGCAAGGCCCGCTGCGAGGAACCATCGGGGTAGGACTGACTGCCGATATACGCGACCGTCCCGCCGTCGGGGCTCCAGGAGTGCTGATAGGTAGAGAGAGAGGACACGTTGAACCGCTCGGGGATGACGGGCTCGAAGTCGGCGAGGGTCACCGAGTCCTCAAGCCGCTCGAAGGGGGAAGAAAGCACGACCAGCTCGGTAGACGAGATCCTCGTCGTGCTCTCCTCGAACGTTGGGCCGTCAAAATACATCCGGCTGACGATCAAGGAGGCGAACGAATCGTCCGGGCTCGTCGGCAGCGTCATCCTGCCGAGGCTCACGAGGACCCCCGGCTCCGCCTCATACGGCTGCGCCGAGAGCCGCCTCCAGACCACGCCCCCCTGGCCGTCGGGCGCGAAGGCGAACAGGTGAGAGAGGAACTCGTCCCCCACCTGAGCCTTGAGGTTCGTCAGGAACCATTGCACGCGGGGCGAGGCCGGGTCGAACGGGTCGAGCGGGTAGGTCCCGACGCTCGGCCCGGCGATCTCACCGATCTCCGAGTAGGGCGCAGACGCCGTGAATCCGCCCGGCACGAGGCTCACCCGGTTCGAGCCGTCGGGGTTCATCGACCAGAGTTCCTTCACCTGATACGGCTGGTCCACCACCCAGGTGATGCGGGCCTGCCCCCACGCCGGGGCCGCCGTCGCGATCAGGCCGATCAGAGCCATCGGCAGCGCCAGGGCGCGTCGCCGCGTTGTCCATCGAGTCATCAATCGTCCTCCGTTTCTGGTTCAAGAGGGGGGTCGAGAAGCAGTCTCGGCGTTCTGGCCGCCGACTCCGCCCGCTTCGCAACAACGCGCGAGCGGTCGGCCACGAACGCCAGGCCATAGAGAACGGTCAGGGTGAGGAAGATGACGGTGAAGAAGGTGTGATAAGCAACGCTCAGTGCCTGGTCGTCCCAGGTGTACGCTCCGCCGGCATCGATCCTGAAGAAACCGATCTGGAAGCCGACGAAAAACAGGAATAGACTCAGCCCCAGACCGATTCCGAGCGGGATCACCCGTCGGTAGCCCCAGAGCGTGGCCCAGCCGACCACCGCCGTCGGGCCGTAGGCGAGGCCGATCCACTTCAGCAGGAACCATGCAAAGCCCTCGGGCCGGGGGGCCGGGATCTTGCCCAGGGCCAGCAAGAGCAGGCCGGACGCGGCGTAGAGCGTCAGCATCAGGCCGATCCCCAGCGCGTACCGGCCGGCGTCGCGGACGCGGTCGGGCCGCCGGGCCCACAGGGAAAAGCGGTGGCCAAGACTCGCAGGCCGCGCGACGATCGGCTCGCCCCGGAGCCAGCGGTCGAGGTCGTCGGCCAGTTCGGCGGCCGACTCGTACCGGTCGCGCGGGTCCTTCTCCAGGCACTTCAGGCAGACGGTCCGCAAGTCCCGGTCGACCGGCCCGTCGGGGCTGCTCGGAGGATCGGGCGGGCGATTGCGAACCTGTTCGAGCGTTTCCAGCGGCGTCGCGCCACGAAAGGGCGGCCGGCCGGTGAGCAGGGCATACAGCACCGCCCCCAGGCCATAGATGTCGGTGGCGATCGTCACGTCGCCCCGGTCCGACGCCGCCTGCTCGGGGGCCATGTACGGGGGAGAGCCGATCAGGTCGCCGGTCCTCGTCAACGACTGCTCGGCGTCGAGGTCGCGGGCCAGGCCGAAGTCGGCGACCATCGGCTCCCCCTCGGCGTCGAGCAGGATGTTCGAGGGCTTCAAATCCCGATGCAGGATGCCCCGCCGGTGAGCGTGGTGCACGGCTCGCGCCACCTTCGCCACCGCCCGAGCCGCGGCCTGAGGGTTGCCCCGGAACCGTTCGAAATGATCGTCGAGCCCGCCGCCGGGGCAGTACTTCATCGAGAAGTATGGCAGCCCGCGCTCCTCTCCCACCTCATAGACCGGCACGATGTTCGGGTGATCGAGCCGAGAGACCGCCTCGGCCTCGGCCCGGAACCGCCGCAGCTCGGCGTCCGCGGCGAACTCTCCGGCCAGGATCATTTTGATCGCCACCGGCCGGCTCACCTGCGCCTGCGAAGCCTCGTAGACGACCCCCATCCCCCCCCGGCCCAGCTCCCGCAGTAGCCGGAACCGCCCGAACTGTTCCCCCTCCTCCAGCCGGATCGCCGGACGGTCGCGGCCTAGGGTGCCACTGACCACCGAACAGCCCAGGTCGGCCAGCAGCACCAGCGCCGGCAGCAGCCTGCGGAGCGTCTCGGCATGCTCGGGGTGGGCGGCCAGCACGGCCGCCTCGTCGATCCGCCCCCCTTGTTCCAGTTGCCGGGTCAATGCGTCGATCAGCCGGCCGACCTCCGGGTCGGGCGTCCGGTCCGAGACGCTGGGAGGGTCGTCGTCTCCATCTTCCGAAAGGGTCAGTCGAAGGGGGGTATTCATGCGGGTCACTCCAGGACACCGGGAGCAAGCCGGTGCCTCAGGTGC
Organism: Tautonia marina; assembly: GCF_009177065.1. Taxonomy (NCBI): domain Bacteria; kingdom Pseudomonadati; phylum Planctomycetota; class Planctomycetia; order Isosphaerales; family Isosphaeraceae; genus Tautonia; species Tautonia marina. Next base: position 318,865 of record NZ_WEZF01000001.1, read on the forward strand.
TCGATGGCCCGGACGTGCCGCGTCCGGACCGCCTCGGGGCTGATGCCAAGCAGCGCGGCGATCTCGACCGTGTCGAGGCCCTCCAGGTGTCGCAGCACCAGGACCTCGCGATCCGTCGGCGAGAGCCGGTCGATCGCCTCGCGGACCAACCGCCGCACCTCGTTGCGCGAGGCCCGACGGCTCGGGCTGGAGCCGGCTGCCACGAGCCGATCCGCCAAAGCCAGGACCGAGCCCTCGGGCAGCCCCGGGCCGGCCTCCTCCTCGCGACGGACGCTCCGCGCCTCGGCGCTGATGTGCCGCCGATGCACCGCGATCAGGCGATCCCAGGCGATCTGACGGAGCCACGGATACAACGGCAAGGGCCGCAGCCGGGCGTAGTCGGCCAGGCCCGCCGCGGCCTCGGCCAGCGTCTCCTGCACGATGTCCGACGGATCGACCCGCGCGGCCACCCGGCGATCGAGCCGCACCGCCACCATCCGCCACAGCCGGTCGCGGTGCAACTCCAGCAACCGACTTCGCGCCTCCTCGTCCCCCGAGGCCGCCCGGCCCAGGAGCCGATCGGCTTCGGTCCCGTCTCCCATGGCATTCGTCTCATCCCTCACACCCGGACCCTCCTCTCCCCCAGACTCCGCCGGGCCGGTCCCCCGCGTGACGACCTTTTCTTCCAAAAATGTGTCAGATCAATCTCCATCCCGCTTGTGCAACCATCCGCCTCGGTGGCACATTCCCCGCCTCGCCTGGCAGAGACGGTCTGGGGGGACCCCTGACGCGGCTCGAGCGTCGCGAGCGTTCATGCCCCCGATTGAGTGACTGGACCTCGCCCAAATCCCGATCCTATTGGATGAGGCGACTTACGCTCTGTCCGCGTCCCCAAGCCCTCCAGGATCAGGAACGCAGGAATCGGACTGCGCCGGGCCCCTCCATCCTCCACCCGCGTGATCGGATTTCCGTCCTCGACCTGCCGCAGACCGATCTCAATGGCCCACGACCATTCACCCTTGAAATTCCCGAAACGAATTGCCTGACGATGACGCAACTTCATCCACAGAAAGCACGAACAGGCAATCCGCCTCGGCACACCCGGGCGCACCGGGCCGCGCACTCCCGGCGCACCGGCTCGTCCGACAGGCCATTCTCGATCATCCGGGGTGGGCTGACGTCAGCGGCGGCCTCGGTACGATCGCTGATCCCTGGAAATCCCGAAACGAACGCACTCTTGATGACGCAACTCCTTGTTTCGCAAGCACAAACGTGCGATTTCTTCCGGCGCACCGGGGCGCACCAAGCTGCCCACTCGCGGCGCACCGAGTGCGCGGACGAGCCCCGGCGGTTGGATCATCCACGGCGGCCCGGCCCGCGTCGAGGGGCCTGGTTCCACTCGATGCCGATTTCCCGAAACGAATCGGCCCGAAATGACGTAACCTTCTCTGGAGAAGGCACAAATCGCTTTCTCTCGCTGGCGTACCGGGGCGCACCGGTCCGCGCATCCGAGGCGCACCGGGCCGCACGAGACGCCCTCGCTCGCGAGACTCGGGCCCGCCCGGCCGACTCCGGAGGCAACGAGTTCGCCCGTCGCCGATCCCCGCGCCCCGGGCCGATCCTCCCGGATTCTGGTTGTCCCCGACGTCTCATCCGATATGATGAGATGACTGACCAGAGACTCGAACCCGCACCCCTCCCGACGCCACGAACGCCCATGATCGCTTGGATGGCTCTGGCCCTGATCGCTGTCGCTCCTCCCGTCGCCCCCGACGAGGCGACCGAGGCGCGGAACGAGACCTTCACCGGAACCGTTCTCCGTCTGACCGACGCCATCGAGCCGCTCGGCGTGACCTCGCCGCAGGGGCCGATTGCCGATCAGGTGGTCCTTCGAGGTGAGGACGGCTCCATCCTGCCCTTGCTCTACAACGTCGGCAGCCGCGCCTTCTTCGAGGACGACCGGCTCCGCGATCGGCCGGCCGAGCTGGTCGTCCGCCGGATCGAGGGCCTCCCGTACCTTCAGGTCCTTTCGGCCAAGATCGCCGACGACTCGGGCGTATTGCGAACGCCCGAGTATTACTGTGACATTTGCACCATCAGCGTCCGCTTCGATCAGCCTTGCCCCTGCTGTCAGGCGCCGATGGAGCTTCGCTTCAAGCCCGAAGACTGAACCGAGCTGCACTGCCGCTCGGTTGGTCCGGTCCGGCCCGAGCCTTGCCCCGCGGCGATGGTCGCCGCAACCGGATTCCGAGTGAGGATCACGTCCCGATTCGTTTTGGAGTTCCTCCCCACCGTTGGCGACAATCGCCAAGGATCGTCCGATGATGAGCGGTGGTAGCCTGGTCTTGATCGCGGCGGCGAGCGTGGCGGTGTTCACCACCCTGGCCTCGTGGCTGTTCCTCGTCCTGATGACCCGCCAGAGCCGTCGTCGGCACCTGCCCGACCACACCCCGCCGGTCTCGATCTACAAGCCGCTGAAGGGGCTCGACGAGGGGCTCGAAGAGAACCTCCGCAGCTTCTTTCAGCTTGATTACCCGACCTATCAACTCCTCTTCTGCGTGGCCGATCCCGAAGACCCGGCCATCGAGGTCGTCCGCCGCCTGCTGGCCGAGTACCCCGACCACGACGCCGAGCTGATCATCGGCTGCTCCGTCTTCGGCCTCAATCCGAAGGTCGAGAGCCTGGCCATGATGGACCGGGTCCGCCGCCACGATGTCATCCTCATCAGCGATTCGAACGTCCGCGTCCGACCCGAGTACCTCCGCGAAACCGCCTGCTATCTGGCCGAGCCCGGCGTCGGCCTGGTCACGAACCTGTTCACCGGCGTCGGCGAGCGCTCCTTCGGCGCCGCCCTGGAGAACCTTCAGCTCAACGGCTTCGTCGCCGGCAATGTCGCCTGGGGCAACGGCATGGGCATGACCTGTGTCGTTGGCAAGTCGATGCTCATTCCCGCCCACGTCCTTGCGGCGATCGGCGGTTTCGCCGGGGTCCGCAACCTCCTGGCCGAAGACCAGGCCATCGGCATGCGGGTCCGACGGGCCGGCTACACGATCCGCCTGAGCCACCACGTCATCGAGAACGTCAACCGCTCCCGGAGCCTCCGCTGGTTCCTGAACCGCCACTCCCGATGGTTCAAGATCCGCCGCCAGATGGCCGGACCGCTGTTCGTGATCGAGCCCCTGGGCAACCTCTCGACCGTTGCCCTGGCCTGGGCCTTCTCCGACGTCTCCGGCATCGCCTGGGGCGGCCTGCTCGCATTGATCAGCCTCGGGATCGTTCGAGACGCCGCGCAGTCGAAGCTCCTCCGCGGCCATACCCCGAGCCTCAAGACTCTGGCCCTGAGCCCGATCAAAGACCTGTTCCTGATGCCGATCTGGTTCGATGCCCTGATCAACCCTCGGGTCATCTGGCGTGGCAACCGTCTGATCGTCGGCCGCTACACCCGGCTCCGCCTGGCCCGCGTCCCCCGACACGTCCACGTCCGCGTTCGGAACATCCGCCGGCTCCGCGCCCGCGGCTGACCCGCACGCCCCCGACCTTCCCGGGCGTCCCCCCCCGATTCCCCTTTGTCCCCCCACCAAAGGAGACACCCCCGACCATGAGTGGCCCGATCGTTCGCAAGTACGGCTTCCCGAACTTCGACAAGATCTTCGGCGCCAAGCCGATCCTCCACGGGGTCGACGACGATCCCAAACCGGAAGCCTCCTCGGAGCAGCCCCCGGCCGACTCCGCCGCCAAGACCGACACCCCCGCCGAGCCGCCGACCGAAGAACGCCGAGCCTCCTCCTGAGCCGCTTCCTTGATTGCCCGTGCAATCCGGTCAACCGGCTCAACTCGGCCGTGCTTGCCTGCCGAAAACGGAATGAGGCAACGGGTCCCTTGATCGTTCAACGTCCGGACCCGAGCCTCATTTCCCTTCCGCCTCGGAAGGCTTGATCGGCAGGAGGCACGGATGAACCGGGAGACCGGCTCGGACTTGACCTGGGACGAGGTTCGCACGCCCCTGCTGGCGATGGCGAAGCCCGACAACCGGACAAACCTCGCCTGCATCGCCCGCGAGTACGCCCTGCTTGTCCTCGCCCTGACCTCCGGATCCGTCGCCTTCTCGGCCTGGTCCGATGGGCGGTTGCCCACGATCGCCTTCCTTCCCATCGCCTCGGCCGTGACTGTCGTCGTCGCCATCGGCCAGCACCGACTCTCGGGCCTGGCACACGAGGCCAGCCACTTCGTCCTCTTTCGCAACCGATTGGCCAACGAACTGGTTTCCGATCTGTTCCTGCTCTTTCCCCTCGTTGCCCTCACCCAGCGCTACCGGGCCGCCCACTGGGGCCACCACCTGTACGTCAACGATCCCGACCGCGATACCGACCTCATCCGTCTGAACCACCCCGAGCCGCACCGCTTCCCCATCGCTCCTTCGGCCTTCTGGAAACGCTACGTGCTGCGGGCCCTCTGGCCCCCCGCGATCCTGCGCTACCTGTTCGGAAGGGCCAGGGCTGCGAACCTCGCCGCCCCGGAAGGATCAGCAGTTCCCTCGGCCGTCTACCGTGCAAGCGTGGCAAGGCGACTCCGCGGTGCATACTGGTTGCTTGTTTTCTCAGGTGTTCATCTTTCTGGAAATTGGCCGACGTTCTTCCTGTTCTGGGTGGTTCCATTGTTGACCGTTTATCCGATGGTGATGCAGCTCCGCGAGATCGCTCACCATGCCAACGCCCCCGACGCCGGAGATCTGACGAACTCCCGTATTTTTCAGGTCCATCCGCTCTTGCGCTTCTGCGTGTTCCCTTACGGACAGGATTTTCACCTGACGCATCATCTGTTCATGAGTGTCCCTCACTTCCAGATTGCGGAGGCCCATGCGTTGCTTCGTCGCTGGCCGCCGTACCGGGATCGGGTCGTGGTGTGCCAGGGGTACTTCTTCCGGCGGAGGGGGACCGAGGGACCATCGCTGCTGGAACTGCTCGCGCAACCGGCTCCGCACCTCACCGGCCCGGCTCAGAACGGGCGATGGCAGCCGACGGAACCCTCCCCGTCCCAGACGACCGCGGAGCCCTGGAGCGAAGCCGCCTGAATCCCAATCAATGCCTGGGGAGGCTGAGGCCATGACCACGATCCGGGCCGCCGTCGTGCAGGCCGCGCCGGTGAGCTTCGACCGCGATCGCTCGATCGATCGAGTCCGTACTCTGGCGGTCGAGGCGGCTGCGAGTGGCGCCTCCCTGATCGTCTTCCCCGAGGCGTTCGTGCCGGGTTACCCCCGAGGGCTCGACTTCGGCGCCCGGATCGGCTGGCGGACCTCCGAGGGCCGCGAGTGGTTCCGCCGCTACTGGGAGGCTTCGGTCGAGATTCCCAGCCCCGCCGCCACGGCCATCGGCGAGGCAGCCCGGCTCGCCTCGGCTCATCTGGTCGTCGGGGTCGTTGAACGCGAGGGCGGCACCCTTTACTGCACCGTCCTGTTTTTCGGGCCGGATGGCCGGCTGCTGGGGAAGCACCGCAAGCTGATGCCGACCGGCTCTGAGCGGCTCGTCTGGGGCTTTGGTGACGGCTCGACCCTGCCGGTCATCGACACCCCCCTCGGCCGTCTGGGCGCGGCGATCTGCTGGGAAAATTACATGCCACTTTTGCGCATGCATCTCTATGCGCAAGGGGTCCAGCTTTACATCGCCCCCACGGCCGACGGCCGCGACACCTGGCTACCGACCATGCAGCATGTCGCCCTCGAAGGGCGATGCTTCGTCCTTTCGTGCAACCAGTTCGCCCGCCGGATCGACTATCCGCAGGACTACCCGATCGAGGGGTTCGAGGAGCCCGAGGCGGTCGTTTCCCGAGGCGGTTCCTGCATTCTTGATCCCCTGGGCCAGGTGCTGGCCGGGCCGGATTTCGATGGTCCCTGCATCCTCGCGGCCGACCTCGATCTGACCCTCATCCCCCGCGCCAGGTACGATTTCGACGTGGTGGGGCACTACGCTCGCCCCGATGTCTTCCGCCTGCTCGTCGATACGAGGCCCAAGCCCCCCGTGGCCCCGGCCGAGCTGGGTGAGTTCACTCCCTCCCCTCCGCTCGACGCCGATCCGGACGATGCGACGGGATGACTGATCGAAGCCTACCTCCCTTTTCACCCTCCAGGACCCATCGTAAACTGGAGTCATCGGGCCTGCTTCCACGACCCAAGGACCGCCACCATGCCCGGCATCTTTCCCGGCGTCGACCCGTATATTGAAGCTCAGGGCCAATGGCCTGATTTTCATGCAAGCTTCATTACGTACTGTCGCGATGCGTTGTTTGACCGGCTTCCGAACAACTATGAGGCCGTGATCGAGGAACAATTTCGGCTTTACGAGTCTGATGACGAACCGCCGTTGCTTGCCAAGCCCGATGTCGCGTTGCTTCGGACAGGAAAACCCCGCGGGGAGGAAGGCGGGGTCGCCGTGGCGGAGCTGATCGAGCCCGTCACGGTGCCGATCGCATCGGTGGAGCGCGAGGATTACCGGCACACCTGGATTGAGATCAGAACCCTTCCGGAACGGTCCCTGGTGGCGGTGGTCGAGTTGCTCTCGCCAACGAATAAGTACGGTCAGGGACGGAATGATTACCTGCGCAAGCGAAGGTCGTATCTTGCTCAGCCTGTTCATCTGATCGAACTGGATTTCCTGCTCGCCGGGCACCGGATGCCGATGGCGGCACCGATGCCGCCGGGCGATTGCTTCGCGGTGGTCGCTCGCTCGGAGCGGAGGCCCGATGCCGAAGTCTATGCCTGGTCGATCCGACGGGCATTGCCGCCAATCCCGATTCCCCTGCGAGCCCCCGATCCCGATGTTCGGCTCGATCTGGCCCCGGTGTACGCCACTGCGTACGATCGGGGACGTTATGCTCGTCGCCTCGACTACACCGCAGCGATTTCGCTTCCCGTGTCCGAACCCGACCGGCAATGGGCAGCCGAACTGACCCGAACCGCCACACAATGATGGGTTTGTTATGAAAATCGTTTTCAATCAAGTTGTAATTGCAATTTCATGCTTTGCGTTGATGGGTTCACCCTCGCCCGCCGTCGATGAGCGGCCGTTTGCGGTCGAGGTCGTGGATGCCGAGACGGGCAGGGGGGTGCCGCTGGTTGAGTTGAAGACGGTCCATCAGATGCGGTTCTTGACTGATAGCGCCGGGATCGCGGTGATCGATGCACCGGAACTGATCGGAATCGAGACGTATTTTTTTGTGTCGAGTCACGGGTATGAATATCCGAGTGACGGCTTCGGCTATCGAGGGGTGCGATTGCAGGTCGAGCCGGGGGCGGTGGCTCGGGTCGAATTGCCGAGGGTGAACATCGCCGAGCGGCTCTACCGGGTGACCGGGGGCGGCATCTACGGCGAGAGCATCCGGATCGGCCGGAAGCCACCGATTGAGGAACCGCTGGTCAACGGGCTGGTCTTCGGACAGGACAGCGTGTTTACCATTCCCTACCGGGGGCGGCTCTGGTGGTTCTGGGGCGATACGAGTCGACCCGGCTACCCCCTTGGGAATTTTCATATGTCGGGTGCGACCACCGACCTGCCGGGAGGCGGGGGAATTGATCCGAATGTTGGGATTAACCTGAAGTATTTTGTCGATGAAAACGGCTTTTCGAGGCCCATGGCGCGGATGCCGGGCGACGGGCCGACCTGGCTTTCCGGTTTCGCCGTGCTGCCCGATGAGGACGGCCGGGAACGGCTCTACGCCGGTTATGCCAAGATCAAACCTCCGCTAACGACCTATGAGCGCGGGATCTGCCGGTTCGACGACGAGACCGAACAGTTTGAACGGGTCGCCGTGTTCTCCGACCCCGAGGGGCTGGCTCCCAATGGCCACGCCGTTCCGATCGACGATCAAACCGGCACCACCTTCCTCCACTTTGCGACCCCCTATCCCCTGGTGCGGGTCGAGGCCCGCCCCGAAGCCATGACCGACGCTTCACGTTATGAAGCGTTCACCTGCCTGGAAGAACGCAACCCGCCTCGCGTGGAACGCGATGAGCAGGGGCGGCCCGTGTATCGCTGGCGGGCCGGCGCGGCCGTGCTGGGACCGAAGGAGCAGGCGGAGTTGATCGAGGCGGGAAGGATGGCCGAAGGTGAGGGGTTGCTCAACCTTCGAGACATCGAGACGGGAGATCCCGTCTTTGCCCATGCGGGGACCGTCTCCCCGAATGCTCATCGAGGTCGTTGGGTGATGATCACCACCCAGCTCTTTGGGCGATCGGTGCTGGGAGAGGTCTGGTATGCCGAGGCCGACTCACCGATCGGCCCCTGGGCGTACGCCCGACGCATTGTGACGCACGACCAGTACAGTTTTTACAACCCCTTGCATCATCGAGCCTTCGACGAGGATGGGGGACGGGTTCTCTTCTTCGAAGGAACGTATACGGAACTGTTTTCCGGAGCGGGGGTAACCACGCCGCGATATGACTACAACCAGATCATGTATCGACTCGATCTGGACGACCCTCGGTTGAATCTTCCCGTCGCCTGGTATCGGGTTCGAGACGCCGAGGGCAGGGAGCGATTCCGGCCGATTGGATCTCTCGGCGAGCGGCCAGGTGAGGGTAGGGTGGCCTTCTTCGCCCTCGACCGTCCGGGGGACGGGACGGTCCCCGTTGTCGAGGTGGACGGCGAGAACGGGATCACCTTGGAAGTCGATGGAGAAGCCGAAGAAACGTTATGCTTTCATGCCTTGCCTGCCGACGCGACCGACCCACCCCCCGGAACGGTCCCGCTGGTTGCGGTGCGGGACGATCAGGGCCGCATCGACGTTCGTGTCGGCGATGAGCCGTTGCCTGACGGTTGGGAACGCCTGGGCGAGCCGATCTGCCGTGTCTGGCTGCGTCCGGGGCCGGAACGGCAACCGCTTTACCCATAACAAAATACCCCTCGGCAGGGGCGAGAACCGACCTGCCGAGGGGCCAAGACATTGAGCCTGGGGAACGTCTTCGCCGCGTTAGTTCTCCGTTGCCAGGAAGGCCGGGGGAAGGAGGTCGCGCACGGCGTCGATGATGATCCCCTCGACACCTGGGGCGAAGCGGGTCGGCTGGCCGTAGAAAATCATCGAGCCGTCAACCTCGTAGCCCCCTTCGTCGAGAAGGCGGTCGGAAGCGATGTAGCACGGGGCATCATTGCTGTACGCGTTGATCCAGAGGCGCTCGGGGTCGGCCACGCGGCGGAGATGCAGGGCATAATCCACCACGACCTCACCGGCGAGGAAGACCATCGCCAGCTCGTCGCCGAAGGCCCAGACCTGCACCGGATAGCCTTCGAGAGCCTCGGGAAGCGATTCGCCCTTGTCGAGCCGCGCGAGCATGGTCCGGGCGTGGAGCCCTTGCTGGTTGGTCTGACCAGCGCGGGCTTGCCAGTCCTCGCGCGAGGGCAGGGGGGCGAAGGGCAGATTCACACGACTCAGTTGAGCATGTGAGACTCCACCGAGAGGAGTCATCTGCGCGTTCAGGACCTTGGAAACGGCCTGGGCAATCGCTTCGCCGTGTGCTCGGGCCTGAGCCCGTTCGCCTCGGGGTTCGGGGTTGGCGTCGGCTCCGCAGCCGATGGCGATCAGAGCGATCGCGCCGGGAAGGTCGCGCTCGATGGCTTCCTGAGCGTCGCCGGCCCAGTCGCCGCAAATCTGGTTGAACTCGCCGGTCAGGGTGGTGCAGTGGCAGGCGTACGAGGCGAGGACGGCGCGGGTCGAGCCGTCGAGGTCGGTCACGCGGATGACGGGCAGCGAATGGTCGGTCGGGCCGTCGGGGTTCACGCCGAAGCCGACCCATTGGCCATCGCGCAGCACGCGGCGATTGGCGGCGAAGTCGGCCGATCCGACTCCCCAGGCGAGTTTGCCCGGCCGGCGATCGGCCAGGGCTTCGAGGGCGACGTTGGTCAGGTGGTCGGTCAGCGTCTCGGTGTACTGGTCGATATGGGCCTGCTCGGTCCGGTTCGGGAATTCGGGAAAGAGAAACGGCGCGACGTTGGTCAGGGCCGGAGCGGTGTGCGTGTGCGAGGCGGAGATGGCCAGGCGATCACGGGCGAGCCCCGAGCGATCAGCCAGGCGCCGCGCGACCTCCGTGGTCATGCGGTCGGGGATGCCGAGATTATCGACCGTGATCAGGACGGCCGGGCCGTCGCCGTCGTCGCCGCCGATGGCCAGCGCCTTGGCCCAGAGGCGTTGATCGACCCCTTCGGATTCGGTCGAGCGGTTGCCGTAGCCGGTCAGGCGAACCGGGCCTTCGGGAGTCACGTCAACCCGGGCGACACCGACCGGGATTTCAGGAGCATCGTCAGGGGAAACTGCGGGGAGCGAGAGTGCCAGAGCCGCAATCAGGGGGGAGAGGATCATGGGCGGGTTCCTCGGTTCCGTCATCAGGGTTGGGACAATGCGCAGGTCTGCACGATACCCGGAACGAGGGAGGGAAGGCTACGAGGTGGGCGCGGAAATCGGTCGGTTGGTCGGTCGGGATCGCTCCGGCTCGGCCGCCGCATTGAAAAGAATGCGTCAATAAAATCGAAAATTCATCAGTTGAATTTCCGGTCAGTCGTCTTGCTCCCTCTCCCCCGAGTCGGGGAGAGGGAGCCGGGAAGATACTTCACGAGATGAATGTGTGGAAAACTTGATCGCAAGAACAAGTTTATGGAAGTTCTTGTGAGTTGTGCGAGTCCTTCAGCTCGGCTCTCTCCGGGATCGTTTGACAGAGGGCCGAGCCGCAACCGAACACGAGGCGTGGTTCTCAGAGGTCCGAGAGTGTGGTGAACGCATCGCGTTCGAAGGGGTCGAGGTCGTCGACGGTGAGGCCGAGTTCCAGGGCCTTGGCGAACGATTCGCGGGCCGCGTCGGGGTCGCCGGCCTGGTCGAGAACGCGGGCGAGGTGGAAGCGGTAGAGGCCGCTGTTGGGCCGCTCACGGACCACCTCGTCGAGGGTCGTTCGGGCCTCGTCGAGCCGATCGAGCCGGAGGAGGATGACGGCTCGGGTGTCGAGCAGTTCGGGGGCCCGAACGTCGAGGGCCGCAAGAGCGCGGTCGATCAGCTCAAGGGCTTCGCCGGGCTGCTCGGCATATTCGCTAAGCGCCCAGGCGAGGTTGTTCAGGTAAACGACGTTGTCCGGCTCGCTCTGGAGCAGTTCGCGGTAGATGCGGATCTCGTCGTCAAACCGGGTCGGGTCGATGCGGCCCTGGAAGTGGCGGAGCATGGCCAGCACCGCCTTGATGGCGGGCAGGTCGTGGCGCGCGGCGGCCTGTTCGATCAGGTCCGAGGCGCGGGCCATCAGCTCCGGCTCGGCCTTCGAGCGATCGACGACGGTCAAGACCCCTCGAACGGCCTGCAAGGCGGCGACCGCGTCGTCGGACTGGATGGCCGGTTCGGCCAGTGCGAGGGCCTCGGGAAAGATGTCTCGGGCGGCAAACCACTGCGAGGGCATCCAGGCAAGGGTCGGGAACCGCTCGGCCAGGTCCCGGCCGACCCGTTCGGTCGGTTCCAGGGTCGAGTCTCCCAGTTGCACGAGACGGCGGAAGGTGGCGGCGGCCGATTCGATCGCGTTGTCGGTCTCGACGGCCTCGAAGTAGGCTCGTTCCAGTTCCTCGGCGACCGACCCGGCCTCGGCTCGCGCTTCGACGAGCCGGAGGTCCAGGTCGGTCAGCTCGTCCGGTGCGGCCGAGAGATTCCGCAGGCGGTCGAGTTGTCGGCCGGCCTCGTCGAGCTGACCGGCGTCGATCAAGGCTCGGGTGTACAGGGCCACGGCGGTGGGGTTGGTGCCGCTGATGGCCGTGACGGCGGCCACCTCGGCGGCGCGATCGGGGCGGTCCATCTGAAGCAAGAGCCGGGCGAGGGTCTCGCGGGCGGCGGCGGTCATCGGGTCGCCGGCCGGCTGGTCGGCGATCAGGGCTTCGAGCCGGCCGACGGCTTCCTCGCGCCGGGAGGCTTCAGGATGCCTCGCCAGCACGATGGCGCGGGCCATCCGATCTTGCGGGGCCTGTGGGTCCGAGGCCGAAGGCTCGGGACCGAGGGCGTCCCACGCGGCCTGCCAGGAATCGGCGTCGGTACTTTGATCGGCCAGGATCAGGGCCTTGAAGCGGGCCGCGGGCCGCGAGTCGGGTTCGAGGCTCAACAGGTGCTCAACCCGTTCCAGGGCCTCTTCGGATCGACCGACCGAGCGATCGAAGCGAGCGGCCAGCAAGAGGGCCAGGGGATCGTCGGGGCGGGCCTCCAGCGCGGCCTGATAGGAGGCATCGGCGGCGTCGAGCTTGCCGATGGCTTCCTGAGCCTGGGCTTCGAGCAGTTCGGGAAAGTCGCTGATGACCAGGCGTTTCATGGAGGCGATCGCCTCCTGGGCCGCCTCGGGCTGACCGCGAGCGGCCAGGTAGCGGATCAAGGCGATCCAGGAGGGGGCGTCGCGGCGGTCGTTGGCCTGGGCGCGGAGCATCTGCTCGACCTGAGCGGTGCGGCCGAGGCGGTCGTACATAGCCATCCGCCAGGCGGCGAACTGAGGGGTGCTGGCCGACGGGCTCTGACCGGCGCGCTCGACGTACTCGGCGGCGAGGTCGAGCCGACCGTTCCGCAGGCAAGCCTCGGCGGCCAGGCGGTCGATCTGAGCGTCAAAGCCGGTCGTGGAGGAGAGTCGAGGTAGGCGGTCAATTTCGTCGAGCCGGTCGAGCCGGACCAGCAGGTCGATCATCGGGGCGAGGGCTCGGCCTTCCCCCTTTTCCCAGGCCGATCGCAGGTCGGCCAGAGCCAGGTCGAAGGAGGCCTCGACCGGATTCGGGTTCGTGTCCAGCTCGCCAAGCTGCCGGTAGGCCAGGCCGCGGAGGTGCAGGGCCGTGGCCAGCTCGGGAGCGAGGCCGGGGTTTTTGTCCGTGCCGTCACCGAGGATCGGGGCGAGGGTGTCGAGCGCCTTGCGGGTCCGGCCGAGCTTGTCAGCTCCGGGAACGCGGAGCAGGAACTCCGCCAGGCCGAGTCGGTAGGGCAGGCCCGGCTGTTCCTGGGGGCCTCGAAGCGCTTGCAGGGCGGCCTCGGCGCCGGGAATGTCGCCGGTGTCAATCGCCAGTTCGAGCTGAGCCAGGAGCGGGATGGCCGAGCCGGGCTGAAGCGTTTGCCAGGCGGCAAAGGCGGCTCGGGCCTCGTCGAACTGGCCTCGGGCGATGTGCATGCGGCCGAGGGCCTGGAGGATCTCGGGCCGCTGGTTGGTCGGCAGGGTGCTGGCGGCCTCGCTCAGCAAGTCGATGGCGTCGCGCCCTCGGCCAAGTTGCGACAGGAGTCGGGCCTGGGTGAGTGTCAAGGCCGGGAGAGTCCCCACCGCTTCGGGGCTTGAGGCACGTTCGAGGACCGCCAGCGCCTCCTCGAATCGGTTCTGCCGAACGAGCAGATCGCTCCAAGTCGTCCAGAAAACGACCTCCTTCGGATGCTCCGCAACGGCCGATTCAAGGCGGGCGAGGGCCTCGTCGGTCTGGCCGTCGATCTGAAGGCGCTGAATCTCAAGCAGGGCGAGGGCAGGATCATCCTTGAGGGCCTCGATCGTCCGGGCGTCGTTCAGGGCAGTTTCGAAGCGGGACCAGGAGCGTCGGCTTGCCGGCAGGGCGGCTTGCTGGGCAAGCAGCGAGCGGAGCAAGGCAACGCGCAGGTCGATCGACTCGGGACTCTCGGCAATGGCATCGCGCAGCTCGGCCAGAGCGCGGTCGGCCCCCTCGGGAACCAGGGCCTGAACGAGGGCAAGCCGCACCTCGGGATTCTCGGGGGCCAGCTCGACGGCGGCGCGCAGGTCGTCGAGGGCGGCGGCCCGCTGGCCGAGCTTCAGCTTGCTGTCGGCCCGCAGCAGCAAGAGGCTGGGCTTCTGCGACGCCATCAGCCCTGGCTCGGCCCGGTTGAACGAGGCGATCGCCTGGTCGTGCTGCCCGGCGGCATGCTGCCACTTGCCGCGGAGCATCTCGTAGCTTGACACCCGCGATTCGCTCACGACCTCGCCGAAGCGCTGAACGAATACGCCGGCCCCGGTCAGGTCGCCGGAGCCGATCAGCACGTTGGCCAGTTGCCAGATCAGGTCCTCGTCCTGCGTTTTCAGGACCGCGTCGCGGAGCCGTTCGATGGCCTGATCGGTGCGTCCCCGGCGCTGGTCGATGCTGGCGCGAATCAACGCGACCTGAGGGAGAGCCTGGTGCAATTCGGAGAGCCGATCGAGGAACGAGCCGGCCTGGTCCAGCTCGTTGCGGGCCAGGGCGTCGCCGGAGGCGGCAAGCATCACCCGCCGAAAGTTCGTGGAATCGTCGTCAGCCTCGGGAATCAGATCGGCGGCGCGGGTCAGGGCCGCCGAGGCAAGTTCGGGCTGATCGGACCCGAGAAAGACGTTGTATCGGACCAGCCACGTGTCGACGGAGTCCGGCGCCTCGCGAACAAGATCGTCCAGCACCTCCTCGGCCTTCTCCGGATTGTTGAGCCTGTCTCGGTAAAGGAGGGCCAGCCGTTCGGCGCTGATCGCGTCGGTCGGGTCCCGTTCGAGGGCGTTGCGATAGGCTTCGATCGCCGGTTCGATCGGCCGGTTCGTGCCCCCGAGACCTTCCCGGGCCAGGCCGAGCAGTCGGTAGGTTTCGGCGTCGTCGGCCCCGCGTCGAATCAGGTCTTCAATCACGGTTTCGGCGTTCGAGGAGAAGTCGTTGGCGACGCTCTCCTCGGCGGTGGCGGCTGGACCGCCGGAGCCGCGAATGTAGAGTTCGGCCAGCCACTTGCGGTTTTGCTGGCGGTCGGAGCCTTCCAGGTTCCCATCCGGATCGAGCCGAAGCAGGCGCTCGTTCTGGCGAATGGCCGCGCGGGAGCGGCTGGTGTCCCCTTGCTCCAGCACGGCCTCCGACAGCAGCCGGGTAAAGCGATCGAGCATCTCGACGTCGTTGGGGTGTTTCTCCAGGAAGCGTTCAAGGTGGCGCATGGCCATCCGAGGCTGGTCCTTCTCTACCAGCGTCTCCGTCTGGCGGATCAACTCGGTTCGGACCCGCTCCCGGAAGATGCCGGCGGCAAAGACCCCGCCAATGACGAGCACCAGCACGATCACGGTCGTGCCGATCACCGCCCTGAGATTGACCCGCTGCGTTGTCCGCGATCGTCCCACCTCGATCTCCTTCATCTCGTGGCGTTGTCAATGCTTGGGGCTGGGCGTCGGGTGCCACCTGGGGCCAAACACCACCGAATCGACTGGACTCATGCCGTCCTCGCTTCGTCGGCGAGAACCACAGGCACCGAGGCACGATTACCGGGCTCGAATCGTCCGTCGGCCCGAACCGATCACGTCCGAGGCGATGGAACGTCACCCCTGCCGTCCGCATCGGCCCAGGATTCGCGGGTGGTTCGCGCTACTCTGTTACGATCGTAGAGCATTCCCGGGACATTGTCTTTTCCCAAATTTCTCAGACAGGGCAGATTCCTCCCCCTCGATCGACGCGATCGGGCCACTCTTCAAGATCCCAGAGCGTTCTCACAGCGATGGAAGAATGGAATGATTGGGGGGATTGGGGTGATTTTTTGAATTCTCGGGGGTTGCGGGGTAGAGTGGAATTGTCGGTCGGAGCGAACGATCGACTCCCGATCGGGACGAACGGAACGACCTCGACCGAGGAGCAAGCATCGTGATGATGACATCCTTGACGTGTGTGGCAGCCTTGACGGTCCAGGTGGCCCTCGGAGGGCTGGGATTGTTCGACTGCCTCAAGAAAGACCGACACGAGTTCGGCGGGACTGACTGCTGCCTGCGTTGCGAATCGGAGGTGATCAGGGTTCACAACCTGCTGGAAGTCTTGCAGCATCACGTCAGCGTCTCCGAGCGCGTCAAGGCAGCTCGGGCGCTCCGAAGCTACGACTGGCAATGCCACCCGGAAGTGGTTCCGGTGCTGGCCGACGTCTTGCTGATCGACTGCGAGAAGAAGGTGCGCAAGGCGGTTGCCGAAACCCTGGCGAAGCTCCACCCCTGTGACCCGACCGCCCAGGTGGCGCTGGAGCAGTCGGCCATCAGCGACCCGGACTTCTGGACCAGAAAACGCTCCCGAAAGGCGCTGGATCGGATCGAGCGAGGCTGTGGGGCCGACTGTTCGGTCTGCGGGCCGACCTCGGTCGTCGGCACTCCGCTGCCGGTCGAGTACGAGATCGAGCCGGAGCTGCTCCCACCGTTGCGGGCTCCTCGGGTCTACGGCGAGGTGCCGTATGATCGGGTCGCGCCGCTCGATGGGCGACGGGTGCCCAGCCTGCCGCCGCTCGGCGAGTCGGTCCCGGACCGATCCGACCTCCCCGTCCTTCCCGATCCGAACGCGCAGCCCGAACTCTTGCCCCGGCCGATCGAACCGTTCGGCGACGAGCCGCCGGTCGAGGTCGTCCCTCCGGCAGCCTTGCCGGTCCCCAGCCCGCCGTCGGTGTCGCCGTTTGGCGCATCGCGCAACGACGAAAAGCCCTCTCGACGTCCGGCCCGTTCGGCTGGGCCGATCCGGATCTTCACGATCGGCCGACCGAGGTAATCTCCGCCGCCTGGGGTCGCGACGACCCCAGGCACCTCCGCACCCTCAAATGATCGCGGTCGCGCAAGCGGCCTCGCGTCAGCAGTGCGACCCTCCCCCCTTCGACCGCCGCAAGTGGTCGCGGAAGGCGTGGATCAGGCGGCTTTGAAAGCGGTAGGGGTTCCAGACGACCGCGACGGTGCGCGTCGGCTTTTGCCCCGAGAACGACCGATAAACGCGCCGATCACTCTGGTCACACTCGCGCGCCATGGCCGGAATGAGCGAGACGCCATGCGACAGCGAGACCAGCTCTTGCACCATCGCCAGTTGGCTGGTGCGTTCGACGGCGACGGGCTGGAAGGATCGCTGACGACAGAACGACACGATTGTGTCGGACAGGCAGTGGGCCTCGTCGAGCAAGACAAACGGAAACGCTTCCACATCCTTGATGCGAATCTTCTCCTTCTCGACCAGGGGATGATCGGGGGGAAGGACCAGCAGCAATTCTTCCTCAAACAGTTCTTCAAATTCGAGATACCTGGCGGGAACGGGCAAGGCAAGGATGGCCAGATCAATCTCCCCCTGGGTGCAGCTCTTGAGCAAGGCGTCCGTCGTGTGTTCCTGCACGATCAGCGTGGCCTTCGGAAACGCCTGAGAGAACTGCCGGAGGACCCCCGGAAGGAAGTAGGGGGCGATGGTCGGGATCGCGCCCACCCGGACGCGACCGCTTTGGCCGTCGTCCGTAATTTCCGCCTTGGTGTCTTCAAGAATCGTGAGCACCTGTTGCGCTCGGGCTTGCAACAAGGTGCCCGCGTCGGTCAGGCCCACGGACCGGGTCTTTCGTTCGAAGACCGGCTGGCCGAGTTCTTCCTCCAGTTTCTGAATCGACCGGCTCAACGCCGATTGCGAAATCGACAGGTCTTCCGCGGCTCTCGTGAAGTTCTGCCGTTCCGCAACCCGGAGGAAATACCGCAACTGATCGAGGTCCATCATTCACCTGAGCGGGCCATGCGTCTGGTGCATCGGAGCGAGAAGGAAAATGCATTGGGATTATGGGCCTCGCCTTGCCATACTTCAATGGTCGAGGTATGCGGGCCGATGAGGGCAACCTCGAACACCTCGTTGCAGCACTCGATTCGATGGTCGTGCGAATCGTCGACCGAAAGGAGATCGCTGATGACCTTGCGGACCCTTTACCTCTGTGGAGCCGGGGCGTTGCTCGTCACGTCCGTTGGCTTTGTTCAGATCCCCGCCGTACCGACAAAAAGTGTCGATCAGCCTGCCGAAGCCAACCCCAATGCGCCGGTCGCCACGGTGTCTCAGGTCGATGATGCCCAGGGGATTGCCGCCTGCCCGGTGATGGGCAACGTCAATCCTCCGCAGGCCCGGAACACTGCCGCCGGGGCGATGTCGAATGGCGACTGGTGGCCGAACCAGTTGAACCTGGCGATCCTTCATCAGAACTCCCAGAAAAGCAATCCGATGGGAGCGGACTTCAATTACGCCGAGGAATTCCAGAAGCTCGATCTGGAAGCCGTGAAAAACGACCTCCGTGAATTGATGACCACCTCTCAGGACTGGTGGCCGGCCGACTATGGGCACTACGGCCCGTTGTTCATCCGGATGGCCTGGCACAGCGCCGGCACCTACCGCGTCTCCGACGGCCGAGGCGGGGCCGGTTACGGCACCCAGCGGTTTGCCCCATTGAATAGCTGGCCCGACAACGCCAACCTCGACAAGGCTCGCCGGCTTCTTTGGCCGATCAAGCAGAAGTACGGCAACAAGATTTCATGGGCCGACCTAATGGTTCTGACCGGCAACGTCGCGCTCGAATCGATGGGATTCGAAACCTTCGGCTTCGCCGGTGGCCGCGAAGACGTCTGGGAGCCTCAGGAAGACATCTACTGGGGCCCCGAAAGCGAGTGGCTCGGCGACAAGCGATACAGCGGTGACCGTGAGCTGGAAAACCCGCTGGCCGCCGTCCAGATGGGCCTGATCTACGTCAACCCCGAAGGCCCGAACGGCAAGCCCGACCCGATCGCCGCCGCCCGGGACATCCGCGAAACCTTCGGCCGCATGGCCATGAACGACGAGGAAACCGTCGCCCTGATCGCCGGCGGCCACACCTTCGGCAAGGCCCACGGCGCCGCCAGTGCCGACAACGTCGGTCCCGCTCCGGAAGGAGCTAGCCTTCAGGAGCAAGGGCTCGGCTGGAAGAACAAGTACGGAACCGGCAAGGGAGCCGACACCATCACTAGCGGCCTCGAAGGGGCCTGGACCTCCACCCCGACCGAGTGGTCGAACGGCTACTTCGACAACCTGTTCGGTTACGACTGGGAACTGACCAAGAGCCCCGCCGGTGCCTGGCAGTGGACTCCGAAGGAAGAATCGGCCAAGGACACCGTGCCCGACGCCCACGACCCGACGAAGTCGCACGCCCCGATGATGTTCACCACCGACCTGGCCCTGAAGATGGACCCGGCCTACGGTGAAATCTCGAAGCGATTCCACGAGAATCCCGAGGAGTTCCAGCTCGCCTTCGCCAAGGCCTGGTACAAGCTCACCCACCGCGACATGGGACCCGTCTCTCGCCTGCTCGGGCCTGAAGTGGCCGAGCCGCAGATCTGGCAAGACCCGGTCCCGCCCGTCGATCACACCTTGATCAACGACGAGGACATCGCCGAACTCAAGAGCAAGCTGCTTGCCTCCGGTCTGTCGATCTCTGATCTGGCGTCGACCGCCTGGGCTTCTGCCTCCACCTTCCGCGGCAGCGACAAGCGCGGCGGCGCCAACGGCGCCCGCATTCGCCTCGCCCCTCAGAAGGACTGGGCGGTCAACGAGCCGGCCAAGCTTGCCAAGGTCCTGGCGACCCTGGAAACCATCCAGAAGGAATTCAACGACGCCCAGACCGACGACACCAAGGTTTCCCTTGCCGACCTGATCGTGCTCGGTGGCTCCGCCGCCATCGAGGAAGCCGCCAGGAAGGCCGGCCATGACATTCAGGTGCCCTTCGTCCCCGGCCGCACCGACGCCACCCAGGAAATGACCGAGGTCGAGTCGATCGCCTACCTTGAGCCGAAGTCCGACGGCTTCCGCAACTTCTTCGCCAGGGACATCGACCGGCCCGCCGAGGAACTCCTCGTCGATCGCGCCCAGCTTTTGACGCTGACCGCCCCCGAAATGACCGTCCTCATCGGCGGCATGCGAGCCCTCGCGACCAATTCCGGCAGCGGCCCGCTGGCCGATCTCGGCATTCTCACCGACCGTCCCGGCACCCTGACGAACGACTTCTTCGTCAACCTGCTCGACATGGGGACCGAGTGGGAGGTTTCTCCTATGTGTGAACACTTCTTCGAAGGTCGTGACAGCGCGACCGGCGACGTGAAGTGGACGGCCACCGCGGTCGACCTCGTCTTCGGCTCCAACTCGCAACTGCGAGCCATCGCCGAGGTGTACGCGAGCGAAGGTGGTCAGGAGAAGTTCGTCAACGACTTCGTCGCCGCCTGGACCAAGGTCATGAACCTCGATCGATTCGACCTCGATCCGAGCCAGCGATCGAAGCCGCAGGTCGTTGCCTTGCAGCAGCAGTGATCCTCGCATCGCATTAGAAGCAATTGCTATTCGCACGCTTTCAGGGCGATGCGACGTCCTGGAAGTGTCTTTGTTTGGAGTAGATCTTCCATCCTCAAATGATGCGTCACCGCGTAGTCCTGGGTGGCCCCGGTTGCTCGTCAACCGGGGTCGCGGAGCGACGAGCGGTCAGGGGGTGGCCTCCCGTCGCCTCTCGCGGTTGCGTCGCCCCGGTTGGCAAGCAACCGGGGCCACCCAAAGCAATGGGACAACGCATCTCTTGAGGGTGGAAGCGGTCCTACGCGAGAACGATTGGCGGTGGCGTTTGAGGCCCAGTTTGCCTTACCTCCCGTTCAGGACGCCGGTGGAAATCAGCCCCGGGTCTCGTGAAATCTTCTCGGCGAACGAGCCAAACGTGCGCAGGACCGATCGGGCGTCGTTGGCGGCGGCGTCGGCCGATCGGAGGACGAGGCGAACATCCTCGTAAAGCTGGGGATCGGAGACGAGGCGCTGAAGGGTTCCCTTCGTGTTCAATCGTCCCTGTCCGTCGTGCAGATAGGCGGTCAGCACGCTGATGTCGTAGGCAATTTTGTTGGCGCGGAAGAGGACCTGGCCGAGGTTCGTGCGGGGGCTGTCCCCGGGCCCGGCCTTCAGTTCGGCGGCGATCGGTTGCAGGTCGGCCAGCAGCACGTCGAGGCGCTGGGAGGCCGAGGCCACGCGGTTGAGCGTCATTTTCACCTGATCTTTCGTGGCGTCGTCGAAGGCCGAGTCGAGCTTCTCGGCAACGCTCCGAATCGTGGCGACCGTCGGCTTGATCTCAGCCTCGTTCTCCTCCAGCACCCGGCCGAGGTCGTTGGCCACCATCTCGATACTGCGGCCGGTGTTCCCCCAGGTCGTCAGAAACTCGTCAAGCGATTCGGCCTTGCCGACGATCTCCGAAAGGTTCGTGGCGGCGGCCTCGATGGCGACCATCGTGCTATCGGCCCGCTCGAAAATTTTCGAAGCGTCGGTCAGCAGCAGGAACGGATCGGTGGCGACCAGGCCGGTGATCCATCGATCTTCGCGGACGGCTTCGTCGGGCGAGTCGAAGGTCTTCAACGGCTCCGATCCGGTGCCGGAGATCAGGTCGATCGCTACGTCGCCAATCAGGGCCCGGCCGAGCCGGGGGGTAGTCCCTTCTCGGATCATGTAGTTCGGGTCGAGCGAAAGGGTGACGAGGACTCCTTCGGGCTGGTTCGGCTCGGTGAAGGTAAACGCGAAGACCTCGCCCACCCGAACGCCGCTCTTGCGCACGGGGATGCCCCGATCGACGCCCGGGGCTTCGGGAAAGAAAACGGTGACGAAATGCCGTTCCTGAATCAGGGCCGGGGCCTCGAACCAGACGATCAGCATGGTCAGCACCATGCCGGCGACAATGACGAACATGCCGATCCGAAATTGCATCACGCGTTCGTTCATGGTCGGCTCTCTCGCGAGGGGTGGTGATCGTGCTGCGTTGGTCCAAGTATGCCTGGTGCGCGGCTCGGGGGGAGGGGTTTGTGGCGCCGATCCGGAATTCCTGGCCTCCGCGCGGCGGATCGATCAGCCCCGGGCGCTGTTCAGCTCGCTCAGGCGTTCGCCCGCTTCGCCCCGAACAAACTGGCGAACGCGGGGGTCGGGGTGATCCTCGATCGCGTCGGGGGGGCCATCGTAAAGGATCTGGGGCTCGTCGGGTTTCAACCGGGCGAGGGGGTAGAGCATGATCACCCGGTCGGCCACCTTGGTGACGGTCTTCATGTCGTGCGTCACCACCACGCCGGTCGTGTGCTTCGTGCGTTGGGTTTGCAGGATCAGCTCGTTGATCACGTCGCTCATGATCGGATCAAGCCCCGTGGTCGGCTCGTCGTAAAGCATCACCTGCGGATCGAGCGCCAACGCCCGGGCCAGGCCGACGCGCTTGCGCTGGCCTCCCGACAACTCGGCGGGCTTTTTCGGTTCGATCCCGATCGGCAGGCCGACTTCTCGGAGCCGTTCGTGGACGATCCGGCGGAGCATCCGTTCGTCGTACAGCCCGTGCTCTCGGGGGCCGAAGGCCACGTTGTCATAGATCGTCAGGCTGTCGAACAGGGCGGCCATCTGAAAGAGGAAGCCGAACCGGAGGCGGACCTGATTCAATTCGTACGAACTCAGGCGGTTCAGGTCCATCCCTTCAAACAACACCGTCCCCTCGGTCGGTCGCATGAGACCGATCATGAGCTTGAGCAGGACCGTCTTGCCGCAACCGCTCTCGCCGATGATGCACAGCGTCTGCCCCTTGGGCACCCGGATCGTCACGTCTCGCAAAACTTGCTGATGCCGGAAGGTCATGCCGATGCCTTCCAGCGCGATGACCGGCTCGGCCCCTTCGGTCGATCCGGCAACGGAGGCCGTGGACGGGCTGGGCGAGGTGTTGCTCATCGGCGTGCGAATCCCCTCGGGTTGCCTCAGACCAGGGTGTCGGCCTCGGGCCAGATCGCGATGTAGAACTTGTTCCAGGTCAGACCCAGGCAGAAATCGAGAAAGAGGATGGCCACGAACGACGTCACAAACGCCTCGGTCGCCGCCTTGCCCACCCCCTCGGCCCCGGCCGAGCAGTTGAAGCCGCGATGGCAACTGATCAGGGCGATCGCCGCGCCGAAGAAGTAGCTCTTGAAGACCCCGGCGAAAATGTCGATCCCGCCGACATACGACCTTGAATGCGCCCAGTAATGGTACGAATCGACCCCGAGCATCTGCGTGGCCACGACCGCCCCGCCGATGATCCCCATGAAGTCGGCCATCAAGGTCAGCAGCGGGATCAACAAGACGCAGGCGAGCAACCGGGGAACGGCCAGATAGGCGATCGGGTTCGCGCCGAGCACGTCGAGCGCGTCGATCTGCTCGGTCACGCGCATTGTGCCCAGCTCGGCGGCCATGGCCGACCCGACCCGACCGGCGAGCATCGTCGCGGCCAGGACCGGCCCCAACTCCTTGACCAGCGAGATATTGATGACCGACCCCAGCCGCGTCTCCATCCCCATTGCCGCAAACTGCCGGTGCGCCTGCACGGCCAGCACCATCCCAATGAACATCCCCGTAATCGCCACCACCGGCATGCTCTTGACGCCGATCAGGTAGAAATTCGGCACCAGGGTCGCCCACCTCGGCCGACGGCGGAGCAGCCACATCAGGGTCAACGCCGAGAAGACGGCCACATTGCCGACCTCGGCCACCACGTCGAAGAATTGCTCGCCGAGTTTTTGGACCGGCGAGTCCTCGGGCGGGCGAGCCGGCGCGGGGCGGGGTGCTGAAGGGGGTGAACTCGACGCAGTCGTTGACGACGACGACGACGAAGGAGAGGGGGCGTCGGCGGTCCTGGCTTCCATGACGAGGGCTCCTGGCCCCTGGCCCGATCGCTCGGCGATGGCGGTCGGTCGGTCGTTCGGGGTCGGCCGTGGCGGGTGTCCGGGCGAGGGGCATGCCTCCGTGCGGGGGATGACCGGTCCGATCGACGACGGCTCAGGCTCAGGCTCAGGCTCAGGCTCGGATCATCCCACACCCATTCTCTGCGATCCTGCGCCGTTGGCAAGCCGAAGATCTGCGAATGGCAGCACTCGGCAAACCTCCGAGCGGTTGCTGCCCGGGGCCAGTCGCCCTTGTGCGATGAGCCGAAGTTCGGAATGATCGCGTCTCAAGAGGCATCGCGCTTGCAACGCTCATCGGACGCCTCGCAGGCCGCCGATCGTCTGGAAATGGCCGTCAGCGGTTTTCCCCTCAAGATCCGCCTCCCGACACCGAACATCTCAGTATCAGGATCGGATGCGCGTTGCCTGGGTGGGCGGAAGGATGAGACTGCGATGGGAATGGACGTTATCCTCGGCGCGATGGTGGTGATCGCTGCCCTTCGAGGCTGGTTCCGAGGGTTTTTCGCGCAGGCCATCCGCATCGGGGGCCTGGTCGGAGGAATCTACCTCGCCGCCCCCCTGCGCGACCTGGCCCGGCCGATCGTCGCCGCTCGCCTGACCTCGATGACGCCCGAATTACTCGATCGCCTCCTCTGGTGGGTGGCGTTGGTCGTGGCGTTCGTCGTCCTGACCGGCGTGGCCACGGGCATCCTCATGGCCTCTCGACGCCGGATCACCCGCGATCGAATCGCCTCCGGAGTGGCCGGCCCGTCGCACCGCGGCGACCAGTCGGCCGGCGCCCTGCTGGGGGCCGCCAAGGGGGCCATTGTCGTGGCCTTCCTCCTCTCGGCCATCCAGCCGTACATGCCCGAGTACGTCGCGTCGGGCGGCTGGGTCGGCGAACAGGTCGAAACGTCGTATGTCCTTGCCTGGTCAGCTCGTTACGAGCCGGCTCGCCGCCTCTGGGAAGCCGAGCCGGTCCAGGCCCTCGTCACCCACGTCCGCCAGATGGGGCTCGGAGGCACCGACTCCGACGCCGACGCCGACCCCGAATCGACAGGCTCGGAGGACGACTCCCGCGGCATCTTCGCCATCGAGGCGTCCCAGCCCGAAACCCAGGCCCGCGCCCCGGCCCGTCGTCCGGCCCCCCTCGCGGTCGAATCGAAGCCCTCGGAGCCGCCGAAGGATCTCCAATCCGCCCTGGAGGAGGTCCGCCGCGACCTGGAAAAGCTCGACGCCTTGCGCAACCTCATGCCTCGCTGAGCTTGACCCCCTCGGCAATCGTCGGCACACTCCCCTGGCCGGGCATCGCGCAGGAGGAATGCCCGGGGGAGTCTTTTTGCCATGCGCGACGGATCGCCCGAACTCGACCAGCCTCGAACCGCCCCGACCTGGATGGCCTACGCCCTGCTGTTCGGCCTCTCGCTCACTCTGGGCGGATATCGTTCGCTCGACGGCGACCAGGCGTATCGGCTCCCCTTGCTCCTTCATCAGCAAGATCCCGCCGTCTTTGCCGATGACCCCTTCATCCGCGCCTTCGACGCCTTCAACCCCCACCGGGGTTATCTCACCTTGCTCGACGGCCCAAGCCGCCTGATCGGCTTACCCGCCGCCTTGTTCCTGCTTTACGCGATGACCTACGGGGTGACCTGCCTCGGCGTCCGATCGCTCGCCAGGTCAATCTGGCCCAAATCGGGCGAATGGGTCGGCGTGCTGGCCGTCGCGCTCCTCTTGCTGGCCGATGCGGGGAACATCGGCACCAACCACCTGTTCGAGCCGATGCTCCTCGACCGCCTCATCGCCTTCGGCCTGGGATGGGTGGCTCTTGCCCTGTTCGTCCGCGGCTTCGAGCGGTGTTCGATTTCCCCCTCACCCGACCTTCGGGCCCCCCCTCGCTCGATTTGGGGGCGAGGGATGGGAGTCCTGGCCATCGCCGGGCTGATCGGTCTGGCCGGTCTGGTGCATCCGGCGCTCGGGATGCAACTGGGCATGCTCCTCGCCGCCGGCTGGCTGCTGGGGCTGATCGTGCCGGGGCGATTGGCGATGGATCGGCGATCGGCGGCCCTCGGCCTCGTTGCCCTGGCCGTGGCCCTGCTGCCGACGGCCTTGATGCAGGCCCCTCAAAAGGCGGCCCTGTTTGAGGGGCTCGACCCGGAAACGTTCCGCGTGCTCAGCTTCACCGTTCAGGGTCCGCAGCACATGCTGCCGCACCTCTGGCGGCCGATGCAGTGGCTCGCCTGGTTCGCCTACGTGAGCCTGGCGGGCGTGACCCTCTGCGATCTCGGGCGGCCGTGGTCGGTGGCTCGATCCCGCTGCGTCGCCTTGCTCGGTATCCTGCTCGCGGCGTTGGCGCTGGCCTGGGTGGCGATCGAGGTGCTTGGCGATCCTCGCGTGACCATCTTCCAGCCCTTCCGCATGGCAACCGTCGTGCGAGGGCTTTGCCTGGTCGTCATCGCCGATCGCATTCGATCGCTCGCCATTCGGGGGGATTTCGGTGGGATTCTCCGAGCCGCGTTGCTCGTTTCGGGACTCGGAAGTGACGGGGCAATGGTGGTCGCCGTCGCCACCGAGCTAACCTGGACCCTCGGCGATCGCCTGCGACTCCCCCGCATCGCTGCGTCCTGTGGGTTGGCGGTACTGGCCGGAGGGATCGCGTATCTGTTCCGGCACGATCCCGAAGCGGGATACGTCCCGTTGCTGCTTGGCCTGGGTGGGGCGATGCTCGTGGGAGCCTGGCGTTTTCGAATCAGACACGTGCCCGCCTGGACCCCCGGCCGGGCGATCCGCTTAACATGCATCTCCTTTGCCGTGCCGGTGCTGGCCGCCCTCGCCGCGATCGCGCCCGCCGACGGTCCTGCCTGGCTCCAAACCACCCGCGAGGCCCTCATCAGTCGTTGCCGGTTTGCCGAGTCCCCCACCGACGACGTGGAACGCCTGGCCCTCTGGGCTCGATCGCACACTCCGCCCGATGCCCGATTCATCGGCCCGCCCGGTCCGAAGACCTTCCGCCTCTGGTCGCGCCGCGAGGTCGCCTTCAACCGCGCCGCCAGCCCGTACGACGGCCACGGCCTGGCCGACTGGGCCGCCCGATTCGCCGATCACGTCGGCTTCGAGGGGGATGTCGCCTCCTTCGCCCGCGCCTACCTGACCGATCGCCACGCCCTCGAACGCCGCTACCAGGAGATGCCCGACGCCGATCGCGCCGCCCTCGCCCGACGCCAGGGGGCCGATTACGTCCTGGCCGCCGCTCCCGGCGATCAAGCCGAATCGGACGACGACTCCCCGCTCGAACTGCTCCGCATCGACGGTCGTTACGCCATCTACCGGCTCCGGGAGACCCCTGCCCACGATTCGCCCTTGCGACTGGCCGATCGACGATCCGCGAAACCGGACCGCGCGCAGAGACGCAAGGATGCAGAGGAGCGGACCCTCCCGATCCCTTGATCGGTCCCTCACCTCGTTCCTTGCTCCTCCCGTCTCCTCCTCTCTGCGCCTCCGCGTCTCTGCGCGCGATCTTCCCCCCTCCTGTCCTCCTGCCCCCCGACTGACTAGAATAGCGTCTTGTTCGGCCAACGCCTCCGCCTTGCCCGTAGCCGCCCTGAGTCCTTCCCCCATGTCCAATCCTTCCCCCGGCGACCTGGCCATCCGCGTTCAGAACCTCCGCAAGGTCTACCCCGCCCGCACCGGCCCGGTTGTGGCGGTGGATGGGCTCGACCTTGAGGTCGTCTCCGGAGAGTGCTTCGGCCTCCTCGGACCCAACGGCGCGGGCAAGACGACGACGGTCGAGATCCTCGAAGGCCTGAACGACGCCACAAGTGGCGAGGTCGAGGTCCTCGGCCGCCGCTGGGAGACCGAAGCCGACGCCATCCGCGAGCGCATCGGCGTCACCCTCCAGGAAACCCGTTTCCCCGAGAAAATCACCGTCCGCGAGCTGCTCCAACTGTTTCAGAGCTTCTACCGCTCCGGTCCCGACCCCGATTCCCTCATGCCTCTCGTCTCGCTGGAGGCCAAGGCCGACGCCTACGTCGAGACCCTCTCCGGCGGCCAGCAGCGCCGGCTGGCCGTGGCCCTGGCCCTGGTCGGCGATCCCGAACTCCTCTTCTTCGACGAGCCGACGACCGGCCTCGACCCCCAGGCCCGCCGCCAGCTTTGGGACGTGATCCGCAACCTCCGCCACCGCGGCCGAACCATCGTCCTGACCACCCACTACATGGACGAGGCCGAACGCCTCTGCGACCGAATCGCCATCGTCGACCACGGCAAGGTCATCGCCCTCGGCACGCCCGACGAGTTGATTTCGCGGCTCGGCGGCGAGCACATCATCGAGTTCAGCCTCGGCGGCGACGGCCCCGCCTTGCTTCCCGAAGCCTTCGCCGACCTGCCCAGTGTCGCCTCCTCCCGCACCGAAGGTGACGCCTTCGCCCTCGCCGTCCACGAGCCCCACGCCGCCATCCCGGCCCTGCTCGACCGCCTCGAAGACCAGGGCCGCCCCTTGCTCCGCCTCACCACCCGCCGCGTCAGCCTCGAAGACGTCTTCGTCGCCCTCACCGGCCGCCACCTCCGCGAAGACGGCATCGACCCCACGAACGGCGAGGCCCCCTCACCCGGTCGCGGCCGCCGACGACGGTCGAGGGCGGGGTGATGTGCGATCCTCTGAACATGCCTGGTACCGCTTCCAATGAAATAGGGTGGGTTTCTCCCGGGTGGCCCCGGTTGCTCGTCAACCGGGGTCGCGGAGCGACGAGCGGTTTCGGTGCGGCCCCCCGTCCCCTCGTGCGGCTGCGCCGCCCCGGTTGGCGAGCCACCGGGGCCACCCACAACGCATCATTCGAGGGTGGAAGCTGGACTGGCACGATTGCCGCACTGATCCTGGGCCTGTCCTTTCCAGCCGAGTGCCAACCTGGCGACGACTTTCCCGAGGACCTGCGCCGGTGGATCGCCACCGAGCCTCCCCAACTCGAATCCGAGCGATGGTGGGCGGCTCAAGAGAACTTCGAGTATGAATGGGTCGTCTCACTGCGCGACGGTGTGCCTCGGGTCGATCGGCGCGACGTGAGGAGCGAGGAGATGGAGCCGCTCCCCTTCGTCATCGAACCGGGCTCCTCTCGTGATGGGCTCGCGGGTCGGAGGTATGCGATCCGGGTGATCGACGGCTGGCTGGTCGGTTTCAACGGCGGGGAATTCGGCGCGGGGCTCTGGTGGTTCTCGCCCGACGGGAGCCAGCGCGTGAAGCTCGGGGAAGCCTGGATCAACGGCTTCCTCCGGACCGAAACCGGCATCTGGGCCATCGAGGGCCTGGCCCACGGAGCCGATGACTCGGGTCAGCTTCTCCGGATGGTGCAAGCCCCCGGCGGCCGTTGGCAGGCCGAACGATTCCTTGACCTGGGGCAAACCCCCGCAGTCTTCGCAGAGGACGCCGACGGCGGTTTCGTCGTCGCGACACGCGAGCGGCTGATCCGGGTCGATCCCGCCGCCAAGACCATCACAACCTTGATCGAAGAGGTTTTCTGGCAAGGGCTTGATCCCAATTCCATGGTCGTCACCCCAGCCGGGACGATCCTCATCGGGATGCGGCATGGCGTGGCCAGAATCGAGCCGGGGAACGACGGTCATTCCCGGGTCCATTGGCTCTTGCCGAATCAATCATTCGTGGACTTGAAGCCAGTGGAAGGGTTCAAGTAAGGATCGCCCCGACCTCTTCTCAGTCCTGCCTCTCAGACCGCACAAACACCCTGGACAAATACCTCTGCCATGCCCCGCTCCTCCTCCCTCTGGCAACTGTACCTGGCCCGGCTCCGCGAGTTTTACCGCCAGCCGGCGCGGATCTTCTGGGTCTACGGCTTCCCGATCGTCCTGGCCGTGGTGCTGGGCCTGGCGTTCAACTCCGGGGCGCCCGAGGTGGTGGTGGTCGATCTGGTCGAGACCGGCGAGTCCCGGACGATCTTCGGTCTCGTCGCCTCGGCGGTCGATCCGGAAGACGGCCGAGTCGGCGTGGCCCTGAATCTGGTCGGGCCGGAGGAGGCGGCGATTCGGCTCCAGCGCGGGCAGACCCCCCTGGTCGTCGAGCCGACCGGCCCCAACGAGGTCCGCTACCGCTACGATCCGACCCGTCCCGAGGCCCTGGCCGCCCGAGCCGCGTTCGATGACGCCTACCAGCGGGCGCTCGGCCGGGAAGATGTGGCCGATACCACCAACGCCATCATCGACGAACCCGGATCACGTTATATCGATTTCCTGATCCCCGGTTTGATCGGCGTCAACGCAATGGGGGGCGGCCTCTGGGGAATCGGCTTCCTGCTCGTCAACTTCCGCATCGGCAAGCTTCTCAAGCGGTTCCAGGCCACGCCGATGCCCCGCCGCAATTTCCTCCTGGCGATCCTCGGCGCCCGGATCACCTTCCTCATCCCGGATCTTGCCATCCTCCTGACGCTCGGCGTCGTCGGCTTCGGCATGCCGATCCGGGGGAACCTCGGCCTGGTCATTCTGATGGACGTGGTCGGCGCGCTCGCCTTCGCCGGCATCGGCTTATTGGTCGCCAGCCGGGCGCAGACGACCGAAACCGTCAGCGGCCTGATGAACCTGGTGATGATCCCGATGTGGCTCTTCTCGGGGGTCTTCTTCTCCTACGAGCGCTTCCCCGAGGCCATGCTCCCGTTCATCAAGGCCCTGCCGCTCACGCAACTGGTCGATGGCCTACGGCGCGTGATCCTCGAAGGGGCGGCCTTGATGGACGTCGGCTCGAACCTGCTCATCCTCGCCGCCTGGGCGGTCGTTACCTTCGCCATCGCCCTGCGCATCTTCCGCTGGAGCTGAATCGAGCGCGGGCTCCTGTTCTGGCTCTGATTCCGATTCCGATTCCGGTACGGGTTCCGGTTCGTGCCGGATGACCGGGTGGAGAAAGACCTCCAGAAAATCTCCCCAGAACCCGCGAGGGCCGGGCGAGTCGGGCAGGGGGGGAACGTCTTCCTCATCCACCAGCTGCACAAAGAACGACGCCTTGGCCAGCAGCTCGACATCGAGAAACCGCGACGACGACTGCGGCGGCAGTTTCTCCAGCGCCTCTCGGCGGTACAGGCGACAGGGGGAATGCACGTCTCGCAACGGAACCGCAAACAAGAACGCCCACGGTCGGCAGGCGAGCCAACGCGCCACCCGCCCCACGAACGACCGCCGCCGCCGACCGATCACATGATCGGCGTGGTCGATCGCTTTGAGCAACGGGTTCAGATGGGCCTCGGTCCACGGCTCCATCGCCGTGGTCACCAGCACGAGGGGCAGATCCGCCCCCTCCAGGGCTCGCTTCAGGCGATCGGCCCGTGATTCGTACTTGTACGGCTCGATGACGATCCGCAAGGGGCGTCCCCTGCCACCGAGCAACTGGCGCAAGCGCTCCGCGACCGCCTCGGCCTTTGTCTCGTCCTCGGTCAGCACGATGGCCCAGATCCCGGCCGTTTTCGGCACCGGATCCCGGACGGCGTGGGCGTCGAGCGGGTGGAGCGGCTCCTCAAGGCTCGTGCCCGAGGCCGAGGTGACCTCCGTCTCGATCGG
Organism: Tautonia marina; assembly: GCF_009177065.1. Classification (NCBI taxonomy): domain Bacteria; kingdom Pseudomonadati; phylum Planctomycetota; class Planctomycetia; order Isosphaerales; family Isosphaeraceae; genus Tautonia; species Tautonia marina. The sequence continues at coordinate 349,826 of NZ_WEZF01000001.1, forward strand.
ATTCGGCGGTGGCTCAGGCGTCTGTGCTGTCGAGGCCAACGGGTCAGGCTCCCGCGCTGGAGGCACCGACCGGCGATCCGGTCGGGATCGGTTCGAGCCCGTCCCGGAAGCGTCGGACCGCCTCGGTAAAGCCGGAGACGAGGCGACGGGCGATCGGCCCCGGCTGGCCGTCGCCGATCGGCGTCTCGTCGATCCGGGTTACGGGAACGATCTCCAGGGTCGTGCCGCTGAGCATCACCTCGTCGGCCCGGTTCAGGTCGTCGAGGCTGATCGTCGCCTCAGCGAACGGGATGCCGAGCGACTCGGCCAGCTTGAGGATGAACCCCCGGCTCGTCCCCGGCAAAATCCCCGGCCCTTCCGGCGTTCCTTCGAGCCGGCCGTCGCGCACCCAGAGTAACGACGAATGCGTCGCCTCGGTCACGATTCCGTCCCGATCGACCAAGACCGCCTCGATGCACCCCCCTTGGTGCGCCGCTTCGTTGGCCAGGACGTTGCCGAGCAGGTTGACCGACTTCACGTCGCACCGCTTCCACCGCAGGTCGGGATGGCTGACCACGGGCACGCCGGTCTGGCGACGCTCGGCGGTGCTTGTGTCGTCGTACGGACCGACGATGATCAGCTCCGTCGGCGGAGTCTCCGGCTCGGGGAAGCGATGACGACGCGGAGCAACGCCCCGGCTGATCTGAATGTAAACCGTCCCTTCCTCGATCCCGCTCGCGGCGATGGTCCGGTGGATGCGGTCGGTCAGCGCCTTGAAATCGACCCCTTCAATCCGCATTTCGTTCAGGCTGCGCGTCAGGCGGGCCAGGTGCTCGGCCTCCAGCCACATCCGGCCGCTGTAGAGCCGCATCACTTCATAAATGGCGTCGCCGAACAGGAAGCCGCGGTCCCAGACCGGGATCTTGGCCTCGGAGGCCGGCATCTGTTCGCCGTTGAGGCAAGCCAGAGGCTCGATGGACGACATTGGCAGACTCTCGGTCAACAGGCCCAGAAACGAGGTTCGATTGCGACCACGATACCCCGGCGCAGGGGGGCGAGACAAGCAGACCCCCCGAGCCGGGGCACCCGTTCTTCCTCTCCGTCATCGGCCGGGGAGTTCACCCTCGGGCGCTCCCGCCAAGGGCCGGTTGGCACTCCATCGAGTTCTGCCAGGCTCGTTTCAGTTTGCGGAGGGCGGTCGCCTCAAGTTTTCGGACCCGATCTCGGGTCAGGCCAAGGGTCTCGCTAATCTCGTTCAAGGGTTTCGGCGGCCCCTCGTCGAGGCCGAGGTGCAGGGTCAACACGTCCCGTTCCATCGGATCGAGCAGGCTCAGACCGTGCCGGAGGGTTTGCTGGCACTCCAGAAGGTCGAGCCGGGCCTCAGGCTGTTCCACCTCGGCGACGGCCTCGGCAAAGGAGGTGTTCTCCTCCGAGGGAGAACCGACATGGCACCGATGCGCCCGCAGGGCCTGCTCGACGTTCTGTTTCTGGGCAAGACTGAGCCCGAGTCTCGCGGCGATCTCGTCGTGGCTTGGCGGGCTGCCGGTTTGTTGCGACAACTCGCGCTCGACCCGATGCCATTTCGTCAGCAGGTTCACCAGATAGACCGGCAGCCGGATCGGGGCCGTCGTGGTCTTCAAGGCGCGTTGGATCGACTCCTTGATCCAGTAACTCGCATAGGTGCTGAACCGAACCCCGAAGCCGGGGTCATAATCCTGCACGGCCCGCAACAACCCCAGGTTTCCTTCCCCCACCAGGTCCTCCATCGGCAGACCTCGCCCGAGGAAATCTCTGGCAATCGCCACGACCAGGCGCAAATTGGCCAGCGCAAGGCGTTCCCGGGCCTGTTGATCCCCCCGCAGGCTCGCCTCGCCCAGCGAGCGTTCCTCGGCCGCGCTCAGAAGCGAGTACGGGTGGATCTGTTCCGAGTACGTGTCGAGCGGCCGGTCGGAAACGCCCGAGTCGTCCCGCAGGCGAACGACCCGAACCGGCCGAGCCGTCCGAGGTGGCCGCACGCTCGTCCGAGCGGTTCCGCGTTCGGGCTGCCTCGCCCGTCCCGTCGTGGTCCGACCCGATCTGTGGGGAGCAATACTGGTATACGACATGGGAGTTCACCTTCGAACACGACGGCCCTCGGGCCGCATCCCATCGTCCACTTCGGTCAAGATTCCCCGACGCCTCCCATGCTCGGAGACAGCGAGGCTCCGTTCTCCTACACGCAACGCAACACACCGAGAAGGACCGCCTTGGTCCGCGTCCACGTCCCGACTCGTCCGAACACAAAAACCCCGATGACCGAGGACCAAATCCTCTGTCACCGGGGCCATCACGACCGGACAGACTCAGGCACTCGCCGCCTTGGCGAATGTTCGATTAAGCTTATTTTCTCGAAAACGATCCGCCAGGTCAACAAAATAAGGCGGCAATTTTTGCAAAAAAATGATCCGGTGTCCTCCCTTGATCGAGTGGAGGACACTGGACCCTCTCGCCCTTATTCCTTCTTCGCCAGGGCCTCGTCGAGCTGGCCCTCGGCCTCGGTGGCGGAGCGGACCTCGCGGTCGACGACGGTGCCGGAGGGGTCTACCAGGATCATCGTTGGCAGGGAGATGATGCCGAACTCGTCGGCCAGGCGGCTCTCCATGCCCCCTTCCTCGACGATCGTCTGCCAGGGGCCTTGCTCGGCGAACGACCGGGCCGATTCGGGGTCGCCGTCAAGGCTCACGGCGACGATCGCCAGCGCGTCTTTCCGCCGCTCGGCCAGGCGGGCCAGTTCCGGAAGCTCGCGCTGGGTCGGGGGAGACGAACCGGCGCCGAAGACGATCAACACGTGCTTCCCGTTCAGGCTCGCCACGTCGATCGTCTGGCCATCGAGGCCCGGCCCGGCCAGGCTGATCGGTTTGCCGACCAGATCGAGCCGATTCAGGGCCCCGGCCCCCTTGCGGCCCGACGGCGTGTCCGGGAACTCCTTGGCCAGCCGTTCGTAGACCGTTCGGGCTTCGTCCTCAGCCCCGTTAAACTCCTTGATGCTGGCCAGTTGGAACAGGGCCTCGGGCACCTCGTCGGCCTTCGGATAGTCCTTGAGGAACCCTTCCAGCCCTTCGATCCAGGCTTTCTGGGCTTCGACGAGCTTCTCCGGGTCTTTCGAGGCTTGCAGGCTGTACTCGGCCGGAATCAGGCGGAAGGCGGCATAAGAGCCGAGCGCCCCGCCCCCCTTCACGAAGTCGTCCAGCACCCGCTTCGTGGCCGGGCCGATCTGCGGGTCGCCGGTCTGATAGGCGGCGGCGAGGCTGTTGATCGCTTCCTTCTCGTATTCGAGCCGGTCGGCGTCGGAGGCCGCGGCAATCACGTCGCGCAGCTTCCGGACCCGCTCGTAATGGTAGGTGGCGATCTCCTTTGCGTTCCCCTTGGCGAAGACCTCGACGGCTCCTGCGTCGTAATCGGCCAGTGCCCGCAGGGCCTTCTCCAGCTCGGGGCTCACCTGCGAGGCCACCGCGCCCCCGGCTCCTCCTTCTCGATAGAGCCAGGCCCGAATCCCTTCGTAGGCCGTGATCATCTCGGCCTGAGACGGATCGGGGTTGAAGGCTCGGGGCAGGCCGACGAACTTCCAGACCTCGCCGACCTTCACCAGCTCGGGAACCTGCAAGTAGGCCACCTTGCCCAGGTCGGTCATGCCGTCGGCCGATCCGGCGAAGATCACCGAGTTCTCGAACAGCAGCACGTCATCCTTCAGCGCCGCCGAGGCGTCGGCCGGAATCAGGTGGGGCATGTCGGCATCGAACCGAAGCCAGGAGGTCGTCTTGGTCCAGCCCCAGCCCCCAAGGGCCTTCGACAACGCCTCGACCGCGGCCGGACGTTCGCCGGTTTCCTTGCGAATTTGCTCAACGAGCCCCCTGGGCAAGCCGAGATTGGCCAGCTCGTCGGCCGAGGCCATCACGGTGTTCAACAGTGCCTGGTCGCCGGCCACGAGCGCATCGACCAGCACCTTGCTGGCTTCCTGGGCCGACAGGCGGCGCCACGAGACGATCTTGCCCCCCTCGACGGCGGCAATCCGGGTGCCGGCGGTGTTGAGCCAGCGCGACTCGTCGATCTTGCGATCGTCGTTGTAGTCGATGTCTCGGTAGACCTCGAAGCCGTCTCGGTAGTAGCACCACTGGTCGATGTTGCGGTCGCCGCTCACGTCGATGAACCGGCGAAGGGTGCGGCCCTGGGCGTCTCGAATGACGACCGTGACCCCCTTAACCCCGCCTCCCACTCGGGAGGCCGGCAGCACCTCGGCGGTGCTTGAGGCAATGTCGGCCGGGTCGGTGGGCGTGTCGTATTCGACCCCGCGCTGAACCGGCCGGTTCTCCTTCAAGATGCTGGCCACGTCGAGCTGCTGCGCCATCGAGGCTCGGCCGGTCGACAGGCCAAGCACCACGGCGGCAGCAATTGCCGCAGACCGGAAGCGGGCGGCACGCATCGGCTCCTCCTTCACCTAGTGACTCCCGAGCGGTGATCCGAACCGCACGATTTCAAAACGCCTCTCCCCAGATGCTTCGGCACGCGACCGAGTCGGGGTCAAGCCTCCCGAACCGGCTGCGAGGACGGCCGTCCGGGTCGTGCTGAATGTGCCTGTTCCTCGGGTGGCCCGACCGGGCAGTCCCGCGTTCACCCATCCGATAATGCGTTGCCCCTTTGCCTTGGGTGGCCCCGGTTGCTCGCCAACCGGGGCGGCGCAGCCGCACGAGGGGACGGGGGGCCGCACCGAGACCGCTCGTCGCTCCGCGACCCCGGTTGACGAGCAACCGGGGCCACCCAGAAAAAATTCTCTCGCGTTGAGAAAGATTGACCGTAAGCCGTTTTCAATTCAGGACTTCTGTTGATATTAAGAAAGGCTCCGCCCCCCCGGCGATCCCTGCAACCGGAAAATGCTTGAACAACCGGAACGCAATCGCTGTTCCGGGGGCCGTTTTGCACAATCGCCGAACGATCGAAACCAATGGCCGTTGCGGTTCGAAGGCCAAGGCTCGCTTGCGCTTGAGACGTACCATTCCCCGAGACATCGGCTCGGAAGTCGGTGCCCAAAACGTTCGCACCCAGAGCGTTCCGATTTGCAAAAAGTTCCAACACGATCGCGGAACGACGCACACAAACGACCCGGCCTGGCAGTTTGGTTTGGTCGTGCCGAGTGGATCGATTGTGGGTGGGTGATTCCTGCCATTCTGAACCGGTTCGAGATCAAGCCCCGAGGTGGTCCCCTCCGATATGAGGGGGGATGGTTGACCGGGCACCGTTGATCGGCCCGCGTTCCGGATCGCGATCGATCCGATTCAAAGGGTCGTGAGCCGATCGCTCCATGCCGGTCCGCCGGCCCAGCCCAGGATCAGGAGAGTGGCGGCGATGGACCGACGATTCGACTCCGACCGAGACGCGAAGGATCGCGATCGGGCCGGCCAGGGGATTGAGTCTTCCGTGCTTCCCAGCCGGATCGACGCCCGATCGGCCTGCTTCAAGGGGCTCCAGCAAGGCCGAGGCCTCGTGCTCTTGACCGGCGAGGCCGGCTCGGGCAAAACCTGGCTGTGCAAGCACCTGGCCGGATCGTGCCCGCAGCTTGGCCGCTGGCTGGTGCTCGACGCCGCCCCCTCGGATTCCGGGTTGGATCTGCTCCGGCGCATCTTGCGAGGGCTCGGCCGTCGCGACGCCGCCTCGGTGCTCGACCCCCGCTCCGAACTGACCGATGAGCTGATCGAGCAAGCCGAAGAGGGCCGCCGCTGGGTCCTGGTGCTCGACGAGGCGCAGAATGCCTCCGACACCGTGCTTGAGGAGTTCCGCCTCCTCTCGAACCGGCTCGGACAGCCCGACGGCGTCGCCGGCCTCGTTCTGGTGGGCCGAACCAGCCTGGTGCTCCGGCTGCGGAGCCGGTCCTGGGAATCGCTCCAGGCCCGACTGGCGGTCCACGCCCAGCTCGGCCCGATCGACGCCGAGGAAGCGCGAATGCTCCTGGAACGCTCCTTGGCCGATCGCTCCTGGACCCGAGAGACGATCGAAACGCTGCACGCCCGAGCCGTCGGAAACCCAGGCCGGTTGCTCCGCCTGGCCGATCGCCTGGCCCCCGCCGTGCGATCCGAGCCCAACGCGGTCGCCGCTCGCCCGGCCTCCAGCGTGCCGACTCCGTCGATCCCCGCCCTCGATCGCGAGTCTCCCCGCCACTGGTCTCTCGCTCCTCGAATCACCTCCTTCGACCGCTCGCCCGAGCCCATCACCGAGCCTGAGGCCGAATCCGAGCCCGACACTCCCTGCTGCAATCCCCCCCGGCTGGGCGAGGCTCGGCCCCCGCTTCGGTTCGAAGACGGGGTGATCGAGGTCGGCTGGGCCGATGCCGACGATTCCCCGGCCAACGATTTCCCGGCCGAGACCGCCGTCGCCGACGCGCTCGCCTCGTCACCCGGCCGTGCCGAGTCGTTGCTCGACGCTTACGACGCGATCGAACTTGGCCTGTCGTCGTTGTCGGAGGTGGTCGAATCGCCCCCCCCGCCCATCGAGCCCTCGACCGTGGCGATTGACGATCGCTACGCCGCCATCCAGGCTCAATCGCAATGGGTTCGCGCCCTGGAAGCGGCCCGAGCCCCCGTCCCGCCCTCGACCGGCGATGCCGCCGGTCAGGACGACTCCTCCGACCACTCCCGAGCCTCGTGCCTTTGCGAGGGCGACGGTGAGATCGGTGCAGACGACCGGCAAGAGCAACGGGATTGGTCCTCCGTTCGCCCCTCGGGCCAGGTCCGCGCGGAATCGGGTCAGGAGTTCGCCCCCTATAGCCGACTCTTTTCCCAGTTGAATTCCGCCAACGAGCCGGAGTAACTGGCCCCGGCCCCAAGCAGGAATGTCGGGCGATTCTCGGGAAATGGCTCAAACGTGCCTGGACCGATCGCCGATTGAGGATTACCAATGAGACGCGAATTCCCGCCCCTCACCGGGCGGGATCGCCGGGAGGGCAGGTGCCGTCGCGCGTTGCCAACGATTGATGCTCCCGTGCCCCCCACTTCCCGAGGGGGGACCTCGCGCACGGTGGTCCTGGCGAGCGGTTCGGATTCAACTCCGGATGCGCGGCCTGGGCCTGCAAAGGCGGCACCTGCCCGTTCCCGAACTGTGTCTCCATTTCAACCGGGCGGTTCGCCCGGGCATTCCGGATAGCCTTGGATGTTCCGAGCCGTGAAAAGGTCCCGGTCCCTCTCGTAAGGTGCCGTCGCGTCTTCGAAGACGCACCGATCCTTTGCCAGGATGTTGCGGTTTGTCTTCGGAGGTGCTGTCGTCCCCCTGGGATTCGGACAGAGTGGACTGAAATTCCGGTTCGGTTCTGCTAGGCTAGTCCGATGGTAGGGGATGCGTGCTGATGCCCGTGACCGCCCCGTTGCGACCTTCGTTCCGATCGGCCCTGAGCAGGCGCCGGTCGGTTTCGCCCCGTCCCGGATGTGTCGTGAGCGACGCCCTTGATCTCGCCACCGAACCCTCGACCTCGCCCCCTCGGCTGGCCGTTTCGCTGGCCACCTACAACGAGGCCGACAATCTCGTCCCCCTCGTCCGGGCGATCCGCAAGTACGCGCCCCACGCCTCGATCCTCATCATCGACGACAATTCTCCCGACGGCACCGGCCGCGTCGCCGATCAGCTTTGCCAGCAGTTGCCCGACATTCACGTTCTGCACCGAACCGGCAAGCTCGGCCTGGGCACGGCAATTCTCGAAGCCATGCGCTTTGCCATCCGGGGCCACTACGACCAGCTCTTGAACCTCGACGCCGACTTCAGCCATCCGCCCCGGTTCATTCCCGACCTGCTCGCCGGCATGGATCGCCACGACGTGATGATCGGCTCGCGCTACGTCCCCGGCGGCGGGGTCGAAAGCTCGCTGTTCAACACCAAGCGCAAGCTGATGAGCTGGGCGATCAACACCTACGCCCGCGTCTTGCTTGGCCTCTCCTCCCGCGATAACAGCGGTTCCTATCGCTGCTACCGCGTCTCGAAGCTCGCGGAGATGGACCTCGACCAGGTCAAATCACGCGGCTATTCGTTCATGGAAGAGATCCTCTACTGGTGCCGGCTCGTCGGCTGCACCATCGGCGAGACCCCCATCATCTTCGAGGACCGCCGCGCCGGCAAATCGAAGATCAACACCCTCGAAGTCCTCCGCGCCCTCGACGTCATCCTCCGCCTCGGCCTCACCCGCCCCTTCCGCCGCCGACCCTCGAAGGCTCGTCCTCCCGCCGTCAGGGCCTGAGATTCCCTCTCGTCCCCCTTGCGTCCGAGCCCTCTCAACCCTCAACCCTCGCCCCCGTTCACGGGGGAGAGGGTGGCCGCAGGCAATAGTGTTCGGCACGGGATTTTCCGCGGGACGTGAGTTGCTATGATGGAGGTTCTCCGCGGGTGGCCCGGACAACTCGTTGTCCGGGCGGCGAAGCCGCAAGAGGCGTCAGTCGAGCCAGCCGACCGGCACGCCGACGCTATGCCCTTGCTTATAGTACCGGGCCGAACTCCAGGGCCAATCGCACGGGCGAGCGACCAGGCCGGCACGCACCGGGTTCTGGTGCATGTAGGCGAGCTTCTCCTCGAACTTGTGCTCTGAGTAGAGGTTGAAGCCGTAGTAACGGGGTTGCCAGATCGGCTCCGACAGGTCAAAAGCCTGGGCGTACGCAGTCATCCCGATGCGCAGGAAGCGCTTGATCTGCACGGAACTACGTTGCTTCCACTGCTTCATGAAGTGGGATAGCTGGTCGACATCCGGGAACCAGAGGATCGCATGCACGTGGTCGGGCATGACGACAAAGCCGACACAACGGCCGTGCTGCAATGACAGTTGCGAGGCGAGGACCCCGAGGACGATCCGCTTGGGCCGGTCTTGGTCGAGAAACCGACGGCGTCGATAGCACGAGAAGGTCACGAAGTGGGCGTGCCTGTCTCGGTCGTAGATACGCCTTGTGGCCATGCGATGAGCCTACGATTGGCCCGCCCGGACCTCAAGCCTCTCGTCGCTGCGCGACCCGGACAACACGTTGTCCGGGCCACCCAATGGATGAAGACCATTGACGGAAGCCCTTGCCAGTTGTGGGATACCCCAACTGGCGTTTCGATCACCTCGTCGGCGCGCAGGGATAACATCTCCAGCGAGGCTCGGACCGGGGCCGGGGCGGTTGCCTTCCGGCAGGCTTAGCCTGCGTCGCGCTCTCGGACGGTCAGATAAACTTCCTGGCACGTCTCGGCAATCCGCTCGCCCAGGCTCTGATACTTCACCTCAAGCTGACCCGAGTACATGCTCAACACTTTACACAGAAACGCCGAGTGCGAGGCATCGGCCTCCTCGGCGAACTGCTGCAGCGATTCCTCGATCTGATCGGCGAGGTAGAGCAGGAACTGGGCCTGCCCTTTGACCTCGGCCAGAGAGCGGTGCAGCTCGGGCGATCCGCCCGGATCGAACGGGCGATCGGAGGTGGTCGCCAGTTCCGAGGTGGCCTCGGTGGCCGGGTCCTCACGGGGGTCGAGGGCGGTTGCCGAGGGGTTTGATTCCGTGGGTCGGCCGTTCATGCGGCGTCCTCCGTGCCGAAGCTGGGTTCGCTGTTCACCAGCGATTCGAGCGAGCCGCACAGCTCGCCGACGAGCCGCATGTTCTCGCACTCGACCGCGAGGTTCGAGGCGTGCATCTCGATCAACTGCCGCAGGAAGATCCGCGTGCCGGGGTCGGCCTCCCCCTCGAAGCGTTCAACATCGGCCACGGCGGCCCGCACGAGGTAGTCCATGAACTGGAGCTTCCCTCGAATCGAGGTGCAGAGCCGATCAAGCTGGCCGAGTTCGACATCAGCCGAGGGTGGCAGGGCGGTCGAAGCAGGGTGCGACATCCGTATCTCCCCGACCCTGCGGGTCGGTTGCTCGACGAGGAGGAACCCGCCCCACGGGCCGGACCCGAACGGGCCGAGTTCCGAGGGGCCGCCGGCACTCGCAATGCACTCGCAAGCCGCCGGCGTTCCACGATGGAGCGTTGGAGCTTAACCGGGTCGGTCCTGCTCGACAAGCGATTTTCTCGACGCACCCTCTGGCGACCCGGCGCCCTCGGGGTATCATGCGCCCGAAGCGGGGCGGGCAGGGGCAGGTCGTTGCGACCGCCGATCCCGGCCCGTCGGCGATCCGATCGCGATTCGAACCGAACCACCGGGAGCAACGATCCATGATCCTCAACCGACGCCGCATGCTCTTGGCCTCCGGGGCCGCCGCCCTGGGAGCCTCCGCCTTCGCCCGCACTCTCTCCGCCGCGCAGCAGGGCGACCGCAAGAAGGTCCTCTACTTCACCAAGAGCTCCGGCTTCCAGCACTCGGTCATCGCTCGCGACGGCGACGAACTTGCCCACTCCGAGAAGATCCTCATCGACCTCGGCGCCGAGCACGGCTTCGACGTGACCGCCTCGAAGGACGGCCGTCTGTTCGATCCCGACCGCATCGACGAGTGGGACGCCTTCGTCTTCTACACCACCGGCGACCTGACCCAGCCCGGCACCGACGGCCAGCCCCCCATGTCTCCCGAAGGGCTCAAGGCCTTCCTCGACGCCATTCAGTCCGGCCGCAAGGGATTCGTCGGCATCCACTGCGCCACCGACACCTTCCACAGCGGACCCGACGACCGCACCCCCTACATCGAGATGATCGGCGGCGAGTTCATCTCGCACGGTCCGCAACAGGTCTCGAAGATCAAGGTCGTCGATTCCGAATTCCCCGGCGCCGACGCCTTCGGCTCCGAGTTCGAGATCAACGACGAGTGGTATGCCTTCCGCAACATGTCCGACCAGATCCACGGCATCATGGTCCAGCTCACCGACGGCATGACCTCCGGCCGCTCCCGCGACTACGAGCGGCCCGATTACCCCATGACCTGGGTGAAGAAATACGGCGACGGCCGCGTCTTCTACACCTCGATGGGCCACCGCGAAGACGTCTGGACCAACCCCAAGTACCAGGGGCTCCTCATCGGCGGCCTCAACGTCGTCACCGGCCGCGCCGACGCCGACTTCACCCCCAACGTCTCCGAGATCACCCCCGGCTACCAGACCCTCCCGGGCTGATCGAGTTCCCGGGCAAGGAGTCTGAAGCCAGATCATCGAGGGGGCTGAGGATCGCACACGCGACCCCCAGCCCCTTGCGTTTCCCATCACCGGATCTTCCCGCCCCTCACTCCTCCCGGCCCGCCGTCAGTGACGGCTCCGGCCGCGCTCCTGAGAACGGCTCGATCTTCCGGATCAACGCCCCGTCAGCCCCCTTCCAGAGGAAGATGGCCCCGGTGTCGTCTCCCGCGGCGACGATCGAGCCATCGCCCGAGGTCGCAACGCTGTAGACGTAATCGGTCGGGCCGTTAAACCCGCGCTGAATGCGGCCGTTGTCGACGTTGAACAGGCGGACGGTCTTGTCGCCCGAGGCTCCAATTGCCTCCTTCTTGCCCGGCACCCAGCGGACCGACGTGACCTGGCTGCCCACGGCCTGCGAGGTTCGCAACTGCTCGCCGTTTTCATAGTCCCAGAACTTCAACACGTTGTCGGCCCCGCCGCTCACAAGCTGCGTGCCTTCGGTGTTCCAGTCGACGCTCATCACGTGGTGCGTGTGCCCTTCAAACGCCTTGAGCCGCTCTCCCGAAGGAATGGCCACCACCCGCACGAACTTGTCGGCCGCGCCGGTGGCCAGGCTCGTCCCGTCGGGGCGGAACTTCACGCCGAAGACCGTGTCGCTGTGCAGCTCGGGCAGGTCGAGCAGCAAGTTGCCCGTCTCCGCGTCCCAAAGCTTCACCTCGCCCGACCCCGCCGGCTCGCCGCCTCCGGTGGCAATGAGCTTGCCATCGGGGCTGAAGTCGATCGCCAGCACCCGGAACACATGCGGTTCGAGCGTCGTATGCAACGACCACTGCCCCTCGAACGTCCAGACCTTCATGCCTTGATCTTCGGCTCCCGAGACCACCCGGCCGTCTCCGGCAAACGCCAGGGCGCTGACGGCCGCCACCTTGGTCGGGTCCTCGGCGTTGACGTGACCGAAGGCCACCACGCCCACGCCCGTCTCCGCCTCCCAGACCTTCAACCCGTTGGCCCCCGCCGTGGCGATCCGATCGCCCGACGGCGAAACGGCCACCGCTCGCACGCCGCCCTCATGGGCGTTCACGACCACCCCAGCGGCTCCATCGGCCAGCGACCAGAGGCGTGCCGTGCCGTCCGCTCCACCGCTGACGACCGTTCCGCCATCCGGCGAGCAGGCCAGCGCCTGCACCGCCCCCTCGTGCGCGGCGATCGTCCGCGGTTCCCCGTCCCCTTCGATCGACCAGATCCGGACCGTTCCGTCCTGGCCTCCCGAGATCACCGCCGACCCGTCCGGCGTCACCGCCAGCGCCCGCACGGGTCCCTCATGCCCGGTCCGCTCGACCGGCTCGGCCCCCTCCGGGAATCCAGCCCCCGGCCCCTCGGGCAAGGACCAGATCCGTACCACGCCATCCTCGCCCGCCGTGGCCAGACGCTTGGCATCCGGGCCGACAAATGCCAATGCGTGAATCGCCCCCTCGTGTGCCTTGTGATTCCCGATCGCCGCGCCGTCCTCCAACTTCCAGAGGCGGATCACCCCGTCGGCCCCGCCGGTGGCAATCACCCCGGCCTCACTCGGCAGCGTCACGGCGTGCAACGCTCCTCCTTCGGCCGGGCCAATCGTGCGGATCTCCGCATCGCTCGTCGCGTCGGCCACGCGGATCGAACCGTCTTCCAGCACCGCGACCACCGTCGCGCCATCGTTCGACGCCGCAATCGCGTTCACCTTTGCACCCAGGCCGTCGAAGCTCCTCGCCTGCGCTCCCTTCGGCGCATTCCAGACGGTCACGATCCGATAGCTTCCCGCCGCCAGCCGCGAGCCATCGGGGCTAAACCGGATCGACTGGATGAGATCCTGATGCCCTCCGAGCGTAATCACTTCCTGACCTGTTTTCGCGTCGAAAACCTGCACCACGTTCGCCCGACCAACGGCCAGCTCGTTGCCGTCTCCGGTCAGATCGACCGCCAGGACCGGGTTCACCCCCGGCGGCAAGGCCCCCAGCTCGATCGCTGCGTCCGCCGCCTCCAGCTCGGCCATCATCTCCTCGGTGTCGTCCTTGGCTCCCTGGTCGATCCAGAGCTTCAGCAGGCCCAGCTCATCGGGCGTCATCGGCTCCAGGTTTTTCTCGACCGGCGGCATGAACGGCTCGACCGTGTGCGCGGCCATCTGAAAGAGCAGGCTTTCCTCCGCCTTCCCCGGCACGATCGACGGCCCGCTCGTGCCCCCCTTCAGCATCCCGGCCACTTCTTCCATGTTCAGATCATTCTCGGCCAATGCCGAGTTGTGGCATCCTGCGCATCGGACATCAAGAATATCAATCAATTCCGTGATGTAACTCACCGGCTCGTCCCGCTCCGGCACGTTCACCTCAAGCTGTCGGGCCTGAGTCACGGTCGCCACGCCAACGGTCAAGAGCAGGCAGAGCAGGGGGGGGAACGTCGATCGCATTCGCATGGGTGCGGGTCCTGTTCGGAGGGAGAGATCAGGCGGGAAAGCGGAGGATTGACGAGAATTCTGAGGTGAGACTCAGACACTTATGGAGATCCCAAACCAATGTCCGAGTTTCGAGAGCGGCCCCTGGGTGGCCCCGGTTGCTCGCCAACCGGGGCGGCGCAGCCGCAAGAGGCTGCGGGAGGCCACACCGCGACCGCTCGTCGCTCCGCGACCCCGGTTGGCGAGCAACCGGGGCCACCCCAAACCTTGGGAGTCACGTGGTGTCGGAAGGCCCCTCGTGCAGCCTTGATCCTCATTGCTCCTTCGGTCGGACGGTCAAGATGATCGGGTTCGACGGCTCACTCAGGTTCGCCTCCATCGTCGCTTCGGGATTGCGCGGGTCGGCCACGGTCGCCTTCCCCCCGGCGCGGAGGAAAATCGTATAAACGCCCGGCTGCACGTTTTCGGCCACCGTCACGGGCACCGCAACTGTGTCCTTTTCGGCCTCGATCTTCGCGTTGGCGATCGCCAGGTTGTTCGGCAAGGCGTCGGGAGTAATCTGAAACTCTCCTTGCACCCCCTCGCTTCGGGTGATGCGGGCCGTCAGCTCGAACGATCCGCCCTGCGCCACCGTCACCGCGTTCGGAACCACCGAGAGCCGGGTTGCCGCCTCCGGACGCAACGCCATCACCAGCCCTCGGGTCACCCGAGCCGGGGTCGGGGCATTCCCCCCCGGTGGAGGTCGGGTGATCGTCCCCGCCACCGCCACGCGAGGCGGTTCGTCCACCGGCTCGCCGTCTTCACCGAGCCGACGCCCCACCAATCGCACCGTTCCCAGCTTCGGCGGCGCTCCGGCCGACGCATTGAAGATCATCGGCGCTTGCACCTGATCGCTCGCAATCACCACCGGATCGCTCGACACCCCCGCCGGCAACCCCTCCGCCTCGACCCGAATCGGACCGGCCAGCCCATCAAATCGATGCGCCAGCACATACGCCACCGATCGCCCCCCGCTCAAGAGCGTCAGTCCTTCCGGATTCCCCGGATCGTTCGGCGCGGCGAACAGGCGGAACTCGGGCTGCTGCGGACGCACCACCAGCCGATACACGGCCGTCGGGTCCACCTCTCGGGCGTTGTACAGGTCGCCGACGGTGACTTGATACGTCCCGTCGTCCGGCGCCTCGAACCGCACCACCGGGTCCACCGTCCCCGTGCCGAAGCGGTTGCCGGTGCCGGGGTCTCCCTGGTCGTCGGCCTCAATGATGTCCCGGAGCGAGCCGTCCTCCATCACCCGCTGCACCAGCACGGTGGCATCGACGGGCGAGCCGATCCGATCGGCCAGCACCTCGATCATCCAGACTTGCCCCTTGGTCGCCTCGAACCGAAACACGTCCTCGTCGTCCACCTCCCGGAAATCTCCCGAGAGGTCGCACGGCGGCACGATCGTCATGGGTTCGTCTCGATCGCTCGGCCCCTCCTCAACCACCACCGGCCCCAGCGCCTTGGCCAGAAAGAGCGGGTTGGCGGCCCCTCGATCCGTTTCCGGCACGAACCAGAACCCCGGAATTCCCCCTCCCGGACTGGTCGTCAGACCCACGCCGGGACGATCCGGGTCGATCTGCAACTCCGGGGGCGCGGTGATCGTCACGGTCAACCGCTCCAGCGCCTGCCCGTCGGGCAAGATCGTTCCCGACGGCTCCCCCCCCAGGTTCCGGCCGAGCAACGTCACCTCGACCGTCGATCCCGCTTCCACCGCCCTCGGCACCACGGCATCGACGTGAGGGCCGTCATGCACCGTCAGTCGATACACATGCTGCGGTGATCCCGCGTAGATCACATCCCGGACCTCGACCCGGTACGTCCCATCCCCCGGCAAGACCGTGTCAATCAAGGGGTCGTGCTTGACCGTGCCGTGCCCATACGCCAGCTCCCGGCCGTCGAGGTCGTACAGGCGGATTTCCCCATCCAGCCGGCTGTCGATCCGCACCGCGGCCAGGTCGATCAGAATGCGTTGATCCGCCTTCCCCTCGAAGCTGAACCAATCCACATCGGTCGCGCCGTCGATCTGACCGTTGACCACCTGACCGACACTCATCGTTCCCGTCTCGGCCGGTCCGTTGTTCGGCTCCTGCTCGATCCCCTCCGGCCGCTGCCCGACCACAAACGCCTTCGGGTTGCTCACCCCCAGCGGACCGACCACCCGCACATCGTGCAGGCCCAGCGGCACCTCAGGCCCGATCGTCACCCGGAACCTCGGCGGCGAGGCATCCCCCTCAACCCGCTCGGTCGTGATCCCCGGATGATCGAACCAGAGCCCCGAGGCCGACTCCATCTCCGCCCCCACGAGCCTGACCTCGACCGCCTCTCCCCGCTGACCTCCCGGCGGGAACAGCACATCGAGCCGATGTTTCGGCATCTGCGCCTCGACCACCGAGGCCGCGATCCCTCCGCCCACCCATGCCACCGCCATCATCGGCGCAAGCCACCGAAATCGTCTGGCCCGTCGCTCGGCGGGCCCCTTCGGGCGGGATCGGCTCATCGGGTCGGCTCCGGCGTGAGGAACGCAAGGCGGGCTCGTTGTCTTCAATCAACCAACGGAGGGCGATCAACCCGGCGGCCGCGCCCTTCGACGCCCAACCCCCCGGCCGATTCGATCCCTCCATCATAAATCCAACACCCTCCCAATGGCACCCCCCCTCACTCGCCGCGTTCCCCCACCGCCTCCGTCCCGAGAGTCGGGAGGCAGGGGATCTGTGTGGTGTGCAAAAATTCAATGCTCGCGATCCTTGATCTCTCCCCCTCCGTGTTTCATCCGTGTTCCATCCGTGGCTCCAAACCTCCCTTTCCCAAAAAAACGCAATTTAGCCTCCCCGATTTCCTGATTGTTTCAGAGAGAGCCCGTTTCTTCGCCTCGCACCCCGTCCTCGCGGGACCGGCACCCTTGCTCCTCTTTTGTGAACAACCAGGACGCGCACCCTCATGGCCGCCACCACCTTGAAGCAAACGCTCGCCAACCGCCTCAACGCCCTCCTGTCCACAGGCCCGAAGTCGAGCGAGGGCAAGGCCCGATCGAGCCGCAACGCCCAATCGCACGGCCTCTCGAAACTGGGCACCCACCGGCCCGCCGACATGGCCGAGGCGATCGAAACGCGCAAAGTCCAGTGGCACAACGACTACCGCCCCGAAGGTCCCACCCAGACGTGGCTGTTTGACCGCCTCGTGGCCGAATCCGTCCGCCTCGACTCCTGCGAGGCCCGCATCGTCGCCGCCCGCGCTGAACAGGCCGAGCGGGCCTCCGAATCGTGGGACGACGACCGTGCCGCCGACATCGCCTCCCTCGCCGCTCGCTTGCCTCAGCAGCCTGAACGTATTCAGGCAATCATGCTCCAAAGCAAGCACGGTGTCCTCTGGCTCCTCGACCGTTGGGCCGAGGTGCTCGACTCCCTGACTCGTCACGAAGGCTGGACCCGCGACACCTGGAACCTCGCCCTCGACCTGCTCGGCGTCTCCCCCTTTGCCCGAGACGGCTCCGGCCCCTGGGATCTCGACCCCGACGACAAAACCGAAGCCCCCGGCCTTGCCCTCGTGACCCAGGCCACCGAGGCCCTCCGCGCCCGGCTCGATGCCTTCCTCAACGCCCGAGACGACCGCGCCCGGCGCGACGCCGAGGCCGGTCTGGCGACCGAAGACCCCCGGCCGATCCGCCTCCTGGAACGCTATGCCGCCGATGCGCGTCGCCAGTTCTTCCGCCACCTCAACGAGTTGCGTCGGTTGCAATCCGGATCGCCCCGCGCTGCCACCGCCCAGGGCTCCTCAACCCCCGACCAACCCCCCGGCCCCCGTCCCGACCGCTCCCGTCCTCATCCTCAGCCCGCCGCCGAGACCGAGGCCCATCCCGCTCCACCCCCTTCAGAGCCTCCCGCCACCGTTCCGACCGCGCCACCCACCCCGGCGCGAAACGAACCCATCGGCCGCCCTTCGATCGGCCGTCCTTCGCTCCGCCCGGCCCTTCCCGGTGCCTCCGTCCCCCTGAACCGTCGCGCCCGACGCGCCCAGGCCGCCGCCGCTCGACGCTCCTGAACCCCCCTCAACCCGGCATCACCCGGCAATCGACGCCCCCCGTGCGCGCCGAGCAAGCCTGCAAGGTGAAGGAGAACGTGAGCCACGGATGAAACACGGATCGGAACGAAACCCGACGACGATGGTGTCGTGTGTGGCCAAGTGCCGAATGCGGGATGTCGAATCGGAACGAGCGAACGAACCCGGTGTTCCCCTGACCTTCCTGTTCCCGTTCCCTTTCCCATCCGTGTTTCATCCGTGTTTCATCCGTGGCTCCAAACCCCTCCCTTCCCAGACTCCCCGTTTGACCGAAGATTGGGAGCCTCATTACGATGGGCTGCGGCCAATTCTGGTTGGAATCTCTCGGGAGCTTGGGCACATCATGCGACATCGGGCAGGGGAACGTCTGGTCATCGGCCTCCTGGCCGTCGGCATGATCGTCTCGACGGGCTGCAATCGGGGGGGCTCCGATCCGGCCGAGCTGATCGAGCCCTTCCGCGGCATCGGGCTTCGGGTCGCCGTGCTGGGCGAGCCGCTCCTCGCCGAGATGCTCGACGACCGCCGAGGCGAATGGGAACGCAGTCGAGGCGGCACCGTCACCATCGAGGCCGCCCCTGACCTTCAGGCCACCGAGGGAGCCGACGTCATCGTCTTTCCCGGCGATCAGCTCGGCAGCTTGATCGACGCCGATCGCCTCCGCGTCCTGCCCGAATCCCTCGTCTCCCCCCCCGATCGCTCGGCCGACCCCGACGAAGAGCCCCCCGTCGATGCCCCGGTCGGATCGGAGCTCGCCTTCGCTCAGGTCTTCGACGTGTACCGGGAGCAGGTGTCGAAGTACGGTGACGATCGGGTCGCCCTTCCCCTGGGCGGCTCGGCCCTGGTCCTGGTCTACCGGGTCGAGGCGCTGCAAGGAGACGACCTCGCCGCCGAGGCCGAGGCCGCCGGCGTCAGCCTCGAACCGCCGACCACCTGGGAGCAGCTCGACGACCTCGCCCGCTTCCTCCACGGCCGCGACTGGAACGCCGACGGCCAGCCCGACGCCGGGATCAGCCTCGCCTTCGGCCCCGATGAGGCCGAGCACCTCGGCGCCGAAACCTTCCTGGCCCGATCCGCCGCCCTCGGCCTGCACCGCGACTACTTCTCCCTGCTGTTCGACCCCGACTCGATGGCCGCCCGCCTCACCGAGCCCCCCTTCGTCGAGGCCCTCGACACCCTCCTGGCCCTTCAAGACGCCGGGCCGGAAGGGGTGGCCTCGTTCGACGCCGAGGCCGCCCGCTCGGCCTTCCGCACCGGCTCGGTCGCCTTGCTGATCGACCGCGCCGAACGGTACGCGTCGTGGCTGGAGGAAGGGGACGAGGCCGAGCTGGGCGTGGCCCGCCTGCCCGGCTCCGCTCGCATGTTCGAGGCGAACCGGTCGGCCTACGATCCGGCCGACCCCCCGAACCGCCCCGGCTTCCTGCCCGGCGGCGGCGGCTGGCTCGTGGGGGTGTCCTCCGCAACCGCCCACGCCGAGGCCGCCGAGGACTTCGCCCGCTACCTGATCGAGCCCGACACCGCCGCCCGGCTTCGGGTCGATCTGCGGGTGCCGATGCTCCCGGTCCGCTCCCCCCTGGTCGGCCAGGGGCCTCCGCTCGATCGAGACCTGCCCGGCCTGAGCCGTCGCGACTGGTCCGACGCCGTCTCGCGGACCCTGCTGGCCGATCGTGTCCTGATTGGCCCGCGCATTCCCGGCGCCTCGGGCTACCTCGACGACCTCTCCCGGGCGATCGCCTCGGCCGCGACCGGCGACGTTTCCCCCGCCGACGCCCTGCAATCGGCCGCCGACGCCTGGGACGCCCGCTCCCGAGACCTTGGCCTCGACCGCCAGAAGTGGCACTATCGCCGCAGTCTCAATGCCTTCGCCACTTCCGACCAGCCTCCTCCCCGCTGAGTTCCGATCACGATTCGATTCGAACCGAGCGACTCTCATGCACGTTCCCGAGCCCCAGTTGGGATTCCCGAATCCGCTCGCCGCCCAGGGGGATGGCGAGCTGACCCTCGAGCAACTGTGCAACCTGGACAGCGCCCCGGCGTTCGTCCGACGGGGCCAGGACGTCGAAGACTCGCTCAACCGCCTGCATCGCCAGTGTCGGCGCGTTCGAACGGACATGCTGGAGATGGTTCACCTTCGGCTCCGCCAGTGGGCCGCCGTGGCCACCGGACCGGATGACTGGTCCGATCGGTTCGATCAGCCGGTCGCGCCCCTCTGGAGCCTGGCCCAAGCCCCGGCCGATCCCGTCTGGGCCGATCGCCCCGGCGCTCCTCGACGCCGAAGGGCCGTCGCCCGCGACCTGATCGCCAGCATGGCCCGGTTCAACCGCCGCTGGTCCCGTCATGTCGAGGAGCTGAATCTCGACTCCATCAATGCCCTGATCGACGGGTACAATCGCTACTATCTCATCGAGAAGGAGCTGCTCATCGGGTCGGCTCGGTTGGCGTCTCGCCTCTTTCGCGTCTATCCCTCGCTCACGGTCGAGTCCGTCTTCGAACGCCACCCGCCTTTGCCCGTGCTCCATGCCCGGGAATAGCACCGAAACCCCACCCCGCTCTGGCCCGCCAGACGGAGTGTTCTGGAGGGCTCGCTCAGGAGTTGCTTCGGGTTCCCAGCTGGTCCAGCGTGTTGAGTGAGGCCGTGGCCTGCTCCACGTTGTTGCGGATGATGTCGAGCATCTCCTCGCCAAGCTCTTTCTCAAAATGGGATTTCCGGATTGCGGTCGCGGCCGACGCAATGGCACTGAGCCGATTGCGAAGCTCATGCACCACCTCTCGGACAGAATCGGAATCGCTCATCGAAGCCTCTCGGACTGACGGAAGGCCACCAGCGGCATCGCCGGGCCGGAACTCGGCTCACGCTGCGGATTGGTGAGCACGTCGATCCAGTCTACCCGTGCAAATGGTGCGCCGGCAGATCCAGGGGGTACGAGCGTTGCCGGATGCCGGTCCGATCGCGTACCCTGGTCCTCTGACGGTTCTGGGAATCGAGCGGACGAGGCCAGGCCCTCGCGAGCGGAGGAGTCGCCAACGGTCATGGACCGGATGATCCTCGGTGCGGCCCTCCTTCACGCCCTGCTCCTGGTGGCCGCCTTTGCGGCGGTCCTCCTCGGAGGGGCAGGGGAGGGGCTCGGACGAGGGCTCCACGATCGGCTCGGACCCTCAGCAACGATGACCGGCGTGCTGGTCAACCTGCTCGTCCTTGCCTGCGTGGTTGCTCGCGAAGCCTGGATCCGACGGGTCGAGCGCCTCGCGGGACTTCCTGGGCGGTTCCACTCCCGAGCCGTCCGGAACCGCCGACGGGTCACTCCCGTCGCGGTCGGTGGCCTGGGCCTTCTCGCGGTGGCCTCCTGGTCCTGGTGCGACGATCCGACCGGATCGAGCGATCCGGGGCCGGCCCAGAGCCTCGCTCACCTGGCCCTGGCCTCGGTGGCGATCGGCTACCAGGGGGCCGCGCTGGCCGTCTTCGCCGTGACGATCCTCGGTCAGCGGGCGCTGGCCCTGGCGCTCAAGGCCGAAGTGGATCGCCTTCGACCTCCGTCCTCAAGTGCTGCCGACCCCGACCCGACCGCCCCCCGCTCGCTCGCTCAGCCCCCCGATCGCCTCCCTCCGTGACCTGATTCCAGACCTCTGCAGAGGATCTTCCCCGCCGATGTCGCCGCTGCTGGTCGTCGTCTCCATCGTGCTTGTGGACCTGCTCGGATTCTCGCTGGTCATGCCGCTCTTGCCTCGGTACGCCGAGCAGTACGGCTTCGACGAGCGGATGATCGGCGCATTGTTCGCGGCCTTCCCGCTCTGCCAGCTCATCGCCGGGCCGATCCTCGGACGGCTCAGCGATCGCTACGGCCGCCGCCCGATCTTGCTCATCAGCCAGGTGGGGACCACGCTCTCGTTCCTGATGATCGGCCTGACGGATGTCTTCGTCATCATGCTGCTCGGCCGGATGCTCGACGGCTTCTCCGGCGGCAACATTCTGGTCGCCCAGGCGTATATTGCCGACGTGACGAAGCCCGAGGAGCGGGCCAAGGGGCTCGGCCTCATCGGCGCGGCCTTCGGCGTGGGATTCGTCCTCGGCCCGTTGCTGGGGGGCCTGCTCGTCTCGCTGCCGATCGGGCCGGTCTGGAGCCTTCGCCTGCCCTTCCTGGTCGCCGCCGGGTTCTCGACGATTGCCTGGATCTTGACCTGGCGATGGCTGCCCGAATCGCGCCCGCCAGGGATCGAAACCGTGCCGAGGGCCGCCGTTCGAGCCCCCGGTTGGCAAGGGCTCGTCCGGGCCATCGGCGATCGGAACGCCCGGCCGCTCGTGCTGCTCGGGGCGCTCGTCGTCTTCGCCTTCGCCAGCCTGGAGGGAACGTTCAGCCTCTACCTGCAACGCCGGATGGGACGCGGAGCCGACCGGGCCGCCTACTGGTTCGCCGCGCTCGGCCTGGTCAGCGCAATCATGCAAGGCGGGCTGATCCGCCGCCTCGTGCCGAGGTTCGGCGAGCCTCGCCTGATTCCCGTCGGCCTCGCCCTGCTGGCCGCGGGACTGGCCTCGCTGGCCGTTGTGCAAACGACGGCAGGGCTCGCCCTGGCGGTGGTGCTGGTCGGTCTGGGGCAAGGGCTGGCCGCGCCGACCGTCTCGGGCTTGCTCTCGCGGTCGGTCGCGCCGAGCCGACAGGGGGCCATCTTTGGGGCCTTGCTCTCAGCTCAAACGTTTGCTCGATTGGTGAATTATCAAACCGCGAATGAGTTGCTCGGTCGCTACGGCCCCTCGGCCCCGTACTGGGAAGGCGCGGCGATCGCCCTCTTGGCCTTGCTCTTGTCTGGCTGGGCGATCCGCGCGGCCCGCTCCTCGGGCCATCCTGCCGGTGAAGCCCATCTGGCAGGCGTGGCCTCCGACAGCGACGATCGTGAAGTCTGAACCCCCCTCGACCGCGCGATCCCTTGCCTTTATGCCGACTGATCCGACCGACGGAACCGCGGCGGTTGATTCGAACGGGGCTCCGCGGTAGCCTCAAGAGCCGATTGGCCCGAGTTTCCCGAACCAACCCGCAGCACCGAGGATTACCCGATCATGGGCGCCGACGCTCGCATCGAAGAACTGAAGCTGGAACTGCCCAAGGCCCCGAAACCGGTGGCAACCTACGTGACGGCGAACCGTCACGGTGACCTGCTCTATGTCTCGGGCCACGGCCCGCTGAAGCCCGACGGGTCCATGTATACCGGCAAGCTCGGGGCCGAGCTTGACCTGGAAGCCGGCAAGGTCGCCGCGCGTCAGGTCGGCCTGGCGATTCTGGCCACCTTGCGAGCCCACCTGGGGACCCTCGACAAGGTCGAGCGGCTCATCAAGACCCTCGCCCTGGTCAACTGCACGAGTGAATTCGCCCAGCAACCTCAGGTGATTAACGGCTACTCCGACCTGATGCGCGACGTGTTCGGCGACGCAGGCGTCGGGGCCCGAAGCGCCCTGGGAACGAACTCGTTGCCTGGCAACATCGCTGTCGAGATCGAAGCGATCTTCCAGGTCAAGGACTGATGTCGCAGACCCGCCCATCCCGTTTTCGAGTGATCCGAAAACGGGATGGATTCCCAATCAATAATCATGCCGCCCTTGGATTTTGAGGAATGGAAATTCATTGAAAAACAAAACGTCAGAATATCGCTATGTCATCCTTGACTACAACGGCAATTGCTGGTTGGTTCAGGACAACGCCACACAGAAGACCTCCGGCCTGCCGTCGATGCTGGACGAGGGTTGGGTTCCCGTCCGGGAAACGCCCTTTCATACGGAAGGAACAGTGACTCCTTACGTCTTGATTCTTCTCGAACGAGATGGCGCAGGGGCAGGCAATGACTTCGGTTTCGCCTGACCCACGCGGGGGGACCAACCGGGAGACGGCACCGTGACCCGACCAGGAGGACGACTCGACGGCCGATCCTGCCTGATCGTGGGCGGAACCGGTGGCATTGGCCTGGCAACAGCCGAACGCTTCCTGGCTGAAGGGGCACGCGTTGTCGTTTCGGGCAAGACCGCGGGGGAGGCGGGCGAGGCGTTGACCAGGCTAGGCCCGCTGGGCCCGGCCCAAAGCATCCAGGCGGATGCTGCTGTCGAATCCTCGGTCATTGCCTTGTTCGATCAGGCGATGGGGTGGCTCGGCGGTCGGCTCGATGTGCTGGTGCATGTGGCCGGGATCAGTGGCCGGCGCTTCGGCGATGGCCCACTCGACGCCTGCTCGCTCGACGGTTGGGAAACGGTCATGGGAGTCAACGCGCGAGGAGTTTTCCTGACGAATCGAGAAGCGGTCAAGCGTATGCTGATGAAAGAACCGGAAACGATTCCCGAATCGGTGGTAGGTGCGCGGGGGGCTATCGTCAATGTTGGCTCGGTGCTCGCCAGGTCTCCTGCTCCCGTGCATTTCGGCACCATTGCCTACGCGGCGAGCAAGGGAGCGGTCGAAGCAATGACGCGAGCCGCAGCGGCGCGCTACGCAAGCGATGGGATCCGGATCAATCTGGTCGCCCCCGGTCTGATCGAAACGCCGATGGCCGCCCGAGCCGTCACCGACCCGGCCATCCGCCACTACCTGCGGACGAAGCAACCGATGGTCGGTGGCCCTGGATCGGCCGGCGACGTGGCCGAGGCCGCCCTCTTTCTGGCCGAACCGGCCAATCGATTCGTGACGGGAGTCGTGCTGGAGGTCGATGGCGGTTGGTCGCTTTCCGATGGTCAACATTTGGGTGAGTGAAAAAATGTCAGCCATTGAAGATGAGAACGTGTTTTCCCAATATCTGGGCGCGGCCCGATCGGCGCTCGACGCGATCGAGGCGACGCAGCTCGACCCCATTCGGGAGGTTTCCCGACGGTTTACGGAGGCGATTCTGGCGGATCGCCTGGTTCATGTCTTTGGCACCGGACACTCGCGAATGGCGGTGGAGGAGATGTTCCCTCGGTACGGCTCGTTTCCCGGATTCCATCCGATTGTCGAGCTATCCATGACTTTTCATAACCCGGTCGTGGGAGCCAACGGTCAGCGGCAGGCGATGTTTCTGGAGAATGTGCAGGGGTTTGGCCCCGTTCTTTGGCGGAACTTTGTCACCGACCCGAGCGACTGCTTGCTTGCCATCTCCACCAGCGGCTGTAACGCCGTGACGATCGACGTGGCGATCGAGGCGAAACGCCTGGGGATGACGGTCGTTGCTCTGACATCGCTGGCGCATAGTGCCGCCTCCACCTCGCGGCATGAGTCGGGCAAGAAGCTGCATGAGGTGGCGGATCTGGTGCTCGACCAGAAGGCTCCGGCTGGGGATTCGAGTGTCTGGATTTCGGGGCTGGAAACACCGGTCGCGCCGATTTCATCGGTCACGGGTTGCACCATCATCAACCTCGTGAAGGCCGAGGTGGCCCGACTGCTCACCGAGGCCGGTCGGCCGCCAAAAGTGTTGACCGCCGCGTGTCACGTCGGGGCGGAGCGGGCGAAGGCTCTGTTTGAGGAAACGTACGACGACTATCGAAGACGAGTCGGCGTCCTCTATCGCTGAGGGAAGGGGAAAGGAGTTGTTTAAAATTTAAGTGTAAATTTTTGTTAGTGCGTTGTCATTGGGCCACCTGACCTCCGCAGCTGGAGCCGGAGCCGGCTGTGCAGCCGTAGCAGTGCAGGCCGGTCACGATGGGCTCGGCGATGAGGTGGTCGAGGTCGAAGTCGGCAATGTGCCGCGGGGAGGTGGGAAGGTCAAGCTGTTGGTTGAAGTCGCAGTCGTACAGGGTGCCGTCCCAGGAGACGGACAGCAACGAGCGGCACATCACCCCTTCCGCGGCGGTCGGGTTGTAGGAAGCAATCAATCGAGTCATATAGGATTCATACTGATTTGTTCGAATCAAAAATTCGAGAAATCGGTTGATCGGCATGTTTGTGATCACGTAGAGGTGGTTGAATGTAATCTCATAGCGGTTTTTGAGCTCACGGCGAAAGTCAGCTTCGATTGACGATTGTTTCGGAGGAAGAAACGCACCGGTGGGGTTGTAGACGAGATTGAGCAGCAATCCGGAGTCGGGGAGTCCGTAGCCGAGCCTGTTGAGCCGACGGAGAGCGGTGATCGAGTCCTCGAAGACACCGTCGCCGCGCTGGGCGTTGGTCGAGCGCGGGAGGTAGGAGGGGAGGCTGGCGACGATCTCGACTCGGTGCCGGGCGAGAAATTCGGGAAGCGCTTTGAAACGAGGGACAGTGAGGATGGTGAGGTTGCAGCGGTCGATCAAATGGCGGCCGAGCGTGCGGATTTGTTCAACGAACCAGGAAAAATGAGGATTCAGTTCGGGAGCGCCGCCGGTGAGATCAACCCTGGGGATGCCGGTGGTTTCGAGGACTCGCAGACAGTGCGTCATGGTCTCCCGAGTCATGATCTCGGTGCGGTCGGGGCCAGCATCAACGTGGCAATGTTTGCACGTTTGATTACACATCTTGCCGAGGTTGATCTGCAAGGTGTCGATCTTGGTGCGCGTCAGGGGGTGGAGTCCGTGCGAGGCGAGAGATTCCTCGAATGGACGAAAGTTGCCTGATGGTCGAAGGATCCGGAGTTGCTCGTCGATGGTCGCCAGGGGGTGTCCCTGGCCGAGGAGACTTCGGGGCATGGCAGGCTCGCGAGTCGGGTCGAGGGACGATCGAGGGTCGTCTTGATCGTACCAAGAGCCTCGCGGAAATGGGACCTCTCGCACGATCGGGGTGTTCAGCGGAGCAGGTAGGATCAGCAGACACCGTGCGGGCGGCTGTCGGAAGCAGGGGGCAGATGCACGGCGCGAAGGCGATCGACCTTGGCCAGTGCTGCTTTGAGGTCGCTAACGAACAGTTCGGCAAGGTCTCGGCTGAAGTTTTCTCGGACGACGGCACGCAGCACGCGAATTTCCTGCGCATTGGGAGGAAGAGGATAGGCGGGAACGATCCAACCCCGTTCGCGGAGCGTCTCGGAAAGAAGGTCGAGCGTTTCGGAAGGCTCGGAAGGGTCGGCGAGGGTCAGGGCGACGACAGGAATGGCTCGGGTGTCGCCGAGGCGTCGAAAGCGGCCGAGGGAATCGATTCGCTCCTGAAGATACGTGGCGTTCTCCATGATGTTGCCGATGATTCGGGAATATCCGGCAACACCGAGGCGGAGGAAGTTGAAATACTGAAGCAAGACGGGAGCACTGGCCCGAGAGAAGTTGAGGCTGTAGTTTGACATCTCGCCGCCGAGGTAGCTGATCTTGAACACAAGCTCGTCGGGGAGGTCGGTCGTGTCTCGGAAGACGACGGTGCCGATGCCAGGGTAGACAAGGCCAAACTTGTGATTCGAAACGTTGATGGACCGGACGCGTTCGAGGCGGAAGTCCCAGGCAAGTTCCGGATTGACGAAGGGGACGACAAACCCACCGCTTGCTGCGTCGACATGAATGGGAATGTTCCATCCCTTTTCGGCCTGGAGCTGGTCGAGCAGGGTGGCGATCTCAGCGATCGGGTCAATCTGGCCGGTAAAGGTTGTGCCGAGGACGCAGCCGACGGCGATCGTGTTTTCGTCGACTCGGTCGGCCACGCCTTGTGGCGTGAGGATGTGGCAGTCGGGTGAGAGCGGGGCGATTCGGGCTTCGACGTCGAAATACCTCGTGAACTTTTCCCAGCAGGTATGAACATCTGCGCCGAAGACAACGTTGGGGCGATCGGTGGGTGCCCCTTGAGATTCGCGTCGCTTCCGCCAGGCCCATTTGTGGGCCAGGAGCCCGAGCATGATCGCCTCGGACGATCCGACCGTGCAGGTGCCGACGGGTGTGGCGTCGTCGGGAGCGTGAAAGAGGCGACCGATCATGCTGACGACGCGGCGGTGGATCTCGTCCGTCTGGGGGTATTCGTCCTGATCGATCAGATTTTTGTTCAGAACATCTCCCACCAACCGATCGGCTTCGGGCTCCATCCAGGTGGTGACGAAACTGGCGAGATTTAACGCGGGGTTTCCGTCGAGCTGCAACTCATCGCGGACGAGCTGGGCCGCGACCTCGGCGGGCATGCCGTCGTGGGGGATGCGGTCACGGGGAATGGACCGAGCGAAGTCTCGGGAGGCGTAGGTCGGTGCCAGTTCGGCATCGGTGTGGCGAATCCGTTTCATCAGCCTCGGAACCTCGCTCGGAAGATGGGGTGACTACATCGAGAGGGAGTCGTGGATGTCTTTCATCTGCACGCCGTGAACCAAGGCAACCCCGGCCCGCAAGGCGGCGGCGACCTGAACGGCTTCGGTCATCTGTTCGAGGTTTGAACCATTTTCCAGACAACTGCGTGTGTAGGCGTCGATGCAATACGGGCAGCGTTCGTTGTGGGCAACGGCCAGGGCAATGAGGGCTTTCTCACGAGCCGAGAGGGCTCCGTCCTCGAAGACGGCGCCATACCACTGCTGAAACTTTTCCCAAAGGGCGGGGGCGCCTTCGGCGATTTCCGGGAATCGGGGGAGGTCCTCGGGGTTGTAATAGGACGAGGGCATGGGGCTGTCAACTCCTTTTTCTTCGAGGACGGGGAATCATGATGATGCCGTAACTCGTCGATCGAATGTCACGAGGGGAGCGGCGTGAGTCGGACCCGGGCAAAAAGGGCCGAGAGGACGTAGAAGCCGACGGCAACCCAGATGAGATTGTTGAATCCGAGGGCCAGTGACAGGTTCTCACTGAGGCCGCCCACCACCACCCCGGCCACGTTGGCGCCCAACGCAAGGTCGGGGCGGGCTCGGTCGCGGAAGGCGGACGCGAAGATGATGCCGGCAAAGAAGACTGGCAGGAAGACCACCGTGCAGGAGACCACCACCCGGAGGACGTCGGGCAGGGCGAGGTAGGTTTCCAGAGGGACCACCACATTTGCCAGCAAGGCGAGTACCAAGGCCACGTAAAAGGGCCACTGGCGTGTTGGCTTCATCCGGATGACCCAGAGATTGGCCAGGAGGACCATGACCAGGATCGCGCCGAAGACGATCGAGTTGACGGCCCAGGTTGATCCGAAAAGAAGTGCCATATGAACGACCCCCTTGGTTTCAAGGAGCATGAAACCGGCTCCAAGAAAGAACATCTGGATGTCGGGTCGTCCGCGTTTGATCGGGGCGAAGCCAAGGAGCAGGGCGATCGAGAGGATGCCGACGATCGCCATTCCCCGGAGGTTGAGGTTGGGGATCGAAGGGTCTTTCAGGTACAGGAAGGGCCAGGAATCCGTGGGAACGCGGGAGATGCCTTCGGTGATGACGCTGGCGGGTCGAAGGGCATCATTGGGCGCACGGGTTCGAGGGGCAAAAACTCCGTCGGCGACGCCCGTTTCAGGGTCGAGGGATGTGTCGAGAACCTGATCGTTCGCAAAGCGTTCACGGGCCTGTTCGATTGCAGGTGTCGTCCCATTGCCGGCCATGAGAAAGGTGATGTGATTGCTTTGTGAGGCGTCGGGGCGGATTTCGTCTTGAGGGGGCAGCGAGAAGACGACCGGTGGCGCGCCGAAGGCGGCATCGATCATCAGGTCGATCCGTCCCACGACCCAACCTTGACGATAGTAATTGTAGGCCGCGAAGACTCCACCGGGTTTGAGGCGGGCCTGGATGTCTCGCATCGCCTGATCGGTGAACAGAAAACTTTCCAGCCGGAGGCTCGAATAGCCGGAATGAAGGACAAGTGAATCAACAAGCGCGTAAATGATGAGATCGTATTTTTTGTCGGTGGTGCGTAGGAATCCCCGGCCGTCGGTGAGGTGGACGGTGACGCGGGGGTCTTGATAGGGGCGATTCGGGTGGTGCTGCTGCCCGAGTCGCTGAAGGGTGGGATCGATCTCGACCGCGTCGATTTGTTCGGCGCCGAATTGCAAGGCCGAGGCCACGTCGTTACCCGACCCGGCCCCGATGATCAGGACATCCTTGAAGGCGTCGCCACCACCGGCCCGATTCAAGAGGTGTGGGAGCCAGTAGGCTCGGCCGGTCGTCTCGACATCGACCATTTGCTGATGGCCAATATTGTTGGTTTCGATGAGTCGAGCATCGCTTGAGTACTCGACCTTGTAGTAGGGCGACCAGAAGGTGCGGGCTTCGTTGCCCGGCCCGAAGGCGGAAATGGCGGCGATGTAGAGCAAGCCGATCAGGCTTCCGATCTGGAGGATTGATCGCTTGCACAAAAGCGCGATGAAAACTCCAGATGCCACGGCGAACCACAGGAGCGGTGTCGTTTCAAAACGCGAGGCGAGCGCGAAGCCTGCAATTCCGACCAGACTACCGGCGATGTCGGTGGAATAGGCCGCGACTCGTTGGGGAATGGCGTTGAAGCGACGGCCCATCACCTGGCCGATACCGATGAACATGATGGCGATCAGGACGAAAAAGCCCCCAGCCAGGACCTCGATGGGGATGACCCAGGCAAACGGATCGCGCGCGAGGTATTCCGTTCCAAAATAGATTTGTTGCGGCGATCCCCGCCCTCCCACCTCGACCATGATCCCACTGCCGGTTCGGTGGGCAGAGAGGAGCCATTGCGCCAGCAGGGCGGCGACTAGTCCGACCGGAAGGGTCAGGCGGGAATAGTCTCTGGGAGATGATGCCGCCAGCAGCCCGACCGACAGCCCGAGAAAGCAGGCCATCAGCACCAGGTTTGTGAAGAACGTCAGGAATGCGACCGTCGCCCCGAACCATCGAATGCAGGCCAACTCCAGGAACAGGGCGACGAAGCTGATGAGGAACAGCTCAACATAGGCCCGTCTCGTGGTGATGGTCGGGTCAGAGAGTGTTGGAGATTCCATGCGTTCTGATCTTCCAGCCGAGAAATCGAGGGACGAGTTGGTCAGGACGGGGTCTCTGATTCGGTGGTGTTCGAGGGGGTGGGGGCACGGGCTGATTCCTCGGTGGGTTCGGGGTGGATCGGCTCGACCCGGACCCGTCTGACCCGGTTGGGTTCGGCATGGAGGACGATCAGGCGGTGCTGACCGACGACCACGGTGTCGCCTTCGGTCGCCAGGCGTCCGAGTAACTCGACGACGAGCCCGCCGGTGGTTCGGGAGTCGATTTCCTCGGGCACGGCCACGCCGTTCGCCTCTCGAAGTTCGTCGACCGGATAAACGCCATCGACTTCAAAGGCGCCTCCATCCTTGGATTCGACGCGAGGAGGCTCGCGGTCGAATTCGTCCTGGATCTGACCCACGAGCTTTTCCAGCACCGTTTCAAGTGTGACCATGCCGACGACATCACCATGTTCGTTGAGGAGCATTGCGAGGTGGATTTGATTGCGCTGAAATTCGAGCAGGAGGAGGTCGAGCTGCATCGTCTCGGGCAGGAAGGGAACCGTTCGAGCGAGGCGCCGCAGGTCGGGACGCCCGTCATCCGAACCGCTCGAACGGAAAAGGTCCTTCACATGAATGAATCCAACGACCGTGGTGAGATCGTCTTCGCAGAGAGGGAATCGGGTGTGACCGGCCCGGCGGGCGATGCGCAGATTTTCCTCAACGGAGCGAGCGAGGCTGAGGTAGACGATGTCGATTCGAGGGACCATCGCATCTTCAGCGGTTTTTTCTTCGAGATTGAGCACATTCTCAATCATGACGCGTTCGAATCGGGAGAGGTGGCCCCCCTGGTTGCTCTCGGAGAGAATGTGCCTGAGTTCTTCCTCGGTGTGGGCGAGTGCTTCGTGGTCGAGGGTGCCGATGCCGGCCAACCGAAGCACGAGATCGCTGAAGCCGTTGAGTAACCAGATGACCGGGAAGAACAGGTAGTAAAATGCCATCAAGGGCGGAGCGGTGATCAGGGCCATTGGCTTCGCCGCTCGGATGGCCAGGCTTTTCGGAACAAGTTCTCCAATGCTGATATGGAGGAACGTGACAAAGACGAAGGCGAATGCGGGGATGATGGGGATGCGCTGCCCTTGAATTTCCAGGGCGTGTTCCGGCAGTCCGATCGAGTGGAGCAGCGCCTCAATGCCCGGCTCGACCGACCGTTCGATGACAAAGCCCAGCCCGAGGCTTGCCAGGGTGATCCCGAATTGGGAGGCGGACAGGTAGGCGTCGAGGTGGTCAAGCAGCCGGCCCGTGACCTTCGCCGCCCAGTCTCCCTGGCCGGCCAGTTCGTCAATCTGACTGACGCGAACCTTGACCAGCGCGAACTCGGCTGCGACGAAAAAGGCGTTGGCCAGCAGCAACCCGGCCACAACCAGAAATTCGACCATGCCCATCCTCGGGCCTGTGCGATGATGGCGGACTCCGGGGTGATCTCCGCGCGAAGGGGAGCCCGGATGCGTCCCCACCGCCGATCGACCCAGAGGCCCTGTCTTGACCTCTCGATCTTACTCGAACCGGATGGCCCTCGCACGTTGCTTCTGCCCCAGCTCGGCCGATTCACCCATCCCGCCCGGCGTCATGACCCGTTCCGCCTTCTCCCCCACCTTCGATCGAGCCGAGCGTTCATCATGAAGTCCATTGGAGTTCCGCCCTTGCGGTGACCTTGTGGCTTTCCAGCGGTGTTCTGGCGCTCCTTCCTGCTCGCCGGCCGTCCGACACCTTTCATCCTCGTCACTCATCGATCTTCCTGAGTTACTCGCTTTCCCCGCTCGTTTGCCTCGTTCCCGTCACACCGGGAAATTTTCACCTTGAACCTGGCCACCCCGCCCGGTAAGTTGATTGAGTTCTCACTGCATTTGACGGGCGGCTAGCTCAGTTGGTTAGAGCGCCATCTTCACACGGTGGAAGTCACTGGTTCGAGTCCAGTGCCGCCCATTTGCTCTAAGTGTGACCGATAGCCGAACTTAGGCTAACCCGATGTTTGACGTCGGGGCGGTTCCGAAAGTCCCAAACCGGAATGTCTTCCGGTTTACGGAGTTTGGACCATGCCCCGTCTCGTCCATGCCCTGCCCAAATACTCCCGACACAAGCAAAGCGGTCGGGCCATTGTGAGGTTTGCCCACCGGGACGTGTTGCTCCCCGGACCCTACGGGTCTCCGGAGTCCCGAGCGGCCTATGATGCCACCGTTGCCCAATGGTTGGCGAACGGACGGAAGCTCCCCGACGCTCCGAGCCCGAGCGGATCGGGCCCCGGGGCTCCGAGCCCGACCGGGGCCAGCGTCCCGGCGGACTTGACGATCGCGGAGTTGATCGTCCGTTACATTGCGTTCGCGGATGTTCACTACCCGAAGCGGATCGGGACAACGGAAGTCCAGAATCTCCGGGACACGCTCCGACCCTTGAACGAGATGTTCGGGACGGTCCCCGTTCGCCAGTTTGGACCCAAGAGTCTCCGGGCCCTCCAAGACCGCTTGATCCGGGACGGGTTGGCTCGGGGGACGATCAACTCCCGAATCGGTCGGATCAAGCGGATGTTCAAATGGGCGACGGCGGACGAGTTGATCGGGCCCGAGATTCCGTCCGCCCTGGCAACGGTCCCGGGCTTGCGCCGGGGCTATTCCGGAGCGAAAGAGACCGAGCCCGTGGGGCCCGTCCCGGACGAACACGTGGACGCGGTCCGGTCCTACGTCTCCAAGCAAGTTTGGGCCATGATCGAACTCCAACGATGGACCGGGGCTCGTCCCGGGGAGATCGTGGCCATGAGGACCCGGGACTTGGAGATGACGGGCCCGGTTTGGACCTATCGGCCCGAGCGTCATAAGACGTGGGCTCGGGGAAAGGCCCGGGTGATCTATCTGGGGCCCCGAGCCCAAGAGATCGTCAAACCGTGGCTCCGGGCCCGACGGGACGAACCGCTCTTTCAACCCCGGGAAGCGGACGAGTCCCGGAAAGCGGAGATGAGACGGGCCCGTCGGTCTCGGGTCCAACCCTCGCAAGCGGACCGCTCCCGACCCGACGCGGTTCGCAAGCCCAGAGAATGCTACACGGTGGCGTCCTACGGGAAAGCGGTTCGTCGGGCGTGTGAAGCGGCGGGGGTCCCCGTTTGGAGCCCGAACCGACTCCGACACGCGACGGGGACCCGGGTCCGGAAGCTCTTTGGCGTGGAAGGGGCCCAAGTGATCTTGGGCCATGCTCGGGCCGACGTGACCCAAGTCTACGCGGAGCGGAATGAGACCCTTGCAATGGAGATCGCCCAACGGGTCGGATAGGCGTAAGACCGGACAGGGCGTCCGATATGTCCGGCGAGAAAAAGAAAGGGGCGACCAACGGGTCGGATAGGCGTGTGGCCGGACGGAGAGACGGGGCCCGAGTGGACACCTAAAAAGGGCCCCGGTAGGGTGCGACTGCACACCTAAAAAGCGGTTTAGGTCGTCCACAAAATCGCGACACCCTACACCTAAAAAAGAGCATGCCCGACGGGTCACAAGTGGTCACAAAGGGGCGGTCCCTTTCCGTGAAAAATGGATAGGAAATGGAAACGTCAAGTCGGTCCGGCTCGGTCCGCTCTAGGTAGGTAACAAGATGACCCATGCCCCATGTCCTTCGTGCGGAAATCGGGTTTGGAAGTTCGCGACGAAATGCGTCCATTGCGACCGCGATCTCTGGGGACCGCCCGTTCACTTCATTGTTGACCGCGATCCACCCAGGGGAGATAGCGGGGTCCATCGGTCCCCTTCGGGAGCCGGGTGGCTACTCGATCCGTGGACAGGTGCCGACATCGACGCGGGAGATTGGTTGAAGCTCCGAGACTCGGACATCGGAAACGAGTCCGATTCCCGTGTTCAAGCCGATGACGTGGTCGGCGAAGCGTTCACGGGCGACCCGAACGCGTTGTCCGTGGACGGGGACCGGGTCACGTTCCGGGGAGAGACCCACGTCGTGGACGATGACATTGCGGGGTTCGTCGGGGGACTCGTCCGGGCCGGACGCGGGGTTTGGGTCTCGGGCCCGGAACTCTCCCCGTTAATCCAAACCCGACCCGACCGGACGTTCAGAAAGCTCCGGGGCCGACTCCCCGAGCTTTGGGCGGAGATCGAATCCAAGACCGGGGCGGGCTATCGGCTCCGACCCTTGGCGTAACGTGGGATAGCTACATCAAAAAGACCCTTGCAATCGAGATCGCCCAAGTGATCTTGGGCCATACCCGGTCTCACTTGCTCGGGTCCTTTTCGGGCTCGGACGATCGGGCTTGCTCGGGGAACCGTCCCCGAACGGGTTTGAATTTCCCCGGGCCGTACGTACTTTCCGGAGTGTAGAGTCTCCGGGTCCTTCCGGGGCCCGTCGTCCGGGACTGGATCGGGAACGACCGGGGTGATCCGTACACTAGATAGATCGAGTCGGGTCCTTTCGGGGCGGTTTTGCTCCGAGCGGTGGGGAGAACCGTCCCGGAAGCGGTTTGAATCGTCCCGGGCCCGCTCCGACACGGGGCGTAGGTTCTCTGGGGACGTTTCGGTTCGGGCCCGAACACGGAAGCGTCCCGGGCCCGGGGAGTCTTACTAACAACTGGCGTCGGGTCCTTCCGGGGCGGTTTTCTTCGGGCTTGGGAGGGGAACCGTTCCGGAACCCATCTAAGTTTCTTTCATGGAGCGTAGGTTCTCCCGAACCGCTCGGGCTCGGGTTGGAAGGGGGGACCGCCCCGGGATTAGGTTGGCTGTATTGTGGACCGACCCGGACGGTCCGCCGACGGGCCGGGCTCCGAGAGCGGAGCGGTCCCGTGGTAACATGTCGAAACGGTGGGGAGTCATGACCCCACCAAGAGTCGGACCGGCCCGTGGGCTTTCCGTCGGCCCCGGGTCGGTCCGGCCGACTCCGACGGGGACAACACGATGGACGATACCGGCCCAAATTTGGCCTATGGGTTGGCTCTGTGCGTCAATGCTGGGGCCTATGCGTCGGTTTTGAGCAATCTCGCGTTCTACGTGACGTGTCCGGAGCCAGACTGGCATCCGGACCCGGACGCATTCGAGAACGCAACGCGGGGAGACGTCCATCGGGAATATCGGCTCTTGTCCAAACTGGCCCGAGACCCGGGGCTTGTTCCGTGGTTGCGGCGGGCCGGACGTGATCCGGTCGAATTCTCGGAGCGGTTGGAATCGGGGAAAACCGAAGCGTTGAGTCTTATCTCCGCGTTGGTATTCGGCGGGGTCTTGGGCCAGAACCTCCAAGCGTTGGGGGAGCATCCGGTCCGGGCCAACGTCGTCCATGTCGATCAACATGGGCGATGGTTCCGGGACTTGGCAAACGCGTTGAGCGGAGAGATTGATCGGGTGAAAGCCGAACGCGGGGCCGATCCCGAGTGGACACGTCCCGAAGCTCCGAATGGATTGGCCGGTCTCTCGGCTCCGTCTCCGAGCATTCCCGAGCCCGACCCGAATGTATTGTCCGTGGACGGGAACCGGATCACGCTCCGGGGAGAGACCTACGTTGTGGACGATGACGAAGCGGCGTTCGTCCAAACGTTCGTCCGGGCCGGACCGGGGAAAACGGTTCGGCCGAGAGACTATCCCGAGCTAGTGGGAGACCGTCCCGATCGGACGTTCAAGAAACTGAAAAGGCGGTTCCCGGAGATCGCGGAGTTGATCGACAGTGACACGACGGGACGGTGGCTCAAAGGGTGACATAGGTACGCCATATTTTGTCCGTAGCTACGCCATAGGCATATTTCTAAATTTGCTCCCGAGCATTGCGAGCAATTGGGCCCGCTTGCTCGGGAGTTCGCGTAAGTGTCTATCACACTTTCTGAAAACGTGATCGCATTGGCCGACGTCCCGGGAATCCTGCCCAAGCGTCGGGGCGGTCGGAAAGTCCACACGTCCACGGTCTGGCGTTGGGCGATGAAAGGCTATCGGGGGACCCGATTGGAGACGCTCCGGGTCGGGGGGACGCTGTGTACGTCCCGGGAAGCGTTGGAGCGGTTTTTTGGGCGGATCGACACGGACCCGGGCTCGGAGCCGACGTCCGGGGGCTCGGGTCGGGCTCGGGAGATTCGGGACGCGGTGGCTCGGGCGGAGACGATGCTCCGACCCGGCTCCAAGCGTCGGGCTCCAGTGGCGGACGTGGACGCGGTCGGGGCGGTCTCCGTCTCGTCCCGAGCCAAGAGGGGGGCCCGGTCATGATCGACGTCTGCCCGGAGTTCAAACTCGAATCGGCCCCGGCTCGGTTGGTCCCCGCGTCGGAGTTCGCGGACGCGTTGGGGGTCTCCCCGAGCGGTCTCCGCTATCTCGTCCAACGGGGGACCATCAACCCGCCGATCCGGGTTGGCAAGCGGCGGGGTTGGGCCCCGTCGATTGTCGCGTTCCACGTCCAGCAACGGGCCCGACGTATGGGCAAGTCCTGAAACGGAAACGGACCGGACCCGGTGACGCGGGTCGGTCCGCCAACCTCGAAAGGTTTGGTGATCTTCGTGGCAACGAAAAATCACAATGATGATTCTCCCCGGAAACCGCTTCCGGGACAACAATCCTTCCCGGGGATCGGGGACGCTCCCGACTCCCCACGTCCCGAGCCGGACCCGACTCCGAGCCCGGAACCAAGCCCAAGCCCGAGTCCGGGGACCGACGCTCCCGACCCGTTCGACCCGAACCGCTTTCGGCTTGGGACGAATTACGCGGCGATGCTCGGCTCCGAGTCTCACCTTTTGGAGATTCCGGTCCGCAAGCCCGGGAAAGAGGCATGGTTCCGGGTCCATCCGGAATTCAAGATGGAATCGGCCCTCTTGGAGATCGGGGACGAGACCGGGGACCGGGAGACGTTCCTTGTCGATCCGCCGTTGTGGCCCCGTCTGGCGTCGGAGACGACGTTCGGGCCCCGGCTCTTGGTTGTCACCATGACCAAGTCCGGGGTTGTCGGGCTCTGGCCGATCAAGCTCCCGAGAGACGGGGAGAAGATCAACCCGTGGACGCGGTCCGCATTGACGGCGGTTTCCATCGCGGAATCCCGTTGGGTCCGGCTCCAATCGGATCGGGCGTTGGGAGCGTATCGGGCGGAGACCGCGTCCGGGTTCACGGATGATCCGGTCTGGCCTGAATACTCGTTCGGGGAGATTCTCAAGATCGCGTTCCGAGATCGTTTAATCACGTCTTGGGATCATCCGATCTTGAAGCAACTCCGGGGAGACGCGTAACGCTATGCTCTCCGGACCCGACGCGTTCGGGTCGATCTGGGTTCTCGATTTCGAGTTCGTGGCCCGACCGGGCGATCGGCCCGAGCCGGTTTGCTTGGTCGGTCACGAACTCCGAACGGGCCAGACGGTCCGACTCTGGCAAGATCAACTCCGGGCCCGTCGGGACGCTCCGTTCCCGGTCGGGCCCGACGCGTTACACGTGACGTTCTTCGGATCGGCGGAATGGACGTGTTACTTGGCTCTGGGTTGGGAACTCCCCGTCCGAGTCGTGGACTTGTTCGCGGAGCATCGACTCCAGACGAATTACGCGGTCCCCAAAGCGGTGCGACGGGGCTTGGTCCCGATGGGAGACGGGTTGGTCGGGGCGTGCCGATCCCGAGGCGTCCCCGTGATCGACCCGGGGACCAAGCTAACGGAACGGGAATTGATCATGCGAGGGGGCCCGTGGACTCCGGACGAACGGGCCCGGATCGTGGCCTATTGTGAGTCGGACGTCCAAGCAACGGCGGACTTGTTCCGAGCGATGGCTCCGGGCTTGGACTGGCCCCGAGCCTTGATCCGGGGACGCTACACGTCGGCCGTTGCGAGGATGGAACACGTCGGGGTCCCGATCGACGTCCCCACGTTCGAACGGCTCCGGGACCGTTGGGACGAGATCAAGCTCCGGATCGTGACCGGGGAAGATCGGCTCGGGTTGTTCGACGGGGTCTCATTCCGGGAAGAGACGTTCGACGCGTGGCTCCGGGCCCGGGGCTATGTCTGGCCCCGGTTCCCGTCGGGCCGACTCCGCTTGGACGATGACGTGTTCAAGGCGATGACGTCCCGATACCCGGAACTCGGCTCGGTCCGCAAGGTTCGCCAACTGCTCTCCGAGACCCGGCTCTTTCGAGCGTTGGCGGTCGGAGCGGACGGACGGAATCGGACGCTCTTGGGCCCGTTCGCCACGTCCACGGGTCGGAACGCTCCGTCAAACTCGAAATTCATTTTCGGCCCGAGCGGTTGGGCCCGGGGCTTGATCCAACCCGAGCCCGGGACCGCGTTGGCCTATGTCGATTTCACGTCCCAAGAGTTCGGGATCGGGGCCTATCTCTCCGGGGACCGGGCGATGATCGCGGCCTACGAATCGGACCAAGACGTCTATATCACGTTCGGGGTCCGAGCCGGGTTGATCCCGTCCGACGCGTTGACGATGGACGCGGAGACCGCGAAAGCTCGATTCGGGGCCGAACGAAAGCTCTTGAAAGCGGCGGTTCTCGGGTCTCAATACGGGCTCGGGGCCGATGGACTGGCCCAACGGATCGGGACGTCTCGGACGGAAGCGTCGGGGCTCTTGGACGCGGTCCGCCAAGCAAGCCCGAGCTATTGGGCGTGGATCGACGGGGCGGTCCGATACGCCAATTGGACCGGGACGCTTCACACGTGTCTCGGTTGGCAAACGATCCTCCGACCCGAGACCAAGCCAACGTCCCTCTTGAATTGGCCGATCCAAGCCCACGGGGCGGAGATTCTCCGCTTGGCGTGTTCCATGCTGACGGAACGCGGGGTCCGGGTTTGCTGTCCCGTCCACGACGCGGTCTTGATCGAAGCGGACGCGGACCGGATCGGGGACGCGGTGGCGGAGACCCAAGCGGTCTTGGCGGACGCATCGGGAATCGTCCTAGGCGGGCCCGTGTTGCGTTCCGACTCCAAGACCGTCCATTCTCCCGATCGGCTCTTGGAAGGCGATTCTGGGGCGTTCTGGGGCCGCTTAATGGGCTATCTCGGGGAGTGATCCGGGCCCCGAGTCCGGAGACGGAGACCCGTCTCGGGGGACGCGTCCGGGCTCCGTCGGGGGACCCGAGAGACCGAGAATGAACAAAACGCGTCCGGGACTCCGGGGGAGAATGAACAAAACGCGACCCCCTGCCTACTATTCTTCTCTTCTTACTATCTCTTCATAACAAGAGGGTAAGGGAATATGGGAGCGTCCATCTTGCACACGTTCGATATGGAGCGGTTCCGACTCCCATGTCACCACGTCGGGGACTTGGGCGGAAAAGAGTATGTCGTCCGGCCCGACGTCTATTGGTCGAACATCCGGGGCCCGATCCCTTGGGCTTGGGTGATCCGAGCAAGCGGACTCCCCGGGCCCGGGTTGGTTGTGGCTCTGGGGTCTTGGTATCTCGTCCGACGCTTTCGGGGACACTATCGGGCCAGTGGGGAACGGTTGGCGGACGTCTGGGGACTCGGACCGACGTCCGTCAAGCTCGGGCTCCGCTTGGCGGAATCGGCGGGTCTCGTCCACGTCCAACGCTCCCCGGGACAGAAGCTCGAATTGACGCTCCGGGAAGTCCCCGAGCCCGGACGAACGCGGAAACCGCTCCGGGGCCCGATCCCGTGGGCATGGTGGGAGACCGCGTCCAAGTTGGGTCCCGGTCCGGCTCGGGTCGGGATCGTGTGTTGGGCGGTCTCGGGTTGGGAGCATTCCCGGACGTTCGTCTTGGACCGGACCGCTTGGGCCGACGTGGGCTTGTCCCCGTGGACCGTGACTCGGGGCTTGGTTGAACTCGCATCGGCCGGACTGGTCACGTTGGACCGTTCTCGGGGACGCTCCCCGGTCGTCCGGCTCCAAGAGCGTAAACCGGAATTCCGGTTTCCTATGCAATGACATGCAACGGTAGGCACTAGACGATAAGCGTCGGACCTAGTAAATTCCGCGATAGAACGCGGATTTTCCCGGTTTGATTCGTGTTCGCGGAGCCGTTTTCACACGGTGGAAGTCACTGGTTCGAGTCCAGTGCCGCCCATTCACCTTAAGTTCGACGCCGAACACGATTTGCGTGGATCTTCTGTCTGGTGGGTTTGTCGGAACGTGGGAAAACGACGAGCGAGGATCATCGCGGAGTCGTGTTTCGGTTCTCCCCATCGTGTCGGGTCTCGGGAAGGGGAATCGAGGTGATCGGTTCCTGCGGCATTCGGCGTGGCCGACGGCCGAGGCATCGAATCGTTTGCGGGGAGATGGAGGTCGGTGGAGGCGGTCGTGCCGTGATCACCACCTCGAAATCGCCGGCCAAGGGCGGCGACCGATGAAATGGGTTGCTTCGCTCGGGCAGTCGAGAGGTGACCGACGCCGGTTATTGGTGTGACCTCGATTGCCGCGATGGCCGGGAGGGCGAGCGTTCGGGGCGAGAAGGGCCATGCGTCGCGGCGGCCAGTCGGGTAGGCTGGAGGTCGACGGATGGGTTCTGATCGACCGAGCAGGGCGATGAGGCGAGCATGAGGAACACTCGGTGGCTGGTGCGAGCCAGTTGTTCTGGGTTCGTGCCGGCGTTGATGGTCGCGGTGGGAATCATCCTCTGCCCAACCGCCGCCACCAAAGGTCAAGACGAAGCATCCTTGGCGCGGGGTGACGAGCCGTCGAAGGAACTCCCGATGCCTGGGGAGGTGTTCCGAGTCGAGGGCCAGACCGCCTTCCTCATCCTGCCGGAGGGGCCAAAGGCAACCGACGCGATGCCGTGGGTCTGGTATGCCCCGACCCTGCCGGGCTTGCCGGGGACCGAAGAGCGCTGGATGTTTGAGCGGTTCCTCAAGGCCGGAATTGCCGTCGCGGGGATCGACGTGGGAGAGTCGTTCGGGAGCCCGGAGGGTCGGGCTCGGTACACCTCCTTTTATGAAACACTTGTTCAGAAGCGGGGGCTTTCCCCGCGGCCCTGTCTGGTGGCGAGGAGCCGCGGTGGCTTGATGCTCTACAACTGGGCGGTCGAGCATCCCGAGTCGGTGGCGTGCATTGCCGGCATCTACCCGGTCTGCGACCTCCGCAGCTATCCCGGGCTCGACAGGGCGGCTATCGCGTATGGCATGACTCCGGAAGAACTGGCCGAACGCCTCCCGATGCACAATCCCGTGGACCGGGTCGAGGCGCTGGCGAAGGCGGGGGTGCCGATCTTCCACCTTCATGGAGACGCCGACACGGTCGTGCCGATCGAGGCGAATTCCGCCGCACTGGCTCAGCGCTACCGCGAATTTGGCGGTGAGATGACGCTGCGAGTGGTTGAGGGAGGCGGGCATACCATGTGGCACGGCTGGTTTCAGAGCCCGGAGCTTGTTGAGTTCGTGATTGCTCATGCTCCCGCAACATCAGAATGAGGCGTGGTGATCGGGCTCAGAGTGGGGATCCTGACGAGACCGAGAGGACGGGGGCGATGAGGGGGACGCTCGGGCCGACCGATCGGCTCCCGGGGTGAAGGAGGGGGTTGCCTGGGTCCAGATCATGGTAGAGTGGTCGCAGGACCGTCTCGCAGGGTGGACGCCCAAGTTCTCAGGAGCATGATGATGCGACGATGGAAGACGCTGCTGGCCGCCTGTGCCGCCGTGGTTGTGGGCGGATCGTCGGGCGTGTCCGGGGCCGAGACCCCTCAGGTCGGACAGCGGTATCCGGATTTCGTGCTGCCGAGCATCGAAGGGGGCGCTCCGGTTTCGCTCTCGCAGTTTCGGGGCAAGAAGGTGTTGTTGATCCAGTTCGCGTCGTGGTGAGCGGGCTGCCGCAAGCACGTGCCGGTCTGGCACGACTCGACCCGAAGGTGGGTGGACGACGGACGCCTGGTCCTGCTCGGCGTGACCCAGGAACAGCATGCCGACCGGTGCCGCCTGTTCGCTCGTTGGCAGAAGTTCGAGTTCCCGATCCTTCACGACCCGATCAACGTTCTCCGGTCGCAGGCCGTGCCCATCCTTACCGCCATCGACGAGCACGGCATCGTGCGAAACCTTCAGCCTCGTCTGGAGACGTTCGAGGCGGAATTCCTTGATCGCTCCTTCCCGGCCGAGACGGCCGAGGCCGAGAGTTCTCCTCCCCAACCGCCCGACCTTGACGCGTTGAAGGATCAAGTCCGACGAACCCGGACGGCCGACGCCTGGCGAAGCCTGGGTGATGCCCTTGTCCTGTGGGGGGGAATCGATCGGATCGACGAGGCCATTGACGCCTATGAGCATGTCCTCGGACTTCGACCGGACG
The DNA here is from genome assembly GCF_009177065.1 of Tautonia marina. Taxonomy (NCBI): domain Bacteria; kingdom Pseudomonadati; phylum Planctomycetota; class Planctomycetia; order Isosphaerales; family Isosphaeraceae; genus Tautonia; species Tautonia marina. The sequence goes on from NZ_WEZF01000001.1 coordinate 392,348, forward strand.
ACGCCGACAGCCACTTCCGGCTTGGTGTTTGCTTCCGATTGCGGTTCGAATCGTCCCATCGACGACCCGGCGACTTCCAGGCGGCCGTCGATGCCTGGGGCGAGGCGCTCGATCGGGAACCGAACCAGTACATCTGGCGACGCCGGATCGAGCAGTACGGCCCTCGCCTGGCGAAACCGTATCCGTTTTACGACTGGGTCGACCAGGCCACTGCGGATCTTGCCACGCGAGGCGAGCCGCCGGTCCACCTGGCCGTCATGCCCACGGGAGCCGAGATTGCCCAGCCTTCACGCGAGTTCGAGGCGCTCGATCCGGTCCAACAGTCGCCCGATCCTCAGGGGCGAATCCATCGCGATCGGCTTGGACTCGTCGAGGCTGAGGTCGCCGTCGTCCCGGCGAAGGTCGGCGCTGGGGAAACCGCTCGGGTCCACGTGACCTTCCTGCCCAACGCAATACGCAAGGCTCACTGGAATAACGAGTCCACGCCCTTGCGAATCTGGATTGATCCCCCCGAGGGCTGGCGCGTCTCTAATCGGTTGCTCTCCGCCCCTCAGGGGGACCGGCCCGAAACCAATGAGGTGCGCCGCCTCGACTTCGAGGTCGAGGTTCCCTCGACGGCAAGCGGCGTGACCCGGATCCCCGCTTTTGCGCTCTACAATGTTTGCGAGGATCTGGGGGGCGTCTGCCTCTTTCTCCGGCAGGATCTCGTCATCGAGGTCGAGGTGATGCAGGACGCGCCTTGAGCCGGCCTCCCTGGAAATTGCGAGAATGTCGATGCGATTCAAGCGGCCTGGGATGAGCGTGGTGGTCCTCCTCGTCAGTGCCGAGAACGCGTGGGCAGGGATGCCCTCGATCACCCTGACCGACCTGGCCAGGATGCGGATTCAGACGCTCTCATTCTTTCTGCTCGGAATCCTCATCTGCTCCTGGATTGTGCAGCGCATCTGGAACGGGCTGAGCAAGGAGTTCTCGTGGCTCCCTCGCCTGACGTTTGGCAAGGCGCTCGGCCTCATCACGCTTTGGGGGTTTCTGTTCGTCCTCATCCTCACCATGATCTCCGGCGCCCGGGAATTGATGACTCCAGGCGCCTGGGAAAAGCAGGGGTTGACGTATACGATTGCCGATGAGTCTGCCTCGGAGGTTCCTCCCGATCCGCTCATGGAGGAACGCCGCCGGGTGCTCGATCGGCTTCGGATCGCCCTCTGGAGCTATGCCCGCAGCCACGACGGTCGCTTCCCGTCCCAGGAGGATCAGACCGCCATCCCGGACGAGGCGTGGCAGGTGCCCGACCCCTGCGGGATGCGGTATCGCTACGTGCCCGGACAGTTCGCCGACGAGGGGCACGAGCCGCTTGTCTATGAACCTGGGCTTTTTGGCCTCGATTGCCTGGTGCTGCTGACCGATGGTCGGATCGTCGTGATGAGCCTCGACGCAATTGAGCAAACGCTCGACGAGGAGCAAACCCCATGAGACGCTCGATCATCGTGGGCTCGATCATGCTCCTGCTCTTCGTTGCCCTTGCCGTCATCGGCCTGGTTGTGCCGCTTGACGTGATGATCGCCCTGAGCTTGGGCTGGGTCTTCTTCCTCGGCCGGGTGCTGCCGGAGGTCACCATTGCCTGGGATGGGGTGGTTACGGCAGTGGTTTGCCTGGTTGTTTTCGTGGTTGGTGCCCATGCCTTTCTTCGCTGGATTGCGCAGCAGCGGATCGCGGAAGGCTCAGCAAACGCTCGACCCTGGCCGTTCCGATGGACTGTGTCGATGATGGGGGTGATTGTCGTCATGTTCCTCGCCGGGATCGCGGCGACCGGGGTCGTCCATCAGGTCGGCTGGCTGTTGACCTCGCGCGAGCCGATCGTGGGCTTCGTCAGTGTGGCCGCGCAGCGTGCTCAGTCCTCGAACAATCTCAAGGTGATCGGCATTGGTTTGTACAACTACCACGACTCGCACGGCACCTTCCCGCCCGGCGGGACGTTTGATGATCGCGGCCGACCGCTCCACGGTTGGCAGGCGATGCTCTTGCCTTATGTCGATCATCAGGCGATTTACGACCAAATAACCTTCGAACTGCCCTGGAATGATCCCGCCAATCGCGACCCGTTTCAGACCGAGGTGTTGATGTTTCTCAACCCCGGAAACCCCGATCGGAGTGATGCGACCGGGTATGCCCTCAGCCATTATGCCGGGAACGCTCGCATTCTCGGTGGGGACATGCCCCGAAGTCTGACCGACCTGACGGATGGGGCCTCCACCACGATTCTGGCCGGCGAGGTGGTGAGCGATTTCCTTGCCTGGGGCCATCCGACCCAGTGGCGGGACCCGGCGCTCGGCATCAACCGCTCTCCCCGAGGCTTTGGAAGCTCGTTTCCCCCTGGAGGGGCGAATTTTGTGTTCGCCGATGGCTCGGTCCGGTTCGTGAAGGACTCGGTCGCTCCTCAGGTTCTCAAGGCGTTGAGTACTCCAGCCGGAAACGAAGCGATTTCCAATGGAATGTACTGACGACGATGTGTTCGTCGCAGCTGACCTTGCCCAGTCTCACTCGACGAGCAGCACGTCCGAGACGAACAATAAACGAAAATGTGGTCTTCGCTCATGTTTGGATATTTCGAAACCAAGCGGCAACGCCGGAACCGGATTCGTTCCCAGCCCTTTCCCAATGATTGGGATGCGATCCTGCACAGGCAGGTTCCGCTTTATCAACACCTCTCCGACCAGGATCGTCAGGAACTTCAAGGGCTCATCCAGATCTTTGTCGATGAGAAACACTTCGAGGGATGCGGCGGCTTGACGTTGAACGACGCCATCCGCGTGACGATCGCTGCGCAGGCATGCATCCTCCTCTTGCATCGCGAGACGGACCTCTACCCTCGACTGATTTCCATTCTCGTCTATCCGAGTACCTACGTGGCCCAGGCACGCCAGCCGATCGGCGGAGGGATGGTTCTCGAAGGCGAAATTGCCCGCCTCGGCGAGGCATGGAAGGACGGGGTGGTGGTGCTGTCCTGGGACGATGTCCTCGCCGGAGCCTCAGACATTCACGACGGCCACAACGTCGTGCTGCACGAGTTCGCCCACCAGCTTGACCAGGAGAATGGTCCCGCGGACGGGGCGCCGGTCCTTGAACAGCGCAGTCAGTACGTCTCCTGGGCTCGCGTGCTCGGCAACGAATACGAGCAACTTCGCCAAGATGCCTCGCTGGGGAGACCGAGTGTGCTGGATCGGTATGGCGCGACCAATCCGGCGGAGTTCTTCGCGGTGGCGACCGAGTGTTACTTCGAAAAGCCCAAGGAACTTCAACGCTCGCATCCCGAGTTGTTCGAAGAACTCAGGGCGTACTACCACTTTGACCCGACGGAGATTCGGGAGTTGGGTTAAGGGCGGCTTGCGTCTTCAATGCCCGTGGCCAGCATCGCCAAGGTCTGCAAGGTCACGTGCAGGAGACCCTTGCGTGACCCACGAGCAGGGAATTCTCAGGATTCTGATGACACCTGCCAGGATTCTGCGGTCGGTCATACCGCAATTGACCGATTTGAGGCTCATCACGCCCGGTACGATCGTTTCGAAACGGTTTGGCACGCCCCTTGCGAATGAGTCACTCAAGAAATGAGGGACTCATCATGAATGACAGAACCTATTTCGAGCGATTGATGGCCTCTGCCGAGCGGGTTGCACACCACGCCTGGCATCCGGGGAAGGACCAGGCGATTGTGCAGTGCATCGAGGAGATCGAGATGATTGCACTCGACGGACTTATCAGCGACGAGCAATGTGAGGTGCTCCGGACCATCCTTCAAAGCGGTTGCTCGATCGCCGCCTGAAGAGAGGGGATTCGCCCGGCTCAAGGAATGGGTTGATCGAGCTGCCGTAGAATTCGCTCGGCTCGGTAGACGATCTCAAGGTCCTGATGATCCAGAGCCGTCTTCAGCGCGGGGATGGCGACCGGGCCGAGGGTCAGCAGTTCACGCTCGGCCGCCTCTCGGACACTCGGGGAAGGATCGCCAAGCTGGGGCACCAGCAGCGCTGCCTGATCGGAAAGGCTTGGGTCGATTCCGGAGATGATCACGGTCGCCACACGGACGGTTCGATCGACCGGAGGAAACACGTCCAGCGGCACGAGTTCGTCGATCGCTGCTCGGTCGAGGTGGGCCAGCACGATGAGACGATCGGGTCGGAACAAATGGTCGCCCAGTTCGTCGAGGGTGGTCCTCGCCCGATCCTCACGAATCCCTTGGCTCACGAGACGTCGCAACAATTCACGGGCCGAAACCTCGGCATAGGCTGGGTCCGAGTCGGTGAACACGTCTGAAAGGGTCAGCGTGACGGGAGGGCCCTTCACCTGCGCCGGGGAAGCGTCGGAGGCCGCTTCCAACCGCTCAGAGGTACTGAGGAAGAGCGAACCGTCCTCGGTGATCCGGTAACTCAGCCCTGACTTGCCGAGCATGTCGGCCAGCACGTCACGCGCCGGTCGGATTCCGGCGGTGAGGTCTGCCGGAGTCGTATCGAGGTCGATCTCGGCGTCGGCAAGTGTTCGATCGTCCCGCACCGTTTGCAAGCCGGTTTGATTGCGGATGAGTTGGAGCACGTCGGCCACCGGCCTGGCGGAGCCGTTGAGCGTGACGCTCTGGTTCAGACGTTGCTCGATACGTGCTCGAACGGCCGCATCGGCCTCGGCGGGCACCGGCGAAGGCGGCGGAGTGGCTCGGGATTCGGGATCATCCCCGTTCTCGTCGTCGAAGACATCGAGCGCGGGGTCTCGGTTCGAATCGTCCTGAGCATTGGACTCCGAGTCCGAATCGTTATCCTCCTTGATCGGCTCCTCCGAGGACTGGGGCTGTTCTGCGGGCAGCTCGTCGAGCCAGCCGATCCGGTAACCGCCATCCGTCGGAACGATCACGGCGAGATCATGCAACGAATGGAAAGACAGGTTTTGAAGCGTGTAATCATCGGGGCCGTCCTGGAGTGTTAGCGGAATGGGGAGGGCCAGTTCTGCGTCGTATGCGAGAAATCGTTCCGCCCGGCCTTCGACCTCGATGACCAACGAGTCGTCCAGTTCGCGGAGGGCTCGAAACGGGTGAGATTCCGAGAGGAAGACCAGCGGGTGGTCAGCGGGAGGGTTTTGAGAGAGGTTCGCCCCGAACCATCGAAGGCTGTCCACCCGTTCCCGAGCCGGAGGCCAGTGAGACAGGAACGTGCCCGACGAGAGCCGGATCTCGAGATCGAAGTCTTCGATCGGTTTACCCAAAAAGCGAACCACCGAAACCGGCGCGATGGGTAAGCCCCACGGTCCAGGGTTCTCCTGCTTCGGACGGGCTGTGCCGACCACGCTCGGCATTGCATTCCCGGCCGCGTTTCGATCGTTGATCCGTTCCTGAGCCGGAGAGCCGACCCAGATCGACCATTCCTCGACAGTGACCGGCAGAACCTCCTGCGCGACGCTGGAAGGCAAGACCTCAGGAACGGACACAAGCGCAAGGATCACCAGGATCATGAGCGGCGCGATCCGAGTTGAAGGACGATTCATACCAGGTGCTCGGCAAAAGAAACGAATCGTTTTGTGCGAGTGTGTTGTGGCCGAAGGGGCTCGTTATTCGTCTAGAGGATCGCGGATCAGGCGAGCATTGGCCCAGATCAGGCGGTCGCCGGTATCCTGATCGGAGCCGTAGTCAACCACGAGCCGAAGCGTCTGTGCACCCGCAATGGGCAGGCGAAGCGGCGTGGCCGGGGCATCGGCTCGAAGGTCGGTCGCGGCGAAGATCTCCTCCTCGTCGGCAAACACCCGGCAATCCACCCGCCCGAGGTCGCTCGCCTCGTCGTCGAAGCCGACCAGGGCCTCGAACGTCTCGAAGCGTCCGTTCAGGTCGTAGGTCAGCGCGCAGTAGGAGTGAACGGCGATCCCTCGTTCGAAGGTTTGGCCATCGATTCGCAGCGGTCCCCCGCTGAGCGAGGTGTCTCGGCTCCAGGGAACCAGACGCCCAAAATAGGAGACTTGCTCGACCTGAGAGGGTTCGAGGTCGGAGAGGTACGTCATCCGAGTCCCTCGGAACCGGACCGATTGCACGTCCGAGGCGGGGACCTTGAGTGTCGCTCCCCAGACCGTTTCGAGCGTCCAGGTCGTCTCGTCGATCGCTCGGCAGAAGCCGGAGATGGTCTGGTTGTCGGTCAGTGACACGCGCGCGATCGGCTCGTCAAGCTCGGGTTCGCCTGGCGACGGGCCTTCGGCAAACACGATGCCCTCCACCAACCGGAGGGGAACGGTGCGGTGTTGCTCCTGGTAGAGCATCCGAAGGCGGTCTCCCTCCATTCCTTCCAGAATCCCGGCCACGGGCACGAGTTCACCGGCTCGGGTGCGGGCGAGCAGCACGTCTTCGGCGCCTCGGGCTTCGAGGCGATCCGAAAACTCGTCCGCCGCCTCGATCCGGTCGAACGTCTCGACGCGAACCCCTCGGAGCCGGGCAAACGGGATCAAGATCGCCTCGTGGTCGGTCCAAACCGGTAAAAGGGTCAGTGATTCCTCATTCATTGCGTCGAGTGTACCGGAAAGTTCCTGGCCATCGTCAAGGAAGAGTCGCACCTCGAACCCCGACGAGGAGGCTGGCTGATCGGCTTCGAAGGCCCGCTCCGGGGCGGTGCTTTGATCAGCTTGCACTGACAGGGACGCAGCGTTCTGATCCGCATAGGTGAGGTTGATCTGGAACGTCTTTTCCTTGCAGTCACCGGCCGGAGGTTCGAGGAACAGATCGGCGCGAGGACGATCGCCCGAGCGTCGCAGGACAAGCGGCCAGTCGGTGGATCCGCTGGTGTCGAGGCGCCAACGGGTCTCGCCCTCGTCGGTTTGGCACGAGACGACGACCTGGGTGAGCTTGGCGGTTCGAAGACCGGAAAGATTGATGCGAAGATCACGGATGCCGTTCGGTTCCGGTTCCGCCCGAGGCGTCTGGGAAGCCCTTGCGGACGAGGCCGTTCGTGTGGTCGTCGGAACCACCGTTCCCGGCGGGGGTGGCGGTTGATCGGCCTCCGGAGCTCCTTCTTCGGTAGCGTCCTCCGGACGGTTCGGTTCGTCTTCCCTTGCCTTCGACGGATGCGGGCCGGTCACATCCACATTCGGTTGACCAAGAAAATGACCCGACAACGAGACAGTACGCTCGAATCGAATGACGTCGATCTCATTGAGGGGGATGATTGCCTTCGGCTCGGGAGGCGCAGCATCGTCGTTCGCGGGTTCATGCGATGTGGCAGGGGAGTCTTCAGGGGCTGGCACGGCAGAATCGGCATGGTCAGCCGGCGCCGCGGCGATCGTCCCATTGAGCACTCCCTCTACCACGATGGGAGCGTCCCCGCCAATGACCACGTTCTCCTGCACGATCACCCGTGCTCTTTGAACCAGACGCTCCCCCTCGATGGTTTGCATCTCGGCGGTTGGCGACGATGATTTCGATGCGTCAGCAACCTGCGAAGGGTGTGCGGGGCCGACCAGCAGTGAGCCATCCTTCAGCCCGATCGGCTCACCGTAGACGACCTGGCCGTCGATGGTCCGCACGGCCGTGCCGAGTCCTCGAAGCTGGTCGGCATGAAGCGTGACGGATTTGATCATCACATCGACATCTTCGGCGCCGTTGCGGTTCAGGGCAAACACCTTCACGCCGATCAGATCGCTGGTGCCGAAGGTCATCTGTCCGAGGTCGCGAGGCGTGTCGGACGCGGCATCGAGCACTCGATAGCGCAGGGTCGATCCGTCGCGCTGAAGCATCAAGGAGAAGGTCTTACCCTCGGCCGGGTAGGTGGGGCGGGGGGGCTTTGCGTCGCGGGCGGCCGGATTGATGCCAGGGGCAACCATCCGCATCTGGCTTGGCCGTTGCGGGAGGTTCCTGGGCTGATTGACCAGGCGATACCGGGCCGAACCATCGGGCTCGGTCACGCGGACCAGGGTGGCGTCGGGCTGATCAAGGCTCTGCGAGGCGACGGAAATCCCGACCGCCACGCCGTCCTCCTGCTCGGGGGTCGGCAGCGATTGCACCACAATTTCGACACGGATGGTGACATTGCCACCGATTCGAAGGGTTGTGGGCGACTTCCAGCCGGTTTCCTCGGTTCCCGGTTTGAGACGAAGTCGAAGGCCCTCGGGCTCAATTGTCACGGCCTCTTCCAGGCCGTAACGTTCCGGGGCGAGCGTCTCCGGGGCGATCGCATCGCCTTCGAACGATCGAGAGTAGTCGTCGAAGGGACCGGCAATCAGACCGGCCCCCGTTACGAGAATCGCCGTGAGCCACATGAGTAGAACATCCTCGGTCGTCAGCCCCGACGTTTCAGGGATCGAGGTTCAATCATTCCAAAACAAACGTGTGTGGACGAGCAAAAGCTCGTTTATGGTGTGTTGGGTGATCCCTCGGTTGGCGCGGTTGTGGGGGTGGATTCCGTGGTGGTTTCTTCGGCAAGACGCCGGTAGTAGCGTTCCAGCACGGTGCGGTATTCGGGGGGGAACCCCTCGGACATTGACTGGAGGATGCGATCACGCTCTCGGGCGGAGAGATTCGCCCAGTCTTTCTGGCTGGCGTTCGGGTCGGTCTGGTCACCGATGCCGCCAGTCCCCTTGCCGATTGTCGAATCGGCCAGGGGGTTGGTCGGGTTGTTCCTTCGCATGCCGTTCTGACAGGCGGCACACTCTTTTTCCAGTTCAGCAATGAGTTTATCCAGATCTTGGAGAATGCCTTGCTGTCGATTCTGAACCGGCTCGCCGGTCTGAGTCTCCTCCAGGTCTCGAACGACCCGGCCCATCTTGACGGCAATCCCGGTAATCGGAGCCTGAGCGTTGGAATCGTTGCCGGCCAGGCCGACCACACAGGCCACGCTGAGCAGACGAGTGACGAGTCGCATCATTGAAGACCTCGAAACGAAGGAAATCGCGGATTCAGCCTCGGCACGACAACCGATTGTTCCGATCGATCAGAGATCGACCTGGCCGCCAAGACCGGGAGGTTCCAGTTGTCGACCGATCTTGGAGAGGGATTCGCGGATCTCGTCCTGATTGTTGCGAAGGGCGTCAATCTCGCGGCGAAGTTCGGCCGAAAGGGGAGAATCTTCGGGCCGCGTTTCATCCACGATTACGGTTTCATCATTCAATCGTGTTTGAAGCATGCGGATCATTTTGAGCTCCGCCACCAGGCGATTCAGCTCGCGTTCCCGATCACGAGGCTCGCTGGGCAATGGAGTGCCGGGGGGAGGCGGGGTCGAAGGTGGCAGGCGTCGCATGGCCTGGATGAGGCCGAGCAGGTCTTCCTCGATTCTGCGTTCCAGGTCGATCGTGGATTGAGTGGCGTCACCCGCCTTGAGCAACGCCTCGACCGCCAGCATCTCGCGTCCCAGAACCCGCAGCGAGGTCGGCAAGGCAATGCCGAACTCGGTGATCTCAACCAGGTCTGTCAATTGCTCGATACGGGCTGCCAGTTCGGATTCGCTTTTGGCCAGCCCGGCCAGAGCAATGAGCGCTGTGCGTGACTGCTCTGCGGCCCTGGGAGCCTGGGCCTCGGTCGATTCCCGAATGGCGACCTGGGCTTCGTACATTTCAGTCAAATCGGCAATGATTTGCGCCTGCAATTCGGTGCGCAATTCGACGAGCAATTCTTCCAGGGCTCCGGCCAATGTCTCGCGCGATTCCAGCAACTTTTTCAGGGCATCGAGCTGATCGGTGGCCGCAGGTTCGGGCTCGGTCTGGGCGAGGTTCCCCTCGGCGTCTCGCATCGAGCCGCTGGCGTCGATCAGATTTTTCTGAAGCGCGATCCCGGCGTCTCCCAGCCGAGATGAAACGCGGGAAAGGGCGTCAGTCGCATCTCGGTTGCGGTTCTGATCGCGTTCAAACTGGCGGAACTGATCCTCGGAGATGGCGGCCTCCGCCTCGGCGATTCGCTCATCGAGCCGATCGCGTTCCTTGAGAAACAGGTCGAGCGCCTGCTGGCCAGCGTCGAGGGCCGGATCGAGTTTGCCGGTTTCCAGATGGGTGGTCGTATCGTCCACGTGAGGGATCGCTTGCTTGATCCAGGCAGGCTCACGATCGGCAACGAGGGGATCGGCTGCCAGGGCACCCGCCGCCTCTCGGACACCGGCCTCTCCCGCGATGGCGCTGGCGACCGCCTTGCCTCGATCCTCGGGAGTGGAGGCTTCCTTGCCCGAGTTGGTTGTCTCAATGACGTCTTGTTGATTGCGGATGATCGATTCCAGGTCGTCCCGGAGCGAGCGGAGACGACTGGCCTCGGCCTGGGTTTCGATCGCCTCGCGCGACCAGGCCAGCTCGCGCTGCTCTTCCTTGATGATCCGCTCCAGCTGCGCGAGGGTCTCACGGAGCTGGCGAAGCCGGGCGAGCTTCAGTTCAAAATCGAGATCCTCGGCGAGCAAGACATTGCGAAGATGTTCGAGTTTTGCCAGAAGCTGACGGACTTCCGTCTCCGCCTTGCTGAGCTGGGCCTCCTCAAGCAACGCCTGCGTATCGCGCATTTGCTGGAGAATCAGCTCCTCGCGTGAGAACTTGAGCGCCAACCGCAGACGCGAGGCGTTCTCGGGTTCGAGGTTCAGCAGCGCCTCGGAGAGCCGGAACATGCGCTCCTCCAGTTCGGCCATCTGCGCGGCCACATTCTCCTGGGTAAAGCCGATCCGGCCGCGATCACGAGCCAGGGGGCTGGGGTCCACGGTGCTCGAAGGGGACGAGGTCGGGGTGGAAGCGTCCGGCTTGGCTTGGGTCGAGGGTTTCGACGCGGGAGGGTCGAAGATGTCGTCGATGCCGTCCTGAGCGACGGCAGCACGCGAAGGCGCCATCGAGGCCAGGAGGACGAGGAGCATCAGCGGCAACCGCCAGAGGCACTGGCTAGGGAAGCTCATCAAAAACCTCCTCGGTCCGGGAATCCCGGACTTGCTCGGTGGCTTCGAGAATGGATTGTTGCATCTTAATCACTTCGGCCACCTGATTCACGACATCGACAAAACTTTCCCACTGAGACATCTGTTCGAGAATGGTGTTCATCTGTGCGACAATCGTCTCGTGCAAGGCTCGGGCGGTGTCCGCATCGGCTCCCTCGCGGGGAGTGCCACCGCCGAGCGTTTGCAACACGTCGCGCAGGTCGGTCATCGGTCCCGCGCTGAGCGAGCGAATGGGGGTGATGACCCCGTCCTGAAGTAATCGGTGCGACTTGACCGAACCGATCTGGTTCAGTTGCATTTCTACGAGCGTATCGGCAATGCGTCCGCCGATCTGTTCGAGCTGCCTCGTCTGGGTCACGATCACCCGAAGGGCTCCAAGATACGCGTCACGATCCGGGGTTTCCGCCAGGGATTCACGTTGACTGGTCACCGCCTCCAGGGCTGTCACGAACTTCGCCCGTTCGGCTCGCTGACGGATCAGAATTTCGTAAAACAATTCCTCGTGCGAGACGACCTGGAACCGGAGCGCTCCCGACTGCCCGCGCTGGGCGCCTCGGGTTGAGGTATCCTCGGCCTCTGCGATCATCACGAAGGTTGTTCCCAGGGCCGGCGGCTGGGCGAGCAGATCCACATCGTGCCTTGCCTGATGGTCGAGGACGGCGCGATCATCGCCGGAAGGAATCGCGATCGGAACGGTCTGCCGATCGGGACGATCTGCCTCGGGTGCCTCCTGCTCGCCCGCCTGAGCCGGGGCGATCCGATCGATCTGAAGCCGTACCGATGCCAGTCCCAGGTCGTCGGTGGCTGCCAGGCTGAGGGGAATCGTTGCCACTGGGGTGACTCGCGATCCCACGCCCAGGGCTCTCAACGTCACTCGAGGTTCTCGGTCGCGGAGCAGGGCGATCGAGAGAAACGCTGGTCGGGATTCGAGGCCCGTCGGCTCGGAGGTGAGTCGGAGTTCCAGCGTCGTCGCCTCCTCCAGTGTCCAACGGGTTGCGAAGGACCGCTTGTCAATCCGATCGGGGGAAGGAACCGCGCCGGGCTGGGCGTCGAGCCTCAGGTCGGCGAGGGGTTCCGACCCGGTCAGGGTCAACTCGATCTCGGTGTCGGGGAGAAAGGTCAAGAGCTGCCGCGGATTTTCAATGGTGCGGAAGGTGTTGCTCGGTGTGCCCGGCTCTCGCACCCGCAGGCGAATGGACGCGAGGTTGGGACGATCGACCCGCTCAATGGCGATCGGTCCCAGCCAGTCGTCCCCGCCTCGCAGGTCGAAGCGAGACGATTCATCCGATGCGGGGATCTCGAAGCGAAACCGCGATGGTTCCACCGCGGTCATCACACCGTCGCGTCGGCCCCTTCCATTGGTCCACTCGCGAATGCTCACGCGATCGGGTGATTGGGGCGATTGCGGAACCGATCGAAGAAGCAAGGGCTCTCCACGCCCCGAAACGTGCCATCGGTCCCCGACCTCGACCATCTCGGGCAGGTCCGATCGGACCTCGATCACAAACGGCTCGTCTCTCGGAGCGATCAGCCGGTTCCCATCACCGAGGCCGACGACACTCAGGTACGTCTGCTGGGGCCATCGCTCCGACGACCCGAACAGCCAGCGATCAACGCTCAACCGTGCCGCGCTGGGAGCAACCAGTGCAAAGGCGAGGGGCACCAGCACACAGCCCACCAGTCCGGCAAGGCGCGAGGCGGTTCGCCTGCGATTCCAGAGCAAATGCCAGTCGGAATCGCTCAGTGCTTCGCAGGCTCGCCGCACCGCCAGGCGGACCATTGCCGGCGAGGCCGACTCGGAAGGATCGCCCAGCAAGCCGGGAAGTTGAAGCACGTCGGCCACGCGCTGCCCGGTTCCGGGGCGGAAGCGATCGACGGTCATCGCCAGGGCCAGGTCGTCGAGCCGGCTGGCCTGCCAACGATGCCAGATTCGCCAACCGATCGCGAGCAGCACCAGCGGGCCGATGATCCCCAGGAGAACGAGCCGGGTGCTTGTGCCGATTCGCCATTGCCAGTCGAGCAGGACGAGCAAGGTCGCCACGCCCGTCAGGATCAGGGCTGCCTCGACGAGCGATTCCAGTGCAGACTGCAAGGTCAGCCGCCGTCGAAGCCGGGCCAGCCGATCGCGGAGCCGCTGCTGCTCCTGGCCCAGCGATTCGAGATCGGGAAGCTCTTCAGTCGCGATCGTCACGATGAGGCGTCCTTCGGGGGCAGAGGGAAGATCGGGAGAATCCCATTAGACCATGCGAACCAGTTTGCGAATGATCCATTCGCTCGTCAGGGCGATCATGAGCAGCGCGGCCAGCAGCGGGGCGTTCCAGAGTTCCTGGCGAGCTTCGAGAGTCCGCGTCACCTCTCGCATTGAAATAAGCTCATCCAGGCGTTCGATGTCGGTGAGTTCGAGTACCTGACCGCCGGTCAGGCGGGCCAGATCGTCGAGCAAGGGGCGGTTGAGGCTCGGTTCATCGACTTCTCGACGCGGGGGATCGACCCGAAAGGTCGTGGTCGAAACCCGAACGCCGGCCCCCGGATCCCCCGTCGTTGCCGGGACGATCCGAAGCGTGTAAGCCCCGGCCGGATCGGCCGGGAAGGAGGCGGCCAGGGCGGCCGGATCGCTCGGGTCGCGTTCGAAGCGAATCGGCTCAGAAGGTTCACCGGCCCGCTCCAGTTCGGCGATCAGGTCGGACCCCTCGGCAATCGCCGATTCATCGGTGAACCGGACTTGCACGGCCACCGTTTCGCCCACGCGGTAGCTCTCCTTGCCCAGGACCACCTGAAACGGGAAGCGGCCCCCAAGGGCCTTGTTCCGTCCGACCCGGTCGATCAATCGGGCCCAGAACCCATCGAAATAATCTTCCGAGAGATAACGCCACCGATAGGTGCTGTCGAATCCGAGGAACACCGTCCTTCCCGGCCCATACAGTTGCGAGGCGAGCAGGACATGCCGACCGTACTGGTTCTGCATCCTCGGGTCGCCGTGCCGCGCGAGAACGGTTGCTCCGGGGCGGGCTCGGGTGACAGGGAAGCTCCAGTACATCCCCGGCAGACTGCTGAGAATGGCTCGGTTGCGGATCGGGTCAGGGTGGAAGGCAAAGATCGGATCGGCTCGTCCTTCATTGGTGAGATCGAGGACATACGTCCTCGCCGAGCTGAGCCGAACCTCGGCTTCGGTCCGATACAAGCCCGGATCACGAACAACCGGCAGAATGCGCGTCCACGACTCGCCGGGCACCACGCCTGCGTCCTCGTCGAACAGTTGCTGGGAATACAATTCACCCGCCACGAAGATGAGGCCGCCGGCATCGTTGCCCACGAAGTCGACGATCATCTGCTCCCACTCGGGGCCGAGCGCTTTCATATCAGGATCGACAAGCACCAGGGCGTCATACTTCGACAACTCCTCCCGCGAATTCGGGAGGCGAAGGATTGGCCGGTCACCGACCTGGCGATAGCCCGGATCGGCGTGCTGAAGCCAGGCTACGAACTCAACCTGAGCGTCGCGTTGCATCGCATTGCGCAGGAACTGGATCTCCGGCGACGGCCCGCCGGCAATCAGCAAGACGCGAATCTGTTGCCGGACCACTCGAACGGCCGCGGCCGCGGTGTTGTCGTCGAGGGTCAGCTCCGGCCCGGCGTCCTTGATGCGAGCGCGAAACTCATACGAGCCGACTACATTTGGAGTAATCTGGAAGAGTTCCCGTGTCAACTGGCCGTCCTCGCCGAGCGCAACCCGACGTTCCTCAACCGCCTCCCACTCCCCTTGATTCATCCGGCGTTCGAGCGTGAGCGTGGCCTCGGCATCCTGCAATCCGCTGGCATCCACCACGGCGGCCAGGGTCATCGGGTCTCGGACGAAGGCGACGGGGCTGACCTCCAGGTCGGCCAGGCGAACGTTCCTCGGGCCTTCCTCCGATCCGGCTGCCACGGCAAAAATGGGAATCCCTTGATTCGCTGCCGCCTCGGCCACGCGAACGGGGTCTTCGCCCGCATTGGATCGGCCATCGCTGATGAGGACCACCCCCGCAACCGGCCGTCCCCGGTAGCGTGTCAGGACGCCCCGCAACGCATCACCAAGCGGAGAAATTGCACGATCGGCCTCGATCGCATCCAGCGAGTCCGGCCGATCCGGTGACGAGGCCGCCGCCTGGCCGGCCGACTCCAGGGTGTCGAGCGATACCGAACGACCCTCGCCCAGCCGATCCAGATGAGGAGCCAACGCCCTGCGCACGAGGTCGATACGAGGCGTTTCCCGAAGTCGATCGGCCGGCGCCTTGCCTCCTTCCGAGGTGATCCCGAGCAACGTTGCGACCGACGATGCCCGTGCCTCATCCGAGTACGGATCAGAAAAGCGCATGCTTTCTGAATGATCCACAATCATCAAGAGATGCGAGGGAATGGTCTCGCGGCGGCTGGTGATCAGAACCGGTTCGGTGAGCATGGCCACGACCGCCAGCAAGGCCACCGTGCGCAGGCCAACGATCACGGCTCGCCGGGATCGGCTCAGATCGCTGCGTTCCCGTCGGGCCAGGAACCAGATTGCCACCATGATTCCCGGCAGCACCAGCGCCAGGAACAGGAGGCTCCCGCCTCCCGGCAGGGCCGAAAGCTCCAGCCGAGCCTCGCCGACCATCTCGGCCCCCGGCGACGGTTCGATGCCCAGCATGTGCTGCCAGAGACTGCGGTTCATGACGGATTCGTGTCGAGAGGAATGGTTTTGACTCAAACGCGTGTTAGCGCGATCGGCCGATCCAGGCGGTCAGCATCGGCTCGGCAATCATCAAGGCCAGCAATCCCCAGGCGAGGGCTCGCCAGAGTTCCCGTCCCGTCGGAGCCAGGAGAGCGTCGGTTCCACTTCGAGCCGAGGCAAGCTCCACCTCCAGCGGGCTGAGCAGTTGCGTCAGTTCGTCGCGGCCGATCCGGTCGAGTTCGCTCTCGATCGGGTCGGGGTTTGCGGCCGAGAGATCACTCTGAGCACCAAGTGGCCCCTCGCTCCAGGTGATGCGGTACAGGCCGGCGCGGCGGGTGTCGAGAACATCAATGGCAAGGGATGTGCTGGGGCTCTCGTCCGCCGATGCGTTGATCGGGACGGCGTTCAGTACCCGGGGCTCGGCATCATTGGGTGGGAACAGGCGAATGTCGCTGAGCGACTGGCTCGACTCGACCACGTTCCGGATCGGTTCGCCGGCCGTGACGATCTTCGCCAGCGGGGTGGCCCGCGCGGTTCCTCGGACGGCTTCTCGAATCGCAAGGACAAAGCTCGGCTCGACCGGCCAGTCGTTACCGTCGCGGTCGGCCGTGGTGGTCCAGAGCAAGACCCGCCCCTCGCCAACGATCCGCTCGATCACCGCCGGCGATCGCTCGGGATCGTTCCAACGAGCGAGAACTCGAACGTCACCCTCGGAATCCTCCGCCGATTCCTCGACCGTCATGATTTGCCGCGCTGCCACCCGCTCCAGGGCCGAGGGCCGAAGCTCCAGCAATGCTTCCAGCGGAGACGGTCGCACGGGCTCGATGATGACCCCGCGAATCTCCTGATCGACCATGGCCCGCATCCGAGCGGGTAGCAGGCGGGCCTCGTCGCGATCGAGCAGATCATGATACGAGCCAACGTCCATCCGAGCGCCCGCAAAGATCATCAGGCCCATGCCGTCCCGCACCAAGCGGATCAGCCGGTCGGCCTGCTCGGGAGTCGGTGCGGCGACATTGGCAAGAATGAGGACATCAGGAAGTTCTAGCCGGTTCGACAGAAAATCGTCCTCCTGTACCACCTCAACCCGCCAGGCGTCCGCGTCTCCCACGCCGATCGAAAGCGGAGCGGCCAGGTAATCGACCTCGCCTCCAAACGGTTCCGAGGACGGCTCGCCGTCGACCAGACGGATGCGAAGCGCTTCCTTCACCTCCACCGCGGCCCAGCGGCGGTTGTCGCCGGGCATGGAGTCCTCGGGCAGCTCGATGGCCAGGTCGTGCGGGCCGGGGCCGGGGAATCGGACGGTGATCGGCACGCGGGCGACCGAATTCGGGGCGATCTCCGGCAAGGGGAACTCGGTCGGGGCGTCATCGACGCGGAGGATCGCCGAGACTCCCGCGATGGTTCGCGGTGAATCGTTCCGGATCGTCGCCTCCCATCGGCTCTCGGCATCGGCCAGGATCGTCCGGTCCATCGGTTCCAGGGCCTCCACCGCGAGGTTCCCCGCACGATCGCCGTCGTCTCCGACGTCCACGATCCGGACAACGAGCCCGCGCTCCTGCCACGCTCGGGCGATCGGCCCGACCCCCTCGTCCCAGCCCGATCGACGTAAATCCGTAATGATCGTCAGTTGCTGCGTCGGGAACGTGCACGATTCCAGGACTCCGTTCAGACCTTCGAACACGGCGGGCCAGGCCGTGTGCGTCTCGGTCGGGCTGAGGCCCAGGGCGGCGTTCGCCAGTTCGTCCTGACGACTGCCTTCCACTTCGAGCAGGACCGGAACCCCCGGCATCGAGGTCGTCACCAGCGAGCAGCGGTCCTGCGGCCTTGCCTGGGAGAGCAGGGCCGCGGCGACCTCTCGGGCCTGTTGAAACGCCGGAGGGCCTTCGCCGACGTATCCCATGCTCAAGGAATCATCCACCAGCACGATCCGGCTCGTCCGGCTTCCCGGCCCGGCCCAGCCTTCCAGGCCGGTCGGGTCGAGGATCGGCCGCGCGAGCATGAGAAAAAGAAGAATTGGCAACGCTATGCGCAAAAGCAAAAGCAGCCACTGTTCGATCTGGAGCCGACGCCGGTTGCGGCGTACCGTCAGCTTCAGCAGGCGCATCGGTGCCCAATCCACACGGCGGAACCGGCGGCGGTTCAAGAGGTGGATGATGAGCGGGACCGCGCCCAGCAAGGTTCCCCAAAGGAGCAGGGGGGTGAGGAAGGTCATCATGGGTCAGGACCGCCCCGCCTGTCGGGCCGCTCGATCGGCGTCCAATCGCGAATGCAGGAAGATGCTCAAAGCGTCGGCCAGTGGCTCGTCGGTGACGAACCGTACATGGTCATAGCCCCGCTGGCCGCATTCACGACGCACGTTCTCCAGAAACTCCTCCATCGCCTTGCGGTACTCGCGGCGAAAGCCCCACGGCTCGGCGAACAGTTCCTCGTCCCCCTCGATGTCCTTGAAAATGGTCGGCCCATCGAAGGGTAAGTCCAGCTCGTCACGGTCGAGGATCTGAAGGATCAGGGCCTCGTGCCCCTGAAATCGTAGACGATTGAGGCTGTCGTACAATCCTTCGGGATCGGTGAATAGATCGGAAACCACCACGACGACGCTCCGCCGCTTGAGCTGCCCGGCGAGCGATCGCAGCAAGCCGCCCAGGTCGGTTGTGCGGCTCGGGGCGCAGCGTTCGAGTTGCGCCGTCATCGCCACGATCTGCGCCTGGGTGGCGTTCGGCGGCAGGGTTTCGGTGGCCTTCTCATCGAACAGGACCAGGCCGACCGGGTCTTGTTGCTTGACCAGGAGCAAGGCGAGCGAGACGACCAGGGTGGCTGCGTAGTCGAACTTGGAGAGCGCCGCCCGAGTCCCTTTGTACGCCATCGATGCGCTCGCATCGACGACAAAGGTCACGCGTACATTGCTTTCCTGTTCGTATTGCTTGATGTAGTGTCGATCGGATCGAGCGAAGACGCGCCAGTCGAGCCGCCGGAGGTCCTCGCCGGGCGAGTATTCGCGGTACGAGGCGAACTCGATGTTGAAGCCGAGGAACGGGCTGCGGTGCTGACCGCTGATCGCTCCTTCGGCCAGGCGTCGGGAGCGGAGCGTCAGGTCGGCGATCCGGGCGATCGCGTCAGGATCGGAATACGTCCGCGACGGCGTCATCGGCGGCCCCCTTGCGGATCGGGATGTCGTCCAGAAGGCGCTGGATGATCGAGTCGCTCGACTCTCCGGCCGCCTGGGCGTTGTAGTTGATGACGACGCGGTGACGGAGGACCGGCCGGGCGACCTCCTTGATGTCCTCGGCGGTCACGCTCGGTCGGCCCGACAGGGCGGCGCGGGCCTTGGCGGCCAGAATTAAGGCCTGACCCGCCCGAGGCCCGGCCCCCCAGGCGACCCAGTCGCCAATGTACGACGGCCCGCCGTGCTCGGGGCCTCGGGTCGCCCGCACCAGGTCCATTGCGTAGTCGATGCAGTGGTCCGACACCGGGACGCGGCGCACAAGCTTCTGCAACGCGGCGATCCGTTCCCCGGCGATGATCGGCACGATCTCCTGGCGGTCGGCCCCGGTGGTCACGCGGTAAATCCTGCGTTCTTCATCGGGAGTCGGATATTTGATGAAGATCTTGAACAGGAATCGGTCGAGCTGTGCTTCGGGAAGGGGGTAGGTTCCTTCCTGCTCGATCGGGTTCTGCGTGGCGAGGACGAAGAAGGGGTCCGGCAAGCCGTGGCGATGTCCCCCCGCGGTAACCTGTCGCTCCTGCATCGCTTCGAGCAGGGCGGCCTGGGTTTTGGGAGGAGTTCGGTTGATCTCGTCGGCGAGGATCAGGTTGGCGAAGATCGGGCCGGGGACGAACCGCAGTTCTCGGGCTCCGCTGCTGCGGTCCTCGTAGAGCACCTCGGTGCCGGTGATGTCCGAGGGCATCAGGTCGGGTGTGAACTGGATGCGGTTGAAGTCGAGCGAGAGGGATTGCGCCAGGCTCTGCACCATCAGGGTTTTGGCCAGGCCGGGCACTCCTTCGAGGATGCAATGCCCCCGGGCGAAGACGGCGATCAAGAGCTGATCGACGACCTCATCCTGCCCGACGATCTGCCGGGCCATCTGCTCGCGGATCTGCCGGTGGGCGGTTTGCAGCTCCTCCAGCCCGGCAAGGTCGAGGTCTTCGGTCGAGGTGCTCACGAGGCCGTCCCTTTCGTCGGAAATCCCATCCGTTCAACGCTGGAAGACGGGAAGATATTTGAACGGAAGTTGCAGGATGATGGTGGCGATCGACGTCCCGTAGACCTCGCCGATCCCGTCGCCGTTCCACGAGCCGTCGTCGCCTTGCAGGCCCATCAGGTGGTCGCGCGTCTCGGGAAAATAGTCATCCCAGTAGTCATCACCAGCCATGTAGAACGCCTGGGCGGCGTAGAGGTGGGCGTAATACGTGTGCCCGCCCCCCTTATGCCAGGCGTCAGTCGCCTGGAAGGCGTCCCAAACATACTTGAGACAATCGGTGGCGATCGGGCTGTCGAACTGCCCCGAGTTGTACAGGGTGGCCACTGCCGCGGCCGAGATGGGCAGGCGGGGACCTCCCCCCGAGCCGAGCGAGTAGGCAATGCCCCCCTCCGGCGTCCGGCACTTTTCCAGGTAGTTCCCTGCTTCCTCGATGACCGCAGGCGGTACGACGAACCCGGCGTTATGGGCCGCCCGAAGGGCCTGAACCTGGGTGACGGTCACCGAACCTTCGTCGCCGGTGCCGGGCACGTAGGTCCAGCCGCCGTGGATGCTCTGCCCTCGGGCGGTCAGGATCACCGCCTTGCGGATCGCCTCGCGGACCTCGCGCCGGAGCGATTCCTTGGTGATCATGCCGTACACCGACGCCAGAAACATCAAGGCAAAGCCGTGCCCGTGCATCGGCTGGCCGTTGTCCTGGCTCGGTCCGGTGAGGAGGCCCGAGGGGGTCGAGCAGCGCACCAGGAACTCGACCGCTCCTTGCACGTGCTTCGCGTACGGGCCTCGCGTGGGCGAATCGCCATGAGCCAGAAACGCCGTGCCCGCCAGGCCGGTCATGGCCACCGGATACGCCTGGCCGCCGCCGATGATCCACGAGCCGTCGTCGGCCTGGGTGCTGGCCAGGTAATCGGTTCCTCGTTCCACGGCACGGAGGGTTTCGGGCGTCAGGTGTTTGGGCAAGACCTGCCCACTGTCCTGGCCCCTGGCGATCCGCCCTGCGAGCCCTCCGGCGATCAGCCCTCCCAGGCATTGACCAAGGAACGCACGACGATCGGCGGGTGGTTGTAGGTGCATGTCATGATTCGCCGATCGCTTGCTCATGGCGTGTCGGCTCCCTCGTCCTCGGCGGGGCGAAGTTGGAACCGCACGAGCAATTCGACCCGTACAGGAACGTCTTGCAACCGGTTCGATTCGAGCCGCCCCTCGCGTGGGGGCTCCTCGTTCGGGAGCACGACCCGGGTGACGTTGGCGATTGGATCGCCCGGCCTTGAGAGTTCCTGGATCGCGACGATCGGGCCTAGCTCGGTCTCGCTCAGACGGGCGATCCGCTCGGCGCGGGCCCTGGCGTCGGCGATAGCTGCCTCATAGGCCTGTTCCTGCACCGCGTCGAAATCCTCGACGACGAACCGGACGAGGCTCAGGTCGATCCCCCGGGAGCTGTACTGATACGGATTGACCCCCGGAGGAGGGCCGACGATCCCCCCGGCATCCTGCGCCACGTCGAGCAGGCGGGCGACGAGCTGCAACAACTCCTCCTCGTCGCGTCCTTCAATCGCGGAGCAGCGCACGACGAGCTTCCGGGAAAGCTGTACCTCGGGCTTGGCGCTCAGGGTCGCTCGGGGGTCGATGCCGCCGTACTGGTTTGGGGACGGCCCTTTCTGATCAACGAGCAATCCGAGTTCCGCGACCTCAACCTGATCGAGCTTCAGGTTCTCGAACGCCTCCTCGATCCGCGCCTTGGCGTCTCGGTACTTGACGATCGCGTCGGCTGTCAGCTCCGAGGCCGAGGCGACCTGGAGGTCGATCTCCATCAGGTCCGGCCGGGCATAGGCGGTCGCCTTGCCCGAGACGGTGATCCCCTCGATGTTCTCGGTTGTTTGGGTGCGCCGAGTCTGGGCCACCTGGCCGAGGACGTCGCGGGCCTCCAGGCCCAGGCCGATCATCATGATGAGGACCGCGGCCGTCACGACCGATCGCGTTGTTCGCATCTCACTGCTCTCCTTCGTCGGTCGTTTGCGCAGAGGCATCGTCGAGGTTCAAGTCGAGATCCTTCTCACGGGGGCGACGCTCGTAGGCCGCAATCGTTCGGTTCGACACTGCGATGAGCAAGCGATCGGTCAGCAGCAGATCGCCGCCGATCGATCCAGTGTCGTCTCCCCGGACGATCCGCCGCACGCGGCCGGTCTGCGGGTCCAGCTCGAAGATGCCCCGAGGGGTCAGGTGCCAGATGCCGTCGTCTCGAATGATCGGGCGGCCGTCGTAGCTGCCGCCGGGCAATCGGATCGACCACTGCAACCTCTCGGAATCGACATCAAGCGCATCGACTTCCGGCCCTCCGAGGATCACCGAGCGTCCGACCGCTCCCAGCAATCGGGCCGATTGGGACATCGGCCGGTCCCACCGCAGGGTCATCCGGTCCGGGTCGATGGCGGCGATCCGGCCCGACTTGGCCCCTTTCACCACGAGCGCTCCGTCGACCTCGATCGGACGACCCGCGACCGTCACCGGGTCCGGCACGCGGTTCGAGGAAAAGAAGACTCGCCCGCCGGTTCCCGACACCGGCTCGGTCTCATAGGCATAGCCCCAGGCCAGATCCCCCGTCTCGGCGTCCAGCCGAACGAGCACTCCCGCGTGGGTGTCGAGAAAGACCGCCCCCCCTCGGTGCACGAGCTGCGGCTGAGCCTCCTGAAACGGCATTCCGTAATAAATCCGCTGCTGGCCTTGCCGAAGCGTGCCGACCTCGGCCTTCCAGAGGACCGTGCCGTCGCTCGGCTCGATCGCCAGCACGAACAGGCCCGGCCCCTGCTGGGGTTGCTGGTTCGTCGCCGACCTGGCGACGATGAAGACCCGATCGCCGACGGGCAGGGGGGGGCCGATCGGGTCGAGGTTGGCCATCTCCGTCAGGTCGGTCGATTGCCAGACCACGTCTCCCGAGTCCGCTCGACGGCACACCAGGCGATACGGCGCATTGTAACTCTGGTCACGGACGTCCCGTTCGAGACTCAGCACCCGCTCACCCACGGCGACAATCAGATAGCGGGTGGGGTCGATGACTCTCCCTTGATTCTGTGAGACCGCCGCATTCAGGTCGTGAAACGGGGCCGATCGCCAGAGCATCTTGCCGGTGTCCAGATCCACCGCGAAGAGGTGGCTCAGGTAATTCACAAACAGCCGAGATCCGTCCGTTGCCGTTCCCGGCACCGCCAGGCTGAACGGGTTGGCCTTCCACTGTTGCAGCTCTTGCTCCGACATCCCGGCGACGACCGAATCGCCGAACCGCACCTGCCAGGCCGCCTCTTGCAATTCGCCGAGAACCGGCGCGGCCTCCTCGGCATTGGCCGAAGGGGAGCGCTCTGCCGCTTCCTCCGTCATGACCTGATCGAGGAACACGTTGGGATCGACCCTCGACCCGGCAATGAGCACCTGCTCGCCGGCGTATCGATCCCGGATCTCCTGGCGAAGCTCCTCTGCCTCCGAGGCTCGCCCCGCCCGGTGCAGCGCCAGGGCCGCTTTCACGGCGATCTGGGCCGGAGGGAGGTCGGAATCGGGATACTCCCGGAGGATCGCCAGCCAGCACCCGGCCGCCCGATCGAACCGCCCGTCTTCAAAATACAGGTCACCCAGCCGATCAGCCGCGTCATCTCCGGCCGAGGTGAGGAACGAGGCGGCAAAGAGCCGTTCGAGCGTCTCCTGCTCGGCGTCGCCGACGGCCTGATCGAGCAGACGTTGCGCCTCGGCATCGGCGAACAGACGGTAGGCTTCGCGTCCTTCGGGGGGAAGGGTCGCCAGCAAGGCGCGCCGACGCTCGGAGACTCGGATGATGAAGCCATCGTCCCGATCGACGAACCGTTTGTTCTGCTCGTCGGGAATGCCGTCGAGCGCTTTGAAGGCCCGTTCCCAGGCCGATCGACGGGCAAACCGTTCGAAGTCGTCGATCGCTTCCTTCACCTCGGTCGAGGCCGGTGGAAGCTGGATCGGCCGCCCCGGCTCCTCGTTCGAGAGCGGCGGGGCCACCATCTCCATCATGACCTGGCCGAGTGCCGAGCTCGCCCCGAACCCGAGTCCAGTCCCGAGGGCGCCCACCACGCACCCCAGGGCAAGCCAGCCTTTCCGCTTCGGCGTCGTTCGGAAGCAATCGACCGACCGGGACCAACCATACCGGAATCGTCGAATCACGAGGCTTCCCCGAATGGATACACACTCATGAAGGCTCAAGACAGCACTGTTGTATCGAGGTTGTCCCCGAGTGAGCAAGCGAATTCTTTCGGATTTCCTTGCAGTCATGGTCGCCCTGATTCGCGCCTGCGTCCTTTCACGCCAGACGGGCTCACCGCTCGACCGATTCGATCTCACCTCGTATGATCGCGCCGACGTGGCTCGGCCTTGCCTCCGGCCCCTTGGGTCTCGAAATCCGGCACTCGAACGTTGGTCGCAGAGTTTTTAAGGAATTCGTCCGATGAAAATCGCCCGCGTCGATTCGTTCGCTGTCGAGGTGCCGCAAAAACCCCCGATCGCCCCCTATCACAGCCGGTATCGCGGTGCCTCGTCCACCTTCTCCATTCTCATCCGCCTGGAAACCGAGACCGGCCTCGAAGGCTGGGGAGAAACCCCCCAGGTTTACCTCGGCACCCAACTCACCGGACGAGAGGCCGAAGGGCTTCGCTCGATGCTCCTGGGAATCGATCCCACGAACATCATGGCCGTGTATGAAGACTTGAAGTTCGATCACATCTACATTCAGAGCGCCGTCGAGATGGCCCTCTGGGATCTGACCGGAAAGATCTACGCCTTGCCTCTGTTCCGCCTGCTCGGCGGCCCTTACCGGCGCGAGATTGAGCTGGCCGCCTGCATGGGCATCCAATCGTATGAACGCGCCGGTGAAATCGCGAAGCTTTACGTCGAGATGGGCTTCTCGACCCTCAAGACCAAGGCCGGGCGTGATCCCGAGGAAGATCTGGCGATGGTTCGCGGCGTTCGAGACGCCGTCGGCGACCGCCTGGAGCTGCGCATCGACCCCAACACCGGCTATTCCCCCGAGGTCTGCGAGCAACTCGCCAAGGATCTCGAACCGTACCGGCTTCAATATTTCGAACAGCCGATGCCCGAGGATCTGATCGACGACTCGGCCCGCATCCGGACCCTCACCTCGACCCCGCTGGCGCTGAACGAGTCGGTCACGACCCTGGCCCGCGTCCGTACGATCCTTGAAAAACAGGCGGCCGACGTGCTCTTGCCCGACACCTACCAGTGCGGCGGCATCTGGGCCACGAAGCTGGTGGCCGAGGTCGCCGCGTCGGCCGGGGTCCCTTGCGTCGTCCACTGCTCGCACGACCTGGGGCCGAAGACCGCCGCCATGCTGCACCTGGCCGCCAGTACGCCGAATTTTCCCCTGGCCAACGATTGTACGTATTACGGACTGGTTGATGATGTGATTACCCATCCCTTTTCGATCGAGTCGGGCCGCATGGCGGTTCCCGAAGCTCCGGGCCTCGGCATCGAGGTCGATCTGGAAAAGGTTCGCAAGTATCAACTCGACGCTTCGTCATCCTGACCGGCTTGTGGCCGGGCAGGGCGCGGTTGTCGCCGGGCGGCCGGCTTCGCTAGAATCGCCCCAACCCCGGCACGGCCGCGTCGAGCTGAGATCCTAATGAAACAACAATTCCACCGGCCGTGACCCGTTCGCGTGCTGATTCCTGATGCTGAGGTTCTGCTTCCGATGTCCACCGTCGAACTCCTGAAAACCCCCCTCTACGACTGGCACAAGGCCCACCGCGGCCGGCTGGTTGAGTTCGGCGGCTGGGCGATGCCGGTCCAGTATTCGAGCATCGTCGAGGAACACCAGGCCGTCCGTCAGCGTGTCGGCCTGTTCGACATCAGCCACATGGGCCGCCTCAGCTTCAATGGTCCCGACGCCCTGGCCTGGCTCCAGCGTGTGACGACCAACGACGTCGCCCGCCTCGCCCCCGGCCGCATTCAATACAGCCTGATTTGCGATGACGAGGGGGGAATCCTCGACGACGTCCTTGTCTACCACCTGACCGAAGGCGACGCCTACGGCCTTGTCTGCAACGCCTCGAACCGCCTTCGCGTGGTCGAGCAGTTCGAGCAGAACCGCGGCTCCTTCAACGCGACGATGGCCGATTCGACCCTCGACACCGCCATGATCGCCATTCAAGGGCCGGCCGCGCTGCTGACCCTTCAGGAACTGTTCGAAGGGCCTCCCCTCGCCGAACAAGGCTACTACAGCCACACCTCCGGCCAGGTGCTCGGCACCCGAGCCTCGGCCAGCCGAACCGGATACACCGGCGAAGACGGCTTCGAGCTGATCGTCCACCGCGACGTGGTCGAGGCCGCCTGGCTCGAACTGCTCGAATGCGGCCTCAATCGCGGCATCCGCCCCTGCGGCCTCGGCGCCCGAGACACGCTCCGCTTCGAGGCCGCCATGCCCCTCTACGGCCACGAGCTGAGCGAATCGGTCAACCCCTTCGCCGCCGGCCTCGCCCCGTTCGTGAAGCTCGACAAGGGTGACTTCGTCGGCCGAGACGCCCTGGCTCGCCTGAAGGATGCCCCCGGCGCCGCCCGGATCGGCCTGAAGCTTCCGGGCCGCAAGATCGCTCGCCAGGGCTGCGGCGTCCTTCAGCAAGGCACCCTGATCGGTACCGTCACCTCCGGTACCTTCGCCCCGACCCTCCAACAGAGCCTCGCCATGGCCCTCGTCACCCCCGAGGCTCCTCCGATCGGCACCGAGCTTGTGGTCGAGATCCGCGGCCACCGCGAACCGGCCGAGGTTGTGGAATTGCCCTTCTACCGCCGCCCCCGATCCTGATTCACACGTCCCCGACGGATTGATTGCCTCAATCTCCCCCAACCCGACCGCCTTCCGTTCCAAGGAGCCCCGACGATCATGGACCCCAAGGATCTCAAGTACGCCCCCACTCACGAATGGGTCTCGATCGACGGTGACGTGGCGACCGTCGGCCTCTCGACCTTCGCCGTCGAGCAGCTCACCGACCTCATCATGATCGACCTCTCCCACGCCACTCCTGGCACCACCCTTTCCGCTGGCGACTCCTTCGGCGAGGTCGAGAGCGTCAAGTCCGTCAACGACCTCTACTCCCCCCTCTCCGGCGAGGTCATCGAGGTCAACGCCTCCGTCGCCGACGACGTCAACCAGATCGCCCAGGACCCCCTCGGCTCCGGCTGGATCCTCAAGCTTCGCCCCTCCAATCCCGACGCCGAGCTCCCCAAGCTCCTCGACTACGACGCCTATCAGAAGAAGGTCGCCGAGGATTCGCACTGATCGGGAACTTCAAGAATGCTTCGAGCATTCTCAGGACTGCTGATCCCCTCTCCGCGATCAAGCGGTAAAATGGTGCCATGAAGCCCAGGGTTTACCTTGAGACCACTCTGCCCAGCTATCTGACCGCATGGCCGAGCCGCGATCTGGTGCGGGCGGCCCATCAGCAGATCACCCGAGAATGGTGGACGGGGCGGGACGCGTTCGACTTGTACACGTCCCGGCTCGTCTTGCTGGAGTGTCAAGCCGGTGATCCCCAGGCTGCGGCGGCTCGCGTCTCTTCGCTCGATGGAATCCCTCTGCTGGAGCAGACGCCCGAGGTTGCGACGTTGGCGCAATCTTTAATCAGTGAGGTGCCCCTTCCCGAACGGGCGGCGGCTGATGCGATCCACATCGCCCTTGCGGCATTCCACGGCCTGGACTACCTCCTAACCTGGAATTGCAAACACATTGCGAATGTGACATTGCGACCACAAATCGAAGCAGTTTGCCGCGCTTCCGGGTACGAACCTCCGCTGATCTGCACACCCGAAGAATTACCCACCGGAGGCCAAGACGATGAAGGAAGATAGTGTGTTGGAGGAGGTCTGGGCGGCCCGGGACGCCTATGCCAAGGTCTTCGGTTACGACGTTCATGCCATGGTGGCAGACCTTCGGGCGCGAGACGAGCGTGATCCCCGGACGATCGTAAGCCTTTCTCCTCGCAAGCCGTGCGATCGGCGCGTTCCCGAAGTGTCCGGTACGACCCGCAACAGTACCGAGGGCTGATCATGTCCGAGTGTGTCCAGGCAGCCCACCGAAACGTTCCAAAGGGAGACGAGGTGTTTTCTCGATGGCGTTAGTGACCTCGCTGGAGCAAAACCAAAAGGTACGTCATTCGGTCCACCGCCCAACCCGCTGTCTCTACGCAATCGTCGATGGCAGCGCAGGCGAACGCTATCTTCAGCTTGATACGGTTGGATCAGCAGATCGTGAGATTCCGGATAAAGTCAGTCAGTCCATTCAATTCGACCGACAAGCTGCGGGTCAGCTCTTGGGGCTCCTGCTCAAGGCGTTTCCGGATTTGGCCTCCTCAATCGACGAGATCTCGGACACTGAGGAACCCAGCAGCGATGACAGTGAGGAGGAAGGATTCGAAGGCCGGACACAGCTCATACTGCATCGCTCCAAAGAGCGAAACCCACGATTAATCCGTCGAAAGAAACGGCGAATTCTTACTGAAACAGGTAAGCTTCTCTGCGAAGTATGTGGGTTCGACTTTACTCTTGTATACGGGCATCTTGGGTCTGGGTTTGCGGAGTGTCATCACCGCGTTCCCATCGCGACTCTCAATGGTGAAACTCCGACTCGCTTAAGTGATTTGGCGATTGTTTGCGCGAATTGTCACCGCATGCTCCATCGTCCTCCTGGTCACACGATCGAGCAATTACGAGCGATTGTTCGGGAGTGTCGGAACAAGATTTCGTAAGTCACCACCCGGCGAGCCTCTGAACAGCAGATTCCATGAATCTGCCCTCCTTGGATGATCTTTCTCATACCTTAAAGAGTTGCCCCGGAAGTCGCCTCGTCGCTCGATCCCCCGTCTCGTAGAATAAGCGCCTACAATCATCCTGTGGGCCGGGCGATCGCGCGCCGGCCCTTGCGCCGCCCGATCCTCCGAACCCCTTGGCTGGCAATGGCCTACATTCTGAACACGGACGAACAAACGCGGGAGATGCTTGAGACGATCGGCCTGGAGTCGCTCGATCAGCTGTTTGAGATGGTCCCGCCCGGGGTTCGGCTCGATCGGCCGCTCGACCTGCCGCCGGCCCTGACGGAGATCGAGCTAACACGCCATGTCGGGGCACTGGCAGCAAAAAACGCGAGCATCGACGAGCGCCCCTGTTTCCTCGGCGGCGGCGCGTACGATCACTTCATCCCCGCCGTGGTCGATATGCTCGCCAGTCGGGGGGAATTCTACACCGCCTACACCCCCTATCAGGCCGAGGCCAGCCAGGGGACGCTCCAGGCGATCTTCGAGTACCAGACCCTCGTCGCGCAGCTCACCGGGCTCGACGTCTCGAACGCCAGCCTCTACGACGGCGGCTCGGCCGTGGCCGAGGGAGTGCTCATGGCCATTGCCTCCGGCAATCGGCACGGCCGGATCGTCGCCAGCGAGGCGGTCCACCCCGAATACCGGGACGTGACCCGGACCTACCTCGAAAACCTCGAGCCGGAACTCGTCACCGTCCCGACCCGCAACGGCCAGACCTCCATCGACGACCTCATCGCCGCGCTCACCGACGACACCGCCGCCGTCATCCTCCAGCAGCCGAATTTCTTCGGCCAGCTCGAAGACATCGAGCCGCTCGTCGCTGCTGCGAAGGAGCGGGGCACCACGGCCATCGTTAGCGTCGATCCGATCGGCCTCGGCTTGCTCAAGCAGCCTGGAGCCTACGGCGCCGACATCGTGACGGCCGAGGGTCAGCCGCTCGGGAATGCCCTCGTCTACGGCGGGCCGTACCTGGGGATGCTCGCCTGCCGCGAGTCGTACCTCCGCAAGATCCCCGGCCGCCTCGTCGGCCAGACGCTCGACCGCGACGGCCGCCGCTGCTTCGTCCTCACCCTGCAGACCCGCGAGCAGCACATCCGCCGCGAGAAGGCGACCTCGAACATCTGCACCAATCAAGGATTGATGGCCCTCCGCGCCAGCATTTACCTGGCCGTGATGGGCCCGACCGGCCTCCGCGACGCCGCCGAGCAATCGGCCCGCAAGGCCCACTACGCCGCCGATCGCCTGAGTGAGATCCCCGGCCTTTCGCTCGCCTTCGACGGCCCCTTCTTCAAGGAATTCGTCATCCGCTGCGAAGGGAAAGACCCGGCCCGTGTGCTGGCCGAGGTTGGCCGACGCGGCTTCCACGGCGGCATCGCGCTCGGCCGCTGGTATCCCGAGCTGGCCGACGCCATCCTCATCGCCGTCACCGAGAAACGCACCCGATCCGAGATCGACGCCCTCGCCGACGCCTACCGCGAGGCCCTGGCCGCGGTCTAGTCGATTGCTGCGTGCGAGTCGAAGGCGTCGGACCCCCTCTCCGCACACGCGAGCGAGGGTTGATTTCCAACTCCCTCTCCCCCGTTCGCGGGGGTGAGGGCCGGGGTGAGGGGGGGCTCCTCGCCCTCAATCGCCGCTCGAACCACCGGCGACGAGGGAACAAAGAACACGAACCCCTTGCCTCAGCTCACGCCCTGGCGCCCGACCGTCCCGGCCCCTTCATCCTCCCGGAGCCGAATCCCATGTCCACCCGCACCCGCCCGATGACGAGCGACGAGCTGCTCCGGTTCGACGACCCGTCGGTGCGGGTCGAGCTGGACCGCGGAGCGTTGATCACCATGCCCTTACCCGGTGGCGGTGATGCTTTGCCCGGTGTCCGCGCCCGTGTGGCCGATCTGTTCGACGGAGGAGGCTGAGCGATGCAGAAACGCGACGCGGCCCGACGCCATCGGCGAGCGGTCGTCATCATCGCGGCGATGGCCGGCGCCCTGCTCGTCCTGCTGGCCTCGGTCGTCCCCTGGGCCAGAACACAGTACGACGCGAAAGGGATCGAACCGTCTCCCGCGGTCGAGGTGATTTTCCGCATCAGTGAGATGGTGACCGATCGTCTGATGCTCGTTCTCTTGCTCGTTGCGGTCCTCATCGGCCTGCTCTGGACCTCCTTCGGCCTGCTCGATCGCGCCTCGCGGTCGCGGGCCTGATCACAGAAACGTTCACTTGCACCTGCCATTGCTCCCCTCTGTTGGAACCCAGGACCGACCGCCCCGCACGGACCTTTTTTCCCCTTGGAATCGGCGACGACTCATGTTGAAGAAAGACCAACCCCCGCTTCTGTTCGAATCGTCTCGCCCCGGTCGTCGCGTGCGGATCGTCCCCCCCTCGGACGTGCCCGACCGGCCGATCGACGACCTTATCCCGGCCGAACACCGCGCCGACGCTCCCCCTCCGTTGCCCGAGCTGGGCGAGCTGGACGTCGTCCGCCACTACACGAACCTCTCGACGTTCAACATGGCGATCGACGCCAATTTCTACCCCCTCGGGTCGTGTACGATGAAGTACAACCCGAAGCGCAACGAGCGGCTCGCCTCGCTGCCCGGCATGGCGGGCCTGCATCCGTATCAGGACGAATCCACGATTCAGGGGATGTTGCAGCTCTTGTTCGAGGTCCAGCACGATCTCGGCGAGATTGCCGGCCTGCCCGCCGTCAGCCTTCAACCGGCCGCCGGTGCGCAAGGCGAGCTGACCGCCCTGATGGTTGCCGCCGCGGCCTTCCGCGACCGCGGCGAGCACCGCACGACCGTCCTCGTCCCCGACAGCGCACACGGCACCAATCCCGCCTCGGCCCAGCTGGCCGGGTTCAAGGCCGTGACGGTCAAGAGCGACCCGCGCGGCCTCGTCGACCTCGACGACTTCAAGGCGAAGCTCAACGACGAGGTCGGCGTGTTCATGATCACCAACCCGAACACCGTCGGCCTGTTCGACGAGCAGATCACCCAGATCGCCGAGTTACTTCACGAGCGCGGGGCTTTGCTCTACCTCGACGGGGCCAACATGAACGCCATCCTCGGCGTCGTCCGGCCCGGTGACATGGGGGTCGACCTCATGCACTACAACCCGCACAAGACCTTCTCCGGCCCTCACGGTGGCGGCGGTCCCGGCGCTGGGCCGATCGCTGTGCGCGACCACCTCGCCCCCTATCTTCCCGCTCCCACCGTCGGCCGACGCGACGACGGCACCTACTTCCTCGACCACGACCGCCCGAAGGCGATCGGCCGGGTCCGGTCCTTCTTCGGCAACGTCGGCGTGCTCGTCCGCGCGTATTGCTACATCCGATCGCAAGGCCCCGAGGGGCTCAAGGCGGTCGCCCAGTACGCGGTCTTGAATGCGAACTATTTGCTCGCCCTGGTCAAGCATGCCTACCCCGTGCCGATGGGCGAGCGCTGCATGCACGAGTTCGTCGCCTCGGCCCGCTCGATGGCACGCGATCGCGGCGTCCGTGCGATGGACATTGGCAAGCGGCTGATTGACTACGGCTTCCATGCCCCGACGGTCTATTTCCCTCTGATCGTCTCCGAGGCGTTGATGATCGAGCCGACCGAAACCGAGAGCAAGGAAACCCTCGACGCCTTCGCCCGCGCCCTGCTTGCCATCGCCGAGGAAGCCCCCGACCTGCTCCACGCCGCTCCCGTCACCACCCCCATCAGCCGTCCCGACGAGGTCGCCGCCGCCAAGCGTCCGATCCTCCGCTGGACCCCCGACGCCTCAACCATTCCCCCGTCCTCAACCCCTCCCGTTCCCTCGGCCGACCGGGGGACGCTCGTGACCCCTGCCTAACCCCCGCGCCTCCTGTCCTGGGGCCGCCAATGGCCCCAGGCCCCTTCGCCGACTGCCGCTTCCCTCTGCCCGCTGCCTA
Source organism: Tautonia marina (assembly GCF_009177065.1). Classification (NCBI taxonomy): domain Bacteria; kingdom Pseudomonadati; phylum Planctomycetota; class Planctomycetia; order Isosphaerales; family Isosphaeraceae; genus Tautonia; species Tautonia marina. The sequence goes on from NZ_WEZF01000001.1 coordinate 424,879, forward strand.
CCGCCTCCTGCCCCCAGGGAGTCCTGCTCCATGCAATGCCGCGTCCTTCCTCACGAGTCGGGGGATGGGCCGTGGAACATGGCCGTCGATCAATGGATGCTTGATTCGGTCGTCGCCGACCCGAGCACGGCCATGCTTCGCACCTATGAATGGTCGGTCCCGACCCTGAGCCTTGGTTACTTTCAGCATCGGGCCGAGGCCGAGGCCGACCCCCGATGGCGCGGGGCGGCTCTGGTGCGTCGGGCCACCGGCGGCGGGGCAATCTGGCACGATCGGGAACTGACCTACGCCCTGGTTCTCCCCGCCGATCACCCCTTGACCCGACGCTCGAAGGACCTCTATCACGCGGTCCATCTTGCTATTGTTGGCTTGCTGGCCGAGCGGGGGATCGTGGCCCGCCGTCGTGGCGAGGCCGAGGCCCGCGTCGGGCGCGATCGCCCCTTGCTCTGCTTCCTCGATCGCGACGCCGAAGACCTTGTCGTGGCCGGTTCCAAGGTGCTGGGCAGTGCCCAGCGGCGTCGAGCCGGGGCCTTGTTGCAACACGGATCGCTCTTGCTCGAAACCTCCGAGCGCACGCCCGAACTCCCCGGCCTCACCTCCCTCGCGCCCGAGGCTCCCATCGATCCCCCAGATGCCTGGGCCGCTCCGGTTCAGAAGGCGCTTTTCAAGGCGATCGGACTTGAGCCCACCGATCATGTGTTCATGGATGCTGAGCGGGCCGCCGCCGCTCGCGTTGCCGAGGAGATTTACCGGTCTCCAAGCTGGACCGATCGCCGTTGATTCCGTACGGTTGCCGCTTGAAACTCTTGCAAAGGACTCACGGGCTGGTAAGCTCAACGTCGATAATGGACGTGATCTGTTCTCACATCCGTGGACCTGAACCGGCCTTGAATCCTTGCCTTACGGCAGGACGGGTTACAATTCCTCCTGGAATGGTCTTCCGGACGGAGCCACGTCGGGTGGGAGCCGGTTGGCCCCATCGAGCGGTGTTTCGATTCATGTCCCACCTTCCGCTCTCGTTGCTGTTTCTTCCGTCTGCTTCCATTTCTTGGGACCGTCCGGGACGGCCGACGCGCACGCTTGGGGGCGTCTTCGTATGAGCGCGAAAGTCTCGCTGATCGTCGTTCAAGGCAAGCCCGAGGGGAAGGTCATCCCCTTGGCCACTCCTCTGTTCCGGATCGGACGGGGAGAGGGTTGCCATCTGCGCCCAAACAACGAACAGGTCAGCCGTAACCACGCCGAGATTGAACAGACCGACCAGGGAGTTGTCCTCCGCGACCTGGGCAGTCGCAACGGCACCTACCTGAATCACCAGCGGCTCGAAGCCAACACCGATCAGGTTCTCAAAAACAAGGACCTGGTGCAGGTCGGCCCCTTGACCTTCGCCATCTCGATCCAGGGAGCCGTCGCCGCCGCTCCCACCACCTCGCCCGACAAGTCGGAACGTGCGATGGCCAAGGCCGCCTCGCTCGACGAGTTGAGCAACGATGACATTGATTCCTGGCTCGTCACCGATAAGGACAGCGCCGCTCCTCCCGAACGCCCCTCCGGCGTTTACACCGGCGATACCATGACCTTCTCCTCCTTCCAGGAGGCCAGCAAGTCCGATCATCAGGTTCCCGCCGCACCGGCCGAGCCCGAGGCCGCGGCCGAACCCGAACTCGCTCCCGAACCCGAGGCGGAGCCCGAAGCCGAGCCCTCCCCGGTCGACGAGGACGATATCTACGACAAGCTCGACGATGAATACGACCCCGACGCCCCCGCCGAGGCCGAGGAGTTCATCGACGAGTCGAACCCCTTCTTCGCCGCCAAGAAAGAGGCAGACGACGCCCCCGCCGCGGCCAAGAAGAAGGAAGAGGTCGATTCCAGCCGGGCCGCCGAGGACATCCTGCGGAAGATGATGGAACGCCGGCGCGCCCCCCGCTAATCGGACGGAAGGTCGATCCGTCGGTCCGTGTCCCTCGGCCTTCGATCGATCGTCCCCTCCACCTCGAATCTTCTCGGGGCGAGCCACCGGAGCGAGGCCAATCCTCCTCGCTCGTTTCTCGGTGCTCGCCCCTGATCGTTGGCCCGCTGACCCTCGCCGACGAGCCGACGCCATGGCTTGCCACTGCAGATCGATCGGCCCGGATCTCCCTGGCGACCACCCAGGTGTCCCAGGCCATCGGCCCACCCCCCGAGCGCTCTGCCCGTGACCCTCGATCCGCCGTCGCTGCCCAACCTCGCACCCTTGTTTGATCGCCTGGAAACGCGGGTCGTCGGTCAACGTCCCTTGCTCGATCGGATGGTCATTGCCCTCCTGGCCGGCGGCCATGTGCTCATCGAAGGGGTTCCCGGTCTGGCCAAGACCCGCGCCGTTCGGGCCCTGGCCCATGCGCTCGACTTGCCCTTCCGACGCATCCAGTTCACGCCCGACCTCCTCCCGGCCGACCTGACCGGCACGCAGGTCTACCACCCCCAGACCGGCCGCTTCGACATCAAGCACGGTCCGATCGTCACCAGTGTCCTCCTGGCCGACGAGATCAACCGCGCCCCGGCCAAGGTCCAGAGCGCCCTGCTCGAAGCCATGCAGGAGGGGCAGGTCACCATCGGCGACGAGACGATCCGCCTGCCCGACCCCTTCTTCGTCCTCGCCACCCAGAACCCGATCGAGCAGGAAGGGACCTATCCCTTGCCCGAGGCCCAGCTCGACCGCTTCCTCATGAAGCTCGTGGCCGGCTATCCCGACCGAGACGCCGAGCTGGCCATGCTCGACCTGCCCGGCATCACCGACACCCAGACCCCCCTCGACCCCGATCCTCCCATGCTCGGCCCGGCCGAGGTCCGCGCCCTCCGTGCCGCCACCGGCGCGATCCGGGTCGCCCCGGCCCTGAAGTCGTACATTGTCGACCTGATCCGGGCCACCCGCGATCCCCACGAGTACGGCCTCGACCTCGGCCCGCTCATCGAGCTTGGGGCCAGCCCTCGGGCCACCCTCGCCCTGGTCCGCGCCTCCCAGGGGCACGCCCTCATCTCAGGACGCGACTACGTCACCCCCTTCGACGTCAAGGCCGTCGCTCCCGACGTCCTCCGCCACCGCCTGCTCGTCTCCTACGAGGCCGATGCCGAGGGCCTTTCCCCCGACGCCATCCTCCGCCGCGTTCTCGACTCGATTCGCGTCCCCTGATCGAATCGCCTGGCCGGTTCCGACCTCTCCCAACCCGCTCTGCCGCTCGCAGGGGAGTAGCACCGCTTCCATCCTCAACTGACGCGTTGCCCGTGCCGTGGGTGGCCCCGGTTGCTCGCCAACCGGGGCGGCGCAGCCGCAAGAGGCGACCTCAGGCGACCCAGAAACCGCGTGTCGCTCCGCGTCCCCGGTTGGCGAGCAACCGGGGCCACCCAAGAAAAACCCGCCATGATTGAGTGGAAGGTCTCGTAGGGTGGTCGAAGGCCGGGTGAGGGGGGCGATGCGTCCTCGAACCCGGACAGGCATTCAGGAAGTCCCCTTAACCGTTGGTCGGCAAGCGCAACCGAAACGTCGCCCCGCCTCCCGGCGTTTCCTCGACCTCAATCGTCCCGCCGTGGCCGGTGATGATGCTGTGGCTGATCGCCAGCCCCAGGCCCGTTCCCTCACCCACCGGCTTGGTCGTGAAAAACGGGTCAAACAGCCGAGGCAGATGCTCGGGGGCGATTCCGCCGCCGTTGTCCGCGATCTCGATGACCTGCGAGGAGCCCTCGGCTCGCAGCCGAATCACGATCCGACCGCCTTCGGGACGGCCCAGATCCTGGATCGACTGGCTCGCGTTGATCAGCAGGTTGAGAATCACCTGCGCAATCTGATTGGCCACGCAGGGCACGCGGGCCAGGTCTGTCGGCGCATCCACCTCGACCGTGATTTTCGCCTTGCGCAACTGGCCCTGCGCCATCTCCAGGGCCGAGGCCACCAGCTCGCCCAGCGGCACCATCTCCTTCGACGGCGGAGCCGTTCGGGCCATGCTCCGCAGGTTCGAGACAATGCTCGCCACCCGCTGCACCCCCTCTCGGGTCCGGGTGATCAGCCGATCGGTGTTCTTCCGGACGTAGTCCCAGTCCAGATCGGCCTCGACCTCCTCGATCTGGCGGATGGCCTCGGCCTCCATCGCGGAACGGGCCGCCTCGTAGGTTTCGATCAGGCTGAACACCCCGCGCAGGTCGCGCTCCAGCACCGCCAGGTTGTTGGCCACATACGCCAGGGGGTTATTGATCTCGTGCGCCACCCCCGCGCTGAGCAGGCCGATCGACGCCAGCTTCTCGCTCTGGATCAGCATGTCTCGCATCCGCTGGCGTTCGGTCAGATCGCGGATCGAGCCGATATACTGCAACTCTTCCCCCTGACCGAACGCATTGAGCGACAGCTCCAGCGGGAACAGTTGCCCCCCCTTGCGCCGCCCTTGCATCTCGACCGTCCGGCCAACCAGCCGCTCCGCAGGGGCCACGCACGGCTCGCTCTCGCCGCAGTCTCCGGCTTCCGGCAATTCGCCGGGATTAAGCAAGATCAGCGACAGGGGACGCCCCAGCACCTCCGACGCCTCGAAGCCGAAGGTCCGCTCGGCCGCCGGGTTGAACAGGCTGATTCTCCCGAGACGATCGGCCACAATCACGGCGTCGAGCGTCGCCTCGGTCAGTTGCCGATAGCGAGCCTCCGATTCGAGCAGCATCCGGTTCTTCTGCGAGAGGATCTCGGCGTTCGTCGCTTGCGCCTCGGCAAACTTCCGCCGCGTTTCCTCCAGGGTTTTTCGCTCGGTGATGTCGCGGACCACCACCAGCACCGCCGTCTGATCGCCGAGCTGAATCGTCGAGCTGGTGATCTCGACCGGAATCTCCTGGCCGCTCTTGGCTCGGTGGCGGCCTTCGAACCGCATGTGACCGTCGCGAAGCTGCTGCTCCAGCCGCTCGGAGAACCCCTCGGCAAACCCCTCGGCGTCGATGTCGAAGGTCGTCAACCGCAACAGCTCGTCTCGGCTGTAGCCGAGCAACCGGCTGGCCGCCGGGTTGGCTTCGAGCAGCCTTCCCTCGGTGTCGTGCACGAACACCGCGTCTTCAATTCCGTCGAACAACACCTGCGTTCGTTGCCGAGAGGCGACCAGCGCCGCCTCCATCTGCTTCTGCTCGGTGATGTCCTGCACGGTCGTTCGAATGCCCTGCACCCGACCGTCCGAATCAATCCGCAAGCGTTCGCGGATCATCACGATCAAGGTCCGGCCATCCCGCCGCTGATAAATCCGCTCGAACGGCACCAGGAGCCGTCGCCCCGCGATCTTCTCGGCCACGGATTGCCGCGCCAGGTCGCGCTGCGACGGATCGACCAGATCGAAGATCGGCCGACCCACCAGCTCCTCGCAGTCGTAGCCGAGCATCTCGCACTCGGCCCGGTTGATGGCCACAATCTGGCCGTCGCAATCAATCTCGTGGTAGCCGAACGGGGCCTCGTCGAACAGGTGCCGGAACCGGGATTCCGACTCCCTGAGCGCTCGCTCGGCCTCTTTCTGCTCGCTCAGATCGGTGATGAACGAGAAAAACGCCATCGGCCGGTCCTCTTCGTCGTAGAGGACATCGGCCACCAGATCGACCGGCACCAGGCGACCGTCGCGCGCCCGGTATTCCTTCTCGTAGCGGAGCGGACGCCCTTCGGACAGCAAGCGGTTCCGCGCCGCGATCGTCGTCTCGTGCCACCGATCCGAGGTCAGGCCGACGATGGTTCGGCCGATCAGATCCTCCGGCTCGTAGCCGAGCAGGTCGCAGAACGCCCGGTTGGCCCGCAGCAACGTGCCGGCCAGCTCGATGATGATGAACGGCTGCGCCGACCGTTCCAGCAAGGCCAGCGCGAACGGACCAAGGCACCGTGACAGGGCTGCCTCCACCTGTTCACGAGATGGCCAGAGGACCGATTCCGCCGTCACCAGCTCTGAACCGTCGTGCGGCTGCGGGGTTCCCGTCTGCCCGGCAGACTCCACGGCTCGATCCTCCCTCCGAACCTCCGGCCCTTTGCGCTTCGCTTCGCCCGGCGCGATCTTGACCGGATCCGCCTCGAAGGACCACCATTGAAGTATACGGACCGCGCCGGTTCATCCTCCATGAAAAACCCGATCCGCGGGCCGATTGTTCCGCCCCCGAATCCCGCCGTGGGCGTCTGCTTTCCACAGGCGGCTCCGTGAACGGATCGTTGCCCAACGTTTCAGCAGAGTCTCCGCCCGATTCATTGGACAAAACGGTACTGCCCTACGCTCCCCGCTCGCTCCCGGAGAGAGGGCCGGGGTGGAGGGGGCCGCGAATCGGGCAGAGGCTCCACCACAATGCAACGCCCCGTGTTCTTCTTCCGTCCCCCGGTCGAACGCCCCGAGGTCCAACTCCTTCCATGGCCGCGTACTCGCACCATCTGTTCATTTGCGCAAATGTTCGTGATCCCGGTCATCGCCGTGGCAGTTGCGATCCGACCGGCGACGACGACCTGCGCTCCGCCTTCAAAAAGGCCCTGAAGCGCGCCGGACTCGCCCAGTCGGCCCGCGCCAACTTTGCCGGTTGCCTCGACCAGTGCGAGCACGGCCCGGTCGTCGTCATCTATCCTCAGGGGATTTGGTACGGTTCCGTGACCGAGGAGGATGTCCCCCGGATCGTCTCCGAAACGCTGGTCAACGGTCGCATTCTCGACGACCTCGTGATCAGCGACGAGTGCCTGAACAACCCCGACTGCCCCCACCGCTCCTGACCCCGACCCCTCGGGACGAGCCCACCAGACCCCCTCCATGAACACCGCCTCCCCCCCCGTCGTCGTTGCCACCATCGCCGAGTGCCGCCGCCTCGTGGCCGAGGCTCGCGCCTCGGGCAAGTCGATCGGCTTCGTCCCCACGATGGGAGCCCTGCACGACGGCCACCTTCGCCTCATCGACGCCTGCCGAGCTCATTGCGATTTCCTCGTGACCTCGATCTTCGTCAACCCCACCCAGTTCGGCCCGAACGAAGACTATCAGCGCTACCCCCGCACCCCCGACGACGACCACCGCCGCTGCGCCGAGGGGGGCGTTGACCTGATCTTCGAGCCTCCGGTCGCCGAGATGTACCCGAACGGCCCGTCCGCCACCTTCGTCGAGGTGCCGGGCCTCTCGTCGGTCCTCGAAGGCAAGAGCCGACCGACCCACTTCCGCGGCGTGACGACCGTCGTGGCCAAGCTCTTCGGCATCGTCCAGCCCGACCTGGCCGCCTTCGGTCGCAAGGACTTCCAGCAACTGGCCGTCATCGCCCGGATGGTCGAGGACCTCAACATGCCCGTCCGCCTGCTGCCGGTCGCCACGCACCGCGAGGCCGACGGCCTGGCCATGAGCAGCCGCAACCGCTACCTCTCGGCCGACCAGCGCCGGGCCGCCGTCGTCCTCTCCCGAGCCCTTCAGGCCGCCGCCGAGGCCGTTGCCTCGGGCGAGCGCTCGGCCGATCGGGTTCGACAGGATCTTGCCCAGGCGATAGAATTGGAGCCGTTGGCCCAACTGGACTACGCCGAAGTCGCCGACGCCGAGACGCTCGAACCGCTCGACGACCTCGCGGCCGGTCGCCCGGCCGTCGCCCTGGTCGCTGTTCGGTTTGGCGACACCCGGCTCATCGACAACACCCTCTTGCCGACCGTAACGTCGGAATCTTCATGCAATTGAAGCTGCTCAAGAGCAAGCTGCACCAGGCCGCCGTCACCGGCTGCGCCTTGCATTATCACGGCAGCCTGACCCTCGATCCCGAACTGATGGACGCCGTTGGCATCTTGCCGTACGAGTCGATTCTCGTCAGCAACATGGCCACCGGCGATCGGGCCGAGACATACGCCATTCCCGGCACTCCCGGTGCCCGGCAGGTCGAGCTGAACGGCTCGATGGCTCGCCTCGGCGCTCCGGGTGACCGTGTGATTGTCATGGCGTTTGCCCAGCTCGACGCCGACGAGGTCGAGGGCCACCAACCCCGCGTCGTCGCGCTCGACCGCGAGAACCGGATCATCGAGCGGCTCGACGCCCTCTACGTCCCGCTTGGCCTTCGAGCGGCCGTGGCTCCCTGATCTGATCGTCCGACGCCGGGCGGTGACGATCTTGATTGGTCGCGTCCACCGTTCGGCCAGGTCTTCCCCTCCCCTCCTCCCCTCAGGACGCCGCCGACCATGTGGCAGGTCCTTTTCGAAATCCCCGGCACCGGATTCCGCGTCCACGGCTTCGGCCTGATGCTGTTTCTGGCCTTCATCGTGGGGATGAACCTGGCCTCCTGGTTGGCCAAACGCTCCCGGATCGACCCCAACGACGTCTTCGACCTGGCCATCTGGGTCATCGTCGGCGGCCTGCTCGGTGCCCGAGGCTTCTACGTCGTTCAGCACCGCGAGACGATCAGCACGTTCTGGGATATTTTCAAAATCTGGGAAGGCGGGATCGTCCTCTACGGCAGTCTGATTGGCGCGGGGATCGGTTTCACGCTGTTCTGGCGATGGCGGCGCTTTCCGTTCTTGCCGATGCTCGACGTGGTGGCCCCGGCCATTGCCGTCGGCGTGGCGCTGGGGCGGGTCGGGTGTTTCCTCAACGGTTGCTGTTATGGAGATACGTGTGATCTGCCCTGGGCCGTCCAGTTCCCTGCCGGAACCCTTCCCTGGCTCGACCAGGTCAGCGGCGGCCTGATCGCCTCCGATGCCCCCCGATCCCTTCCCGTTCACCCGACGCAGTTGTATTCGACCCTCGACGGCCTGATTCTAATGGCCTTGCTCCTGGCCTACTTCCCGCTCCGCCGTCGAGACGGCGAGGTCATGGCCCTGCTGCTCGTGACCTACCCGATCACCCGCTTCTTGATCGAGCGACTTCGGAACGACGAGGGGGCCATCTTCGCCGGCATGACCATCTCGCAGAACATGAGCATCGTCATCCTGATTGGTGGGCTTGCCTTCTGGGCCTATCTGCTCGGCCGGCCTCCCGGACGCCTGGTCGATCAGCCCGAACCGACGGCTCCCGCGACCTCGACAACACGCCACTCGCACCGTTCCCGATCCTGACTCGTGCCGATCCGGCTTCATCGAGCCCGCTGCGCATCCGATACCAAGAAGTGCCCCGTTCATTCCCCTTATCAGCTCGGGGGCAGGGCAGGGCAGAGGATGCCGAATCGATCGGTGCTCGGGGGCTGACGGCGCAGCGGAGACGCGAGCGAACTCATGGATCACACGGCGATCAGAGAATCGGCCCTTGAAGCGCTCGACGCGATCGCTCAGTCGATGGGCCTCGATCTCGATCTGACCGACGCCATGCGCGCTCTGGCCGAGGCCGAGCGGGCCATTCCCGGCCCCTGGCAAGACACCTGGGCCGACCGGCTCGAACGGGCCGGGGCCGCGATCGGCCTGCGCATTCAGCGCTCGGACCAGCCGGCCCAGGAGATCCTGACCCGCAGCTACCCCCTGACCCCGCTTCTCGCCTACCTCGAACGCGACGACGCCCCGCGCTGGGTCCTGGTCACGGCCTCCGAGGCCGGGCAGGTCCGCTACGCCGTCTTCAACGATCCAGAGCAGCGCGAACGCCCTCCCAACCGCTGGGCCTCGGCCGAGGAGATCGAGCAGCAGCTCGGACCCGACGCCGATCGCGTTCGGTGGGCCATGGTGCAGCCGCTCACCCCCCTGGAAGGCATGCGCGGCGGTCGCTTCGAGCGGGAGGTGGCGGTGCCGCTCAAGCCGCTCTCCCGGTTGATTGCCCTGCTCAAGCCCGAGCGGCAAGATCTGGTCACGATCGTCGTCTTTACCATCGTCATCGCCTTGCTCTCGCTGGCGACTCCGGTGACGGTCGAACGCCTGGTCGTCACCGTTTCGCTGGGAACAACCTATCAACAGGTTGTCTCGCTCGCGGTGATGCTCTTTCTCGCCTTGCTCGTGTCGATGATCTTCCGGGTCATCGCCTACTACGTCATGGAGATCATCCAGCGCCGGATTTACGTCCGGATCGTCTCCGACGTCTCCTATCGCCTTCCCCTGGCTCGGCTCGAAGCCTTCGACCGCCGCGACGGGCCCGAGCTGGTCAATCGGTTCTTCGAGTTCGTCCAGATCCAGAAGCTCACGTCGGTCCTCTTTCTCGACCTGCTCTCACTGATCATCCAGGCGCTGGTCGGCATGATCGTGCTGGCCTTCTACCATCCGTTTCTGTTGATCTTCGATGTGGTGCTGATCATCCTCAGCCTCTGGGTCGTGTTCGTCTCGGGCCGAGGGGCGATCGCCACGGTGCTGGAGGAGTCGCACGAAAAGTACGCCTCGGCGGATTGGCTGGAAGAACTCGCCCGCAACCCGCTGGCCTTTCGCAATCGCGGCGGTCCCGAACTGGCCCGAGAGCGGGCCGACTCGGTCGCCCGCCACTGGCTCCGGGCGCGTCGCTTCCATTTTCAGATCGTCTTCAATCAGGTCATCAACGCTCACCTGCTGGCTGTGGCCGCAATCACCGGCATGCTCGCCCTGGGTGGCTGGCTCGTCATGATCGGCGAGATGACGCTCGGCCAGCTCGTGGCCGCCGAGCTGATCGTCGCCGTCGGCACCAGCTCGTTGATCTCCCTCGCCAAGCACTTCGAGGGCTTCTACGACCTGATGGCGGCGATGCACAAACTCGGATTTCTCACCGACTTGCCGCTGCATCACGAACAGGGCGAACAGCACCGCGTCGACCCCGCCCGGGGGGCCTCGCTCGTCTTGCACGACGTTTCCTACGACTACCACGACCACCACGACCACCACCACGATTCCCACGGCCTCGCCGACCAGGTCCACAACGGCCACCATCACGCCCTCGACGCGATGAACCTGGAGATCGCCTCCGGCGCTCGCCTTGCCCTGATCGGTCCCGATGCCTCCGGGCGCTCGACCCTCGTCGAGCTGCTGGCCGGCTTGCGCGATCCCTCGACCGGCCGCATCCTCTACGACGGGGCCGACTACCACGACATCCACCCCCGCCAGCGCCGCGACGAGGTCCAGCTTGTCCGGGAGGTCGAGGTCTTTCACGGATCGCTCGTCGAGAACGTCCGCATGGGACGCGAGACCCTCTCGTTCGATGACGTGCAGGAAATCCTCGATCGCGTCGGCCTGCTCCGCGAGCTGGAAGCCTTCCCCCAGGGCATGCAGATTGAGCTAACCACCGGCGGGGCTCCCCTTTCCGACGGACAGGCCCGCCGCCTGACCCTCGCTCGGGCCCTCGCCGGGTCCCCTCGCTTGCTGATCATCGACCAGACGCTCGACGCCCTCGATCCCGGTGTCCGCGCTCGGGTGCTCGAGACCGTCTTCGATCCCCAGGCCCCCTGGACCCTCGTCGTCGTCACCCACAGCGCCGACATCGCCGATCGCTGCGACCGCACCGTCACCCTGAACGCTCCCCCGACGACGGTCGCGGTGGAAGCCCCCCTCGTTCGCCCCGTTCCCCCGGCTCGGCCCGACGGCGAGGACGACCACGCCCAGGCCCATCATCCCTGGTACATGGACCAGACGACCACGCCGCCCGAGGTTCCGCCCCGGTCGCACGTTCTGCCCGCGCTTCGGCTCGTGCAGTCGATGGGGCCGCTTCGCCGCCTGAGCAAGGTGCTGGTCGTCTTGCTGACCCTCTCGCCGATCGCCCTGGCCTTCGTCCCGTGGCGGCAAAGTATCCCCGGCCAGGGCAGGGTGGTTGCCTTCAACCCCCTCGACCGCCGCCAGCCGATCCGAGCCACCATCGACGGCCGAGTGATGCGCTGGTGGGTCGTCGAGGGCTCGCAGGTCAAACGCGGCGATCGCATCGTCGAGCTGGAAGACAACGACCCCGAATACCTCGAACGCCTGGAACTGCTTCTCGAAGCCGCCCGCGAACAGGTCCGCGCCACCGACGCCCGCCGACGTGCCTACGAGGAAGTCGTGCTCGCCCTGACCGAAACCCGAACCCGAGCCATCGAGGCCGCCCGCAAACAGCTCGACATCGCCATCCAGAACGTCGAGGTCGCCCGCCAGAACCTCCAGGCCGCCGAGGCCCGCGTCCGGGCCACCGCCCCCGACTACGAACGCAAGCGCCGCGCGGCCGCCGAAGGATTAGTGTCAATCCAGGACTTCCAGTTTGCCGAAAAAGCCTATGGCGAGGCTCGTGCCGCTCTTGCCGCCAATGAGGCCGAGGTCGTTGCGGCCAACGAACAGGTGGCTGCCCGAAGCGCCGAACTCGACCGCGTTCGCGCCGAGATGCAAAGCCGGATCGACTCGGCCCGCGCCGACCTGGAAACGGCCCAGAACGCCCTGGCCGAGGCCCAGCAAGGCGTCACCAACGCCGAGGTCAACCTCGCCCGCCAGAGCCGTCGCCTGGTGCTTGCCCCCCGCGACGGAACGATCTTTCGCATTCTGACCGGACAGGATACCGACCTCGTGAAGATGGGCGACCCGGTCGCCCTGCTCGTGCCCGATTACCCCGATCCCATGAGTCGGACGGTCGAGCTGTACGTCAACGGCCGCGACATGCCGCTGATCGAGCCCGGCCGCGAGGTCCGCTTGCAGTTCGAGGGCTGGCCTGCCGTGCAATTCATCGGCTGGCCGTCGGTGGCCGTCGGCACCTTCCCCGGCCAGGTGATCCTGGTCGATCCGACCGACGACGGCTCCGGCCACTTCCGGCTGCTCGTCGGGCCTCCTCCCGGCCGTCCGGAGGCCTGGCCCTCCGAGCGGTTCCTGCGTCAGGGGGTCCAGGTTCAGGGCTGGGTCCTGTTGCGCCACGTCACGCTCGGCTACGAAATCTGGCGGCTCATCAACGGCTTCCCGCCCTACGTCGCCCTGGAGGAACCCGTCTCGGCGTCCTAGGACCACGTCCACCCTGAAATGCTGCGTCGTCCCTTTACCCTGGGTGGCCCCGGTTGCTCGCCAACCGGGGTCGCGGAGCGACGAGAGGCTCTGGTGCGGCCCCCTGCGGCCTCATGCGGCTTCGCCGCCCCGATTGGCAAGCAATCGGGGCCACCCGAGGCAAGGGACGACGCAGCATTGGAAGGACGAAGCGTTACTCCTGCCTCCTGCCTACCTTCCGCGGGGCAGGGGGGCCGCTGGCCGGGTGAGGAAGTCTGTGCCTGGTCCAACCGTGTGAGATCACGAGCGTTCCGGTGATAACCTCGTTTCCTCCCCGGCGGGAATCCTGATCCCGCCTCGGGGCTCGTTGAGGGCATGATGAATACGCGGATCTGGCTCGTCTTGCTCTCGATCTCCGCCTGGACGCTGGGCATGGCGTCCCAGCCGGGCGAGACGCATCTGGCCATGCAAGATCGGCAGGAAGCGCCGTTCCGCCCCTTCCCCTTCTCCATTCCCCCCGAGCGCCAGACCGGACCCCCGCGCGCCGAAGGGGAATTACCCTCCGAGCGTGGCCTGCCCCCCACCGACATGCCCGGCCAGCGCGAAGGACCGCCCCGAGCCCAGGGGGTCGCGCCTCCCCTCTCGCAACCCGACCAGCTCCGACCCGAGCCGTTGCCGGGCTCGCCACCGCTGGGCCCGGTCCTCGGCGTGGGAGAAGACAGCGCACTTCCTCCCATCTTTTCCCAGACCAAACCCCTCGATCTTCCCGGCCTGAAGGACGACTCCCCCGGCGCCTCCAGCTTCGGCGGCGCGCGGCCGATCGCCCCGGGCGACGGCTTCGGACCTCCCCCCCAGCTTGGCCCGAGGCCCGGCTCCGACGTCGATCTGTTCGCCTCTCCCGGCCCCTTGCCGCCGATCGCCCCCGGAGAGCAGCCCGACCCCGACGCCATCCGCCGCCTCGTCGAGCCGATCGACCTGATCCCCTCCGAGGGCCTCTTTGCCGAGTTCTCCCCCTTGCTCCCGCAGCCTCCTCCCGTCGATGATCCCGAGCCACCCGTCCCCCTGAGCCTCTCCGAGATCCTCACCGCTGCCGAAAATTCTTACCCGCCGTTCCTCGAAATCCTCCAGCAACCTCGAATCGCCACGGCCGACCTCCAGCGCGTGCTCGGCCCCTTCGATCTCCGCCTCGACGCCGAAGGGCGCAACTGGGCTCTCGGCTACTACCAACGCTGGCTCTACGACATCTTCGCCTCCCAGCGCTCCACCAACTGGGGCACACGCTACTTCGCCGGCTACCGCCTCGGCCTCGGGGTCTGGCCGATTTATTACCAGTACCTCGACACGCTCAACGGCGGTGCCTACGTCGCCGGCATGGAAGTTCCGTTGCTCAAGAACGGCCCCATTGACGCCGAACGCGCCAAGGTGATGCAGGCCGAACTGGCCCGCCGTCAGGTCACTCCCGCCGTCTCCCGACGCCGGATCGACCTGATCCGAGACGTCACCAAGGTCTACTGGAACTGGGTCGCCATCGGCCAGAACTACTGGATCAAGGCCGAGCTGCTCCGGATCGCCGAGGACCGCAACCGCGCCATCGCCCGACAGATCGAGCTGGGCCTCGTCTCTCCCCTCGAACTGGTCGATAACCAGCGGATCATCGTTCAGCGCCAGGCGATGGTGCTCGACGCCAAGCGACGCTTCCAGCAAGCCGCGCTCGAACTCTCGCTCTACAACCGAGATGCCCGAGGCTTCCCCGACATCCCGGCCCCCGATCGCGTTCCCCCGGCCTTCCCTCAGATGCTCAAGCCCGACGTGGATCGGTTAGGCGACGACATCGAGGCCGCGCTCTTGCTCCGGCCCGAACTGCTCGACCTGAACCTCGAATCCCAGGTCCTCGACATCGACCGCCGCCTGGCCGAGAACTCCCTCCTGCCCGAGCTGAACTTCTACCTCTACGCCGAGCAGAACACCGGCCCCCCCAAGACCACCAACCGCAACGACATCGCCGCCCAGGTCGAGCAGCGGATCGAACGCAACAAGGCCCCGTTCATCATGGAAGCCTCGTTGCTCTTTTCCGTCCCCCTCCAGCGTCGCGAGCCTCGCGGCCGACTCCGCGTGGCCGACGCGAAGATCACCCAGCTTCGCCTCCGCCAGCAATTCCTCCGCGATCAGATCGTCGTGCAGGTCAAGGACGCCGTGGCCGCGCTCCAGGCCACGTATGGACAGATGATCGCGCTCGAACAGGCCTACGAGGCCGCTCGCCGTCTCGAACTGGCCGAGCGCCGCCGCTTCGAGCTGGGCCTCAGCAGCGTTCTTCTCGTCTACATCCGCGAACAGGCCACCGCCGACGCCCTCTCCCAGACCATCGACGCCGGCTACCGCTTCTTCACCGCCCTTGCCGACTACCGCGCCGCCCTCGGCCTCGACGCCCTCCCTCCCGACTCCGTCACCATCCCCCTCCCTCCCGACCACTTCAGCACGCTCGAATATCACAAAACCGGCCGCTATTGATCCCGACGTCACCCACACGCCCGATGGCTGCCACTCCTCCCGCGTTCACGAGCCAAGACTGATCCTCTGTCCCCCTCTCCCCGCTCGAGGGGAGAGGGCCGGGGTGAGGGGTCCGAGGCTCAATCGCAACGCTCCGGGTTCTTCCCACTGGCTCCCTCACCCGGCCTGGCGGCTGTTCGAGGGCGAGGGTTGAATCGAACCGGGCCTGGCGGCCAGCCAATGAACCACACGCGGGGATCAACGGGAACCGGAGGGAACGGATTGAGTTCAATGGAAGAACATTATGTAGGATCGTTGATGCTTTCGCTCTTAAGGTCCAGTTGCAGGAAAAGAAGAGAAGGTGGGTTGGGAGATATGGTGTGTCTGGGGATTTTGGTAAAAGAGGCGGATTTCAGGAAAAACAGAGAAAAATTGGGCCACTGGCAGGCGATTCCACGATCGTTCCAGAAAAGTTCGACGTACACTTGAAGTAATCTCTGAGTAGACTTCGCTTGCCTGGATCGCAATGGCCGGAACGGGAGGGGACAGGCATCTGGAAGGTTCGGAGCCAGTCCCTGATCCTGGGCACGCCGGACTCAAGCGGGAACTGCTTGGGGGATACCGTCGCCCGAGGCGATGACGCCGAACCCTCCGCGCAGGTTATGGCAACCTGCCTCGCACGGACGACACCTTGTGAGTGACCACGACGATGGAAGACCCTGCCGGTGTCTCTGGGCAGTCGCAGACGTTTCTTCTTCAGGTGCTCGACACACTGCCGGCGGCGGCCTACACGTGCGATGTGACGGGGCTGATCACCTACTGCAACCGGAATGCGGTGGACGTGTGGGGACGGACGCCCCGGATTAACGATCCAGCCGACCGCTTTTGCGGCTCGTACCGTCTGTATTACTCGGACGGCCGGGTGATGCCGCACGACGAGTGCTGGATGGCGAGGACGCTGAAGGATCAGGCGTCGTATAACGGGCAGGAAGTGGTGATCGAGCAGCCGAACGGGGCGATCCGGTGGGCCTTGGCGCATGCGAACCCGATGCTCGACGCGGAGGGGCGGTTGCTGGGGGCGTCGAACGTTCTGGTGGACATCACGGAGCGGAAGCGGTTCGAGGAGCAACTGGCGTATCAGGCTTCGCACGACTCGCTGACGGGGCTGGCGAACCGATCGAAGCTGCTCGAGTCGCTCGACCAGGCGTTGGCCGATGCCGAGCGGCGAGGGGAGCCGTTTGCGCTCATGATCCTGGACCTCGACGGCTTCAAGCGGATCAACGACACGTTCGGGCACGAGGCGGGGGACGCGGTCTTGATGCAGATGCGTCCTCGGTTGCAGAAGGTGGTTTCCAGGCACGATCTGGTGGCGAGGCTGGGGGGAGATGAGTTCGGAATCGTGCTGCGAGGGGCCGACGAGGCCCGCGCGAGGCGCGTGGCCGCGGCGATTCTGGCCTCGATCGCCCTGCCGATGACGGTCGGTGACCGGCGGTTGACGGTCGGGGCGAGCCTGGGGATTGCGACCTGGCCGAACGAGGGGCGGAATGCCTCAGACTTGCTCAGGCATGCCGATATGGCGATGTATTCGGCCAAGCGGTCGAGAACGGGCTTGGAGGTTTATGCCGACTCGCAGCCGACGACGATTCCGCATGAGCATTCGCTGGCCTGTGAGTTGAGCCGGGCGCTCGAACAGGGCGCGATGGAGCTGCACTATCAGCCGATCGTCGATCTGGCGTCGTGGGACGTGGTCGGCGTGGAGGCGTTGGTACGCTGGCCGCATCCGGAGCGGTCGTTGATTCATCCGATTGATTTGATGCCGCTGGTCGAATCGCACGGATTATCGACGCAACTGGATCAATGGGTGTTTGTCGAGGCGATGCGGCAGCAACGGGCCTGGCGGGATCGGGGGTTGTTGCTGGAATTGAGCGTGAACCTGTCGATCGAAAGCTTGCTGGACGATCGGTTCCTGAACACGATGCTGGAACTCATCGAGGAGTCTCCCCCGTACCGGATGACGGTCGAGCTGAGCGAGCGGTCGGTGGTGAGCGATCCGGGCCGAGCCCAGCAGTCACTCGATCGCTTCCGAACGCTGGGAGTTCGGGTGGCCCTCGATGATTACGGTACCGGATATTCCGGGCTTGATCATGTGAAGCTGTTGACGGTCGATGAGGTGAAGCTGGACCGGTCGTTCGTGCGCGGGTTGCCCGGTTCGACCACCGACGCGAGAATCGCCGAGGCGGTGCTCTCGCTCAGCCACGCGCTGGGCCTGGTCGTCACCGCCGAAGGGGCCGAGGACGACGAGGCCCTCGACTGGCTGGTGGCGCACGGGTGCGATCGTGTCCAGGGTTTCTGCCTATCGGAACCCTTGCCGCCGGATCGGCTGGTCGCGTGGCTGGAGTCGACGGACAGGACCACGCGGCGGTCGGTCGCCGAATTCCTGTTGGAGGGGTGATCGGTCAGGAACGTGGGCCGGCCGATGCACCGAGTGATCGAGCCGGGTGATCGCATCGGGTGGCACTCGACGCTGTCAAATTTGGATAAGAGAACGCGATAATTTTTTTGATCCGGCAACGGTTTGCGATCACCCTTTCTGTTACGACCTGGGTGGCCCGGGTTCCGCGCCAGCGGACCCCGGGTAGAGCCGCATCGGCCAGCCGACCCCTCGCCCGGGGTCCGCTGGCGCGGAACCCGGGCCACCCGGCGCAGCCGCAAGAGACTGCGGGATGCCGCCTCATTACCTCTCGTCGCTCTGCGAACCCGGTTGGCAAGTCTGCGATGCAGGGACACCCGCGGCAGAGCGGGTCATCACCGTTTCCTCTTGGCCTTCTCGCCGACCGACGAAGGAATCCGCAAGAACGTTAGCACCAAGAACGAGACAATCCAGATGGGAGTGCCGAACATGAGGAACCAGATCGCGGTGACGAACAGGAGAAAGCCGCTCGCGGTGACATTGCCGAGCCACTTCTGGGGGGCAGGATAAACATGCACCGTTATATAATAAGGAATCAAGACGACGAAAACGATTGCCACGGAGTAGAACGACCGAACCACCAACGCCCCGATCACGACGATTCCTCGAAGGTTTTCGGACTTAACGTCCGCAATCATCGGGCCGCGAGGAGTGATTGTCCATGTGAGCACGCCCGGCTTCGCGGCTCCGGTGCATCGCATGGATATGTGGTGCGGCGGGTTGAGGCCCAAACAGGCGCTCTGTGCCCGTGCACTATTCGCTGTGGTCGGTCCAATCGACTGGAAAACTCGAACGCGATGAGCTAACTAACAGCTCATCGATGCGACAGTAGCCCATTTCCATTGCAACTCCCATCCCAGTCGCCAGGGCCTCATCGCGTGCCTTTGTTGACGCATACTCGATCAACGTGGTGACCGTCGTTCCCAGGTTCGTTTCCTGAAAAGTGATGGTAATGACCGTTTCTTGGCTTGTGCCATCGGCTGAATTGCCTATCAGGTGCTTTTCGTCTTGAACGATCTTGCTATGCGTTTCGATTTCACGAAAGTTGCCGACAATTGCAATCTTCGATCCGTTTGCTTCATTTCGAAACACGTTCTCATACTTGCCTTCGACTCGAAAATCCATCTCGCAGATGGGCATCGACCAGCCCGGCGGTCCGAGCATCCAGTGACGAACCAAGTCGGCGTCGGTGAAAGGTTTCCAAACCGAGCTAACAGGCGCATCGAAGCTTCTCACGACCTCAACCTGGGTGTCAGACGGGGTGTTTACGACTGCTGGTTTCATTTTCTTCTCCTCCTTTGTATTGGCGAATTTTGGCGGACACGCGAGTTTCAACAGCTTTCATCGAGATTCGTTCGCGGACAAACAGTGGTAAGAGGTTATCTTAGCCACATAACGACCAAGCTCAGCGGACCGCCGAGAACAAGCCCCATATTACAAGAAACCTCCGCAGCGGGCCGGGTCCGCTGCAGCGCCAGGTTAGGCGTCGGCCGCGCCGGCCAGGCGCCTCCAGTACCGCTTTTCGACAGCCCGCATATTCTCGACGGTGCGCAGGCGGTCGAGAAACGGCAGCATGTCCCGCAACTCGGTGTCTGCTGGTTGGCCCTCGAAGAGGTGCACCCTCAGGTGGTTGCCGTAGTTCCGCTCCAGCTTCGCTGGCGTGTCATCGATCATCAGAACCCGCTCCAGGGCGAAGCCGACCCGCTTGACCTTCTTCAGGTCCTTGACCCAGTAGTACTCCTGGGTCTCGGGATGGAGCCGCCGGGTACAGCGTTCACACGACCAGACGAACCGGAGCGACGAGGGATCGGGGAACAGGCCGCCGACCAGTGCAAGGACGTAAGGGCCGCTGGCGGACGACCAGACGGAGAGATCATACCAGCCGGCGACGGTACGAAGGAACTCGGCGAGGTGGGGCCGCCGGTAGACGGCGAAGGAGGCGACGCGGAAGTCGGGTTCTCCGAGGTCGGGCCGATGCTCGGTGGTGGCAGAGGCCAGCGTCTCGTCAAGGTCGAGGATCAGGAGGGGCTTGCTCACGGGGACCTCTGGAGCCGCCTAACGCCCAAGCTCAGCGGACCGGCCCGCCGAGGGAGAGCCACGACTGACCAAGAAGCGCCGCGGCGGGCCGGGTCCGCTGCAGCGCGAGGTTAGGCGTCGGGTTCAAGCCCGGTCTCCGTGACATCACCCAGGGCGTTGACTTTAGCACAATAAAGCTCGTTAGAGTGAGCGTAAATATAATTCAGTCCTCTTACATACTCTGAAAACGCCGGTGGCTTTCGCTTTCCGCGCCAGTGAATTTCGAAGTTCGTCGAGTCCTTGAGCTCTACCCCCCAGAGGTAGGGGCAACCTCGAATCATTCCCCCGGGGCTGTTCCAATCGAAATAGTAAAGCAAGCAACCGAGTGTAGAATACTCCCTTAGTTCGACAGTCAGCGGGGCACATTCCTCCGAACGATCGCACAATTGCTTGGCTCTTTGCCGAGCACACTTTGATAGATAGGGTTTCCAAAAACTGACGCATTGATCATAGGACTCGTATACGCCTTTTTTGTTTTCTTTGACCCAGTAGTCGTAGCTCTTCTCGGTAGGGATGAAAATCCAGAGGCATTCCAGATCGGGTCCGAACGGCTCGCCCGCGCAGGCCAGCTCTTCGTCAATCCCCTCTGGACGAGCTGAATCCCGCCCGTGCGCCGATGTCCACCGATAGTCACGGAACACGCCACCATTTATGTGAATCAAAGCAATATTTCGGGAAGTCCCCCAGCGAGGACTTAGGTGATCAACGTCCGACCATGCATAAGAGCTAAGCTGAAAGCTGTTTTTCCACTGCGATTTCAGTGCAGACCGGTCCCAGTGTGTGTCGGCTTCGTCCATCTTAAACAATTGGCGAACTTCAATCTCGTCGCCATGCTTGACGGTAACGCTAACCGGGTCGCCAAACGAGAAGGGGCTCGGGGCTGATGGCTCTCGCTTTCCGAAATGGTATTCGAGAGCCGACTTTGACCACAGGACGCCGTCGTCGTTCGCCGAGTCCATGACTCGCTGGGCATCGTTGATAGCGTGTCCGCACAGATTAGGGTTGCCGTTGATGTCGCGAGTGACTTCCACGTCGCCGGAATTCAATCCGATTCGTAGATGCACCTGCCTACTCTTTGCCCAGCCCTTTGCCTTATCAATCAACTCGAGCAACCATTCCACCTCTGATTTTCCGGTATCGTCGCAGTTGAGAAAGCCGAGGGCCATCCCATCACCTGTCGGTAGCGCAACCAGCCTCAACTCGCCTTCGGAAGATAGGAGTGGACGCAGAAGATCCCTCACGGTAGTGGTTAGTTCGCCCACAAGAGCCTTTTGCTCGACAGGCGGAAGCTTGGAGAAAGAGACCATATCCATGAATACGATGGTTGCATTTTTAGCCATGATCGCGACCCAGTGAGTTCGATTTGAGCCGCCTAACGACCAAGCTCAGCGGACCACCCCGCCCGAGCGACCTTCGATTGTACCGGCGAGCGTCGCGGCGGGGTGGGTCCGCTGCAGCGCGAGGTTAGGCGGTCGAAGTCCTCCATCCGAGCGATCTGGGAGGGCGGGGCGAGACTCGCGATGAGTGCGGGGTCGCCGCGATCGGGTCTGTCGCTGGTACACGGCCGTGGTGGCCGCCGAGTCGGTTTCCCTTGGGGGGCTCACCCCCCGGATATCACCGGCCTCGCCCCGCTGTGCTCTCTGTCCGCCCCCCGCCGCCTAACCTTGTTTCGGCGCACGATTCGTCGCCATTGCAACAAACCGGCACCGAAAATTCGTGAGAAAACACGACTGAACGCCCGTTTCACCCCGAGCATTGCATCAGTAATGTGTCTGCAATTGCAGGAGATTGCAAGGAGATTCTCGGGCTTCGAAGGAACGGACAGAGGCGGATGGCTTCGGTTCGAGGTCGCCGGTTCGGAGACGGTGCGAAGCGTCGTTGAAAAGGGGCCCCTATTGTTCAGAAAAACTGATCATGTGTGCGTAAATTAGTGGATAGCTAGCCCCTGCGCGGGAGGGGATCAGGACGGGTCGAGGGGGGAGGCGAGGGTCAGGGGAGGAGGGAGAGCAGCCGCTCGGCGGTCTGATCGGGGGGGGCGGGGTCGGAGAGGGGAAGGAACTGGACCTCGGAGAGGGAGCGGAACCAGGTGAGCTGGCGCTTGGCGAACTGGCGGGTGCGGGTCTGGATGAGGTCGATGGCGGCGGCCTCGGAGGGGAGCCGGCCGGAGAGGAGGTCGAGGACCTCGCGGTAGCCGACGCCTTGCATGGGGACGGTGTGGGGCGGGTGCGGCTGGGCGAGCAGGCGGCGGACCTCGTCGATCAGGCCATCGGCGAACATGGATGCGACACGGCGGTTGATGCGGTCGTACAGCTCGGCGCGGGGGCGATCGAGGCAGACAACGGGGACGGAGGCGGGAGCGGGCTGGTCGTGCTCGTGCTGGAGAGTGCTGAGGGGTCGGCCGGTGAGGGTGAATACTTCGAGAGCGCGGATGATCCGTCGGCGGTCGTTCGGGTGCAGGCGAGAGGCGGAGGCCGGATCGACGGCGGCGAGCCGGGCGTGCAGGGCGGCGTTGCCAAGCCGGTCGGCCTCGTCTTCGAGCGTCTGGCGGAGTTCGGGGTCGGCGGCGGGGCCGTCGAACAGGCCGCGGAGCAAGGCTTTCAGATACATCGGTGTGCCGCCGACGAACAGGGCGGTTCGGTTGCGCGAGGCGATGTCGGCCAGGGCCTCGGCGGCCCAGGAGCGGTAGTCGGCGACGGAGGCCGATTGCCAGGGGTCAAGCACGTCGATCAGGTGGTGCGGGACGCCTCGGCGCTCGGCTTCGGTGGGCTTGGCGGTGCCGATGTCCATGCCTCGGTACAGGGTCATCGAGTCGAGCGCGAGGATCTCGGCGTTGAGCCGCTCGGCCAGGGCGATGCCGACGCTCGTCTTGCCCGAGGCGGTCGGGCCGGTCAGGTAGATCGCCTGATGAAAGGGGTTGGTCGTGGGCATGGGCAGTAGGCAGTAGGCAGTAGGCAGAGGATGGAAGGGAGTCGACCGGATCGCGATGAGGACCGGAGAACAGCGGAATTGATCGGAAGGACCAGGGGCCGGAAGGTTGAGGGCTCATCGCCGCCTACTGCCTACCGCCTACTGCCTCATCAGAGTTCCCAGACCCGTCGGCCGCCGAGGAACATGGACATGACGCCGTCCTGGCTGACCTTGAGGACGGGTCCGTGGTAGCTGGCCGCCAGGGCGGCGACGGTGCGGGCCCCTTCGGAGGCTCGGGCGGCGAGGATCGCCTCGGGGGTGATGCGGAGAATCGCACCGAAGGCGAGGAGATGGGCGCGGCGATCAACGACGACCGCGCCGTCGATCCCGGCGACGGCTTCGAGGACCGAGGCGTCGAGGTCGCCGATCCGACGGCTGAAGATCAGGTGGTGCAAGGCCCGTTTGGCCATCCGAGGGGGGAGGTGGTCGGGGTCGGCGGGGGCGTCGGGATCGAGGGGGAGCATGTCCTCAATCCGGTCGCCGGGGGCGACGAGGTGGGGGAGCGATTCCTCGGGGTCGCGCAGGAGGACGATCAGGGCGCCGACGCGGTCTTCCGAGAGGTTCAAGGCGGCCTGAAACAGCCGGGCCGCGAGGCCGGGGGGAGCCTGATCGCCGACGGCCTTGGTCCAGGAGGCGAACTTGCTGGGCACGTCGAGCAACCGCCATCGGGCGTTGGAGAAGGTGAAGACGGGCACGCCCCCGGCGAAAACCTTGATCTCTTGAGAGGGAGAAAGGACCAGGCCGACGTGATCGCCGGTCCGGGTGGCTCGGGCGTGGTGCTCGAAGCGTCGGGGGCACGGGGCGGGCAACGGGGCATGCCCCTGCACGCGCTCGGTCCAGCGCTCGATATCAACGGCCCAGGCGAGGTCGCCGCGACGATCGACCACGAAGACGGTCCGCAGTCCGTCGCAAAGGCGGTGGATGATCTTGATCGAGGTCAGCCGGACGTTGTACCGGGGGGCGTCGGGGGCGTTCGTCCGATCGGGAAAGGCGGGGTCGGTTTCGGTGCCGAGCAGCAGCGCGCCGGAGGAAACGCGACGGTCCTCGTAGGTCGAGAGGGCGGCCATGCGCATGGCTTCCATCGCCACCGGCAGGCGCATGGGAGCGGGAGGGTCGAGGTACTCGGTGACGATCACGTCTTCGAGGGCGTAGTCGAACAGCTCGGTCCGATCAACGGCGTCGACGTCAATCAGGGTCCGAAAGCGGAGGTCGAGAACACGGACGATCGTCTCGACCAGCTTGCGCTCGGAGCTGAGCAAGGGAACCGGGCTGACCGGCTGAAAGATGTAGCGCGAGCCGAACCAGTCGATAATCAGATCGAGCCCGTCGGGGTCGCTCAGCAGGTGGTAGTTCGGCTCGTCGGGCTGGGCGTTCCAGTGGATCGGGCTGTGGTCGCCTTCGAGGCGGAGGCGAGAGTCGGGGAAGAAGTGGTCGAGCTGTTGCCGTAAGAGCGCGTGGTAGAGGCCGACGAGCCGGGAGTTGGATCGGAAGGAACGCTCCGGGATCGGGACCGTCGGCTCGGGCATCGGCAATCGTCCCCCATCGCTCGAACTTGGGCACGGGAAGGGGCGGAGTTGGGATTGGGACCGGGCGACGTAGTGTAGCGATTTGGCCAGGGCGTGTCGTGGCCGATTCCCGAGCAACGCAAGGGAACAGAAGCGTTCGGCCCCCGAAGCCGCAGCGTCAGGCAGCGCGATCAGTGAACGTCGTCGGTGTCGTGAAGGTCGGAGTCAGGGTCGAGGTCGGGCTCGGGCTCGGGATCGACCGGGGCGTGGCGGCAGACGAGGACCAGGCGGTTGTCGTGGCGCTCGGTTGCGACGAGATCGGCGGGGACGTTTTGGAGGGATTCGGAGGTCGCGGCGAGGGGGTCGTCAAGCAGCCAACCCTCGCTGCGGTCTTCGATGGAACAGACCAGCCGATCGGATTCGAGGCGGTAGTGAACCGACGCGATCGGTCGGCCGTTGCCTTCGTGATGGCGCCCCCAGGAGGAGGCGGAATCCCAGAGGTCGCGCAGGGCGGCGATGACGGCACAGAGGGAGTCGTTGGGCAAGGGAGTCCAGGCCCGCAGCAGGCTGCGGAGGCGAGACAGCTCGCGGAGCGGTTCGAGCGGGTCGCGCAGGTCGAAGGAGAAACAGCCTTCGGCGGGGCGTCGGCCGACATCCTTCCGCCAGGCGTCGGCAGCCGAGAGGGCGCGGAAGATCTGGTCGGGGGTGTAGGGTTTGGGCACGAAGTCGTTGGCCCCGGCGGCGTAACAGCGGGCCTCGTTTTCCTCGACACGGGCGGCCGAGACGACGACGACGGGAATCAAGGTGGTTTCGCGGGCCGACTTGATGGCCCGGCAGACCTCGTATCCGCTGAGGTCGGGCAACATCAGGTCGAGCAGGACGACGTCGGGGCGATGCCGGTGCAACAGGTCGAGGGCCTCGATGCCGCCGAGGGCCGACTGGGGCCGATAGCCGCGCATCTGGACGAGCATCGAGAGCAGCGTGTTGGCGTCGGGTTCGTCTTCAACAATCAGAGCGGTCGGCATGAGGCCCCCTGAGGGGGAGAGACGGCGGGTTGGTCAAGGCAGCCGAGGGGCCATCCGGCAGGCACCCGACCAGCGACGGCGGAAGTACGGGCCCAGATTATTCTACCCCTCCGAGCCGGTTTGGGACAGCGGCGTTTGATTCTCGGGGTCGGGGTGTCTTGGTAAGACCACGGAGACGGTGGTTCCCTGCCCTGGCGTGCTGTGAGCGGACACCTGGCCGCCATGCAGTTCCACGAACTTCTTGACCAGCGTCAAACCCAGTCCCAGCCCACGCTTCTGAAAGCCGAAGTTGCCCGAAGAATGGCTGCCGGGGTCGAACTCGGTGAAAAACGGCTCGAACATGCGCGCCACGGCGCGGGCCTCGATCCCAACCCCATGATCGATCACGTGGATCACGACCCGGTCGGGCCCTTCCGGGCCGGCGTCGAGCTGAATCAGGCCGCCGTCGGGGGTGAACTTGATGGCGTTGGTCAGCAGGTTGACCAGGGCATCTCGAATCTTGTCGGCATCGACCAGGGCCTGGCCGAGGCCGGGATCGTAGCGGCGTTCGAGCCGCTGACTCCGGGCATGGAGAAACGGCTGAATCTGATCAGCCACGTCGTCGAGCAGGTGGGCCAGATCGACGGGAGCGAGGCGAACCGAGAGGCGGAAGTCCTGGGCCTTCATCAGTTTCAGGGTATCGGCGACAAGCCGGGCAAGGCGTCGGGAACCTTCGGAAAGCTTCTCCAGCAGCTCGGCCTCGGCCTCGTCGCGATCGGGCTTAATCAGACGAAGCAGCTCGCTCATGCCGTGGACGAGGGTGATCGGCGTGTTGAATTCGTGGCTGGCGACTTCGAGAAAGGCGCTTTTGACCTCGTTCAGTTCGGTCAGCTCGCGGTTCGCGGTGGTCAGACGGTCGTTGGCGGCGCGCAGCTCCTCGACCAGCCGGCGGCGATCGGCGACCAGCTCATACTGGGCGACGGCCTGGGAGAGCACGGCGTCCAGCTCCTCCGGCTCCCAGGGTTTGAGGAGGAAGCGGAAGATCTCGCCGCGATTGACGGCGTTGATCACCGCGCTGATCTCGGCGTAGCCGGTAAAGAGGATGCGGATGGCCTCGGGAGCCAGGCGGCGCACTCGGGCCAGCAAGGCATCGCCGGTCATGCCGGGCATGCGCTGATCGGACAGGATGATATGGACGGTTTCTCCGGCATCGAGCAGGGCGAGGGCTTCCTCTCCACTGGAGGCCGTGAGAACCCGAAAGCGACGGCGGAGCAGGCCGGAAAGGCTTTCCAGCAGGCTCGGCTCATCATCGACGATCAGCAGGGTGTGGAAACGATCCATGAGACTGGCTGCACGGGTTGCTTCCGGGTCGGGTCGGAAGGGAGCGAGCAAGAGCGTGCCGGCCTGCGTGCGGGACGCTCGAAACCGACGGAGAGTCCAATTGGTTCCGACCGGCAAGGCATGGCTCGGCCGGGCCGGTTCAGCGGGGTTCAGGTCGTGGAGTCATCGGGTTTCTGAGGGGTGGCCGGGGTCGAGGCGGCGGCCTCCGAACGCGGAGCGGGCGCAGGGGGCAAGGTGCCTCCGAGGCGCTCGATCTGCGATTCCAGGCACGACACGCGGTGATTGAGCGTTTCCAGCTCGTGCTTGAGGCGCTGGCGGTCTTCCTCGACAGCGACAAGACGATCGTACTCGGCCGCGGCCGATCGAACGGCGTCGAGCAGTTCCTCGGGCTGCCAGGGCTTGCGGAGGAACTGGTAGATATGGCCGTGATTGATGGCCGCGATAATCGATTCCAGGTCGGCAAATCCGGTATAGAGCATCCGGATGGCCTGCGGCATGCGGGCCTGAGCGCGGGTCAGAAAGTCGACGCCGGTGACGCTCGGCATCCGCTGGTCGGTCATGATGATGTGCACGTCCTGCTCTCGGAGCAACCGCAAGCCTTCCTCGGCCCCGTGGGCCTTCAGCACGCGGAACTCCCGGCGGAGGAGGTCGTGAACCGAGTCGCAAACATCCGGTTCATCGTCGACGACGAGCAAGCAGTGCTTCATCGTGAAGACTCAAGGGGCAAGGAGAACGGTCTGGTCGGCCGAGGGAGGAAGCCCGGTCCCAACGGACTCGGCCAGCCGATCGACTCAGCATACCAAACCAATCGCGGTTCGTCGAACCGTCGCCCGAGCAACCGGCCGGTCCATCGCCACATCTGTCGTCTCGCGTGGGGGGCAATCGTCTTGATCCCTCCAGCAATCGGCTAAAAACCACAAAAGCATGGCCAAGAAATTACTGTCTGGCGCTCTTGACAATCAGAGGCGAGCTAGCCATGCTAAACATGGTTAACCACTGCTGTAGGAACTGCAACGGATGTCAGTCGTCTGTTGAGCCGCCCACCGGAACAATCCTCCAGAGTGATGAGCTTGCGTGCCGATCTCAGGTTCGCTCGCTTTGGCTTGCCCTGTTTTGCTCCAGGCTCCGATCTGAACCCCCTTCGCTCGGAACGTGGACGCAACATCCCTCAACCTCACTCTCCGAGGACGTGATAGAGGTTTAGTCTTCACTCACGTCCCTTTTCAGGATCACGCCAGCAGAACCTCGATGAGCAGCACTTTTACGAATCTCCACCACGCCGCATCGACGGCTCGTGATCGTTTCGTTCCCGTGATTGCCGGCCTGGTCGCAGCGTTCTTGCTGGTGGCCTCGGGCTGTGGTGAAGGAGCTGAGGGACGCAAGGCCGTCTCCGGCACCGTAACGATGAACGGCGGCCCCCTGAACGATGCGATGATCGAATTCTCGCCCATGAGCAACGAGGCCGGGTCGTTCTCCGGCGCGGCGATCGTTGACGGCGAGTATTCCATTCCGGCCAACAAAGGCCTTCTGCCGGGCCAGTACAAGGTCATGATCACCATGGCCGGTTCGGCCCCCGAACCCGAGCTGGAAGAAATTCCCGGCGACTCGTCGGTGGTTCCGGTCGCTCCGGAACTGATTCCGGCGAAGTACAACTCGGAGAGCACCTTGACCGCCGAGGTCAAGTCCAGCGGCGAGAACACGTTCGACTTCGAACTGACCCGATAATCGCTGCCTGGCTCTCGTTTCCCAGGGAACATCCCTTTCCCTCGGGGAACGTTTATTGGTTTGTCCCGTCTTCTTGCCGGGTCGTTCGCTCCCCGTCTCTTCCGGCCTTGTGTTTCCTTCATTCGTTCCGATCTGTTCACGAAAGGACGGACTCATGAATCTGAATCGTCGTCGCGGATTTACCCTGATCGAGCTGCTGGTGGTGATCGCCATCATCGGCGTCTTGATCGCTCTGTTGCTGCCGGCCGTGCAGAGTGCTCGCGAGGCCGCTCGTCGGGCTCAGTGCACCAACAACATGAAGCAGCTCGGCCTGGCTGCCCACAACTACGAAAGCACCCACGGCTCGTTGCCTCCCGGCCGGCTCGACTGCTGCTGGGGCACCTGGGTGGGCTTCGTGCTGCCGTACCTGGAACAGGATGCGATCTACGCCTCCTACAACACCCAGGGCGGTGCCACGTCGGAAGCCCTCGGCTGGGCCGGCCTTCGCTACGGTGGCGCCTCGAACGTCACCGCCACCTCGACCCGCCTGAACGCCCTGTCGTGCCCGAGCGATTCGCCGAACGCGCCGATCGCGGTCACCATCAACGGCGTTCGCTACGGGATTCAGTCGTACAACTACGCCGGCAACTACGGCAACACCGGCTACGGCCAGCAGGCGACCCTCAACGGCGTGGCCTTCGGCGGCGCTCCGTACGGCTTCCTGACCTCGCGGACCGTGGGCGACCCGGCCCGTCCGGCCAACCCCGGCACGACCACCAAGTTCGGCGACATCCGCGACGGCCTGAGCAACACCATGCTCCACGGTGAGGTCATCGTGGCCCAGGGCCAGGACCTCCGCGGCTTCGTCTGGTGGGGTGACGGCTCGTCGTTCACCACCTACCTGGCGCCGAACTCGCAGTTGCCCGACCGGATTTACACGGCCAGCTACTGCCGGTACCCGATGATGGACAACCCGCCCTGCGCCGTGTCCGACGCCACCAACCCGAACATGTTCGCCTCGCGCAGCCGGCACCCCGGCGGCGTGAACGTGACCATGGCCGACGGCTCGGTCCGGTTCGTCAAGAACACGATCGACATCTTCACCTGGCGGGCCCTGAGCACGACCCGCGGCGGTGAGGTCATCAGCGCCGACCAGTTCTGAGTCGGTTGCGGCCCAGGCCATCACGCTTCGATCTGCAAGGTTCTCATGTGCCTTGCAGATCCCGATCGGCTTGAGACAACCTGAGATTCGTCCAGGGGGGCGAGGCTCCTTTGCTTCACTCGAGTCATCGAGTGGACCAGGGAGCCCCGCCCCCCTCGTTCGTTTCGTGGTCGCCTGGCCAGGCTCCCTCACCCCGGCCCTCTCCCCGCTCGCGGGGCGAGGGAGCCAGAGACTCAACCCTCGCCCCCGCGTGCGGGGCAGAGGATGGCCGCAGGCCGGGTGAGGGCGCTCCCCACCGCATCAATCCGCGGCAGGTCCGCGGCAATCCTCCTCGCCCGGTGTGCGGCGTTCGGTTCCCCCGCCCAGAACGCGATCCCCTTCCTCGCCTGGATTTTTTCGCGTCGAGCCTGGTTTTTGTGACTGGCGCTCCCGATCGCCACGATGATTTCAGTATCCGGCCTTCCGTCGGCCGCGGCGACGCTGCCGCGCGCCGGGCCGATCGGTCGCCCAAGCCTCTCGACTCGACGGCCTCCCCGTGGCGAACCCTCTCAATCCAGGTGACACCCCATGAGCGCCCCCCAGAACCCGAACGACCCTCAACCCGCCCCCCGACGCTCCCGAGGCCCCCGATCCCTCGACGCCCTGGCGAAGACCCGGCGCAACGCCCTGCGACACGGCCTGACCGCCACCTTGCCCGACGGCGAGGCCGAACTCCGCGCCATGAACGACTTCGCCGAAACCTGGACCCGACAGCTCGGTTGCGACAACGACGCCGAGGAGGCCCTCATCCGCTCCTCGGCCCTCGCCTACGCCCGCCTCGAACGCTGCCGCAAGGCCGAGGAAGCCGCCCTGACCGACTCGGCCCGCAAGGCCGTCGAGCGCTGGCAGAAGGTCCGACGCCACGCCGTCCGCAAGCTCGGCCAGAGCCTTCCCCACGATCCCGCCAACACCGTCGCCGATCTGGAAGCCTCCTCCTTCGGCTGCGAGTGGCTCCTCCGCCACTGGCTCCGGCTCGATGCGAAGCTCGAACAGGGGATCGCCTGGGACCGCGACGACCAGGTTCGCGCCATGCACTTGCTCGGCTTCTACCCCCAGGCTCCCGGACCCGACGCCCCCTTCGACATCCGCCGCGCCTGGCACCTCATCCGCTGCTGCTCCCGATGCCCGTTCGACCCGGTCGCCGGCCTGCCGACCGAACTGATCCCCGCCCGCGCCGAGCTTCGCCGCCTCATCACCGAGGAACTCGACCGCCTCGACACCCTCCGCGACCAGTGCTGGCACGACCTCGACGGCCCCGAGGCCGACGCCGTCGCCCAGCTCGGCCTCATCGACACCACCAGGGACGGCCAGCTTCGCCAGCGCTACCGCCGCGAAGCCTTCTCCGAAATGATTCGAGGGATCAACCAGGTTATGCGGATTCGCGTCGAACGCTCGAAGGACCAGGACCGCCAGTGGCACCAGGCCCATCCTCACGGTTCCTCCCGCCGATCGTCGAGCCCCCCGGCCTCCTTCATCCCCGAGACGCCGCCGCCGATGCCCCAGCCCGCCGCCGACCCCGGCCGCCCCCCCGCGCCCGATCCGTCGTCGGTCCGATCCCGAAACGAATCCCCCGAACCGGCCTCCGAGGCCGCTTCTGATCGCCTCAACCCGTCTTCGGATCAGGAAATACGTCGCGAGCCCGCGCTCTCCGAGCCGCGGCGCGATGAGCGCACCGAGCCGCGATCGACCGCCTTTTCAGACCCCTCGGCCGACCCGGATTCTCCCCTTCGTCCCCCGGTCGAGGCCCTCCATCGGCCCTCCGACAGGGACGATCGCCGCTGACCCCCTTCGATTCGACCGCACTCTGACCCGCCGGCCCCCCTCGATCGGGCTCAATCCCCGATCCTCCCGCCCTCGGTCCGCGCCGACCTTCGACCGCTCGGCTCAGCCCCGTCGCTCCTTGGCAATTCGATCGTCGGTTACGCGGTCAGCTCGTCGATCAACGAGGCCAGGTGCTTGCGGATTGCCTCGGCCGTGGCCTGATAGGTGGGCAGGTCCGAGCCGACCGGGTCGTCGATGTCGAACCCTTCCGGGTCGAGCAGGGTGGCGCGGTCGGCGGCCTCGGGAGCGTGATCGAGCAAGGCTCGCAGGTGCGACCGGGTCATGACCAGAATCCGATCGGCCGCCCGGACCAGCTCGGGCACGAGCATCCGGCTGGCGTGGGCCTCCAGCGATCCGCCGAACCCCCGCACCACCTCGACCGCGTTGGCCGCCGCGGGGGCCCCCTGCATGGCCGAGAGCCCGGCCGAGAGGATCAGCCAGCCGTGCGCCTCCAGCTCCTCGGGATGGCACCCGAGCCGCTCGGCCAGCATGGCCTTGAACAGGGCCTCGGCCATCGGGCTCCGACAGGTATTGCCGGTGCAGACGAACAGCACGATGGTGCTGGCCAGCCGTCCCAGCGTTCGATCGTCGAGCAGGCCGTGCCGAATCACGCTCATCCGCCCCGCCTCGAACGCCAGAATCGAGAGGCCGTCCGGGTCCTCGATCACCCCGTCGTCGATGAGCAGGTCGGGGCCCTCGGGCTCCAGCAACGTCGCCACGGCCCGGACGGTCGCCCCCCGAGGCCCGATCGGTTGGCCCAGCACGAGGGGGCCGGCCAGCAATCGTGTCAGATGCTCGACAAACGCATGCTCGGGACAGCAGAGATGAATCGATTCTCCCGAGCCGACCAGGGCGGTTCGGGATGCCTCGGGCAGCCGATCGGCCAGGCCCCCCCGCACGCCGTCGGCCAGGCGGAGCACGACCGGCCCCGGCCAGGCCCGCGACGCGACCCGTCGGGCCTCGACCGGCGCAAGGGTAGCCCAGTCGGTCAGCTCGCCGGGGCCTCGAACGCAGAGCCGGACCTCGCCGTTGCCCTCAGGTTCTTGCTCGGCGTGCCGTCGCATGGCCGAGGCGATCCGTCCGACCGCCTCCGGCTTCAGGGCCGAGGCGCCCAGGGCGTACCCTGTCTCGGTCGGCAAGGCGATCACCCCGCCTCGGGCCAGGCACGCCACGGCACGATGGACGACATCTCTCGGATCATCAGCCCGGAACAGCTCGATGAGTTCAGGCGTCGGGTTCGGATCGCTCATATGCCTTGGGTCTGGCCTTGGCTTTCGGAGCCCCCGGATCGCCACCAGACTGAACCGAGGAATCGCCACTCACATGAGCCATTGAGCTTACGGTCTGCCACCGATCCCGGTCAATCGGCGGGTCGGTTCCCCACTCGGGCACAGGGCATTCTGCCCCGGCCCGCGTTGAGCCGATCCGAGCCGATCAGAACAGGAGCCTGAGGCCCGAAACCGCATGCAGCCTGGCGTAGATTGCCCGCACCTGATCGGCCGACTGCACGGTGATGTCCAGCGTCACCGAGACATGGCGGCCCCCCTTGGTAAACCGGACCGAGTGGTCCAGCTCTCCGGGGCCGGCCAGTTCTTCCTGCACGGCCGCCACCACTCGGGCCGGGAAATCCTCGTCAGACGAGCCGATCGCCCGAATCTGATAGCTGCCCGGGAACGGATGAACCGACTCCAGCAGGTCCGCAGACGGAATATTGTTCGGAGACATTACAGATCCTTGATGCAAAGGGAGGCGTCGGTCAGTCCATCGTTATTGTTTCCCGACGCCCCTCTGACGGCAAGCCTTGGCCCGGTGTCCGGTGGGAAGGTCGGCCGGGCCAAGGGGCGTCGATCAGGCTCCCGGAGTGCGGGTCGGGTCGTCGGGTGAGGCATGCACCGGTTCTCTGGCCGGAGCCGCCCCCGATCGTTGCGACGGCGTGTGGTGGGCCCCGTCCAGGTCCACCGACAGGGGGATCTCGTCCTCCAGGTGGTGGTCCTCGCTGACCGAATGGCCGAACCGGTCCAGCACGTCCGCATAGACCGCGTACAGGCAGGGGACCAGCATCAAGACCACCAGCGTGCCGAACGTCAGACCGAACGCCAGGCTGGTCGCCATGGGAATCAACACTTGAACTTGCAAGCTTTTCTCGGTCAGGAGGGGCAACAGGGCAACCACCGTCGTCAGGCTGGTCAGCAAGACCGGCCGGAACCGGGCCTTGCCCGCCTCTCGCAGGGCCACCCGGACACTCTGACCCGAGGCCACGTTGGAGTTGATGAAGTCGATCAGAACGATCGAGTCGTTGATGATCACGCCCGAGAGCGCCACCAGCCCGAAGAAGCTGAACAAGGTCAGCGGCAGGCCCATCAGCAGGTGGCCCCAGATCGCCCCGACCAGGCCGAAGGGGACGATCATCAGAATGAACAACGGTTGCAGATACGATCGGAATTGCGAGGTCAAGAGCACGAACATGGCGAACAGGGCGATCACGAAGCCCACCACCAGGCTCCCGAACGACTCCTGCGTTTCCTGCTCCTGCCCTTCCCAACGGACCGAAACCTCGGGGTACAGTTCCAGAAGCTCCGGGAGGAAGTTTTGTTGCAAGTCCACGGTGATCTGTCGGGCGTTGGCCACGGCCGAGTCGAGGTCGGCGGTGACGGTGATCGACCGTTGCTGGTCGATCCGGTTGATGGCCGAGTAGCCCCGCTCGATTGTCACCGAGGCCAGTTCGTCCAGGGGCACCTCACCCGCTTCGGGGGTCCGAATCCGGATCTCTCGCAGGTTGGCCAGGCTCTCGCGCTGATCCGGAGGATTCCGGACCATCAGCTTCACCTCGTGCCGACCGCGTTGGAGCCGCATCACCTCCTCGCCGTAGAAGGCCGATCGAACCGTCTGGGCCAGGGCGTTGGTGTCGATCCCCAGCGCCTCGGCCGAAGGCTTCACGCGAAGCTGGATCTCCGGCTTGCCCGGCTTGCTGTTGTCGGCAATGTCAAAAACGCCTTCATACGTTCCCAGGCGTTCCTTGCAGCGTTCGGCCAGGGTTTCGAGCGAGTCCATGTCCTTGCCCACGAGCTGGAACTCGATCGGCTTGCCACCGGGGCCGGCATTGCCCGCGCCGAACTTCGCCTCGTCAAAGCCGTGCACCCGCTTCAGCGAGGCGTTTCGCCAGAGGTTCACCAGCTCGAAGCTGCTGATCGGCCGGTCCGCTCCACCGACCATCTCGGCGAAGACCATGCCGATATTCGAGCCGCTGGTGGACATCGACGCCCCGGGGCCTCCGCCGCCGGTTTCCATGTAGCCGATCGACCGGCTGATGGCGCGGATGGGGGGCTGGCCCGATTCCTCGGCAATCTCGGTATGCAGCCGTTCGATCTCCTCGGCCATTCGCCGGGTGGCCTCGTCCACCACGCTCGCGGGAGTGCCGGCCGGGAACGTGACCGTGCCCGTGATGTAGTTCGAGTCGAAATCCGGGAAGACCACGAACGGCACCTTGCCGCTCGCCACCAGGCCGAACGAGCCGATCAGAATGGCCAGCATCGCCGAGAGGAACACCACCGGAATCTTCAGGAAGAACCGCAGCGAGGGCTCATACGCCCGCTCGATCACAAACCTCAGGCCGCGATCCACGCCCGACCGGACCCCGTGGTAGGCCGACAGCACCGGGTTCTCCATCCGCATCGCCCGCGTCTCGGCCCGTCGCTTTCGGAAGGCCCGTACCAGCCAGATCCAGGCAAAAAACGGTGTCAGGAGCCAGACGACCACCCGGCCAATCACGCCCAGAATCGGTGCCCGGCGGTGCGACAGGTGGTTCGGCAAGATCAACAGGCTCTCACCCAGCGATCCCAGCAGCATCGAGCAGACGACGATCGGCATGATGAAGATCACCTTGCCCAGCACCCCCGCCACGAAAAACATCGGCATGAAGGCGAAGATCGTCGTGGTCACCGAGGCCACCACCGGCCCCGAAACCTCGATCGTGCCGTCAATCGCCGCTCGGACCGGAGACTTGCCCATCTCTCGATGCCGGTAAATGTTTTCCCCGACCACGATGGCGTCGTCGACCACGATCCCCAGCGCCATCAGGAACGCAAAGGTCGAGATCATGTTCAAGGTCACCCCGGTCCCGGCCATGACGATAAACGCAAAGCCGATCGACACGGGAATCCCGAGCGCCACCCACAGGGCCAAGCGAATTTCCAGAAACAGGGCCAGCACGATGAAGACCAGCGCCAGCCCTTGCAGGGCGTTACTCGTCAGGGTATCAAGACGCTCGGAGACGAGAATCGATTGATCGTCGAAGATCTCGGCCCGGTAGCCCGAGGGGAGAGTGAGCTCCTCAACATATTTTCGAACGTCGGTGACAACCTCGATCAGGTCCTCGGTCCGGGTCTTCTGGACCATCATCACGATCGACGGTTGCTCCCCTTCGAAGGCCGGGGCCACCTCCGGATCGGCCAGGGGAGACGGAAAGCGGATCCAGCTGCGCTGAGCCGTATCATTGAATCCGTCGTGGACGGTCCCGAGGTCCTTGACCCGCAGCACGGCGCCATCGGGACGGGTCAGCAGGGGAAGCTCGGCGATCTCGTCGCCCGTCAGCCGCTTGTTCTTGCCCCGAACGAGGAATTCGGACGAGGGCGAGCGGATCTCACCGGCGGGCAGCTCGATGTTCTCCTGGCGAACGATCTGACCGACCTGCTGAAGCGACAGGTTGTGTCGCCTCAGGGTTTCTTCAGGAATTTCCACGTCGATCTGATAATCGCGGACCGCAAGCATCTCGACGAGCGAGACGGATGGCAGATCGAGCAGGTCGGTTCGGATTCGCTCGGCCAGCTCGCGGAGCTGAAGGTCCTCGCGAAGCCTCCAGGCGCGCTGCTCCTCATCGTTGAGCCCTTCGGGCAGGGGGGCGCCGCCGAACAGAGCGACCCGAATCGCCGGCTGGCGGAAGGCCAGCAGCTTGACGTCCGGGTCTTCGGCCAGGAGCGGGAAGCTGGGGATCTGGTCCACCTCGGAGCGGATTTCGTTGAGCACCCGCTGGGGATCGCGGATGTTGCTGTACATTTCAGCAACCACCGATCCCACGCCTTCGGAGGCGGTCGAGGTGATCTTCTTGATGCCGTCGACCGCCCGGATCGCTTCCTCGATCTTCTGGCAGATCCCCTCCTCGACCTCGGCCGGACTCGCGCCGGGGTAGGGGACCGTGATGGTCACGATCTCAAGCTGAAACTCCGGGAAGAGCTCTTTCTTCAGGCCAAGAAGCGACAGCACCCCCACCAGAATGGCGGCCACCATCACCGTGTTGACGGCCGGCCCGTTTCGGACGACCCATTGAATGATCCCACTCACGAAAAGGGCTCCTTGGCAGGCAGGGGAACGGAAGGCGCCGAGACGCTGGACCACAGGCCGACGATCGTCAGCCGACGTGCACTTCTCAGGGACCGTCAGGACGACAGGAACCGGAGCAAGAGGGGCCGATCGATGGCCCTCAGACCCAGGGGGCGGGGCCGCAGCTCGGGCACCGGCCCCTGGATTCTTCCCGGGT
Organism: Tautonia marina; assembly: GCF_009177065.1. Lineage (NCBI taxonomy): Bacteria > Pseudomonadati > Planctomycetota > Planctomycetia > Isosphaerales > Isosphaeraceae > Tautonia > Tautonia marina. Next base: position 461,763 of record NZ_WEZF01000001.1, read on the forward strand.
TATCGCGGCTCGGACGTCGAGGTCGATGCGACTGTCTCGTCGGGAGGGGCTGGGGCCGACGGATCGACAATGGCCACCTCCATGCCCGAGACGGGAGAATCGAGCGGCGAGATGACCAGCGGCACCCCGACCGGAATCGGGTCGCCGGGACCGTCTCCTCGGATCACAACCACGTCATCCAGCACCCGAACCGGATCGACGCGTCGAATCTCCAGGCGGCCGTCGATCACAAGCCAGATCTCATTGTTCGGTCGGAAGGCGGCTCGGGGGACCGACAGCAAGGGCACCTGCGTCTCATTGCCGAACAGCGTGACCGAGACGAACATCCCGCGACGCAGGCCGGCGGGGTTGGGCACCTCGACCCGGCAGGGCACGGTTCGGGTTCGCTCGTCGATGCCGGTGCCTTCGAAGCGGGAGAGAACTCCCGCCCAGTCGGTCGAGCGACCGGCCAGGGTCCGGGAGACGACGGCCCGGGCTCGGGGGATGGCGTACGGGTCGTCGTTGGCCAGGGTCATCGGGTCGTCGCCGCCGGCCAGCCAGAACAGGTCTTCCAGGCGGAGGCTGCACCGGACTTCCATCGTGGCGCTGTCCTCGATCGTTACGAGGACCTCACCTGGCCGGGCGTAGGAGTCGCGTTCGACCCGGACCTCGACGATTCGGCCGTCAATGGGAGCGGTGATCGTGGCCCGTTCCAGGTCGTAGGCCACCTGATCGAGCTGGGCCTCGATCCGGCGCATCTGGGCTTCCAGCCGGGCTCGTCGGCTGGCATAGGTCCGCCGATCGTTTTGCAACCGCTGGAGATTCTGACGGGCGGTGAGCATCTGGGCGTCGGCTGCATCCCGTTCCGAGGCCGACGAGGCGCTTCGGGCGATCAACTGCTCGACTCGGACTTGCTCGCGGCGTCGGAGCTCGACTTCCTGCTCGGCCAGGGTGACCAGCTCCTCGGTGTTCTGGATCTCGATGTCGAGCTGATCGAGGTCGGCGGCCACCTGGGCCAGTTCGGCCTCGAACGAGGCGCGCTGGATTTCGAGCGGCCGGGGGTCGAGCTTCAGGAGCAAGTCGCCGGCCTTGACCGATCGACCGGCCCAGCAGGCTTCGGTGCGCTCGACGACGCGGCCTTCGACCTCAGCCGAGAGGGTGACCTCGCGCTTGGGGATGATCGTGCCGTTCACCTCAATGCCGAGGCCGGTCCTCGAGGCATCGGCGGTCGGCACGACCTCAACCCGGGGCAGCTCCCGACCGCGTTCGACGCGCTGGGGGGGCTCCTTGGAGGCGACCAGACCGGCAAAGGCGCCGACCCCCGCACCCAGGAGCAAGACCGGCAGCAGCACGTTCCGGAAGAACTTGGCCATCATCGGGATCGTCCCTCGCCGCCGCTCGGCAAGGCGTCGGATCGGCCCGTCGCGTCGCCAGCACGGCCGCTGACCTTGATATTAATGTGCTCGAACCCGGACCACGCGCCCGGATCGACAATGCGTTGGAGCATGGATTTGAGCTGCATTCGCTCCTCGGGCGAGAGCGGACCGAGCACCTCATCTTCCACGGCTTCCACGGTGTCATTCGCTCGTCGGAACAGTTCCTGGCCCGATTCCGTCAGATGGACGCGGTGGGCCCGACGATCGACCGGGTCGGACTGCCGCTGGACCAGATCGCGGTGCTCCATCTCATCCAACAATCCCACCATGGAGGTGCGGTCGATGCAGATGGATTCCCCCAGGCGTTGCTGGGCCACCGGGCCGAAGTGGTGGATCATGGCGAGGACCTGGACATGCTTGAGCTGCACCCCCATGGGCTCCAGCTCTTCCTCGAACCGCGATCGAAGCCGGTGCGCGGCCATCGCAAGCAGAAAGCCGTACCGCTCTCGGGCCGGGGTCTGCCTCGGGTCCAGCGACAACGGCTCCTGATTCGGGCCCAAATCTTCCTGGCGATGATTCATCGCGCTCCGAATTGCAAGAGGCTCGTAAACCGCCAAAGGTTCGCCGGCTTTCCCAGAATGGCTGGACGTTGCACTCGGGGGATTCTTCAGCACGGCAAACCGTCAGAATGGTAGATCGTCAGTCTGACTGATAGTTTCTAGTCGAAACGGATCGCTCGTCAAGACAAATCGAGAGAAATTCATTTTGGAGGGGCCAGGGGATGGGGGGATCGGTGGGGTTGCTTCCGATCGGGGCCGGGGTCTGGTAGGGTATCGGGCCGTTGGGTGGACGACGAATCTTGACATCAACGCGACTGCGAGAGGCGAGAACAATGGCTTTGGAGATCGCACCGGGCAAGGCGACGATTGGCTGGATTGGCACGGGGGTGATGGGTGCTTCGATGTGCGGGCACCTGATCGACGCCGGCTACACGGCGACGGTCTATAACCGGACGAAGGCCAAGGTCGCTCCGCTGGTGGCGAAGGGGGCGACCGAGGCGAACACGCCGAAGGATCTGGCGGCGGCCTCGGACGTGATCTTCACGATCGTCGGCTACCCGAAGGACGTTCGGGAGGTGATTCTGGGCGAGTCGGGGGTGCTGGCCGGGGCGAAGCCGGGGAGCATCATCGTCGACATGACGACCAGCGAGCCGAAGCTGGCCGAGGAGATTTACGAGGCGGCGAAGGCCAAGGGGGTCCACTCCATCGACGCTCCCGTCTCGGGTGGCGACGTGGGGGCGAAGGAGGCTCGGCTGTCGATCATGATCGGCGGCGAGGACGGGGCAGTGGCGACGGTGAAGCCCCTGTTCGAGATCATGGGCAAGACCATCGTGCATCAAGGCGGGCCCGGGGCCGGTCAGCACACGAAGATGGTCAATCAGATCCTGATCTCGACCGGGATGATCGGCGTTTGCGAGGCGTTGCTCTACGGCTACAAGGCGGGGCTGGACCTGGAGACGGTGCTTCAGAGCGTCGGCTCGGGGGCGGCGGGGTCGTGGAGCCTGAACAACCTGGGGCCGAGGATCATCAAGGGGAACTTTGATCCAGGGTTCTTCGTCGAGCACTTCATCAAGGATATGGGGATTGCCCTGGCCGAATCGCGCCGGATGGGCCTGTCGATGCCGGGCCTGGCCCTGGCCGAGCAGCTTTACCAGGCCGTCGCTGCCCAGGGGTACGCCCGGAACGGGACTCATGCGTTGATGCTGGCGCTGGCGAAGCTGTCGAACGTGGACTGGAAGGCCAAGGGCTGATTGCGGGCAATCGTCTCGCGAATAAATGTGGGCATGAGAAAATGGAGGGTGCGTCGAGTCTGCGAAGACGCACCCTACGAGACTTTCCACTCAAAAAGGGTGGGGTTTTGCTGGGTGGCCCCGGTTGCTCGTCAACCGGGGTCGCGGAGCGACGAGCGGTCAGGGGCGGCCTCCCGTCGCCTCTCGCGGCTGCGCCGCCCCGGTTGGCGAGCAACCGGGGCCACCCAAGGCAAAGAAGCAACGCATCATATTAGGATGGAAGGTCTACTACGAAAGGGTGCTCATGCATTGTGGAGACGGCGAGTGAGGAGCGATCGGCCGGCGGCGATCGGGAGGGAGGCAAGGCATAGCCCGAGACAGGCGATCGGGAGCCAGTCGCCGGTCTTCATATAGAGACTGGTGCGATTGTCGAGGGGAACTTCGACGGTGAGGACCCCTTCGGCGGCGTTCGGGAGGGCGTCGCGGGCAGGGGGATCGAGCGCGGCGAGGACGGTGCCGTTGCCGTCGATGAGGGCGGAGGTGCCGGTGTTGACGCTCCGGGCGACGGGCATCCTCAGCTCGACGGCGCGGAGGATGCTGCTGGCCAGGTGGAGCTGGTGGGCGGCGGTGCCGCGGAACCAGCCGTCGTTGGAGAGGTTCAGGAGGATGTCGGTCGGGTGGCCGTTGGGAGCGGCGGCAAGGCGCCGGGCGACGTGGGGAACGCTGTCTTCGAAGCAAATCGGCGTGCCGAAGCGCCAGGGGCCGAGGTTGAGGGTTGAAGGCTTCGGGCCAGGATCGAGGCTGGGCATGTGGTCGGCGCTGAAGGGGGTGAGCGCCAGGACCCAGGGAATGGTCTTGACCCAGGGAATGTACTCGCCGAAGGGGACGAGGTGCAGCTTGTGGTAGGTCTGCGTCTCGGTGGTTTGGGGTTGGAGCAAGAGCGCGGTGTTGTAGCGGGCAAGGCCGCCGGGCTGAAAGAAATAGGAATTGATGCCGACGATCATGGGTGTGTTGATGCGATCGGTCCAGCGGTGGAGCATGTCGCGGACCTCGCCGCCGACGTGGGACCAGTGGTCGGGGTCGGAGCCGGGGGAGTAGCGGTCGAGCTGGGCCTCGTATTCGGCGCGGGGGAGGTCGGGATCAATGGCGATCCAACCGTACGGGAACATGGTTTCGGGCAAGACGATCAGGTTGGGCTGCTCGGTCGCGGCCTGATCGACGAGTCGGCCGAAGCGGGCGAGGACCTCGGCCGGGTCGGGCCCGCCGCCGAAGATCTGGGGGATGTCAGACTGGATGAGGGCGACCTTCGGGCCGGGCTGAAATTCGGCCTGAGACAAGCGGACGGCGCCGTAGATGAGGCTACTGGCCAGGGCGACGACGACGAGGGCGGTGCGGATGACCTGACCGCGTGCAGGGCGGCGACCCGAAGGGGTTTGAATCCATCGGGGACGCTCGATGAGTTCCGCCAGCCAGGCGTTGACGAGCATGACCAGGAGACTCAGTCCCCAGGCGCCGGTGAGGTCGGCGACCTGAATCAAGGGGGTGAGTGAGGCGGTGCTGTGGCTGAGGAAGAACCACTGGAAGCCGTTAAGCGGGTAGAGGCCGCGGACGAATTCGACCGCAATCCAGGCGGCGGGGGCGGCGATCATCAAGGGAACGCCGAGCCGGCGGACCATCAGCCGCATGAGGCCCAGCGCGACCGGCCACCAGAGAGAGAGGACCAGGGCCAGGGCGAGCCAGCCGGGCCAGGCCGAGGGGTCGGAGGCACGGACCCACTCGACGGCGATGAGCCAGAAGACCAGGCCGCCGACCCAGGAGCCGAGGAAGACCGATCGGGCCGGCCGCTCGGATCGAACGAGCCGAAGGAAGGGGACGAGGGCGACCCAGGCAAGCCACCAGGCCCCGGTTGGTTCGAAGGCGAGGGCCAGCAGGAGGCCGGAGACCGCCCCGAGCAAGGCGGGATGGAGGCCGGGTTTCGGCTCGGCCGAGGGGGCCGCCGGGACGGTTCGGGAGGTGGGTTCGGCGGCGGTCGGCTGCGACATTCGAGATCCCCTTGCCGGTCGATCGGCCGGCCCCTCCGTGGCGGTTCAAGGCGAGTCCGGGAGCGGCGAGTCCCGGGGCGATGGTTGGTCGGGGACATCAAACCGGAAACGCCCCCGTTTGTGGATACGAATTTGGGAGCCGGAAGGTTGGGCGCCACTCGAACAGGTGGGTTTCCGAGGGATGCGATTGGGGAGAGAATCAACGGTCGGGAAGGGCAGCGGGCTTTGCGACGGGATGCGGAGCGCCGAGAATGGCTGCCCATCGTGAGGGTTTCAACGGACCAAGGGAGGCGGCATCGTGCCGGAGCCGCAATCGAAACGGATCGTTCTGACCGGAGCCACCCGAGGGCTGGGCCGGGCCATGGCCGAGGGCTTCAAGACGCGGGGACATGCGGTGGCCGGATGCGGGCGATCGGCCGATCGCGTGGCGGAGCTGTCGGAGACGTTCGGCCCTCCGCATCACTTCGCGGTGGTGGACGTGAGCGATCAGGACGCCGTGAACGCCTGGGCCGCGACGCTGATCGAGACGTTCGGCGCGCCCGATCTTCTCATCAACAATGCGGCCTTGATCAATCGGAATGCGCCGCTCTGGGAGGTGCCGGCGGAGGAGTTCGATAAGGTTATTGATGTTAACATCAAAGGGGTTGCAAATGTGATTCGTGCCTTCGCCCCGGCAATGGTCGCCAGGGGGACGGGGGTGTTCGTCACCTTCAGCTCGTACTGGGGTCGATCGACCTCGGCCGAGGTGGCACCGTACTGTGCGACCAAATTCGCGGTGGAGGGCTTGTCGCAGGCGATGGCGCAGGAGCTGCCCGACGGCATGGCGGCAGTGGCGTTCAATCCGGGGGTGATTGATACGGAGATGCTTCGCTCGACGTTTGGCGACTCGGCCGGGAATTATCTTTCGCCGGATCGGTGGGCCGAGTCGGCGGTGCCGTATCTCCTGGCACTGGGACCGAAGCAGAACGGGGCGTCGGTGACGGCTCCGGGACAGTAACTCAAGGCCGAGGGGCCTGGATTGAGTGATGAGGTTGGCGCGGGATGGGGCCCGCGCCAACCTCATCAGAAACCTACACACAGCCGTTCCAAAGGGGATCACATTCGAGCCAACAGTCGTCACAGACGGTACACAACGCACACACACACACCGAGATGGGGGGGAGTCGACCTGAACGGCAACGGGCGAGATCGAAATGCTGAGACATCGGTCAGGCCCGTTTGTGCCGGTCGGTCGAACCTCGGTCCATCCGGGTGAGTCGGGACCTCCTGGCGGTCAGGGGGGAGAAGGATCAGAGCCGAAGCGATTGGCGTCGTAGGCGGTGAGGACGCACGTTTCTCCGGATCGAAGCTGGAACGCCTCGCGATAGAGAACCTGGTCGGCTCGGGTCATGACCAGCTCATACGGGCCGGGAGCAAGGTGGAAGATGATTGGTTCATAAGAGCGATCGACGATTCGGAGGGTGTGGCTGCCGACGGAAACCTCGACATTCGCTTCCGTGACATGAAGGACGACCTCGGCCGATGAGCCGGCCCGGCTGGCGATGAAGGCGATCATGGTCAGACCCATGACGGTTCCGACCGTGTACTGAGTCACTCGGGCGAGGATAGCGGACTGGACGAACGACGGAATCAGATAGGAAATCGTCACAACACCGTACCTCTCTCATGGGTCACATCGATTCACAAACCAACACGGGTTGCCCGCCAGGATCGGCGCGCAGGTTCGACGTCCGGGGTTGGGGGGAGCGGCCCAACCCGAGGGTTTGCCTGTTCCGTGGAGATCAGGGTGCGGGTCGATTCTAAGCGGCGCCGGTCCACACGCCGGCAGATTCCTATCCGCTTAAGAGAGATCTGACCGAAACGAGCAAAAGGTTACAGGTTTTCTCGATGAACTAGGGTCCCTCGGTCAATTTCAGGCCGACGAGCCAGAAGTCCTCACCGTTGATGTAAAAGGATACAGGACGTCGTTCTCCTTCATTCCAGAGGGTGAAAGAGGTTGTTTGTTCGGAGACGGCCTCGTCGTTCGTGGACACCTCCCAATGCTCCCAATCCTGACCGTCGAGGAACTGGTCGCGGATCTCGAAGGCGAGAAACAGGGAGGTTTTCGTGTGAGCTGCCGAGACTGAATGCTCAGGTCGTCGGGGTTTGGGGACGGAGCGGTTGGCCGATGAGTCGAGGCAGGTGAGTTGACTTCAACAAGTCGCGCAGCGATCTCATCCTTGAGAACCTGGAGTTCGGCAAGCCAAGGCTCACCCTCGTCCAGGAGCGAGCGTTCATAGCTGGCACGAGCGGCTTCGAAGTCGCCTGCGTGGAGTTGTAATTGAGCAAGGGCACACCAGTAGAATCCGAAGCCGCCGTTGAAGTCGGGGTGATCCCCTGCAGCCTGGATGGCCTGGAGGGCGGCTTCAAAATGACCGGTGCGGTGGAGGACCAGGCCGAGCACGCACCAGGCCCTGGGGCTTCCCAGAAGCGTCACCGCCTCCTGAGCTGCTCGGGTTGCCAGGTCGGAGTCAAAGGGAACCGAGGGAGGAAGGGTGGCGAGGTAGATGGCCAGGTGTTCGAGCCGTACACAACGTCGGGATTGCTGATAGGTGTCAGGGGGGATGGGAGTCGCCAGAAGATCTCGGAGCCATCGCTCGGAAACCTCGCGGATGGTCTCGAATTGACCGAGTGCCCGGCAGGTAACCAGGTAGTGATTCAGGGCGCTGCTGGTCTGAATGTGGGTCGATCCGAAGAGGCGGCGATGGGCTTCGGCAACCTGTGCGTACAGGAGGATCGCCTCTTCGTTTTGTTGGCGTCGCTGGAGAGTGGTTGCGAGGAACTTGCGGGTGGCGAGGGTTGCGGGATGATCGGCACCGAGGACGCGATCGCGTCCGGCGACGGCCTGTCGGAGGACACGCTCTGAGTTGACATGATCTGCCTTGCAATACAGAACCCGTCCGAGGACGTGAAGCGTCTCCAACGTCTCCGGGTGGTTGGGGCCGAGAAGTCGAGTCTGGCCCTGATGAGCATCTTCGAGCAGGGTTTGCGCTTCCCCCATGGGGACTGTCCCCAGCGTGCGAAGGACCTCATCGGACAGACTGAGGTTTGGAGCTTTTCTGAATCGTTCAAGCAACGCTTTGTTGAACTTGACCAGGAGGACGTGCCCGAGGGTGGTCATCGAAGCGAGGGTCTGGGGGTGGTTCGGGCCGAGGACGCGGCGGCGGGTTTCCAGCACTCGACGGGCGATCGGTTCGGCTTCCTCGGGGATGGCGACGAGTCCCAGCGCGTCGGGACACAGTGCGCGGACGACCATTGCCTCGGCGGTGAGGGTTTGAGGGTGGTCGGGGCCGAGATGCTTGGCTCGCAGGGCGGCGGCGAGCCGAAACTGAGGGGCGGCGTCCTCGTAGCGGCCGAGGTCGTAGTAGGCCCGACCGAGGGCGATCCGGGCGGCGGCCTCGGCGGTTGGCCGGTGGCCGAACCGCGCGGGGATGGCCGCCTCTCCGGCGACAAAGATGTCTTGAAGTGTGGGAGTCTTACCCTGGAGCCGCTCGGGAGCGGCAGCACCGAAGACGTCGTTGACGAGGTACTCGACGACCAGGCCGGTTTCCTCGGCGCTGGCGGCGGCCTGGGCCTCGGCTCGGGTGGCGCGGTGGGCCTGGAGCAGGCTCAGGACCGTGGCCACGACGAGGATCAGGACGATGAGGACCGAGGAGGTGAGGATGGCTCGGTTGCGGGCAGCGAACTTGTGGAATTGGTAGGAGGCCGAAGGGGGCCGGGCGAGCACGGGTTCGTTGTCAAGGTGTCGGCGGAGGTCGGCGACGAGGGCGTTGGCGGTCGCGTAGCGGCGGTCGCGTTTCTTTTCCAGGCACTTCATGACGATCCAGTCGAGGTCGCCCCGGACAGCGATGAGAATGCGGTGAGGGTCGGCCCCTCGGGAGGCTGAGACGGTGGTCAGCGTTTTCCCGAGACCGTTGAGGCGGCTGCTGGGCGTGACGGGGTCTCGATCGTGGATCAGGTGTCGAATCTGGTCGAGCGCGGCCCGCTGGAATTCCTCGCGCTGGATTGGGGTCGAGCCGGTCAGAAGTTCGTAGAGAAGAACGCCGAGGCTGTAGATGTCGCTTCGGGTGTCGATGTCGAGGCCGGAGAGCTCGGCCTGCTCGGGACTCATGTACTGAGGGGTGCCGACGAGCTGGGCGAAGCCGGTGAACAGGGTCTTGTCGGTGAGGCTCTGGCCGGTGGCCTTGGCGATGCCAAAGTCGATGACCTTGGGGACTGGCTCGCCGTCGTGGAGGGTGACCAGAATGTTTGACGGCTTCAGATCGCGGTGAATGATCCCTTTTTGATGGGCGTGTTGCACTGCCTGACAGACTCGTATGAACAGGTCGAGGCGTGCTCGGATACCGAGACGATTGTGGTCACAGAACTCGGTGATCGGAATGCCCCGAACCAGCTCCATGACGAAGTAGGGGCGGCCAAGTTCGGTGGTGCCGGCGTCGAGCACGCGAGCGATGTTCGGGTGGTCCATCATCGCCAGCGCCTGGCGTTCGGCCTCGAAGCGGGCGATGACCTGCCGGGTATCCATCCCTGGCTTGATGACTTTCAGGGCGACGCGGCGGCGGACCGGCGTTTGCTGATCGGCCATGTAGACGGTGCCCATCCCCCCTTCGCCGATCGGCTCCAGGAGCGTGTAAGGGCCGATGACCGTGCCGGTGGCCTCGATCGAAGGTTCGGTCACAAGGCCGCTCGGCTCGGTCGAGATCAGGTCGGCGGGCTGCCCGTTCAGGAAGTTGCCGGCGTGGCGATGCGACTGGAGCAGGGCGTCGATCCTGGCCCTCAGCTCGGGGTTGCCGTTGCAGGCCCGGTCGAGGAACACGAGCTGGGCGGCGGGGTCCTCGAAGTCGAGGGCTTCCATGAAGATGGTGCGCTCACTCGTCATCACAGCACTCCCGAGCCAAAGCAGGCGGACCATCCGCCTGAGAGTTCATGCGATTCTTGAGGGGAGATCACGCCAAGATTTCGAAAAAAATTGTTCCGGCTGGTGTGTCACTCCTCGGTCAGTTCATGGTGAAGCCAGGCCCGCGCATAGGCCCAGTGGCGGTCGACGGTCCGGGGAGCGATGTCGAGGACCTCGGCAATCTCGGCGATCGAGAGACCGGCAAAATAGCGGAGCTTCACGACCTCGGCCGAGGTCGCGTCGTGCTGGGCAAGTACATCGAGCGCATCGTTGAGGGCGACCAGGTCGGGCTCGGACGACGGGAGGGAATCGATGGTGGCCTCGAAATCAATTCGCTGGTGGGTGCCGCCGTGCCGGAGACGGCGCTTGCGGCGGTAGCGATCGACGAGGATGCGGCGCATGGCTTCGGCGGCGGCCTTATAAAAGTGGCCCCGACCGTCCCAGTTGCTCGGTGAGGAAGGTCCGATGAGTCGGAGATAGGCCTCGTGTACCAGGGCGGTGGCCTGAAGGGTTTGCCCGGGGCGTTCACGGGCCAGTTGCGCGGCGGCGAGTGTGCGGAGTTCGTCGTAGACGAGAGGGAGCAGTTGCTCGGAGGCGAGAGGGTCTCCCCGCTCGATCGCCAGAAGGATCCGGGTCAGATCATTCATCGGCACCGACCCATCTCGAAGGGACCTTGGATGGGCGTGCAACTTCACTGTCGCACACATTCAGAAGAATCACACCACAGTGAAGATAAACCCGTTGATCCCGGGTCGCAATTCCGCATCGTCCTGAATTTCTTATTCGACGGAGCCTGATTCGGAGTGGGATTGACGGATGCGGGATGAGCAGAGGGATGCCGGTGTGAGGTAGTTGTGAAGATTGGACGACGGGGGGTGTCCGGGAGCCTCTGGGGAGAGGGGCTCGGAAGGGTCGAGAGGCGTCGGGTTGGGGGCGAGCGCGGTTGCGGTTTCGAGAATCGAGAGTGCAGGGTCGGGGCCGCCCATGGGAAGCAGGATGAGGACCTCTGCGCCGGGGGAGGCGTTGGTCAGGGTGATCCAGCCGCCGTGGGCTTCGATGATCCGCCGGGTGATTGACAGTCCCAGGCCCGAACCCTCGTGGCGGGTGGTGAAGAAGGGTTTGAATGCCTGGCGACGGATCTGGGGGGAGAAGCCGGGGCCGTTGTCCCGCACGGTGATCCAAAGCGCCGGTTTTCCCTCGGGGGTGATGGCCTGGCATTGAACCCGGATTTCGACCGGATCGGTGCCGCAGTGGAGCGAGTTCTCGAACAGGTTGCGAAAGACCTGCTTCATCCGAAAGGAATCGGCCAGGCAATCTCGAGCTTCGGGGGCCCCCTGAAGAATGAGCCGAGCCGAGCGGCCCTCTCGGCGGGCTTCGAGATCGTTCCAGGCGTCTCGGGCGACGCGGTAGAGGTCGCAGGGGCGGAGATCAAGCTGAAGGGGACCGGCCTGGCTGCGGAGGTCGCCGAACAGCCGCTCCAGGTCGCGGCAGCCGGCGAGGCCGGTTTCGAGGACGGGAGCCAGATCGGGGTCGCCGTCGCAGGTGAGCTTTGCCAGTTGAAGGGCGATCTTGGTGCGGTTCAGGGCGTTGCGTCCTTCATGGGCCAGAACGACCAGCATTTGCCCGAGCGAGGCTAGTTGCTCGGCGGCCTGGGCGCGCTGTTCGGCCTCTCGAAGCCGAGCGATTCGCTGAAGACTGGCGCGCAGGGCGTCGGCTTCAAGCGGTTTCGTCAGATAGTCGACGACCCCAACCCGGAGGGCGGCCAGCAGCCCTTCGTGTTCACACGACGCGGTGAGCAGAATGATGGCGCAGTGGGGAGCCAGCAGTCGGAGGCGGGGCAGCAGAACATCGATGGTGCCGTCGGGGAATCGACGGTCGAGCAGGGCGATATCAAAGTGACTCCACTCGTCAGGCCCCAGGGCGTTGATCTCGGCGATCGAGCCGGCGAGGGTGACGCGAAAACCGTCCTGCTCCAGGAGATCGTGGAGCGTTTCCCGGGCATCGACATCATCTTCAACAACCAAAATCTCGAGGGTTCCCGCGATCATTGGGGGAGTCCTTCGTGGTGCGCAGGCAACGCCAGGAGGATGCGGACACAGGGCACCTTCCTTCTCCATCCACCTCGAACACCATGACGAGGAACGGCTGGAACGGCGCGGCACTGACGGATGCCTGGGGAAATCCCGTCGGGACGTCGAGCGGGGCATGGGTGTGTTCGCCAGCGAGGACACACACGACAGCGGCCCGGACTTCCTGATCGCGGCGAGGCGCGAACGCGATTACGAACACGCCACCGTAGGCAGAGGAGACCGAACCGTCGAGAACAACTGAGTGGCGATGCGAATGACCAGCGAGCTGGGATGAACCGGTTTACTCAGGCAAACGATGGGGGAAAGTCCGAGGCGGTCGGCCAGCGCCTTCGACCGTTCTTGACCGATTGCCACGACGGCCGGGGGCATCAGCGATTGACCTTCCTGGATCAGGCGAAGCACACCATCTCCACCGCCCCAGGCAAGATCGGCGTCGATCACGAGGACCTCGGGCCGGAAAGATCGCAAGCGATCCAGGCACTCCAGACCGTCGTTGGCGGTTTCCACCTGGAATCCGAGCGACAAAAAATAGTCTGCCAGATCCGAACGGAGCGTGGGGTCGGACTCGGCGAGGAGCAGATGAACGGACATGGATTTTGCCTAGTTAAAAAGTTATGAAGATATAAAAGGTAGTCGCACGTCCATGCGAGTCGCCAACACATGGTCTGGCGTTCTCCTCCAATGTCAACGGTATGGCAAGACGCAGGGTGGTGCAATCGGGAGAATCATGAACTGGCTGTGGTGAATTCCCCGACAACGGTGGCTGAAGTTGCTGGGCGCAGCGGTTCGGATGGGTATGGTGGAGGGTGGGCGTGTGGGGTGTGTGAGTGACTGGTGAGGGGTTGCCAGGCCACGGAGTGCGGGAGGTGTTCTGTGGCTCGTCGTGATGCAGACGAATCTCTGGATGCGATGAATGAGGTGGTTCGAGCTGTGCTCGAAGCATTTCCGGCACATATTTGTATTCTGAATGAAGAAGGAGTGATCGTTGCGGTCAATCGGCGTTGGAATCAGTTTGCCCGTGAGAATGGCGGCGATCTGAAACGGTGTGGGTTGGGGGCGAATTACCTGGAGGTCTGTCGGAGGGCCGCGAAGGACGGGGATGCCGGAGGGGCCGAGGCACTGGCGGGCATTGAGGATGTGCTGGCGGGTCGTCGCGAGTCGTTTACGCTGGAAGCGGGATGCCACGGTGCCGAGAAGAACCGGTGGTTCTTGATGCTGGCGGCTCCGCTGCGGACGAATCATGGAGGAACGATTATCTCGCATGTGGATATTACGGAGCAAAAGGAGGTGGAGCTGGCGCTTCACGAGAGTGAGTACCGGCTCCGCACGGTCATCGAGACGGCCGCAGAGGGGATCCTGTCGATGAATTCCGCAGGGGTTGTTGATGCGTTTAATGCCGCGGCCGAGCAAATCTCCGGATACAGCCGCGCGGAAGTCATCGGGAACAGTATTTCGATGTTGATGCCATCACTTTCCTGGGCGGTGCATGAAGGGGGCCAGGAGCATCTCCGGCCGGTGGAGCCGGGGCGACTGCTTGGTCGGGTGCCTCTGGTGGTGATCGAGTGCAAGGACGGCAGCAGCGTGCCGGTCGAGCTGTCGATCAGCAAGGTTGATGAACTCGACCTGTACTCGGTGATCATTCGCGATTTGACCGAGCACCGAGCGATGCAGGAGCAATTACTGACGATTGCCGAGCAGGAGCAGCGGCGGATTGGACAGGACCTGCACGACGACGTGGGCCAGGAATTGACCGGGCTGGCGCTGATGGTCGAGTCGCTTGTTGAGGCGATGGAGGAAAGTCACTCACCTGAGATCGAGCTGGTGCATCGGGTGAGTGAAGGACTACGGCGCGTTCAGGAAGGGATGCGAAACCTGAGCCGGGGCCTGATGCCGGTCGAGGTGGATGCCGAGGGGCTGATGTCTGCCCTGAACGACCTGGCAGCGCGGATCGGGGCGAATCATGAACTGACCTGTCAGTTTGAATGCCGGGAACCGGTGCGGTTGGAGAACAATCAGACGGCCACACAGTTGTACCGGATTGCTCAGGAGGCGGTGGCCAACGCGGTTCGTCACGCTCAGGCTCGGCGGATTGTGCTTCAGTTAACCCAGGAGAAGGATCAGGTGCGGCTGGAGATTCGTGATGATGGCCCTGGCCTTTGGAATCCGGGAGAGCAACACGGTGAAGGCATGGGATTGCAGTTCATGCGGAACCGGGCGGAGTTGATCGGGGCACGGTTGCAGATCGAAGCATGCGAAGGACGCGGAACCAGGGTCGTTTGCTCGGTTCAAGGGAGGAATGATCATGGAGTGCGAGCCGATCTGGAGTGACGCCTCGGACGTTCCTGCCCGAGTCTTGATTGTTGACGATCATCCGGCGGTTCGGGAGGGGCTGGGCTTTCGAATTGCCCGATGCCCTGATCTGGTCGTCTGTGGCGAGGCGGCCGATCTGAGCGGCGCGCTGTCCGAGATCGAGGCGACGAATCCGGACGTGGCGGTGGTGGACATCGCGCTCGGAGCCGAGAGCGGCCTCGATCTGATCCGACGCCTGAGGAGTCGGCATCCGCCGGTGAAGTCGCTGGTCTGGTCGATGTATCCCGAGTCGCTGTATGCCGAGCGGGCCCTTCGAGCCGGAGCGATGGGGTACATCACCAAGCAAGCGGCGACGGGGCGGATTATCGAGGCCATCCGGCGCGTTCTGGCCGGCGAGATTTTCCTGAGTGAGACCGCCGCCCATCAGATGTTGCGTCGAGTGGTCGGGAGCGGGAGCAGCCACGGCGAGATCAGCACCGAGATCCCCTCGCCCGAGGCCACGCTTTCTGACCGCGAACTGGATGTGTTGCGGCTCATCGGTTCGGGGTTGACGACCTCGGAGGTCGCTGAGCGTTTGCACCTGAGCGTGCACACGATCGACACCTATCGGCAGCGGATCAAGATCAAGCTGGGCCTGCGCAATGGG
Organism: Tautonia marina; assembly: GCF_009177065.1. NCBI lineage: Bacteria > Pseudomonadati > Planctomycetota > Planctomycetia > Isosphaerales > Isosphaeraceae > Tautonia > Tautonia marina. The sequence goes on from NZ_WEZF01000001.1 coordinate 476,931, forward strand.
GCCGAGTTGGTCCGAGCGGCGACGCAGTGGGTCCTGGAATCGCGCTGGCCCGTCATCTGAGGGAGAAGGCGGTCGGGACCGATCGGAGGCCGGACCCCGATCTGGAATCCTTTGGGGGGAGTGCGGAGGGAACGCCTGCGGAATCGTCCTTCGAACTCAATAGCGTGGAACCGAGGGGTCGATGATCTGTGACCAGGCGTCGATCCCGCCCTCAAGGTTAATGACGTCTGCAAGGCCCTGGCTGGCGAGCCAGCGAGCGGTGGCGAGCGATCGGACACCATGATGGCAGTAGATCACCAGCGGACGATCGCCGAGGCACCGGCGAAGCAGATCAAAGCGGCCGGAAATCTCGCCAATCGGCACATGAATATCAAGCACGCTTGAGGGGGCGTCGATGGCGCAGCAGTGGCGTTCCAGGTCCTCGCGGACATCGAGCAAGACCAGGGGCAGTCCGGCATCGAGATGTTCTTTCAGATCCTGCGGTGACCAGTGAGGGATCTCAATTGCCTGGTTCATCAGGGCAGCACTCCCGAGGGTAGGAGAGGGGGATTCAGGGGGATCGGGGAGGGTCGGTCGGGGGATTCAAGGGGGAGTCGTTGCCGGCTTCCGCACTGGCCAGGGCCAGCGCCCGGGTTGCGATCACGGCAAGAACCGTCGCTGTCAGGAGCGCGGAGAGCAGAAGGATGGCCCACCAGCCCCAGCCGAGATTGGCCGGCCGAGTGTCGCTGGCCGAGGCACCGATGAAGGCGATGACGACGGTGCCCGGAGCCATCCCGACGAGGCTGTACAGCACATAGGTCGTAAAGCGAACACCTGTTAATCCTAACGCGTAATTCAACACATTGAACGGAACGGCCGGAGAGAGCCTGAGCAAGAGGACCACCCAGGCCCCCCGCTGGGCCACCGCCCGGTCGAGGGATCGGAAGCGGCGGTCGGCTTCGATCCGGCGTCGGATCGCCTGGCGGGCGAACCGACGCGAGACGAGGAAGGCGACCGACGCCCCCGTCACGGCCGAGAACAGGGCCAGCCCCGCGCCGAGCAACGGACCGTACAGGTAGCCGCCGGCCAGTGTCAGGACCGTGCCCGGCGCCATCACGACCACGGCCGACACGTAGACGGCCACGAAGACGAGATAGCCCCACCAGCCGGCCCGATCAATCGCCGGCAGCAGGCGCAGCTCGACCCAGTCCGAGACGGGCAAGCTTCGCCAGAGCAGAGCAAGCCCGAACAAGATCAAGGGGAGCAGCAACCACCGGAGGGCCGGATGGAGCGAAACGCGTTGAGCGTGGTGACGGCCGAGCGTCTCGTCGGTCTCCTCCTTGCTCATGGCATGTCTTCTACGCACAAGGTCGGTGAGGAGGACCCATGTTCCCAAAAATCAACGCGTGCCTATGAATCCATGGTCGCTTGGACTCTGCCACGCAGGCAGGAGCAGGAACTGGAATTCCGAGGTCGAGAACGGGGGACGTGCCGGGGACCCCGTGATCTGCTCTGAGTGTTGAGGGCAAGGAGGGGATCAGAAGCTGCACTCAAACCCGCCTGGAACTCGGGTCCGAGCCGTTCCCGCGTTACGGGGGCCGATTGTGGAGGGAAAGGGGGGGCTGCGTCGACCTGCGGCCCCCGATGCTCGAACCGCTCGATCGGAGAGGACGGATTGCGAAGGCCAGCCCCCCCTGGGCCTTCGGAAGGAGCAGGGGGGGCTGGGCGATCACGCCCATCCGATCGAGGCATGGGATGAACCTGAGAACCGATGGTCGAGGGTTATTCGGCGGCGGCGGCGATCGGTTCGCCGAAGTCGCCGAGCATGCTCCGCCAGAAGCTGTGAATGTGGTTGGCGTTGTTCTGGGTGTTGTTGAATTCGATCAGGAACGTGGGGCCTTGAACGCGGTAGCCGTGCCTTTGGTTGCGCTCGGTGGCGCCGAACCAGGCGAAGGCGACGTTTTCGGGGCCGGCGTCTCGGATCTCGGTCAACCAGGCCTCGGCGACTCGGGCGGGCATGTCGAGAGCGTAGGCTTCGACGAGGGTACGGAGCATGTCGCGCTGGGCTTCCGTCATCTCAGCGTAGGAGAGGCCGATCGGCTCGTCGGTCGGCGGTTGCGGGTCGTTGGCGGATCGAACGTCGTCGGGGACGGTCTCGGAGATGATGGCCGTTGCCTTTTGCTCGTCGCTCAGGGCCTGGACCAAGCGAAGGGCACGGTCTTCGATCTCGGCCAGGGCACGGAGCCCTTCGCGGGAGCCCTGTCGGACCTCGGCCGGATTCGCGCCGAAGAAGGCGGGGGTGGCCGAGATAATCGAGCCGTCCTGGATGGTGAAGTTCAGGGAGAGGTGGTGTCCCTCGACCCGCCATCCCCATCGCCCCTGGTTCGAGGGTTCGCCGAAGACGCTGAAGAAATAGAGCTCGGGGTCGCGGTGGGGGGCGTTGTTCTCCATTTCGTGGAGAATCTGCTCCAGGCTCATGATGGTGGTGGCCTTGAGCGTTCCCTCGGCGCTAAGGCCGGTGGCAAGCAGTCCCATGGCGAGGGTGCGTTCCTCGGGGGTCATTTGCTTGACGGGCAGGCCTTCGCGTTCTCGGGGAATGAAGTGCCAGTTGAGGCGTTCGGGGTCGTCAAACGTGAAGGTGGCCAGGTCGCGCTTCGGGTCGTCGAGCGCGTTCAGAAACCGCGTTGCGGCGTCGGCCATGGCGGCTCCGGGCCGGTCGGCGGCGGCTCCGGCCCAGAGGGCGAGGCTGATGACCCCGATTGTGCCCAGGGCGAGGCTTGGTTTCAGTCCGCGCATCAGGATCACTCCCCAATTGGCGTTGGCGTTGGTAGCGAAGGGGGGACGGCTTCGACCCTCGGAACGAACTCCGATCGCCCGGGAGCCGCCGGCCCTCGATCCGGGACGGTCAATCGCCCCGATCCGGCTCGTGTCATGGTACCGAGTGTTCAACAGATCGCCAGTCGGCACCGAGCCGGATTTATGAATCGGGTGGGTTGATTGCGTTGACCCTCTGTGCTTGCGGGTCCAAGATAAGCGTGGTGGGCTGACGGCGTACGGCCCTCGCCCATGCTCCATCGAACGATTCCAGACCCGATCGAACCGAACCCGAACGACTCATGCCTCGAAACGCCCCCGACCCTCCGCTCGACATTCCTGCCCCTCGCTATCAGACCGACGATCCGGGGATCGCGCGGGTGGTTTCGAACGTTCGACTGACTCCCGATGGGACGACCGAGATCCGGCATCTGGTGCTTGATCTCTCGGGGCTCGATTACGAGTACCGCGAGGGACAAAGCCTTGGGATCATCATTCCCGGCGTCGAGGACCGCGGCCACGCCAGCACCGTGCGGTTCTACTCGATTGCCTCGGGACGAGGGGGAGAAGCGGGACAGCCGGGCCTGGTGGCGATTTGTGTCAAGCGGGTGGAAGTCGTAGACCCGGAAACCGGCGAGCTGCGCCGAAGTCCTTCCTCTGATTTTCTTTGCGGCGCTCAGCCCGGAGACGAGATTGCTGTCACCGGGCCGTTTGGAAAGAGTTTTGTGTTGCCCGACGATCCGCGATCGAACCTGATTCTGGCGGCGACCGGGACCGGAGTGTCTCCGTTTCGCGGATTCCTGCGCCACGTGTTTGTTGAGCGAACGGACTGGCAAGGCCAGGTCCGGCTCTTTGAGGGGGCCCGAGGGGCCGGGGAATGCCTCTATCGTCAGGAATTCAACGCTTACCAGCAGGATCACCCCAACTTCCGGGTCCACTACGCCCTGAGCCGCGAAGAAAACGCCCGAGGCGGAGCGCGGATGTACGTTCATCATCGCATGGAGGAGCAGATCGAGGAGGTTTGGGCCTTGCTGGATCGGGAGGAGACGTTCCTGTTCATCTGCGGGATCAAGGGGATGGAGGACCACATTGAGCGGGTGCTCCAGCATCGAGCCGATCGTGACGGGATTTCCTGGGCTGATTTCCGGCGCGTGTTGCAAGACTCGGGGCGGCTGCTGATCGAGACGTATTGACACAATCGGCGCAATCGGCGAGGGCGAGTCGGCGGGTTCCCCTGTTCAGCCGCGACACGTGTTGCTACGATGGTGGAACGGGCTGCGCCTCAAGAGGGGGTGCTACGCCGGTCCAATCCGAGCCTCAGGGCGGGGCAATTGCCCGTCGCGAGTCGACGGGTAACGGTTCTTCGGCCACGTTCACCCCGTCCGGTAGACGATCATGTTTCCGATTCTCGAGGCTGAATTTCTCGCGCCTGAGATCAAACGTTTCGTGATCGAGGCGCCCCGAGTCGCCCGCAAACGCAAAGCTGGGCAGTTTGTCATCGTTCGTCTGCACGAGCGAGGCGAACGGATTCCCTTGACGATCGCCGACGGCGATGCCGATCGAGGTACAATTACCCTGATTGTGCAAGGGGTCGGCAAGACGACTCGCTTGATGAACCTGCTCGAAGCCGGCGACTCCGTGCTTGACCTCGTCGGGCCGCTCGGTGAGCCGTCGGATGTGCGGACGTACGGGACCGTCGTGGTCATTGGCGGCGGGGTCGGAACCGCGATCGCCTGGCCGACGGCCAGGGCGATGAAAGAGGCCGGCAACCGCGTGGTAGCGATCGTCGGGGCCAGGACGAAGGAACTCGTTCTGCTCGAACCGGAACTCCAAGCGATCGCCGACGAGCTGGAGATTGTCACCGACGACGGCAGCTACGGCCGCAAAGGGGTGGTGGTTGACCCCCTTTGCGAACGGATCATGCGAGGTAGTCGGATCGACCTGGTGCTGGCGATTGGTCCGGTCCGGATGATGCAGGCCGTTGCCGAGATGACCCGCCCCTCGGGCATTCGAACGATCGTCAGCCTGAACTCATTGATGGTCGATGGCACCGGGATGTGTGGCGGCTGCCGCGTGGCCACGAAGGACGGGACGCGCTTCGCCTGCGTGGACGGGCCGGAGTTCGACGCCCACATTGTTGACTTCGACGTGCTCGCCCGGCGCAATCGAACCTACTCGGCGTGCGAGGCGCAATCGCTGAAGGCCTTCCAGGCGAACCCGAAGGCCGCGCTGGATGCGGTTCGCCACTCGTGCCGGCTCGACCAGTCTCATCGTGATGAGAGCATGGCGGAGGTGGCTTCCCGATGAGTCGCAACACCCTGCCACCCAAGGAACGGACGAAAATTCCTCGCCAGGCGATGCCCGAGCAGGAGGCCGAGCTCCGCCGACACAATTTCGCCGAGGTGAACCAGGGGCTTACCGTCCTTGGCGCCACGACCGAAGCGTTGCGATGTCTCGAATGCGCCAAGCCGGCCTGCGTGGCGGGCTGCCCGGTCGGCGTGAAGATTCGCGACTTCGTCGAGCTGATTTCGGCGGGCGACTACCTCGGTGCGGCCAGCAAGATCCGAGAGGACAACGTGCTGCCGGCGATCACCGGGCGCGTTTGTCCTCAGGAAACGCAGTGCGAGGGGTGCTGTATCCTCGGCAAGAAGTTCGAGCCGCTGGGGGTGGGCTACCTCGAACGGTTTGTGGCCGACTACGAGCGCGAGCATGGCATGGTTGGCCTGCCGGAGATCGCTCCCCCGACCGGCAAGCGGGTGGCGATCATCGGTTCCGGCCCGGCAGGGTTAAGCGCCGCGGGCGATCTTGTTCGTTGGGGGCACGCGGTCACCGTCTTCGAGGCGCTGCATGAGATCGGCGGCGTCTTGATGTATGGGATCCCCGAGTTCCGCTTGCCGAAGGAAATCGTCCGGCAAGAGGTCAACACACTTGGGCAAATGGGGGTCGAGTTCCAGACCAATGTCGTCGTCGGCAAGACGGTGACGATCGACGAACTCATGACCGAGGACGGCTACGATGCCGTGCTGGTCGCCACGGGCGCGGGCTTGCCGAAGTTCATGGACCTTCCCGGAGAGCATCTGTCGGGGGTTTACTCGGCCAACGAGTTCCTGACGCGCGTCAACCTGATGCATGCCAACGACTTCCCGAATTTCGACGAGCCGGTCTTCGACTGCCGGGGGCAGGACATCGCCGTCATCGGCGGCGGCAACACGGCGATGGACGCCGTCCGCACGGCTGCCCGCCTGGGAGCCCGGACCAGCACCTTGATTTATCGCCGGACCGAGGCCGAGATGCCCGCCCGGGTCGAGGAGGTCCGCCACGCCAAGCAAGAGGGAATCGACCTCTTGACCCTGGCCAATCCGGTTGCGTTTCTTGGTGATGACGAGGGACGCCTGACGGCGGTGCGATGCATCCGGATGGAGCTGGGCGAACCGGACGACTCGGGCCGACGATCGCCGGTGCCGATCGCCGGGTCGGAGTTCGAACTGCCGGTGGCGATGGCGGTGGTCGCGCTCGGCACGGGGGCGAATCCGCTGGTGCAATCGTCGACCCCTGACATGGCCACGAACCGCAAGGGGTACATCGCGGCCGATCCAGAGACCTTGCGGACCTCGAAGCCCGGCGTGTTTGCCGCGGGGGACATCGTGACCGGAGGTGCGACGGTGATCCTGGCAATGGCCGCCGGTCGCACGGCCGCCGCGTCGATCCGAGCGTATCTCGACACCGGCCGCTGGAATGAGGAGTCTCCTTCGCCTGCCTGACGATCGCGAAGGAGGATCGGGCGACGGAGTGATTGTCAGGTGAATGGATCTGCCATGTCGCTTCGAGTGGCCCGGGTGCTGGTGCTGGTCGGTTCGGTTCTGCTTCTGGTGGGGCTCGGAATCGTGCTGCGCGATCCGAGCATCCCGCTGGGGGTTCCTGGGGAATGGACCTGGGCCCGGCTTGGCGAGGCGGTCGAGCCGGTGGCCGTCAACATCGGCCTGGGCCTGGCCGGCCTGGTGTTGTATGTCGGTTTTGTGGCGATCGGACGGCGCGACCTGGGCCGATCGACACGCGGGTGGCGTCGTGAGGCGCTCTGGCTGGGTGCGTTGCTGGTCATGGGGGTGTTTGCCCAGCTCGCCGCCCTGACGGCCGCGCCGCCGGGGTATGGCACGGCCAAGATCGTGACGCTCGCCATGAGTGGGTCGAGCGGCTATTACAACGTTGCGCGGACGGAGATGGCGGATGTTTCCGAATTCCTCGGGGCGTATCCCGAATGGATTCGTGAACAAGATGTTTATCATATCGGCACGCATCCTCCGGGGTTGTTTCTGACAACCCGAACGGCGCTGGCGGTGATGGATGCGTTTCCGGGGCTGGCCCGGAGAATCGACGAGGCGTTGCCGGTGGATCTGGCCAACGCCTTTCGGGAGATTCTCGGCCCGATGCCGAGAGCCGATCGCGCGGCGTTGGTTCTGATGGCTTCGCTGACGTTGCTGGCCTGCGCGAGTACGGCGGTGCCGCTGTATCTGTTGATGCGTGGGTCAGGGTATGACGCGGTCGTGTCGTGGTCGGCAGCGAGTTTGTGGCCCCTGGTCCCTTCGGCGATTCTCTTTCAACCCACGGCGGACACGGCGTTTCCGTTGCTGGCGGCCTCGGCGCTGGCGTTGGCGACGCGTCGGGGGCCGATCGCAGCGGCGGTGTCGGGAGTGATTCTGGCGGTGGGGATGGTCTTCACGCTGGCGTTCCTGGCGGTGGGGCTGATGGTCGGGCTGATGTTCGCCACGGCCCCCGAGGTGCCGATTCGGCGCAGGGCAGGGTTGATCCTCGCCACGGGGGTGGGGTTCCTGACGCCGACCTTGCTCGGGTGGCTTGCCACCGGAGCGAACCCGTTTCTGATCTGGTGGTGGAATCAGGCCAATCACGCCGGGTTTTATGTCGAACACCCGAGGCAATACGCGGCCTGGCTTTGGATCAACCCGGTTGAGCTGGCCGTGGCGCTCGGATTACCGGCGTCGGCCTGGGCCGTGGTGGGGCTGGCGAGCGGCCGTGCGCCTCGGGTTTCGTGGATCGCGCTAGGAGTCCTGGTCGTACTGACCCTGAGCGGGCGAAGCCTCAGCGAGGTCGCCCGGCTCTGGATCCCGTTCTGCCCGATGCTGCTGGCGGCCTCGGGAGCCGGACAGGCTCGGCTCGGGGGAGGGGCGGTGACCCTGGCCGTGACCGCCCTGTTGATGGCGCTCCAGGTGGTGATGATGCAACTGACGATCCAGGTCGTCTATCCGGACGTGTGAGGATGTTCGCCTTACTACCTTGCAATGGGCCAGGGGGCGACGCCGCAGCGATCGGCCCACGCATCGTAGAGGGCAGACAGTTCGACAACCGTTTCGGGATGGGCTTCGGCCAGGTTGTTCAACTCGGTACGGTCGAGGGTCAGGTTGTACAGTTCCCACGGTTCCCCGTGAGGGGCGACGAGCTTCCAGTCGCCCAGGCGGACGGCGCGGTTCCCCTGGTGTTCCCAGAAGATCGCTCCGCGGTCGATGGGTTCGCCCGCGAAGGCGGGGACGAGGCTGTGGCCTTCGAGCGGTAAGGTCGGGGTGCCGTTGCGCGTCTTGGGGTAGGTGGCCTCGGCCAGTGCGAGGCAGGTGGGCATGAGGTCGATGACGTGGCCGGGTTGGTGCTCAATCTGCCCGTTGCGGTCGATGCCTCGGGGCCAGTGGGCGATGAACGGGGTGGCGATCCCGCCTTCGTGGGTGCTCATCTTGAACTTGCGGAAGGGGGTGTCGCAGGCGTTGGCCCATTCCAGGCCGGCGCTGGCGTAGGAGAGGCCGGAGCCGAGCGGGGCGCCCGGCTCTCCCCGGCTGAAGCCGCCGGGACCGCCCTCGGCGGAGCAGCCGTTGTCGGAGAGGAAGAGGATGAGCGTGTTGTCCAGGGCGTCGGCCTCGCGGAGTGCTGTGACGAGCCGCCCGACGGACTGGTCGAGCCGATCGACCTGAGCGGCATAAATGGCCATGCGGCGGGCGCGTTCGGCGCGTGCGTCGTCGGAAAGGTCGCTCCAGGGGGCGGCCTCCGGGTCTCGGGGGCTGAGGGGCCATTGCGGGTCGATCAGGCCCATCTTGAGTTGTCGTTGGTAACGGGCCTCGCGGACGGCATCCCATCCGAGGTCGTAGCGGCCTTCATATTTGGCGATGTCTTCGGGGAGGGCCTGCAAGGGCCAGTGGGGGGCGATGTGGGCGAGGTAGAGGAAAAACGGACGATCGGAGGCGGCGGCATCCCGAGCGAACCGGATGGCGTGATCGGTGAAGACATTGGTGACGTAGCCGTCGTCGGGGAACTCGACGCGCTGGTCGTCCTCGACAAAGAAGACTTCGGTGCGGATCTGGAGCGTGTCCTTGAAGTAGACGCCGCCGCCGGAGGGGGTGCCGTAGTAGCGGTCGAAGCCTCGGTCGAGCGGCCATCGGCCGGGGGCTGAGCCGACGTGCCACTTGCCGGCCATCAGGGTCGCGTAGCCGGCGGGGCGGAGGGCCTCGGCAATCGTGACGCATCGGTCGTTGAGGTAGCCTTGATACGACGGCAATCCTCGGTCGCCCACCATGTGCCCGACCCCCGCCTGGTGCTGATAGAGGCCGGTGAGCAAGGCCGCCCGGGTCGGGCAGCAGCGGGCGGTGTTGGTGAACTGGGAGAAGCGGAGGCCATTCTCGGCCAGGCGGTCGAGGTTCGGCGTCTCGATTTCGCCGCCGAAGCAGCCGAGATCGGAATAGCCCAGGTCGTCGGCAAGGATGATAACGATGTTCGGTCGCCGCGGCTCGTCCTCGGCGTTCGCGGCCGCGACCGCGAGGGGGGCCACGAACAGGACCACCGAGGCAAGGGTTCCCCATTGTCGAAGCACGTGTCGAATTCTGGAACGATCGATCATGGGGTCGTGCTCCTCGCGTTGGGGCTTGATTCCGTCTGCGCGATGTGACCGTTGGACGATACACGGGACGGCAACCGGCCGCCACACCCATGCGCAAAGGGCACGGGGATCTCGGCCGGACTGAATTATCGGTGTAGGGCAAACGAGTGCTGATCTCAAAGAACTCAAGAACCTTCGCGTTGACGACCGCAGGGTTCCCTGCTAACGTTCGCCGGATTGCATCCAATCGTTGAGGTGAGAATGTTCGGCTCTTGGGTCAACACCTGGTCGGGGTGAAGGAGTTCGGCAATGACGCTCGGTTCGATCGAGTCACGCCGGCTGATGGTTTCGATGAGTGCTGCAGTGGGGTGGATGCTCGTGCTCTCGCTCTCCTCTCCCCGGGCAGAGGCCGGGGCGCTGTATACCATCCGGAACCTCGGCACCTTGCCGGGCGGCGACCGGTCGGAGGCCCGGGGGCTGAATCACCGGGGGCAGGTCGTCGGGAACGCCTATCGGCCGTATCAAGGGGGGCCGAACACGGAACTCGTCGGGGTGCGCTTCGAGCCGGACGGGACCATCCGCACCGAGGGGGGATTCCTGGGTTCCCACTGGGGGAGGGTCGGGGTCGACGAGTCGGGGCGGGTGGCTCGCGAGGTCGCCCCGGTCGCTTTCGAATACGATCAGTACACCGACCTCAATGAGCGTGGTCAGGTGACCGGGACGGGCGGCTTCGTGGACGGGACCGACCCGTACCGGGTCGGGTATCGGGCCATCCTGGTCGATGGTGGGAACCGGGTGGATCTCGGAACACTCGGCGGTCAGTCGTCGGTCGGGTATGGGATCAACGAGGACGGTTATGTTGTTGGATCAGCTCAACAAGCCAACGGAATTACCCGGGCCTTCCTGTATCGCGATGGCGAGATGATCGACCTGAGCCCGGCCCTTGGGATCGACTCCCGCGGTTGGGCCATGGCCATCAACGACCATGAGCAGATTGTGGGGAGTGTGTTTCACGATGCCGGGTACAAGGGCTTTCTCCTCGACGGCGAAGAGGTGATCTGGCTCGGGAAGAATGTCGCCCCCTCCGACCTGAATAACCAGGGTGAGGTGGTGGGAAGCGTCACCGGGAATGATGGTTCAGCGCGAGCATTCCTCTTCCGGGACGATCGGGTGATGGACCTCAACGAGATGTTGCCCGAGAATTCCGGCTGGATTCTGGAGGAGGCGATCGCGATCAATGACCTTGGCCAGATCGCCGGGACCGGCACGATCGACGGCAAGCGTCGGGCGTACTTTCTGACACCCCTTTCCGAAGGCGGCCCGCTGCCCGACCCAATTCCCGAGCCGGGGCCGATCGCCGTGTTTGGCCTTGCGGCGGGTTACGTTTGGTTCCGCCGGACCCGGCACGGATGCTGATCGGCAAGGCTGAGCGATCTCTCAAAGCATCGGCAACTCAGACGAACAGCCGCGTGATCCGCACGCCGAGGCCGCCATCAAGCTGGACGAGGGTGCCGCGGGCGACCGGATCGCCGCCGGAGGTGATGAGGATTGGGTCGTCGGTGGATCGGCCCAGGTCGAGCATGTCGCCAGGGCGCAGGTCGGCGACCTGGGCGAGGGAAAGATTGAGTCGGCCCAGCTCGACGGCGAGGCTGACAGGGGGATTGGCGGGTGCAGGAGCGTCGGGCATGGCGGAAGCCTCCGGGCTTCGGGGGATCAGGCTGAGGATCCTCAGGGAGGAACCATCCGGTTCGGAGTACCGAGCCAGGGCAAGGGCTCGTGCGTGAGGGGCGTTCCCTTCGCCCAGAACAAGCAGGACGGGGCGGCCATCGGCATTTGCGATCACTTCGGCGGTGAGACCTTCGGGAGGGGAGAGAGACAGGACCTCGCCTTCGATCGGTTCAGGGCGACCGTCGGGAGGAATGAGGGTGCCGGCCACGACCCGGACGGGGATCCGCAGCGCGGCGAAGCGTTGAGCGATGGCGTCGGTGATCGGCGGGGCGGGTGGCTCATCGACGAGGGCGAGGCCCAGGAGCATCTCGGGAACCCACAAGCGGACGACCCCGTGGACCGGGCCGACCCGGAGCGGCCAGGCGAGGGTGACGATCGGACCGAGGCCGTCGGGCGGGAACGGTTCGGGGCCGATGCGGTCGAGGTACAGGTCCCAGGGGCCGAACGGGCCTGGGGCCTCGGCCAGGCGGTCGAGCAGGCGGGCGACGACGAACCCGAGGATGCCCCACTCGATCGGGGAGACCTGGAGCTTGTGCTCCGCCTCTTTCCGGTCGAAGCCGAGCAGGCGATCGACGATGGCATGGGCGAGGCTCGGCTCGATCCCGAGGCCGATCCGTGTTCCCAGGCGAGGCCAGGAACACTGCGCGATTGCTCCGGGACGCTTCAGGCCCGAGGCGCGGGGGATCAGGTCCACGTCGTCCAGGACGATCGAGGCGCCGATCATCGCCTCCAGCTCGTCGAGCAACGGGCGGAGGGTGGCTTCGCTACGTCGTAGTCGGTTGGCCAGGCGGGCATGGCGGCGAGCGAGCACCGGCAAATTGCCAAGCGGATCGGGATCGGGCTCGGGAGGGATCGAACGGTTGCTCATGCGTCGTCTTCCGGCGATCAGGACGGTTCGGCCAGGATGAGCGGATCAATGCGGCCTTCGCGGGCCAGCAGGACGATGGCCGCGCGGAGCAAGGCGGCTTCCCAGTCCATCAGGTCGGCCGACGGAAGGGGGAACATCTCAGGCTTCATGAACTTATGCAAGTCTCGAGCGATATGATACGGCAAGTGTTGCAAGGCCCATCGCGCCCGGTGGGGCTCGACCTCCGTCAGCAAACGGCCGAGCGAGCCGAGCCCGAGCCGAGCCGGGAGGTTGTGGACGGGGTTGTCTCGGGCCTCGACCCGAAGGGCGGCCAGCTCGGCAACGGCCAGGTCGACCAACTCGAGGCGGGGGGCAGGCAGGGAGGCTCGCAGGGTCTGGAGCCGTGTCCGGTCGCGGGCTCGGACGGCGTCGTACTGCTCGGCGTAGGCGAGCTTGGCCAGGCCGAGGGCGGTGAGGATGCGGGCGTAGCCCCTCGCGTCGAGTGCAGCGATGACCCGGACGATCGGTGGGTCGTCGTCGCGTCGGATCGGGCCGCCGACGAACCGCTCGCCGGCGAGGGTCAAAACCCAGTCGAGGGCCTCGGGGTCGGGCGGATAGGTGGCGACGACCTCGGGATCGGGCGCGTCGGCAAAGGCGCGACGGAGGGCCGGGCCGACGGGATCGGGGGCGTAGGCGATCACGGCCTGGCGGATCGAGGGCGATTCCTTCCGCAGGGCGCGAACCCACCAGCTCGGGTGAATGCGAAACAGGTCGGGGTGGGCCTCGGCGGCGTGGTCGTTCGCCAGCCGGTCGCGGGCCGAGGCCGGCGGGAAGCGGTAGGCGAGGGTCGGCAGTGCCTCATCCAGTCGACTTCGCCAGGATTCCGAGAGACGATGCCAGGCCGGGTCGTCGTCGGGTCGTTTGCCGAAGGCGAGGAAGGCCAGCAACAGGGCTTCATCGGCAGCGCTCAGGGGTCGATCGGTCTCGGAAGCCGGCACGATCGGCACTCCCGTTCGGAGGGTCCGGCGGTCGTCGTGGAGAGGTGCTGTCCATGCTAGCAGGGCGGACGGTTGACCGCACGGGCGCAATTGGAATCAAGAAGAAGTCGCCAATCCGAGTCTTCCCGTTATCGGCCCGGAGGGGCGTCGAAGCGGAAGGGCCGGGTTTGTCGGACGCAGCGAAAGAGGCGCACCGGGCGGATCGGGACGCCGCCGCGGACGATGTCGAACGAGGCGATCGGCTCGATCCGCTCGAACCAGCGGTCGAAGCATTGGGGCTCGGTCGATCGGTCGTCGATGGCGACGAGGATGCCATCCTGGCCGACCCAATCGTCGGGTCGACTCCAGCCGGAGAATCCCCGGGCGTCTCCCTCGTGGTAGCAGAGGACCGGCGTATTGGGGCCGATCGCGTGGGCAAGCTGGCCGCTCACATGCCAGTGGCCGGTGAAGACGAAGGTGTCGGGCCGATTGAGCAGGCCCCGGCGGCGCAGTTCGTCGGCGATCTGATCCCAGCCGAACAGGTCGCGTGACGGGTCGGCCTCGGGAGGAAGCAGGGTGATTCGCTCCGAGCCGCCCCCTTGAAGCCATCCTGTGTTGACGTGGGCGAGGGCAAGGGTTGTCAGAATGATCGGGGCCAGGGCGATGAACGCGAGCCGTCGCCGCATAATCCGAGGCTGCTGGGCCAGGCGATCGGCCCAGGCCGCGCCCAGCGGGGGCATCAGGGCTGAGACGCCGATCAACCCCCAGTGTGGCAAGACCGGTCGGATGGCCGAAACCGCCATGAAGAAAAAGAAGGGGACCAACGCCAGGCCGAGAAAGAGGCGGTCCCATCGGCGGCGATCGGGGTCGGGGGACGGATGCCGAATGATCCGCGCCGCGACGAGCATCAGTGCCGCGGCCATCCACGGCAGCAGGTAGAAGACCTGAGCGACCATTGCCCCGAACAGCGCGGCCGGGTCGATGGTCAACGGTCCCGAGGCCCGAGCCCCCTGGAAGACGAACGAGGCCCACTCGTTCCGGGCGTTCCAGACGATCACCGGCGAGAAGAGGAGCAGGCCGACCGCCGTTGCCAGGTACGGGCCGGGCGTTTTCAAGACACGCCGGGCGGTCGGCTCGACCAGGCAGACGGCCAGGAACCCGACGGGGAGGAACACCGCGTGGTATTTGCAGAGCATCGCCCCTCCCCAGGCCAGGCCGACGCCGAGCCAGGGGACGAGCCATCGTCGAGGGTCGGTGTCGAGGGCTGTGATCAGGCGATCGATCGTCAGGAGCCAGAAGAAAAGCAGGGGGCCATCCGGCAGGACGAAGGTCCCGACCGCCGCCCCGAAGAACCACGAGGCGTTCAAGGCCAGGGCCGCCGGGGCCGCCGCCGATTCCCCGTACACCCGGCTCGCCAGGCGAGCGATCAGCAGGGTGGATCCGGCAAACAGCAGAACGAAGCCGAGCCTCAGGGTGAACAGGGAGCGCTGGCCGCCGCCGATCGTTTCGCCGAACAACGCCACCAGGGCGACCATCGGGGGATGGTCGAAGTAGCTCCAGTCGAGGTGGTCGAGGTAGAGGGCGTAATACGCCTCGTCGTTGCCCGACCCGAGCATCGCGGCCAGGATGAGTCGCAGCATCGTGGTGACGACGACGATCCCGAGCACTCCTCTTGCCGGCATCCGTGCCATGGTCTCGGTTTCCTTCGATCGGAACAATCCGGCCTCGGGTCTGGGCGATTGCCCGAACCGTCTCGGAGCATGGCCGCGACCGCTCCCGATGCCAAGAGGAATTGTTCAAGGAAACAGGGAGCCGAGGGCGATCTTTTCGTTTTGGAGCCTCGTTCGCGTTTGGCACTTCGCTTGAAAAAGGGGAACTCAAGAGGGACGGACTTCAACCGTCCGCGAGTTGCCCATGTCCCCGATTGGAGGGAGACCGAGGGAGTCTTCGTGAAGAAAATGCTCCGATTTCGAACCGCGTCGAGCGGTCTTGCTGTGATTGGTGGACCCTGCTAGGATTCTTCCGCGCTGGGCGGGGTGCCCCGAATGCGGGATGTCCGAAGCACTCGCCGATCGAGACCGAAGGAACCCGATCCCGGCCCTCCCAAGGACGGAACGGAGACGACTGGCCCATGCTTTCGCGCCGCCGCCTCATTCTTCGCTGGACCCTGATCGTCGCCGCTGGGCTGTTCGCGGTCGAGCAAACCTGGCGTCACACGTATGATTACGTTCTGCCCGAGCAGTTCGCCGTGGTGGACGAAGGCAAGGTCTACCGCGGGGCCTGGCAGATGACCTGGCCCATGAAGCGGATCGTCCGTGAACATGGGATCAAGACCGTTGTGGCGCTGGCTCATCCTCCCGGAAGTGACTGGGTGAAGCAGGAAGCCGCCCTGGCCGAGGAGATGGGGTTTCAGTTCGTTCACGTTCCGATCGTCGATGACCGGACGGATGAGGAGAGCGAACTTCTCTACGACCGCATCGAGGAAGCCGCCGACGCCATCGCCAACCCGGCCAATCAGCCGGTCTACTTTCATTGCCACCACGGGGTGAACCGGGCCTCGATGGTCCACATGGCGTACCGGATGCTCTACGAGGATTACACGATCGACGAGGCCGAGGCCGAGATTGCCCGCCAATTCGGCTTGAAGAAGGTGGACAAGGGACCGGATTATCGCCACATGCGGGGGTTCTACGAGGACCGAGTGCTTCCTCGACGCCTGGCTCGGGCCAAGGGAGAGACGGCCCCTCACCAGGATCGGGGCAGTGAGCAACCTTCCGTCCGTCAATAATGACCGCTTTGAGGCAATCGCGTTCTGAGCGGAGGCCGCGTTTCTCGGAAAGTTGGCTGAGTCCAAAGAATTCATCCTTCGCTAGGTTCCGTGGCAGGGGACCAGCCGACTCAGGCTGCTCCCCTCTGATTCATGGATATGACGATGTCCTGGTTTGACTTCTTGGCGTATTGTCTGACTTCTGTGACGTTCTGATCCGGGAGAAGCCGCCAAGGCCGGAGAAACCTCTGCCGATCTTGCCTCCAGAGGTTCTCGGGCGTTACAATGATCGATTCACGTCTGCTCGGGCGTGAAGGCCGTGCGTTCTTGGGTTCCGTTCCAAGGTTCGTGTCGAACGGCGCTGGGCCTCCTCGAAGTGAATCGGGGACAGGTCGACGCCGGAGGGAGGATTCCTGGATTGAAAATTCGCCCCGCCAAGGTCGGCGACGTGCCGACGATCAACGACTTGATCCGTACCTTTGCCGACCGCAAGCTGATGATCCGCCGATCGCTCGGCGAGCTGTACGAGTCGATCCGCGAGTTCGTCGTCGCGGTTGATGAGAACGGCACGGTGGTCGGTTGCGCGGCCTTGCACGTCTTCTGGGAAGATCTGGCCGAGCTGAAATGCCTGGCTGTCTCCGAGACGGTTCAAGGTCGGGGCGTGGGACGAATGCTGGTCGATGAGTGCTGGCAGGCGGCGCGAGAGATGGACCTGGATACGGTCTTCACCCTGACCTATGTGCCGGAATTTTTCGAGAAGTGCGGCTACCGCCAGATCGACAAGGCGGAACTGCCGCATAAAATCTGGAACGAGTGTGTCCGCTGTCCCCTGTTCCCGAACTGCCATGAGACGGCCTTGATCCGCACCGCCGAGCCGGTGGAGGAGGCGGTCCGGGAAGCCTTCGCTGCGGCTTCGGCGGGCCGTTGAGCCGGGACTAGCTCAGAAAAGTTCTGTCTCGGATCGGCCCTGGTGGTTCGAGGCAAGCTTGCTTCACGCGACTGGAGTGAGAGTCGAGTTGGGGCGGGGGAGCGCTCGGCCTGGATTGAGGTCTGAGGGGACCCTCGCCTCTCATTGTTGACGCCGCTCCGAAGTCGTGATCGAGCCCAACCCTATGCCGCGCACCGAAGCGACAACGCCTTCGAAGAACGCTCAGACCGATTCCCCTCCTGCGAGGGAGTTTCCCACGTCGGAACGTCGCCATTCGCTCCGATGGGGACTCGTCGCCGGAGCACTGGCGTTGCTCCTGCTGGTGCTGACCGAGCCGATGCTGGCGATTGCCTGGGACGAAGGATACACCCTTGGCCGTGAGCGGCGCATTCGGTCCTGGCTGACGGCGCTGGTCGATCCCGAGGGATTCGCCGAAACCTGGTCGCCGCCGACACTCGAACTGGTGCAGCCCGACGGACCCCCGCCGCCGGGTCGATTGCCGGTCGTCCCCCCGACACCCGAGCAGCTCGACACCCGGGCCAAGCTGTTCGACCCCGAGGTCATCGCCTACTTCTGGCCGTTTGCGCGCGAGGAGCCTCACGGACACCCGCCGTTTTACGCGATCCTGGGCCTCATCGGTGATGTAGTCACACCCTGGCGAGGAGACCTGGCCCGCGCCCGCCTGGGGCCGATGCTGCTGATCAGTCTGGCGGTGGGAGCGCTATTCACGTTCCTCGATCGTCGATGGGGCCGATGGGCGGCGGTGGTGGGGGCCTCGGCCCTGGTCCTGCAACCTCGGCTCTTTGGCCATGCCCATTATGCGGCATATGACGCTCCGCTGACGGCCCTCTGGGTGCTGGCGGTTCTTGCCTTTTTTCGAGCGGCCGAGGACCGATCACGACGGAACCCGAGCTGGCGATGGGCGGTTGTTCTGGGAATGGTCATCGGCGCCGCGTCGGCCACGAAGCTGACCGGATGGTTCATTCCGTTGCCGCTGCTGGCGTGGACGCTGGTCTTCCGCGATCGTCGGGGGTTGCTGGCCTTGCTGGCGGCGGGGCCGGTCGCGCTGATGACGATTTATGCGTTCCTTCCTCCCTGGTGGCACGATCCGATCGACGGCTTCACCCGGTTCCTGGCCTCGAACACCGGCCGGGGGCAGACGATCCCCATCCGGGTGATGTACCTCGGCAAAATCTACCGGACACCGACCGAATCGCTGCCGATTGACAACACGATCGTCTGGACGGCGATGGTTACGCCGATCGGGTTCCTGTTGCTTGCCCTGACGGGGGCGGTTCGTTCGATGGTGGCGCACGCGACCGAGCGATTCGGGGTCCTCGTCACGCTCAACTGGCTGTTCTTGCTCGCCCTGCGAGCGATGCCGCATGTGCCGGGGCACGATGGGGTCCGCCTGTTCTTGCCGGCGTTTGGGATGCTGGCCATTGCCGCAGGCATCGGCGCGGCCCTGGTGGTCAGGAGGCTCGGACGCTGGGGCAAAGGGCTTGCCGTGGTGGCGGTCGTCGAAGGGGTGGTCAGTGTCGCGGTGATGATGCCGGTCCCGCTCTCCTATTACAGCCCGACCGTGGGAGGATTGCCCGGCGCGGTTCGCCTGGGAATGGAGCCGACCTATTACTGGGACGCGATGACCGACGACGTCCTCGAATGGATTGATGCCAAGACCCCTCCGGATCGTCGCGTTGCCACGGCGACCTTCCCCACCTCCTTTTTTGAGCTGAACGACTCGGGCCGGTTGCGTACGCCCATCTCGCCCCGGGCTCCCGAACCTCCAGCCTGGTACGTCGTCCAGAACCGTCCGGGGACGCTCGGCGTGCTGGAGCAGCGTCTCTTGCGCGATCATGAACCGGTTTATGTGTTCGAGAAGTTCGGGGTTCCCTTGATCTGGATCTTTCGATACGACGACGTGGAAGCGATCCGGGAGGAGTGGGCCTCGCAACCGATGATGCGGAGTGCGATCGTGCCATGAGCGAGCCCGGAACCGAGACCCGCCGACGAACCTGGATCGGGACACTTCTGGTGGCGCTGGTCGCCCTGGCGGCGACCGTTCCCACGACCGGAAACTTCGGCCTGACCTGGGACGAACCGGCTTACCGCTACAGCCAGCTGGTTTCGGCTCAGTGGTGGAAGCAAGTGGGTGAGGTTCAATCGATCGAGGAACTGGAACCACTGCTTGATCCCGACACACTGCTCTATTACTGGCCTTACGGTCGGCACGGAATCAACTTTCATCCTCCCCTGTCGGGACAGCTCAACCTGTTGACTTATGCGATTTTCGGGAACTGGGTCAAAGATGTTCCTGCGCGTCGGCTCGCGTCGGTGTTTGAATATGTCCTGACCATTACGGTTCTGTATCATTTCCTGACACGGCGCTATGGGATCTGGGTGGGCCTGACCGCCGCGGGGTCGCTTCTGACCCTGCCCCGCGTGTACGGAGACGCCCACATCTTCGGGACCGACGTGCCAGGCATGATGATCTGGCTGCTGACGGCGATCGCGACCTGGAAGGGCCTGACCGAACCGAACGCTCGACGATTTCGGGTCCTGGTGGGGGTTCTGCTGGGCCTTGCCTTCCTGGTGAAGATGGCGGCCGTGATGGTCTTGCTGCCGATCGTCGCCTGGGCGTTGGTGGCCCACGTGCCGAGGGAACTCCGCCAGGGAGGGCGAGCGGCCTGGATTGACGCCATTGTGACGACCGCCGCGTTGCTTGCCCCGCTGCTCCTCGCGTTCCTGGAGATCCGGCGTCTGGCGTCGCTCTTGCCTCCGCCGAACATGACGGATCTGTTTATGGCGAGGCCAGAGAGTCGATGGCCTGGAACGATCCTGCTGGTTCCGGCCCTGATCTGGTGCGTTCGACGGTTGGTCGCGTGGGTCGCGCGTGGGTCTCGGGTCTGGGGAGTCGAGCGGCCGGCGATGGAAGTCGGTTGGGCGATTCTTGCCTTCGCTCCGGTCGTCGGCTGGCTCGGCAATCCGGCCTGGTGGCGGGAGACGTTGCCGAGGCTGGCCCACTACTACCTTTTGAGCGTCGATCGTCAGGGAGCCTTGCCCGATATTCGCATCTATTATCTAGGTGAGACGTACTTGTTCAGCCTGCCCTGGCACAACGGGTGGGTCTTGATCGCCGCGACGGTCCCGGCGTCGATTCTCTTCGCGAGTGTGCTGGGTTTGGGCTATGCGCTTCGGGTGGTCAAACGTGATCGGTTGCCGCTCTATTTTCTCGTGCATTTCCTCACGTTACCCGTCCTCCGGATGCTTCCGACCCCGGCGCACGACGGCGTCCGCCTGATGCTGCCCTGCTTCCCGTTTCTGGCGGCGTTCGCGGGCTGGGGAGCGGTCTGGCTTGCCGACGGAATCGCTCGACTGGTCCGCAGGGGAGATCGACCGACGCCGTTCCGGGTGGTTCTGGCCACCGCCGTGCTGGGCTGGTCGGCGGTCCAATTGGTGCTGATCCACCCCTTCGAACTGTCGTACTACAATCGGCTGGTCGGTGGGCCGTCAGGTGCCTGGAGGCGAGGCTTCGAACTGTCGTACTGGTACGATGCCTTCAATCCCGTCACGCTCCGAGAGCTCAACGCGAGCTTGCCGCCCGGCGCGGCAATCGCACCCACCAACGAATTCTCGCAAGTGCCGACATTCATGGAATTGCAAACGTTCGGCGGGTTGCGGTCGGACCTGCGCCTCGAACCACCCGCCGACGCCTTTCCGTTCGTCTGGCTCCTGACGCACGATTCGAAGGCCAATGCCTACTCGCGCTTGCTCTTTGCCATGAAGCCGTTTTACGAGCGTCGGCCGGAGCAACTGGGAGGGCTTCGGGTGGCGGCCGTTTCCGGCCCCGAGGACGCGGCGCGAGCCTGGGCCTTGCAACTGCTGGCGAGCGATGCCCGGCCTCCGCGCGATCCACAGGCCCCGCTTCCCGACTGGCTTCGCCAGACACTTCCCTGGCTGGCCCGATTCTGGGGAGAAGGGCTGACGCGACCTCCGTTGCCGGGAGTGCTGGAGGAGAGCTTCACCTGGGCCTCGTCCGATCCTGAGGGGCTCCGGGCCGCGGCGCAGGCCCTGGTTGAAGGACGATCGGCCGAGGTTCCCGGGGCTGCGAAGCTTCGCGCCATCCTGAATCGGTTTGGGGCCACCTTTGCCGATGACCTGCTGAAGCGCCGCCCCGAAGCGCTCTTCGAGGCTGTCGAAATCCTCATCTCCCGGCCCGACGACCTTCGTCAAGTGCTCACGACACCCGGCTACACGGATCCGGAACGGATCGGTGGTCCTTTGGTGCCTGAGTCGTCACAACGCGAGCCAGGTTGATGGAATCGAGGGTGAGGGCCTGAGGTCACCAGGCGGTCTTGCTTTATTGTCAATGTGGGACGGTTGGAAGATCGGTTGCGTTCGATTTGATTTGCGTTTTGAATGATTCGCATCACATGAGCACAATCTCACGGAGCGCACGATGTCCGACCTGTTCTCCGCCCTGCAATCGCGGACCGGTTTGGCCCCTGAAACGCTTGAATCGGGGGTTGGGGCGCTCCTGAACTTCATCAAGGAGCGTTTGCCGGCCGAACGTTTTGCGCAAATCGAGTCGGCCATTCCGCAAGCCGAGGCGGCGATCTCGGCGTTTCTCTCGAGCCAATCGTCGCCGGGAATGCTTGAAAAAGTGAGTGGGCTCGTGGGGAGCTTGCTGGGAGATAAGGCCGGCGACCTGCCCGAGCTCTTTGAGATGCTTTCACGATCCGGGCTGTCCATCGACCAGGCCAAGTCATTTCTTCCGGCGGCGATCGAGATGTTGAACGAACGGCTTCCCGCCGATCTGATCGATCAAATCTTGGCGCGCTTGCCAGGTCTGGGAGAGGCATTGAAACAGGCCGACGCATGAGTGGCCCTGGCCGGTAGGAGCCGGTCGAGGTTGGTTGACTCGCCTTGTCGGCTTGTGCGGGCTCGGGTACGATTCGGGTCAACGCCGCGGTTGAGGGATCATTCGCGGCCTTTCTGATGCCTGGTTCAGCGAGATCTTCCTCCTGGGTCCCTCAGGATGAATGCGATCGCGCGACCGGATGTCTCCGGGGTCGGAGCGATGCGAGGCTCCGATCCGTTTCAGGGAGGAAGAGGGGGCAGATCGCCGTGGCCGCCACGATTCAAGAGCTTGCGTCAATGGTTCGGGGTCGCGTCATCGGCGATCCCGAGGCAACAATCAACGCCGCAAAACCGGTGACCGAGGCCGGTCCCGGCGACCTGACCTTCCTGGCCGATGAACGTTATGCGAAGGCGCTGGTAATCTCTCCCGCCACGGCGGTGTTGATCGCCAAGACGTTCACCATTCCCGAACCGGCCGATCGATCGCCTTCCCTGACGTTTATCGTCGTGGATGACCCTCGAGCGGCGTTCATGGTCCTTCATGCGCATCTCCGAGGCGCCCAGGCCGAACGTTGGGTGGGGATCGACCCGCGAGCGGTCGTTTCCCCCTCGGCGAAGATCGGCCAACAGGTCGCCATCTATCCCTATGCCGTGATCGGCGACGACGCCGAGATCGGCGATGGCTGCACGATCGGCCCCGGGAGTGTCATCGGGTCCAGGTCCCGATTGGGCCAAAATGTGACGCTGCATGCCAACGTGGTCATCTACGAAGATGTGGTCATCGGCGATCGTGGGATTCTTCATGCCGGAGTGGTCATCGGAGCCGACGGCTTCGGTTATCAGTTCGTTGACGGCCGGCACGCCAAGGTGCCGCAAAGTGGCGGCGTGGTGATCGAGGAAGACGTGGAGATCGGGGCGAATTCCTGCGTGGACCGAGGAACCTTCGGCCCGACCCGCATCGGCCCTGGCACGAAGATCGACAACCTCGCGCAGATTGGCCACAACGTCAAGCTCGGGAAGCACACGATCGTGTGCGCCCAGGTTGGCATCGCCGGCAGTGTTGTGTCGGGTGATTACGTCGTGATGGGTGGGCAGGTTGGCATCGCCGACCACCGGACCATCGGCGACGGGGCCCAGCTCTGTGCCCAGGCGGGGGTGAATCGAGACGTGGCACCGAAGGTCACCGTCTTCGGCACTCCGGCCGTGCCGCTCCGCCAGCTGATGCAAATGCATTCGCTCAGCATGAAACTGCCGGATATGAAACGGCAATTGAAGCAGCTTGCGGCCGAGGTTCAGCGCCTCTCCAGCGCGATTGACGACGCTGAGGCCACCGACTCGCCGGCGAATCCCAACTCCTCCGCGGCCTGACCAACCCATCGAACGGCGGGTCCGCTGCTCGAACGTGGCGGACCTGCCCACGACCGAGGCTCGACTCTGCTCGGAGCACAGGAGGCACCCGCGCCGTGTCCGCAACACTCAATGCCCGATCGCATCCCACCGCCGTCTCGATGGAACCCTCCGGCTCCCGAGTGGTTGGGTTGCTGGCCGGAAGCGGCCGCTTCCCGATCCTCTTTGCCGAAGCGGCCAGGCGGCAGGGGCTGTCGGTCGCCTGTGTCGGCATCAAGGGAGAGGCTCCCGAGGTGCTGGCCGAGCTTTGCGATTCGTTCGACGTGGTCCCCGTGACCACGCCGACCCGGATCATCGGCGCGTTCAAGCGTCGAGGGGCCCGAGAGCTGGTCATGGCCGGCAAGGTCCACAAGACGGCCATGTACACGCCGTTCTTGTTCTGGCACGCGATCAGTGATCCCCGAGCCGTCCGCATCTGGTTCTACGGCGCCTTGCGCAGGAACAAGAAGGACGACACGATTCTGTTGACCGTCATCGATGAGTTTGCCAAGGACGGCCTGAGCTTTCGCTCGGCCCTGGACTTCTGCCCGGAGCTTCTCGTGAATCACGGCGTTCTGTCCCGCCGCCGACCGTCAAGGTCGGAGCTTGACGACATCCGCTTCGGCTGGGAACTGGCCAAGGAAATGGGCCGGCTCGACGTGGGCCAGTCGGTCGCCGTCAAGGATTGTGCCGCCATTGCCGTCGAGGCGATCGAGGGAACCGACCGCTGCATCGAGCGTGCTGGTCAGCTTTGTCGATCGGGCGGTTGGAGCCTGGTGAAGGTTGCCAAACCCCAGCAAGATATGCGGTTCGATGTGCCGACCATCGGCATCAGCACGATTGAGAATCTGCACAAGGCCGGAGCCCGAGTCCTGGCGATCGAGGCGGGCAAGACCATCGTCATCGACCAGCCCGAGGTGATTGCCCTGGCCGATCGGCTCGGGATCGCCCTCGTCGCGCTCGATGGTGCCGAGGTGGAAGCCCCGGCGGCCTGATCGAGACCTTCGGAGCAGTCCTCCGACCGTGAACGACCGTCAGGCGGGGCGGTCGTCCTCGGGGCCAGGGAGCGAGAGGGCAGGGGAGGCCGGCGGCTGGCCTGCCTCGATGGCCCGAGCGATCAACTCGCAGGCGATGGGAAGGCCGACGCTCTCGGTGTCGATCACCAGATCGTACGAGTGGGGGTCGGTGTCGTCGACCCGAAACATCGTCCGAGCGAATTTCCGACGGCGGCGGTCGAGGTCGAGCGCCAGCCGTCGGGCGGTTCGAGGGGTGACGCCGAGCCGTTCCGAAAGGCGGCGGGCTCGTGCCTTGATCGGCGCGACGAGGCGAACCGAGAGAACCTCGTGCCTTGGGATCATGAACCCGGCCCCCCGGCCGACGATCACCGCGTCTCCGGCGTGGCCGATCGAGAGAACCAGCTTGGCCAAGTGATCGAGGTAGGCTTCCAGCGGTGCCCAGTGTTCCTCGCGGAGGGGCAAGAGCCAGTCTTGCACGACACTGGGAGAGAGTTCGTCGAGCGCCTCGACTTCCTCGATCGGCCGCTCCATCCGATCGGCGATCGTTTCGACAATCCGGGCGTCGTAGACGGTCCAGCCGAGGCGTTCGGCGACCATCCGGCCCAGCGCCGAGCCGCCGGCCCCGGCCTCTCGTGAGAGGCAGACGACCCGGAATCGCGGGCGTGGTTCGCCGTTTGGCTCGGTGATGAGGTCGGGCGACGGCTGGCCCGAGAACCATCGAGCCATGACGGCGCGTAGGCCCCGGGGTGAGCGGTTTGTGCCGGGTCGCGATGCGTCGCCAATCATCCCCATGCCGTCGCCCCGTCCAGCCGACTCAACCAGTGAGAGGTGCCCGAGAGCCTTTGCAACCAGGGACCACTTCCCAATCGTTGCCGATCCCGGTGTGAGGGTCGAATCTATTGTAACCGTTACATGACGGGTCGCTCTCGCCCTGGTCTCGAAAAATCGGGTGATTTTTCCTCAAGTCTTTGCGCCGTTTTGCCTGACGAGATTTTCCGCCACGGTGATCCACCCCAATGGTACGGACTTTGCCCTAAGTCCAGACCGACGCCACGAGGGATCGCTCGCGTCCCTCCTCCCGATCGACATGGACCGTTCACGGGGCACCTTTCGTATGAGCGACCGAACCAACACGCTGCTCTGGATGAAGGATTTGATTGAGCACATGCGACACTGCCAGGAGCAGCTTCAGTGGGCCTCCGATGGCCCGAGCGAGTCGTTCTTGACCGAAGCCATGCTGGTCGATCTGTCCGAGTGCCGCACGCTCTGCGAGCGCCTTCGATCGAACCAGACCCCGCACGGGGCCCGACTGCACGCAACCTCGGCCTGACGAATCGCCTCGAACCGCCCCTGTCCGCCGGTTCGACAGCCCCTGGACAGTCGCCCCCAAGCATGTGAACCTCGAGACGCGATGATCGACGATCCGCCCGAGGGACGATCGATCCAATCGACCTCCAGGAGGTTCGGCAACGGGGAGGCGACGATGGGGCGAGCGCTCGGAATCCTTACGGCCCTGGTGATCGGCTTCGGAGCTTCGGTTTCGACGGCCGACGACGAGTCGAGACCGAACATCCTGCTGATCCTGGTCGATGACCTCGGCAAGGAGTGGATCGGCTGCTACGGCGCCGAGGGAATTGAAACCCCTCACATCGACGCCCTGGCCGCGGGTGGCATGCGGTTCGAACATGCATACTCCATGCCTCAGTGTACACCGAGCCGACTGACCCTCCTGACCGGCCAGTACCCCTTTCGCCACGGCTGGGTCAACCACTGGGATGTCCCTCGGTTCGGCTGCGGAGCGCATTTCGATCCTGAGCAAAACGCCTCGATCGCCCGGCTGCTGCGCGATGCCGGATACGCGACCGCCGTGGCCGGGAAGTGGCAGATTGACGACTTCCGCGTCGAGCCGATGGCGATGTTCGAGGCCGGGTTCGACTCCTGGTGCATGTGGACCGGTGGCGAAGGCGGGAACCCTGGGAGCGACGAACGCTACTGGAATCCTTACATCGCTGCCGGAGATGCTTCTGGGGCTGCCCCTTCCACAACCTATCGCGGCGCGTTCGGGCCGGAGGTGTTCGCCAGCTCGTTGATCGACTTCATGCGATCGCACCGCAAGCGGCCGATGTTCCTCTATTTCCCAATGGCCCTCGTCCATTCGCCCCAGGTGCCGACCCCCAGTGAACCAGGAGCCGAATCGGCCCAGGAACGCCACGCGGCGATGGTGCGGGCCACCGACGCCATCGTCGGTCGGTTGGTCCAGGCGGTTGATGACCTCGGGCTCCGCGAACGGACGATCATCATCTTGACGACGGACAACGGTACGGCCAGGAACATCTCGGGCCGCCGACTCGGCCGCGAGGTCCGCGGCGCGAAGGCCGAACTGTCTGAGGCCGGCACGGCCATGCCCTTCATCGTCAACGGGCCGGGTCTCGTGCCCGAAGGGGTCGTGACCGAGGCATTGACCGATTTCACCGACCTCTTTCCCACCCTCGCCGAGTTTGCCGGGGCCGAGGTGCCTGGGGATCAGGTGGTCGATGGCCGATCGATCGCCCCGCTGATTCGAGGCGAGGCCGACGACTCTCCCCGAAACTGGATTCTGTCCCTCGGCCGCGGTCCCGCCGTCTACCGAGATGGTCGGGTTGTCCCCGCGCAACCGTACATCGATCGGGTGATCCGCGATCAGCGGTTCAAGCTCTGGATCGGCCGCAACCGCGAGCCGACGGCCCTCTACGACTTGCAGGCCGACCCCGGGGAGGAACGCAACCTGCTCAATGCGAACGACGATCCCGAGGCCCTCGCCGCCCGAGATCGGCTCCTCGCCATCGCGGCCACCTTCCCGGAACACGACGCCGCTCCTCGCTACCGCCCCAATCCCCCTCAGCCCTGGGACCGCCCCCCTTCCCATCGACGCCCGCCAGGGAACGACCCCATCGTGATCCCCCCTCGTTCTGGAGAGCCCTGACGTTGTGGTCTATTTGCAACGGGCGATCTGCATCGGGGCGACGTCAGCCCATGGTTCACGAGTGGATTCCTGGTTGTGTGTGTTGAAAACGCTTGCTCTCTCAAAGGTTATGTCAATGCGTTGTGCGCCGATGGATTCTCCCATCGAGTTGCCCCTTCGCATCTCGCGAGAATGCAACACACGAAGATGCTGGATTTTTTTCTGGCCATTACCCCCCGAACTTTCGTACCATCAGGAAGCCTTGACCTATCGTTCCGGTTGTTTCTCTCGTACCGGATCTCGTTCGCGGAATTTTATTGAACAAAGGATGGATTGATGCGGAGAAGCCAGCGCGGTTTCACTCTGATTGAGTTGTTGGTGGTCATCGCGATCATCGGCGTTCTCATCGCCCTCTTACTTCCGGCGGTTCAGGCAGCTCGCGAAGCAGCTCGGCGATCTCAGTGCACCAACAACCTGAAGCAGCTTGGCCTGGCGGCCCACAACTACCTGGATCAGAACCAGGTCTTCCCGCTCATGACCAACTTTCCTGCGGGGCAGGATCATAGCTGGGGCTGGGCCTATTCGTGGACCCTGGGTCTGCTGCCGCACATGGAACAGCAGCCGCTGTTCAATGCCTTCAACTATTCGATTGGCATGTTCGGCAATGCCAGCGGCAACACCTACCAGCAGGGCAACACCACGGTCGGCTACACCCAGGTCGCCACGTTCCTTTGCCCGTCGGACATGACCAAGGCTCGTCCGGCCGCACCGTACGGAACCCAGAACTACTTCGGCAACTACGGCGGTCCCGGCTCGATGTTGCAGTTCACCGGCACCATCACGATCGGCGTCGGTAGCTCGACTCACCGCAACGCCGGCCCCTTCGGCACCGAAGGCATTCGTGACGGCACCTCGAACACCGCCATGTTCAGCGAGCGGCTGGTTGGCATCCGGGGCGGCCCGCAGATCCGCCGCAGCGATCCGGATTGGAAGCGCGCTGTCTTCACCGGCACGGTCGGCGCAGCGGCCGATTCCGGCGATGCCGCGGCGACGATGGCCTTCATCAACTCCTGCCGCAACATTCCGCCCACGGAGACCTCGCGGCGGTCCAATGCCAGCGGGTATGTCTGGATCGCTTCGTATCCCTGGCACCTGTCCGTCAACTCCTACAACCACGTGGGTGGGCCGAACAGCGTTTCCTGCCACAACCCCTCGGACGCTTCCTGGCTGACCTTCGTCGGGCCGCTCGGTTCGGCCCCGCCGAACAGCAATCACCCGGGCGGTGTCAACGTCGCCATGGCTGACGGCTCGGTTCGTTTCGTCAAGGATACGGTGAACCTGGAGACCTGGTGGGCTCTGGGAACCCGCAATGGTGGCGAAATCGTCTCGGCTGACCAGTTCTGATCGCGAGCTGTTTGCGAGACATCCTGGCTCGTCGTACCATGCCGGATCGAGTGGCCCTCAGGGTGGCTCGATCCGGTGTTCGAATGAGGCTCAAGGATGGCCGGAGACACTCATCCCCCCTTTTTTTTTCTTCTCGACGGAGTTTTCTCGCCAATGCTCTGGCGTTTTTCTCGATGGTTTGCGGCTCCCCTGCTGGCGATCGGCCTGGTTGGTTGCGGTGGTGGCGGTGGGATTGATGAAGGCATGCCCGAAGACCTCGAGCAGGCTGAAGCGGAATTTGAAGCTCAGTTCCGTGGCATGCAGGGTGAGCAGGGCGACGAGATGAAGACGCCCTGAGTCTCGCCTCTCGGTTCCGCTCCCCTCTTTTTGAAACAGTCTGGCCGTCGGCAGACGACACGATGGTTGGTCGAGCCAATGCGGGCTCGCCTCCTGAGACACTCCCCGCAAGGCAGCACGCGCGTTGCCTTGCGGGGAGTGTTGTTTTTTATACCCGTTTCGCGGACGCGGTCGCCCAAGATTCTGCTCGGAGGCGATCGGGAGCATCCGCTTGCGCCGGGGGCGTTGGCACGAGCCGAACGGCCTCGTGTGATTCGTGGAGATTCCGGTTGGAACGAGGAGACTGTGCTCGATTTTGGGAGCGAGCGGTTGCGGTGACGGGTTGAAGATGGTGGGATCGTGCGTCTCGATGATCACCGATGCGCCAATGACGGCACCATGCGTTCCCCCCTCACGAACGCTGCTGGCCGAAGGCCTGACCATCGCTCACCTCGGAGCGTGGTGCTGGCTTCGACGCTTCGGGCCGCTCTGCGATGGGCGGAACGAAGGGGACTCAACCGGTCCTTTGTCTCGGGTCATCGGTATCCAACGTTTCGTTTCGACTCGATCGCTCGGAGGAAGTCATGATGCATGCCGAACCGCCCTCCGGGGCAGGCGACGCCCCCATCGATTACAGTAAAGGCCCGTGGTATCGCGGTCTGACCAGCTATCATTGGTTCGTGCTTGCCGTCGCCGCGCTGGGATGGCTGTTCGACACGATGGATCAGCAGCTCTTCAACCTTGCCCGCAAGCCGGCAATGGAGGAACTGCTGGATACCACCGATCCAGCCCGCGTCAATTTCTTCGGCACGCTCGCCACGTCGATCTTCATCGTCGGCTGGGCGCTCGGCGGCCTCTTCTTCGGCATCCTGGGCGACAAGATCGGCCGAGCCAAGACGATGCTGCTGACGATCTTGATGTACTCGATCTTCACGGGCCTGAGCGCCTTCTCGTTCAACGTCTGGGACTTCGCCTTCTACCGCTTCCTGACCGGTCTGGGGGTCGGCGGCGAGTTCGCCGTCGGCGTGGCCCTCGTGGCCGAGGTGATGCCCGACCACGCGAGGGCCCGGGCCCTCGGGTGGCTCCAGGCCCTCTCGGCCGTGGGGAACATGACGGCGGCCCTGATCGTCATCAGCCTCGGCCTGATCGAGGATACCGGCATCAGCCGATGGCGGATCATGTTCCTGGTCGGCACCGCTCCGGCCTTGCTGGCAATCGTCATTCGCATGAAGCTTCGCGAACCCGAGCGCTGGCAACAGACTGCCGGGGTCGCACCGAAGGGCAAGGCAACTCCACCTCCCTCGGAGCATGAGCACACGCCGACACCTTCGGAAGACATCCCGGCCGACGGCTCCCCCGGCATGTATGAACCAGAGACTGACGGCGGTCAGAAGCTCGGTTCGCTCTCTGAGCTGTTCGGCGACCGTCGATGGCGGAAGAACACGATTGTCGGCATGCTGCTGGCCTTCTCCGGCGTGGTCGGCCTCTGGGGCATCGGCTTCTTCAGCTTCGACCTGATCCGCGACATCTTCAGCGATGCGGCCCTGCAGATGGCCAACGAGGCCGGCCTGGTCGCCGGTCCCGAGGCCGATTACGAGGAGCGCCTCGAAGCCGGCACGATTCGGGTCGTGCAGAATCCCTCCGACGTCCCCGAGACACCGGAGGAGGGAATCACCTATCTCGTCTCACCGACCGAGGAGCGTGCCCGCAGCAGCTACCTCCGGAACCATGAGGAAATTCGGCCCTTCGTCGAGGCGAGGCTCGCCCGATGGACCGGTTATACCTCGCTCGTCCAGAACGCCGGGGCCTTCTTCGGCATTTATGCCTTCGCCTTGGTCACGGTGCAGATCGGCCGCAAGCCGGCCTTTGCCATCTCGTTCCTACTGGCGATGGGGGCGACGATCTTCACCTTCCTCTTTCTGGGCAAGATCGCCGGATTCTGGGATGTGTACTGGATGATCCCAGTCATGGGCTTCTGCCAGCTCTCGCTGTTCGGCGGTTACGCGATTTACTTCCCCGAGCTGTTCCCGACACGACTTCGGAGCACCGGCACGTCGTTCTGCTATAACGTCGGACGACTGGTCGCCGCGACCGGGCCGCTCGGCCTCGGGGCCTTGAACCTGCTCTACGCCGATTATGCCGAGATCGACAGCTCGTTACCCATGCGGTACGCCGGTGTCACCATGTGCGTGGTCTTCCTGATCGGATTGATGGCGCTTCCATTCGCGCCGGAAACCAAGGATCAACCGCTGCCCGAGTGATCGTGATCCCTCACTCTGGTCGTTGACAACCCGTTCCGATCCCGTTCGGGGAGCCGGTCCTTTCTGACCGGCTCCCCGCGTTTGTTGAAGCTCACGTTTTTGCGGCCCGCATCGGCTGGAACTTCAGATACGTCAACGATCGCCAGATCCACTCCGCCGGGCCAAAGCGGAACCGAGCGAGCCAGATTGGGCTGTACCAGAGCTGCAACGCCCAGATGGCCAGCACGATGAGCCAGAGCTGCGGCCGATCCAGCTTGCCGTACAGGCCGAGTCCATAACCATAAAACAGCAAGGTGCCGACGATGCTCTGCGTCAGGTAGTTCGTCAGGGCCATCCGGCCCACTGCGGCCAGGCGAGCCGTCAATCGCGGCAGCGCCCCCGACTTGACCACCAGCATCACCACCGCCGCGTGCCCGAGCGCCACCGGCACCATGCCCAGCATCGCCAGGGCCGCCCCGAAGACCGTCCCCCGGACCACCTCGAAGTTGGTCGCCCAGAGGTCCAACCCCCCCACGATCGTCAGCGGTAGACCAATCCCGTAGGCGATCGACGCCATGACCAGATAGAAGCGGGTTGATCGTTCCGCCGCGAAGGCCCCCCACTTCATGAAGGCCATTCCCACCATCATCCGCCCGGCGATGCCCCAGATGAACAGGGGCAGGAAGAACGCCTGAAAGCCGATCGACTCTTGCGCTCGGTGTGGGAAGACCTCCCAGTAGCTGCCCCGATACGCGGCGAGTTGCTCGGCATATTGCTCCTCGGTGGGTTCGAAGAATGCCCCCATCTCCTGCCAGGCCTCGGCCATCGCGGCCCGGCCCGAATCAGAAGTGCTGATGCTCTCGGACGTGGTTTCGGCCATCGCTCGCACTGCGCCGAGACCCAGGCCCATGACCGGGAAGACAAGGCTTGAACCGACGATCAAGACCACCCCCAGCACGAACAATCGTCTCGGGCTCGTCGAGCGGAACACGAACAGCACCAGGCCGCACAGGGCGTAGGCCACCAGGATGTCGCCCGACCAGATGAAGTACGCGTGAATCAGGCCAATCACCAGAAGCCAGAGAATGCGTCGGTAATAGACCCAGGCAAAGGACACCCCGCGCCGATCGGCTCGATCGGCCATCAGGACCAGCCCAGCACCAAAGAGCATCGAGAACAGCGACATCATCTTGCCGGAAAACAGCAGATGATTCATCATCCAGGCCGATCGGTTGACCATCCCCGGCCCTCCGCTGAGATCCGGATTGTCATACCCTGAAAACGGCCAGGCGAAGCTGACGATGTTCATCGCCAGAATGCCGAGCAGGGCCACGCCTCTCAGCACATCCACGGCCGCCAGCCGCTCGGCCTTGCCCACCGGCTCGGCCCTCGACGGCGCAGGGGGTTCCGAAGGCGGGCTCTGGGCCACGGGCGCAAGCAGATCGGCCCCCGGCGGAGGATCGCCGGGAGCCTCGGACCGATCAGGATCGGTCGAATCGAGTGTTGTCATGGGGAATCATCTCGGTCGGGTTCGCACATGCTCCGCGGCCTCTCGACACCGAGGAGCCCTCCGGGGTTCAGAAGATTTTCACCCGGAAGTTCGACAATCCGACCGAAAGATTGACCGAGGTCGTCCTTCTTTTTGAGAGAACGAGGAGATCCCTCGACGACCTCGATCCCAAGGGATCAGAGCACCAGACGGGCCGATTCGCGATCAAGCAGCAGGGTCGCTCCCTCGTGCTGCCGCAGGGCCGAGGCCGGGCAGGCTTCCGAGATCGGCCCCTTCAGCGTGGCCAGCACCGCGTCGGCCTTGCGAGGACCCGGCACGACCACCGAAAGCACTGGCGCCGACAGCAACGCCGGAACCGTCAGGGTATAGGCATGCGTCGGCACGTCGTCCAGCTCGGCGAAGCAGCCGTCGTTGACCTGCTGCACGCGACAGGAGTGATCGAGCCGAACCACCTTGATCAGGACCGGGTCCAAAAAGTCGGCCACCGGCGGATCATTGAAGGCGAGGTGCCCGTTCTCTCCAATGCCCGCGCAAACAATATCGGGCGGTTCGGCCCGGAGCGCATCCTCGTACTCCAGGCAGGTCCGCAGCGGTCGATCGGTCTGCTCGCCGGGAATCAGGCGGAGGCGATCGGCCGGCAAGCCCGCCATCCGGAAAATATGCTCATGCAAATAACGGCGGAAGCTCGCTGGATGATCCGGATTCAATCCCAGATATTCATCCATGTGAAATCCGACGATTCGTGACCAGTCAATCGCGTCGATTCCCACCAGCGCTGTCAGGAATTCATCCTGGCTGGGGGCGGCTGCAAAGATAATGTTGGCTCGTTCGGCGACCTTATGGCGGGCGGCGATGGCCTCGGCCACTCCGGCCGCGGCGGCCCGGCCCAGGCGGGCTCGGTCTTCAAAGACCCGAACGCGGAGGCGGTCGACAGTCCATTCGGCGATCGGCGTCGGGGGGGCCGGCAGGGACATGGTGTCAGTCTCTCAAGTCTCAGGCGAGTTCCGATGGCATCGATCGAGGATACACCAGACGGGCCGGGCGAGCCATCGAACCCAACCCCCTGGCCCGAAGGATACCCCGATTTCCGAGCGATCTCAACACCACCGAGCTTCCTCCGTTCCTCGGATCGGTCGGCTCGATGCTCAAGGCACCCCGAGCAGCACCACCGCCACGATCACCCCACCGCCGATCACCGCCACCACCAGCCCTGGATTGCGCCTCAGCTTCAGATAAAATAACAAGATGAGCCCCGAGAGCGAGATCACCGTCAGCACCACCGCCGAAACGTCGATCGCCACCGACCAGGCCGGCCCTGTATCCCTCCCTTTGTGCAAATCGTTCAGCACGGCCACCAGGCCGAGCGTGCTTTCTGTTAAAAAGTATTGTCCTGTTTCTCGGTCAATCTGAGCATCGGCGGCATAACCCGGACCTTTAAACGTGACAAAACATTCGTAGTCGTCCACGAAGAACTCGGTGAGCGCTCCTCTGACGTCGTGTTCGAGCCTCAGGTACTCCACCACGCGGAGCTGATCGACCTGGTCGGCCGGATCGTCCGTCGATGCCGAGTCCGGATCGTCGATCCACGACCGATCCAGCGTCCCCTCGGCTTCGCTCACATGCTCAACATTCGCAAAGAACCAGTCGGGATGATTCAGCGTCAGGCCGGTCACGCTGAAGAACAGGACCGATGCCAGGCCAAACATCGACAGATAAATGTGAAGCCATCTCGTCACCGCGGCCACCCGGTTCCCGAGCGACCGCCGCGATCGTTTTCTCGATCCCCGCTCGGAACCGTTCTCAGGGGGGCGTTCCAGGTCACTCCGACCCGATTCGGCGGTACTCGACGGAGGCGGACTTGATCTCGACATTCCCTTCGTAATCCTCGGCAAACGGTTCGTCGGCAATCGAGACCGGCATGCGGATCACCTGGTGCGTTCCGTGTTCCCGCGCAGCCTCGACGAAAACGGTGTACGACCCTTCCGGTAACGGCTGGCCCATGTCGTCCTTGCCGTTCCAGGTGATGCGATACTCTCCCGGCGGACGCGTTGATCGGCCAATCGCGTAGGCTTTGTTCCGGCGCTCGATCCGGGTCCGGCCCGCGTCGCTCCGATACCAACGCAGCAGGTCGGGCAGCCACTGGTCCGGACCCGATCCGGACATGGAAACCCACATCAAGAGGTGACGAACTACGTGCCCCGTTTCGTCCTCGATATACACCACCACATACGGACGCCGATAACGCCGTTGCTCCACTTCGGGGCGGTTGATCTCGAACCGAACCACCAGTTCGAATGATTCTCCCCAGGCTTTTTGACGTTTGGCCTCCGGAGCCACTGCAATCGGCTCCTGCGCATTGGCCATCAGCGACGACGCGGGCTGCGATCGTTCCAGCTCGCCCCAGCCGTCACTCCGATGGATCGCGCCGTCGCTGGCGACGATCAGGCATTCGACCTCTGGCAACCCGTTGACCAGGCGAAGCCCGTCGGCAACCGGCAAGACGTTGAGGGCCGTGGCCAATGCGTCGGCATCGCTTCCTCTCGGAGCAACCACCGAGGCCGAGGCCACGGCCTCCACCGGTCGACCACTTCGAGGATCAATGATGTGAGAATGCCAGCGGTCGCCGATCATCCAGCCTCGATGGGCCGCGCCGCTTGTGGCGACGGAACGATCATGAACCTCCAGATAAGTGAACGGCTCGCTCGCCTCCGAATCTCCTATCGGAGGGGCCAGGCCGATCGTCCCGAACCCCTCGCCGACCACTCGCAAGTCGCCGCCGACATTCAGCAAGATCCCGCGCACTCCCCGGCTCGGATCGAGCGCCGCGGCACAGGCCCGCTCAATGATGAATCCCTTGGCGATGCCGTCCAGGCTGATCGGAGTTCGGCCGATCCGCTCGGCCGTCTTCGCGTCCAGATCGAGCCGCCAGGCGTCGGCCGAGGCCAGCACCTTCGCCTCGGTCAGTTCGGCGAGCGTGGGTGTTCGACCTCGCTCGGCGCAGGAGTTCCAGAGGGCTCCAAACACGGCGGCTCTCGGGTCGAACGCGCCTCCGGACGCTCGGGTCCAGGAATCGGCCGCTCGAAGCACCTCGAACAGTTCAGCGGGAGCGCTCGATGCCTCGCCCGGTTGGTTCATCCACCGACTCAGGTCGCTCGATGGATCGTAACCACTGAGGATGGCCGACAGGCGGTCGATCTCGCTTAGCACGCGTGCCTCGGCGTCACGGGCTGCGGGTTCATCGTCGGCCCGGACACGAAGCTCCAGCGCCGTGCCCATCACCTCTTCATGAAAAAAGGTGAAATCATCGCCGGAGGCGAGGGGCGCGAACAGACTTCCCATGAGCAACCACGCAGGAACAATCCAGAAATCAGAATGCATGCGGCCTCCTCGGCGATCCGAACCGCGAGTTCCGAGACGCTTCGATGGTAGTGGACGATCCCTCCCGAGGCAACCGCGCCGCTCGCGATCACCTCGGCCCTCGGCCTTGCCGGCGATCGGGGGCTTCAGCCGGCTCGACTCGCGCTTGCTTGACGCCTCGAACGGATCGGATACCCTGGAATCACCCTCCCACGTCGTTCCTCGGACGATCCGAGAGGGGCGCCGGCTGGCCAGTCTTCGCTTTGAGCCGACACGAAGGGGCGGACCATCCGCCCGGAGCCTCCAGAGATGAGTCACCCGCCACGGATGCTCCTTGCGTCCCGAGGCCGTTCGTCCACTCAGGCCGTTGGCCTGTCGCTTCTGGGGCTGCTCGTGCTGCTCCTGGCGGGGCCTGGCTGCTCGGGAGACGACACGCTCGGCCAGCAGGTGGCCGCGGCGATCGCCTCGGGGCAGCTCGACGAGGCGCAGCAGATCGTCGATCGCTGGTTATCGCGACGCTCGAATGACCCGGACGCCCTCGCCTGGGCCGCTCGGGTTGCCCTCGCCCGTGATCGACCAACCGAGGCATTCGAGTTCGCCCGGCGAGCCCAACAGCAGGGGCTCGATCGCTCTGCCCTTCGCGATGTCGAAGGGGTTGCCCTGGCCCGAGCCGGTCGCATGGCCGAGGCCGAGCCCTTGCTGCGAGCCCATTTGGCCGCCACCGATCGGCCCGATCCGGTGGCCAGCCAGGCCCTCGCCGAGATCGGCCTGGCGACCTTCCGCTTTGGAGCCGCCCGAGAGGCCCTCGCCCGATGGCGACGCGATGCCCCCGATGACCCGGAGCCCTGGTTGATGGAGGCCGAAATCTCCGAGCGCATCGGCGACGAGTACACGGTCATCGCCTCGCATTACCGCGAGGCACTCAAACGAGACCCGAGCCTGGATGGTGTGCTCCTCCGACTGGCCGAGACGATTCGCCGCTCCGGGAATTACCGGGAGGCGGTCGAATCGTTCAACGCCTACCTCGACCGCCATCCCGACGATCCCGACGCCCTTGCCTGGGCCGGGCTCAACCAGTTGGGCATGGGAGAGGTCGAGGCCGCCGAGCGTTTGCTTCGTCAAGCCCTGGCGCGGGAGCCTGACCATCTGGAAGCCATCAAGGGACTCGCCCGTCTGTACCAGCAGACGGGCCGCGTGGAGGAGTCCCTGGCCCAGTTCAATCGGGCCGCCGAACTCGACCCCGAGCAGGCCGACATCCCCTATCAGCAGTCACTCTTGCTCGCTCGGCTCGGTCGGCGGGAGGAGGCCGAGCAAATGCGCGAGCGCTCGGAACAGCTTCGCGCCCAGGCGGCCGAGATCGAGCGACTGCGCGATGCCCTCGTGCGCGACCCAGGCAACGCCGAGCTCCAGTACGAAACCGCGCGCTGGCTGATCGAACACGGTCACGCCGAAGAAGGCGTCCGCTGGGCCGAGAAGGCGATTACCACCGTTCCCGGCCACCGCCCCTCGTGTCTCCTGCTCGCGGAGTATTACGAGGCGACCGATCAGCCCGACCTGGCGAACTTCTACCGCTTCAAGGCCGCTCCGGCTGATCGGTGATGGGCTGATCGGCTCGACGAATCGCCCTCGTTCCGTCTGTTGCCTTTTCGCATCTGTTGCGATGAGGCAACATCCGAGAACCGACCGGAATTCGAGACCAGCGCGCGAAGAAACGACCCGGTTCCCATGCCAATTCTCCTCAAGGCCGTTTGCAGGCCACAAGGGGCAGGGGATCGGGTCGTCTGGAGTCGCGTCACAGGGCGTCGACCACGAATCAGTCCGTCAGGTCGAAGTCCACGTTGCGATTTGAACCGCTCTCGACGGTGTAGGTCAGGCCCGAGGTGTCCGGCAGGCTGTACTTGGCGGGAACCAGGTCCTTGGCCTCGGCGAACGCCTTGGCCACGTCATCCTGTTTCGGAGAACCACCCTGCACGCCACTCATGGCAGCGTCGTAATTGACATCACGCGAGGTGATCGAGACCCGGTACTCGCCGGGCAGCGCACCATCCCCGTCGATCGCGGTGGTCAGATAGTACGAACCACCGGAGATCGTTCCACTCGCCGCGCGACTGTCCGGATCGACGGGAGCGAACGTAATGGTTCCGGTTTCGACAGGCTGACCGTTGTACGTGACGTTCCCCGAAACCGGGTAGCGTTTAGGGAGGCCCGTGCCGTCGCTGCAACCGACGACGATCATCATGCCCGTGAAGATAACGGCCAGGGGGGTGATTCGGCGGATCAAGGTCAAGGGTGCCGCGGTCATGGTCGCTCCACTGCGGAATGGCGGAATCGATCAAGGCAAGAGAATTGCCCCGGCCCTACGGAAAGGGGCAGACAAGAATCATGGTCCTGGAGCCATCGAGCAAACGAACCAAAACCCCCGGAAGGATGATCTTCCGGGGGTCGGGTTGCTCCCGAGCCGGGGGGGCAGCATCGCCACCCCGGAGCAATCAAGGCGAGTCGAAGATCAATACTGGTCGGCGCTGATGACCTCGCCGCCATTTCGGCTACCGAGGGCACAGTAGACGACGATATTGATGCTCTCCTTGAGGAACTTGACCGAGCCGTCGGCGAACAGGAAGTTCGCACCGCCCGGGTGTTCGCTCTTGGCTCCCTTGCTCGCGTAGCTGAACCGGCTTCGCCAGTTGGAAGAACCGAACTGAACGGCCGGGGCTTCCGGCGTCTTCCAGTTAATCGGCACCGTGGTGCCGAAGGTGCTGCCGTTGTTCATGTAGAAGTTGCTGTCGGCCACCTGATACGGCAGCGTCTCGCCCACGATGATGGTGTTGCTCGTGCCGTCTCGCACGCTGGCAAGGTTCACCGGGCCGATGCCCGCGTTGCGGTACGAGAAGAACCCACGGAGCACACCTGAACCACGAGCCGACAGAGTCTCGTTGAAGTTCGTGCCCCAGAAGCCCGCCCAGCCGATGCGGGGGAGACCCGGAGCCAGCGTCGTGCCCACCGGGGTTTCCCAGGGGCCGCCTGGCGGGGTCAGACCGCCGATGCAGTAGTTGTCGCCGAAGCTGCCCGGGTAGTTCGACACGGGAACGACCGTCGACGCGGCACCGGTCGCCGGGTTGATCGGGCCGGGGCCGTTGGGCCACTGGCCGGTCAGGCTTTCACGATCCCGGAGGCCGCCGTTGTTCTGGCCGTCCGAGGGGCAAAGCCAGGTGTTGTTGACCGTCACCCACGCCGTAAACCACGAACCCGCACCCGCGCCGGTGTTGCTGCCGTGCACGTCGAAGTTCAGGGCGTTGTACTGGTTGGTCCCTTCCATCTGCGGCAGGATCAAGGCCCGCCAGCTCAGGGTGTTCATCTGGGAGTTGCCCGCCCAGATGCTGCCCCGGTTTTCGTCGGCAATGGCGCCCGGAGGGAACGCGTTGACCTGGTCGTGATAGTTGTGCAGCGCGATGCCGATCTGCTTCAGATTGTTCACGCACTGGGCCCGTCGGGCCGCTTCGCGAGCACTCTGGACGGCAGGAAGCAGCAACGCGATCAAGACACCGATAATGGCGATGACCACCAAGAGTTCGATCAGAGTAAAGCCGAGGCGTCTGTGAGCACTGACCTTCATTGCGAATTGAACTCCTCGCGAGCGAGCTCAGGGCGCATGCTGGCCCCGAAACCGGCTCGGGTAGAACCCCGAAGAATGGAACACGCGAACGACCGAACGAAATGCACGAGATACGATCGAAACTCTTGAACCGAACGGTTCAAGATTGAGAAATCGTCAACCACTGCCGGACATCTTGATCGGCTCGAACGATACCTGTTCGATGCTGGAATCTTCGGCGACTCCAAACAAGATGAATGGATCGCAGATGCTCAAGGCCAGCCGCGATTGCATACGCTACCATATCCAGGACGAATTCCCGGGGTCAAGCAGGTCCTGAAGAATTTATGTCGATTCCGCAGAGATGTGGACGTACGGGGACTCGCCCATCATGCAATGGGTGATTGGTCGCTCAGCTTCCACGCCTCTGAGGATGACTCCACTCGGGACGGGTGTTTGCAATCAGACGCAACACTCTCTGCGAAACGGGTGAGACAACACGTCATCCCACACGTCGGGCCTCGACCTCGCTCAAAAGCACGCGGCACCACATCACTCAGACCGGTGGTTTTCAAGCAAACACCATCCTGCCAGCCTGGGTTCAGGAAAGTCAAGGAAGAGATCGGGTCGAAAACGACGTTTTTTGGCGATTTTTTCCTGCCGATCCTGATTGAAACTGGGGCTTTGAAGGATTCTCAGGTTCCGAGTGATCGAGTCGGCATGAAAAAGCCGATGCCAGTGCGAGTGACTGACATCGGCCTGCCGATCGAGGGCTGTCGTGATCGGATCGTGACGCTATTCGGCCCCGGACTGGGTCGCGTTCGGTGCGTGAAGCTGCTCGATCCAGGTTCGGATCAGGGCCTCGCCCTCAGGATCGACGAGCGTGGTTGCGAGCGGCGGCATCTGTTGTGGACCTCGACGCGCGATCCGATGATACAGGATCGAACGCTCGGGCTCACCCGGTACGACCAGTCGGGCGTTGGCGATTCCCAGATCCCCTTGCGTTGGTGCTTCACCCACCAGGCGGAGCCGATCGAGCGGGGCATCGTGCCGAAGGTTGATGGCCGCGTTTCCGCCACCCGCCTCGACGTGACAGCTCGCGCAGTTGGCGTGCAGGTACGATCGGGCCCGAGCCTCGATCGGTGCCGTGTCGTCGCTCGGATCGACCAGCTTCGGCAACGCCTCCGGCCGGTTTGGCAAGGGCTCCTTGAACAGGCCGATCCGTTCCAGCGTCGCAAGCTGGTTGGCAAGGCCGGCGGTGCCGTAATCAACGGTCCGGTTCATCTGCTCGGTGGAGAGGCCGAGAACGTAATTCGCCGCCCGAGAGTGGCAGACCATGCATTCGGCGCGGCTCGGATAATGCCACGCGAGCGTTCGGACGCCGCCGGGCGCCTCGGGATCGCTCAGCGTGTACGAGCGGTCGAGCCCCTCTTTGCCGACGAGCACGGCGTCGGTCCGATCGTCGTTCCAGAGGTACGAGTAGCCGACCCACTCCCCTTGCTGTCGGGTCATCAACCGGGTTTCGATGGGCTGGCGAGAGGCAGGGTTGCCGGCCTCGAATTCCAGGGCGAACTCCTTCACCAGCACCGTCCCCTCGGGAAAGTCCCACCCTTGGCCCGAGCCTCGTAGCGAAACGGTTGCCTCGTTCGGGTCACCGGGAATGGCGATGAAGCGTTGCTTGATCGAGCCGTCGGACCAGAGGGGCGAGTTGACCTCGTAGGGAATCAAGGCCTCATGCGTTTGTCGATCCGCGACCGACCGATAGAGGCCCGTCTCGCTCAGCAAGGTCGGGAACGGGGCGTCCGGGCGGTCGTCGGCTTGCGGCACCAGACGATAAAACCCGGTCAGGTGGTCGATGACGATCAGTTCGCCGTCCTTGTCGAGGCCGAAACCGCTGATCGCAAACGACGTATCGGCAATCTCCTGATGCCATGTCACCTGGCGGCCGTCGTGCTTAACGCCCCAGATTTTGCCGGTCGAGTAATCCCCATACACATACGCTCCCCGGAGTTCGGGAAGCGCCTGCCCGTGGTAGACGACGCCGCCGGTCAGCGATCGGGCCTCGGAGTGATGATGCTCGACAGTTGGCGGAGTCAGGGGGTCCGGCCCCATCCGGTCGAGGTAGAACGGATGGCTTCCTTCGTACGCGCTCCAGCCGTAGTTCGCCCCTCGGGTCACCAGGTAGGCTTGCTCCCAGAGGTCCTGGCCGTTGTTGCCGACCCAGAGCTGATCGAGCGTTGCGTCGTAGGTCATCCGCCAGGGATTGCGCATTCCGTAGGCCCAGGTTTCCGGACGGGCGCCGGGGCGATCGACGAACGGGTTGTCGGGCGGAACCGCGTAATTCCGACCGGGAGCCGGGTGATCGACGTCGATCCGCAAGACCTTGGCCGTCAGCTCCGAAAGATCCTGCC
Organism: Tautonia marina; assembly: GCF_009177065.1. Classification (NCBI taxonomy): domain Bacteria; kingdom Pseudomonadati; phylum Planctomycetota; class Planctomycetia; order Isosphaerales; family Isosphaeraceae; genus Tautonia; species Tautonia marina. The sequence goes on from NZ_WEZF01000001.1 coordinate 518,874, forward strand.
CTCGGAAGTTCGTGTCCGAGTCTCCTGTGCCGTCGCCCGAGGTGATGTAGAGCATCCCATCACCGCCGAAGTCCACTGCGCCACCGTTATGGCCGTTCGAAGGCCAGTCGATGATGACCACCTCCGACGCCGGGTCGATCGCGTGCGGCGGCTCCCGATCGACCGTGAACCGCGAGACACGCGTCACCGGCTCCTCGCCGTTCGAAACGTTCTGGCCGACGAACAGGTAACCGTTCCGCGCGTAGTCGGGATGAAACGCCAGTTCGTAGGCAATGCCTGAGAGTTCCAGAACCACCTGTGGATCGGCGGCGTTCGGGTCGTCCGGAATGCGCAGGATCGTACTCGGCGCAGACCAGGAACCGTGGTGTTGGATGATGAGGAAGGCGTCTCGGCCGGGCTCGGCGTCGAACGTCAAGGGCTGGAAGATTTCCAGCTTCGGGAAGGCCGGTTCAGGGCGGTACGGAAGCGGCGGCTCCGGAGAACCAACCACCCGAGAATCATGCCAAGGGACCCGGTGCGAGAGGCCAGACCGACGGTCGTCGTCGTCAGCCGCGAAGCTCGACGAGGCCATGCAACACAGCACCGGACAGAGCAACACGCGAAGGAACCTTGTCGAGCGGACGCTCATGGTCACACTCATCCTCCGATGATCGTTTGTTTCGGATCGATCGATGAAACATGGGCGGAAACTGCCGAGAAGAGGGCTTCGCCATGATACGGGGCGCGTGCTGGCCGGGCAATCCCGCGCAACGCCAGACGGCCGCCTTGCCCGTCGGAGCGTCCGAAAGGGCAAGGCGGCCGTCGTTCGATCTTCGGATTCAATATCGGCCCGCTGAGGGCTCGGGTCATTCGCTGGCGATCACGTAGACCGCATGGATGACTCCCGGAATGTAGCCGAGCAAGGTCAGCAGAATGTTCAGCCAGAAGTGCAAACCGATGCCCACCTGTGTGAACACTCCCAGGGGTGGCAGCACAATGGCCAACAAGAGTCGAATCAGATCCATGAGATGTCCTCCTCGTCAGATCGATCAATGGGGGGTGGTCTGGTTCCGTTCTCGGTCAGGAGGGTCGAACCGCCAGCCCCGCATCGCGCCGACGCCTCAGGTCTTCGAGGGAAAGCTGAGGTCCGGCACCAATCAACGATCCGGCGATCGAGGCAATAATTGATGCGATCAGGGTCGCGAAGGTCCACCAGGCGGCCGTGGTCGCCCGGACATTGCTGCTCTGAGCCTGGGCCGCCTGAACGTCGGCGATTTGCTGATTCGTCAATCCGGCATCGACCAGTTGCGCCTCGGTCAGGGTCGGAGCCACGTTCGGCCCGGTCACCTGCTGAAGCATCCCGCCGACTCCAAGATTCAGCCCGAGGCCGGTCAGCACCACCACGGCGACGAAGATCGTGCCCCAGAGCAAGAGGCCGTAGATCATCGCCTCGTCCTTCCGCTCGCCAACGGTGCTTCGGCTGGTGACAAAGCCACCCATGAACAACGCGACAAGCAGCGAAATGGCAGCCCAGATCGCCGCGCCGATGGCCAACGTGCTGCCGCCGACAGCGTCGGTCCCTGCCGTCGAGAGGCCAACGGCCACGCCCAGCGTTCCGAGCGACACATAAACCGTCAGCGCCACGACCGCTCCGGCCATCAAGGCGCTCCAGCTCACACGGCTGCCGACCGAGGTGACATCGTGCAGGCGAATCGTTTCGTCGTTGATGGTGCGGGTCATCCGGCGCTCATCCAGCCGCTCTCGGCCATTCCCAGCTTGACCGTTGGTTTCCGTGAAGTTCAACACGTGATCAAAAACACCATCCTGTCGATGGATGATGAGATTGACTTCGCGGTCCCGAGCAAGGCTCTCGCCTTCCTCCACCGCGATCTCCTTGGTCGAGTATTCCGAGACGATTCCATCGTCTCCTTCCTGTTTGATTGCCCAACGCTCCTCGTGGGGCACCACATGCAGATTCTTTGCCATCGGTGATTCCTCGAAATCTGGTGTTTGCCCCACCCGGCGCGGGGTCCGCCCGCGCCGGACGGATCATCGGGGCGAAAGGGAACAGGCCCCGACCTCAGGCGGCTGGTCCTCGCGTCCGTCCAAAGATCAAGGATGCGATGAACAGGACCAGGAACACGACAAACAGCACCTGAGCAATCCAGGAAGCCGTGCCGGCGATTCCGCCGAATCCCAGAACCGCGGCAATCAACGCGATGATCAGAAAGGTAATCGCCCAGCCCAACATAAGAGTCTCCTTTTCCCCGGTTAAGGTCGGGGAAGTCGTGAGTCATGGTTACGGGTTGTGATTGTCGGTGTTATCAACACCTCCAAATTCATCCGTCGCTGGATTCAGAGAGCAAGACGTGTGCCAAAGTTTCACGATTTGCGAGGCCCGTCACCCGTCGACGTCATTTGCCCGCGATCCTGCGAGTTGGCTCGCGTGCGGAGGAGTCTCGTCAGAATCATGTGTTGCATTGACGATGGGGGACAGTCGAATGGTGCTGGCCCACTCGTAAAGACAGCCGCGCTTGACGATCCCTCGATCAGACCGGTTCGGCTCGCGTCGCGGGAATGCTGAGGGTGTCCCTCACGAGAGGGTTGAATATGAGAAGAAACGCGCGATCCCGTCCGGGAACAGCGTGACGGTTGGCACGTCGACGCGATTGCCATCGATGCCGGTTTGCCCTCCGCGCAGAGGTAGCCTGGTCACTCACGGCTCAGAGCGGTCAGGAGGCGTTCAGCTGCGCGGCATCGCTGAGCAGGAACGCTTGGCACGGCGATTGCTCTAGCTGGCTTCACGAAGACAAAGAGTGAGACCCGAGGGCGGCTCACGGCGAAGCTCGCCGCACAGCTCCTTCATGGGCAGGTCTGACCGCACCAATCGGAACTCCGTCGGGCCGGCCCGATCTCCGTAGCATCCCCGGTGAGGGAGAGGGATCGATGAATCAGCAGTCAAGTCTTGTCTACAAGTGTCCGCATTGCCAGGCGAAGGCGGAAATTGGAGACGAGATGCTCGGCCAGGTTGTCAACTGCCCCCAATGCGAGCGGCCGTTTCGCGTCGAGGCTCCTCCCTCGTTTCCGATCAGCGACGACGAGGCCGGCTCGGTCATCCGCAAAGGGGGAGCACCGGAGGTCACTAACCCGGTCGATCAGGAACGCGTGCTGATCGTCTTGCATCCGGCGGTGCTCAGGCGTCGAGTTTTTCAGACGTCGGCTTCGATCCTGATCATCATCGCCGGCATCGTCGCCATGTTCTGGGGGATGGCAAGTACCAACCCCTGGCTGGGCTGGGGCGGTCTGGCCGCCGCGGTGATTGGAGCCCTCGACCTGGTTTACTGGTGGTTCAAGTCGCTCTTCGTTACCCTCTCTGTGACCAACCGCCGGACGATCCTGCGGACCGGACTGTTCGCCAAGGCCACCAGCGAGGTGAACCACGACGATGTCCGCAACCTTCAGATTGATCAATCGGTGGTCTATCGAATGCTCAACATCGGTGACCTTCGGGTGTCGAGCGCCGGTCAGGATACCATCGAGATCCGGGCCCGGGCGATCCCCGATCCTGAAGGTGTGGCGGCCATCATCCGAGAACATCAGGATTAACCTGTGCGAGACGATCCAGGATCTTCGTCAGTTCCGAACCCCAGTTCTCCAGGGGCTCGCATCGCTCGATCCTCCCGCCTGACCTACCCGGGAGGAACGATGCGGCTCCGCTATCATTGGGACTGGTTGAGGTCGGGCTACCTGTTCGTTCCCTCGATCATGGTCTTGATGGCGGTGGTCCTGGCGCTGCTAGCCATCGAGCTGGACAGCTTCCTCTACAGCGATGGTCGCGTGATCGAACACTGGTATTCCCAGGGAGGCCCCGAGGAATCCCGGACCATCCTGGGCATGATCGCCGGCTCGATGATCACGATTGTCGGCATCGTCTATTCGATCGCCATGGTCAACCTGACGCTCGCCTCCGATCAGTTTGGCCCACGCCTGATCCGCACGTTCATGACCGACATGGGCACGCAGCTCGTGCTCGGCGCGTTTCTCGCCACGTTCGTTTACAGCGTGATGGTCCTGCTGGCCATCGAGAGCGGCGCGAACGATCCAGGGCCGAGCGCCGCGTCGGCAGCCCGGACGGGCGATGCCGATGCCGAGGTCTGGGCCGCCTTGCCCGAGCCGACCTCGTTCGCCCCGGTCATCTCGATCTGGCTTGGCGTTGCCCTGTCGATGGTCTGCCTGGGGATGCTGATCTACTTCATCCACCACGTCGCCCAGGCCATCCAGGCACCAAACGTGATCGACTCGGTCGCTCGAGAGCTGGAGCGGTCGATCCGCCGCCACTTCCCCGAGGCTCGAGAGTCGGTCGAAACAATCGGGCATCCCACCAATCGTGAAGCGATCGACGATGATCTGCCCCCGGATTTTGAGGACGAGGCTCGGCCCTTGACGGTGGCTGTCTCCGGGTATCTTCAGTTCATCGACCATGAAGTTCTTGTTCAGATCTGCTCGGAAGCTCAGCTCGTGATGCGGCTTGATCAACGCCCCGGAGACTTCGTGGTGGCGGGCGGTTCGGTGGGCCTGGTCTGGCCGCCCGATCGCGTGGATGAAGAGGTCGAGCGTCGGCTCCGAAGCGTCTTCTTGATCGGGGTGCAGCGAACCCCTCCCGAGGATGTCGAGTTCTCGATCAGCCAGCTCGTCGAGATTGCCGTGCGGGCCCTTGGCAACAACGACCCGTTTACCGCCATCAACTGCGTCGATCGGCTGGGAGCCGCGATGTGCTTGCTGGTGGGACGGAAAATCCCTTCCCGCAAACGCTTCGACAGCGACGGACAAATCCGGGTCATCGCCCGAGCGACCCGCTTCGGCGGCATCATCAACACTGCGTTTGACCAGATTCGCCAGTACGGCGCCGACGACACGGCCCTGACCATCCGCTTGCTTGAGGTCATCGCCCTGATTGCCTCGCGTGTGGATAATTTGACCGATGGCGCCGCCTTGCTTCGTCAGGCGGTCATGATCGAACGAGGCAGCCGCCAGACGATCGTCGAGGAATACGACCGCCGCGACATCGCCGAACGGTTCCAGGACATTCTCAACCAACTTGATCTGCAGGAAGTCACGGGAGAGGTCGATCGCTGGAAACCGCGACGAGCCAACGCCTAAATGGACCGTCGCGTTCATCTGATTGACTTTTATTGAGATGGCCGAAGCACGTTTTGGATCATCATGCGTCACGCCAATATGGTTCCCCGCTATGCGATCGCCTTGCTGAGCGTCACCCTGGCGTTTGTCCTGAGATGGGTCATCGATCCGTTGGCCGATCAGGAGTTCGGCCCGTTTCTGTTCTTTGCCGGTGCCGTGACGGTCAGTGCCTGGTACGGCGGGTTGTTGCCCGGCCTGATGGCGCTCGGACTTTCGGTGGTCGCGTCGATCGTGGCCTTTTTGCCGCCGGTCGGCACGTTCTGGCTCTCCGGTCCCGGTTCGATCACGCTGGTCCTGGCATTCGTCCTTGAAGGCTTGATCATCTGCATGGTTTGTCAGATGTTGCACCAGGCGAGAGCCCGCGCGGAGCTGTCGACCGCCGAAGCTCGCGAGGCGCTCCGGGCACGCCGGACCAGCGAAACCCGGTTCCGCCGCCTGGCCGAGTCTGGCGTGATCGGCGTGATCGAGGGCCGCGACGAGATGATCGTCGAGGCAAATGATGCCTTTCTCCGGATGCTCGACTACCCGCGTGATCGACTGGCCAATCGGGGGTTGAGCGTGGCCGAAATCACCCCCGAGGACGAACGTGAGCACGATGTGCCTCGCTTTGCTCAGCTCTTCCGGACCGGAACACTGCCGCCCTTCGAGAAGCGTTACATGACGTCCGACGGCCAAGCGGTCCCGGTCTTGGTCGGGGGGGCTCTCATTGATCCGGGAGGGCTCGACTGGGCCGCGTTCGTGCTCGACCTCAGCCGACAGAAAATCGTCGAGCGCGAGCTGGCTCAGGCGATCGCTCGGGCCGAGGCGGCCAACCGGGCCAAGAGCGAGTTCCTGGCCGTTCTGAGCCACGAGTTGATTACCCCGATGAACGCCATTCTCGGCATGAATCAACTGGCCATGACCGGCCAGCGCGATCCGATCCTCCGCGACTACCTGGCCACGGCCCAGGACTCGGCCGAGGCGCTGCTCGCCTTGCTCAGCGACCTGCTCGATTACTCCTCGATCGAGGTCGGCGGCCTCGACCTTGACCCGGCTCCCTTCCAACTCAGGGCCATGCTCGATCGGGTCATCCGGCCGCTGGCCGACCGGGCCTCTCGCAAAGGTCTGGAACTGACAGCCGAGGTGGCCGACGCCGTGCCGGAGGTTCTGGTCGGAGATGCCCGTCGCCTTCGTCAGATCCTGGTGAACCTGCTCGACAACGCGATCAAGTTTACCGAGCAGGGAGACGTTACCCTGACCGTCGGGCTCGACCAGCGCGACGACCCGGGGGCCGCTCCGGACGAGGTGAGCGTCTGGTTCGAGGTGGCCGATACGGGCATCGGGATCAGTGCCGAGGACCAGGGCCGAATCTTCGCCCCCTTCACCCAGATCGACGCCTCGACCACCCGGCCGTACTCGGGGACCGGGCTGGGGTTGTCGATTTGCCGACAGATCGTGACCTTGATGGGGGGGGAGCTCCATCTGGAAAGCCAGTCGGGGCAGGGCAGCCGGTTCCGCGCCCTCATCCCGTTCCGAAACGCGGTTGAGGACGAGCCGAGGCCCTCGACCTCCCTGCCCGACCTGAGTGGTCTGCCGGTCCTGGTCGTTGATGATCGCCCGGCCAGTCGGTCTGCGGCCGAGTCGATTCTGGCCGGCTGGTCGATGCGGCCGGTGCCCGCCTCCGATGGCTCGACCGCGCTGGCCTTGCTGGCCGAGGCCGTGAATCGAGGGGAGCCGTTTCCTCTGGTCCTTGTCGATGCCCGGATGCCGGGCCTCGACGGCGTCACCGTGGCGTCCCGCATCCATCGAGAAGGACTGGCCGGTGCAACCATCTTGATGCAATCGCCGGCCGATCGCTCGTCGGATTCGATCGCAGAAGCGAGGATTCCCGAGGTCGAGGCTGTCCTGGAGAAGCCGATCACCCCCGCTCGGCTGCTGGATGCGATCGTCAAGGCCCTGGAACCCGGTCCCCGAACCCACGAGGCGGAGAAGGGGGAACGCGGGCCGTCGCCGGCTCCACCCAGGTCGACTCCGGAGCGTTCCTTGCACATCTTGCTGGCCGAGGATACGCCCGCCAACCAGAAGCTCGCCCTGGCCGTGCTCAGGCGCCGAGGGCATCGGGTTGACCTGGCCGCCAACGGTCGAGAGGCGGTTGAACTGGCTCGCCGATCGCGGTACGACCTGATCTTGATGGATCTCCAGATGCCAGTCATGGACGGACTTCAGGCCACCTGCGCTATCCGGGCCCTGAACGGATCGAACACCGCGAATGTACCGATCGTCGCCCTGACTGCCCACACCTTGCCGGCCGACCGACAGCGGTGTCTTCAGGCTGGAATGGATCACTATCTCGCCAAGCCAATCGACATTCGAGAGCTTCTGAATGTGATCGAGTCTTATGGGTTTCGATCCAACGGTCGCTCGGGTCAGAACACGCTGCCGGAGCGAACGCTTGCTTCCTCCGGGAACGGCCCTCGACCAGACACCGTTGCCAACCTCAACGCCCACACCGACACTCAGATTGCGGGTTCGACCGATGCGAAGCCCTCGGTGGCGGAACCCGCGCAGGAGGAACAGGTGCATCACGATCAGACCCCGGTTTATGACCGTCAGGCCGCGGTGAAGCGGCTGGGAGGCGACGAGGAATTATTCCGCGATATGATCGGGTTCTTCCTCGAAGACTTCCCGGGGCTGCTCGACCAGCTTTGCCAAGGCTTACTGTCCGACGATGCCAGGGCGGTCGAACGGGCCGCTCACAGCCTCAAAGGGTTGACCGCCAGTTGCGGCTCGGGACCGGCCAGACAAGCCGCCGGGCGTGTCGAGCAGATCGGCCGAGACAACCGACTGGTCGATGCCCCCGAAGCGGTCGAGCACCTCGTTGCCGAGCTCCAACGCTTGCGAGACGTGCTGAAGGCCGATCGAGACTCGACGGCGGGAGAAGCATGACGTCGGGCAAATGGAGCAGAGAGCTTTATCAATTGTCAAAGAGTTTTGATGTTTGATTTCTTCTGGGCGTTTTGTTCAGACGTTTTGGTTTATTCTGATGTGTTTGTGGTCAAAACAAAGACCTGGTCGGGCGCAGGCTCAGGCTTTCGTGTCGTCGTTCTCGTCGTCGGCATCACCGACGACACGGTCAATCGAGATGCCGAGCGATCGGATCTTGTTGCGGAGGCTGCCGCGAGCGATGCCGAGCAGCTCGGCGGCGCGTGACTGGTTCCCGCCGGTGCGGGTAAGGACGCGACGGATGAGCAAGGCTTCGAGGAATTCGATGGCCTCGGCGTGGAGGTTCTTCGAGCCGGCGTCGAGCCGTTCCTGGATGAAGCGGTCGAGGTCGGAGCCGGCATCGGCGGCCGAGGCGGTCGGCTCTCCTCGACGGCCGGTGCGGACGTCGGTCGGCAGAAAGTCGGCAATCAGGACCGGACCGGTCGACTGAAGCAGAGCCTGACGCAAGACGCTTTGCAGCTCCCGGACATTGCCCGGCCAGTCATAGCGCATCATCAGGTTCAGGGCCTCGGGAGAAAGGCCCTGGACCTGCTTGCTCAGCTCTCGGTTGAAGCGCTTGAGGAAGTGGTCGATCAGGATCAAAAGGTCGTCGCCACGATCGCGGACCGGCGGCAGGTTGATGACGAAGCCGTTGAGCCGGTAGTACAGGTCGGAGCGGAACTTCTCCTCGGGCATCTTCTCCAGGTCGCGGTGAGTGGCGGCAATGATCCGCACATCGACCTTGATCGTCTTGTTCCCGCCGACGCGCTCGAACTGCCGCTCCTGCAAGAGTCGCAAGACCTTGCTCTGAAGGACCGGAGACATGTCGCCGATCTCGTCGAGGAAGATGGTGCCGCCGTCGCACTGCTCGAACTTGCCGATGCGGGTGGTGACCGCGCCGCTGAAGGCCCCCTTCTCGTGGCCGAACAGCTCGCTTTCGAGCAACCCTTCGGGAATGGCCGCGCAGTTGATCGCCAGGAAGGGGCCGCTGGTGCGTCGGCTGTGCTGGTAAATGGCACGGGCGACCAGTTCCTTGCCGGTGCCGCTTTCCCCCCGGATCAGGACGGTCACGTCCTGAGGGGCGACCCGGCCGATGGCCTTGTAGACCTCCATCATCTTCTGGCTGTTGCCGACGAGCAGTTCTCCCTCGCTCCGCTCGGTGCCGGCGTCGGGCAAGACGACCGGCTCGTGCATGAGGCGGCGGATCTCGATGGCCTGGCTGACCTTCTCGCGGAGCTGCTCGACATCGAGCGGCTTGTGGATGTAGTCGTACGCGCCGAGCTTGATGGCCTCGATCGCCGTCTCTCCCGAGGAGAGGCTTGTGATGAAGATGATCGGCAACTTCGGGTCGAGGTCGAAGACGCGGCGGTAGAGTTCCAGCCCTGAGGTTTCCGGCAACATGATGTCGAGCAAGACGACATCCGGCGCATGCTTGCGGATCAGCTCCAGCCCTTCGTCAGCGGTCGAGGCAGTTTGCACATCGACCTTCAGCGGCTTGAGCGCCTGGCCGACCAGATGCTGGACAGAACGGTCGTCATCGATGACCACAGTGAGCGGCATGGTGAGTGTCTCAATCGGCTCGGGCGTCTTGAACCAGCGTGCGGGATCGGAAACGAGGTCGAGACGCACCGGCTCCGAAACCAGGAATCCCGGGGGAGCGTGACGGCCATTATACCGGCCCTCGGCCTGAATGCGAGAAATGCCGCTCAGCTCGTCGATCGCTCGCCGGTGCGCGGCGATTGCGCCGTTGGGTGCGCGGAGAATGGTGCAGCGGTTTGGACTGATCGTCCTCCTGATTCTAAGGTTACGGCAAGACCTGGTCGTTCGTTTCGGGAATGAAGGGGAAAGGCAATGGGTTCGTTTCGCGCCGGGACAGCCGCGCCAGTCCCAGGAGGCCGCGGCACGGTCGCGGATGAGATCCAGACCCCTGCCAGTGCGGTTGAACATCCCTCGGTTCGTCAGGGGGCCGCCCCCCGGTGCGCTGGAACGGGAGGCGAGGCGGATGGCGAAACCTGTGAAATGGCAAAGAGTTCGGGTGAGAATCTCAGGTTCGTTTCGGGGATCGACGCGGGGTCGACTGGGTTCGTTTGGCGCGGGGAAATCGGGGAAGGAGCGATTGCGGGAACGACACTTGCCGTTCGGAGTCGCAGGGAGAGCATGGGAATTGAGGAGGCGATCGGCTCGGACCCTGACGGCGAGATCGAACGTGAGGATTCGGCCAAGATGCATGATCTTGTGGGCGATTCGTTGCGCCAGGAGGAGATTGCGAGGATGGGTGGAATCGTGCGCCCAATCCGAATTGCGATGGAGAGGCCTCAAGACGTGGAGGTGTTTGGAGTGGGAGAGCATGGGTGAGTGTCTGGGTGGTTTTGGTAAGAAGCGGAACTGGGGGCGATTTGGAGAGATGGGGTTTTCCGATGCGGTGCCGTCGGCCGAGGCGGGGAGGATGATTCCTGCAACAAGAGCATCGGGAAATCGGGGAGGCTCAGTCACTCAAAGTGAAAAGCCACGGCTGGTTTTCGGGATCGGGAGGCGAGGCAAAGAAGGGAGTGGAGGCGGGGAAGGGAAGGGGATGAGCGGACGGTTCCCGAGCGCCAGCGCGCACGGCGACGACCCCCGAGCCCCGAGTCCGAGAAGGACAGGGGGTGGGGGTCGTCAGTGCAAGAGGACCGAGCCGAGGGGAGATCGCCCGAGATTGAATCGAGCGGTGTTCCTGGTCAGGAGCGTGGGTCAATCAGGGATGAGCCAGGCCGTTCGGATGCGGCGTCGCATCGCGTTCCGCGTCGGTGCAGAGCGGCTCGAACGGAGATTCTGATGACCGTGGGACGCCGGGGGAGCGCCGAGCGATCAACCGCGGCGACGCAGGCGACGTAGGCGACGCACGCCCAGGCCGAGACCGGCGAGGGCTGCGGTGCCGCACAGGGCCAGTGACGAGGGCTCGGGCACCACGCCGTTGGGGCGGGCGATGAAGTCAAGCACATCAGTCGAGTTCAGATCGAGCAGTCCCGCGTTGTACGCGAAGCCGTTGTTGCCGCCCTTGACGTAGACGTTTCCCCAGACCGGAGCCCGGTTCGACGTGAAGGAGATGACCAGGGGGTCGAGGCTGTCCATGCCCTCGAACTTCACTCCCACGATCGTGGGACCGACCGGGAAGCCGGGATTGCTGCCGCCAGGCCCACCGGAATTTTGGGGGTTGGACTCGAACTCGCCGAAGATCAGATCCACGCCGTCAGATGAGCCATTAAACGTGGTTTCGGTCACGGCCTTTGGATCGACCTGAGGGATGACGGCATCGTCGGTCAGGTCGAGAATGATGTGGCTGATGGTGGGCTGGGTGAAGCCGGTGAAGGTGTAGGTATACGAAAACGCAGACTTGTTGAGTTGGGTGATTTCCCAGGAGATGTTGAGGGATTTCCCGGCGTAGTCACTCAGGTTGGGTCCGCTGGACGTGTTTGTCAGGAGGACCAGGTTGGCTTCGGTTCGAGAGCCCGTCAGGTCGGCGGCAGTCCCATAGACTGGGTCGGCGCTGGCCGCCGAAGCGCCGAGCAGGGTCATCAAGGCGACAAGAGAAAGCGAACGAGAGGTCAGCATCAGGGGTGAAACTCATTGGTCCAGTGAAATCATGAAGTGAGCAACCATGCAACATCAGAGCGCCGTTACGTCCTCGATCCATCGGGTTTCCATCCGCACAGCGCCGTGCATCGACCGACGTTTCCAGTGTTCGGAGAAGCCTGATCGAATCAAGACGCGTTGACGCGAAGCCGCGGACGATACGGCGAAATGTTGCATGCAGTCAACTCGGCATAACAAACGCCGCGCCAGGGTGATGTTTTGGAGAGACAGTGGTTCGTTTTGGCAACGCGTGGGCCTAATGCGGAGGAGGATGACAGTTGGTACGGGGCGGGAGCCGAAGCCCTGGAAAACGGATCGCGTCGGAGGGATGGTTGCGAAGGAGGGCGGAGGATGAGCAAGCGTGCCAGGGGCGCGGAACGATCACGGAGCCGAGCATCCGGAGAGGACGGCCGGGGATCGAGGACGAGGCGAATTGGTCGGTGTGTTCTGCCCCAACGAGATGCGGGTGAGGTGGAGTCGGGGGCGTTGGCTGTGCCCTGGAACCGAAGTGCTGGGGTCAGCGCGAGTGGGCAGAGGGGCAAGCGGGGAGGGTTTCAGTGGGGATCACATCGATGGACGGTTGACCCCAAAGGAACGACGGGGATTGGTTTGTCGAGTTGACGGAGTTCCGTGTGGAATGGCGTGCCGAGGGAGGCCCACGGCGACGAGAGGAGCGGGATCAGGAGGATTCCAGCGCGGGCCGGAGGTGAGGTAATGAACGCGAGCGTTGCGATGTGGACGAAGACCCCTCACCCCAACCCTCTCCCCGCTCGCGGGGAGAGGGAGTTGGAGAATCAGCCCTCGCCCACGGCAGCGGGGAGCGGGTGGGCGAAGGCCGGGTGAGGGGATGGATCGAGAGGCCGATTAAGTTGGCCACGCGGAAGTGCGATCGAGCGAGGGCTCAGGGACGAACGGGGCGCAGGGCGAGGCCGGGCCGATCGCCGGTCGAGCGGCCGGAATCGAGGACGAGGCGGCCGTTGACGAAGACGTGGGTGATGCCCTCGCAGTACTGGAAGGGTTCCAGATAGGTGGATCGGTCGATGACCTGATCGGGGTCGAAGACGGTCACGTCGGCGGCAAGGCCGGGCAGGAGGAGGCCGCGGTCGGTGAGGCCGACCTTCCAGGCGTTCTGGGAGGTCATCTTGCGGATGGCCTCTTCGAGGGTGAGCAACCCCTGTTCGCGGACGTAAACGCCCAGGACGCGGGGGAAGGTACCGAAGTTGCGCGGGTGGGGATGGCCGCGGCGGAGCGGGCCGGAGATGGCCAGGGCCGAGCCGTCGGAGCCGATCGAGCACCAGGGTTGCCGGAGGGCGAGGGTCATGTCCTCGTCGGTGTGGTGGGCGTAGATGCAGCCGATCGAGCCGCCCTCGGCAATGAGGAAGTCGAACAGCAGATCGAGGGCGTCGGGGGCGGGCTGGCGATCGGCCGCGAGGCCGGCCAGGATGACGTCCATTGTCTGCCCCTCGAACCGGGCATTTTCCGGACTGAGGCGCTCAGAGATGAGCATGCGAGACCAGTCGCCGCCGACAGCAAGATAGTGGTTGTACCAGCCGGGAATGCCCTGGAGGATGTCTTGCTTGAGGCGAGGGCGGGTGTCGGGATCGGCCAGGCGGGCAAGCAGAGCGTCGCGGCCCCCTTCGTGGGCCCAGGGGGGGATGATGCTGACGAGGTTGTTATTGCCTCGGGTGTAGGGATAAACATTCGCCTGAACGTCGACACCCCGGGCGCGGGCGGCGTCGATCATGGCGACGATCTCGGGCATCCGGCCCCAGAGGGTTTGCTCGGCAATCTTCAGGTGAATGATGTCGACGGGTAGCCCGGCCTGTTCGCCGATGGCGATGGCCTCGGCAATGGAGTCGAGCACGCCGAGCCCCTCGGTGCGGATGTGCGAGGAGTAGATGCCACCGTGTTTTGCCACCACGCGAGCGAGGCGGACGATGTCGTCGGTCTGGGTGCCGAGCGATTGCGGGTGCATGAGCATGGTCGAGAGGCCGAGGGCGCCGTCCTGCATGGCCTGATCGAGCAGGGCTTCCATGGCCTGGAATTGCTCCTCGGTCGGGCGGTCGAACGAGTCGCCCATGACGGCCTGCCAGATGTTTCCGAGGCCAACGTAGGAGGCGACGTTGATCGCGATGCCGGAGCGCTCGATGGCGTCGAAGTAATCGGCCAGGGAGGAGATGGACACGGTCTGGCCGTCAATGGTCAGCTCACGAGGCTCGGCGAAGGGGCCGCCGGAGGTGTGTTCGCCGAGGATGTCGGTGGTGACTCCCTGGCGGATTTTTGATTCGGCGCCTCCGTCTTCAAAAAGAACGAAGTCGGAATGCGAGTGGATGTCGATAAAACCGGGAGCGACAACGAGACCGGTGGCGTCGATCGTGCGGGCGGTTTCGGCGTCGTCGGGGATGAGGCCGACGGCGGCGATGCGGTTCCCTTTGATGCCGAGATCGCCGGCGTACCAGGGGTTGCCGGTGCCGTCGATGATCCGACCGCCCCGGATGATGAGGTCGAACGGTTCATCGTCGGGCGGGCTGGCCGCGAGCAGGGTTGGAAGCAGGGCGAGGGCGAGGAGGGAGCGGAGTGCAATCATGATAGGGCCTCGATGAAGTCAATCAGTAAGCGGCGGCGTGGCGTCGGGAGTCGGGGCAGCCGGCGGCTTCGAGCAGGCCGGTCTCGGGGTGGATGCGGAGGACGGTCGGGTTCGAGCCGACGGGAGCCTGTGTGGGCTGGATGATGTGGCCGCGGGCTTCGAGATCGGCCAGGACCTCGTCGCCGACGCGGGGGTCGATCCGAAGAACGCCCAGCTCGGGGGCAGGCTGGCCGAACGAGCCGACAAGGTGCTCGGAATTGAAGCGGGGGGCCGTGACAGCCTCGGACGGAGAGAGCTCGAAATCAATCAGGTTGGTGAGCATCTGTAAGGTCGATTGATCCTGCGCGTCGCCCCCCGCGACGCTGACGGCGATGACAGGCTGGGCATTCTTGAGGACGATCGTCGGCGTAAGGGTGATACGGGGGCGCTTGCCGGGCTCGATGACGTTGGGGTGGTTGGGCCAGGTGTTGAAGCTTTGGAGGCGAGAGCCGAGCCAGACGCCGGTGTCGCCGGCCAGAACGCCTGACCAACCGCTCGGGGTGGCCGCGACGACGTTTCCGGCCGCATCGGCGACGATGCAGGTGGTGGTGTCGAGCGATGGGCCGTCGTCGCCGACCTGAACGGTCGATCGCTCGGGATCGAGCCGGGGCTGGCCGGAGGCGGGGTCGCCGGGAATGCGGTCGAGCGAGGCGCGAGCGGGGTCGATCAGGGCGCGGCGGGCGTTCGCATAATCGGGGTCCAGAAGCAGATTCAAAGGAACGGGAGCAAAGAGAGGGTCGGCGTAGAACTCGTCGCGGTCGGCAAAGGCGAGCTTGAGGGCCTCGGTCTGGAGGTGGATGGCGTCGGAGGCGCCGGGGGAGTGGGAGGGAAGATCAAAACCTTCGAGCAGTTGGAGTGCTTGAAGCAAGGCCGGACCCTGGGTCCACGGGCCGCACTTGAGGATGCGATGGCCGCGATAGTCGAGGGAGACGGGTTCCTCGACTCGGGTGACGTGGGTGGCGAGATCGGAGTAGCGAATCAGGCCGCCGTGAGCGCGGGACCAGGCGTCAAGCTCGACGGCGATCGGGCCGCGATAGAAGCAGTCGGCCACGAGGCGGAGCCCCTGGCGGCGGTCGGAGGCGGCGGCCTCGGCCTCGACGAGGCGTCGGAGCGTGCGGGCGAGGTCGGCGTGCCAGGGGTGTTCGCCGCGGTCGAGGATCTGGAGGGTGGGGGCGACGACCTGAGTGAAGGACATGGTGCCGGAGCGGTCGAGCGCGGTCAGGCAGGCGTCGAGGAAGGCGGGGACGGCGGCCGATTCGATGCCGGATCGGGGAATGCCCCCTTTGGCCGCAAAGTGTTCGAGGGTGGCCAGGCGAGGCGCGGCCCCCTGGCCGGCGATCGATTCGACCACGCCGCGCTCGGCATCATAAATGAGAATGGGAACCTCGCCGCCGAAACAGAACAGGTGAGCATCGGTGACACTCAGGGCCAGCAAGGTGCCGACCGCGGCGTCGATGGCATTGCCGCCCTGTTGCAGGATCGTCATGCCGGCCTCGACCGACTCGGCGCCGCCGGCGACGACGGCTCCGGAGTGACCGGAAGCGTGCCAGCCGATGGGAGAGTCGGCCGGAGGGCGGGTGGGCCGGGCTCGGTCGTCTTGCGATCGGGCCGAGAGGGGAATGAGGACAATTGCGCACATCAAGACGCGAGGAAACATGGCGAGTGTCCCTTGAGAATCGAGACGAGAGGCGCCGAGGTGCGTCTTAATGGAACCGATCCGAGGCCGTGAGGCAAGGGGCGGGATTGGAGGCCCTGAGGGGGCGTCGGGTGGAGCCTTGCGGCGCTGGAGGGCGGGGTTCGAGCGGAATGGAAGGGGTCAGGCGAGGTTGGGGCCGGTCGAGCCGGCTGGGTATTCGAGCAGGGGGACGCGGCCTTCGGACCAGGCGTTGAGAATCGGCTCGACGATGCTCCAGGACTCCTCGGCCTCGTCGTCTCGGATCGAGAGCATGGTGTCGCCCTCGATCACGTCGAGCAGGAGGCGGGCATAGGCGGGAAGGTCCTGTCGGCAGCAGTCGGTTTTCAGTTCGACACGTTCGAGGTCGAACGGATTGCCCGGCCCGTTGATGTTCACGCCGAGCGACATGCGGTCGGGGTTGAGTTGGAGGCGGAGGACGTTCGGCGGGGGAGGGCTCTGCTCGAAGGCGAGGTGCGGGACAGGCCGGAAGTGGACGACGATTTCGTGACGATCGGCGGCCATCGCCTTGCCCGAGCGGAGGACGAACGGCACGCCGGACCATCGCCAGTTGTCGAGATGAAGCGTGACCTGCGCGAAGGTTTCGGTGCGGAGTTCGGGATCAACGCCGTCCTCGTCGGTGTAGTTGGGCAATGGCACGGCGCCGACCTGACCGGCCGTGTAGCGAGCGCGATGGGTGAAGCGTTCAACCTCGTCGGGAGTGTAGCGACGGACAGCGCGGAGGACTGCGACCTTGCGATCGCGCAGTTCTCGGGCGTCGAGCGAGACGGGGGGTTCCATCCCCACCAGGGTGAGCAATTGAAGCAAATGATTCTGGATCATGTCGCGGAGCGCGCCGGAGCGGTCGTAGTAGGAGGCGCGGCGTTCGAGGGCGACGGTTTCGTCCCAGGTGATTTCGACCCGTTCGATGTGATCGCGGTTCCAGAGCATCTCGAAGATGCGGTTGGCGAAGCGGAGGCCGAGGATGTTCTGGATCGTCTGCTTCATGAGGAAGTGATCGACGCGGAAGACGGCCCCCTCGTCGAATGAGTCGTGGATCAGGCGGTTGAGCCGCTTGGCCGATTCGAGGTCGGTGCCGAACGGTTTTTCGACGACGATCCGGCTCCCTCGGGGAAGATCGAGGTCGGAGAGGGTTTCGACCGTCGGAATGAACAGGCTGGGGGGGAGCGCCAGATAGGAGATTGCCGGTCCTTTGACCTGATGAAAGACCGAGGAAAGGGCAGCGCGGTCGGTGACGTCGGCCTGGCGATAGTCGAGGCGGTCGAGCAGGTTGGCGATGATCTCGGGATCAGCATCGGCGGCGTGTTGCTGCAGGCGATCGGCAATGTGCCGGCGGAACTGCTGGGGAGTCCAGTCCTGGCGAGACACGCCGAGGATGGAGACCGTTGGGTCAAGATAACCTGCCTTGATGACATGAACAAGCGCAGGCATCAAATAGCGGGAGGTCAGATCGCCCGCGGCGCCGAAGATGACAAAGTCCGGAGCCATCGGAACTCCCTCGTCTTTGAGAAGAACGGTGCGGATTTCGGAACCATCGAGACGTGTTTTATCTCGATGGGCTTAACGGCAGGGTCGCGGGGGCCTGGTGAGATGGGTTCCGTCTATGCAATTCCGGCGCCGTTGCGGAGAAGGTGGCGAGGAAGTGTGATCGACAAATGCGGCCTGGAAGGCCGGTCCCCAGGGTGCCCCGGGGACCGGCGGATCGGATGACGGTCAGCCGTGGAGCTTGACGGTCACGGTCTTCAGTTCGGTGTAGTGTTCCAGGGCGGCCTCGCCGTTTTCGCGGCCCTGGCCAGACATCTTGAAGCCGCCGAAGGGGGTGGTGGGCTCGACGACGTGGTAGCAGTTGACCCAAACGGTGCCGGCCTTGACCTTCTTGGCGTAGAGGTGGGCCTTGTCGATGTCCTTGGTCCAGACGCCGGCGGCGAGGCCGTAATGGGTGCGGTTGGCGCGCTCGACGACCTCGTCGACATCGTTGAAGGGCAGGACGGTGACGACGGGGCCGAAGATTTCGTCTCGGACGATGTCCATGTCTTCACGAGCGTCGTCGAAGATGGTCGGCTCGACGTAGAAGCCGGAACCGCCGATGCGCTTGCCGCCCGAGACGACGCGGGCCCCTTGCTTCTGGCCCGACTCGACGTAGCCGAGGATCTTGTCCATCTGCTCCTGAGAGACCTGCGGGCCTTGCTCGGTGTCGGGGTCGAGCGGGTCGCCGATCTTGCGGACCTTGGCCCGTTCGGCCAGGCGTTCGACGAACTCGTCGCGGATGCTCCGCTCGACGAACAGGCGGCTGCCGGCCGTGCAGCACTGGCCGCCGTGGAAGTAGATGGCGTGGAAGGCGCCGGCCACGGCCTCGTCGAGGTCGGCATCGGCAAAGATGACGTTCGGGCTCTTGCCGCCGAGTTCGGTGGTCACGCGCTTCAGGGTGTCGGCCGCGTTCTTCTGGATGATCTTGGCCGTATCGACGTGGCCCGTGAAGGCAATCTTATCGACATCCGGGTGGCGGACGATGGCGTCTCCGGTCGTCTCGCCCATGCCGTTGAGGATGTTGATGACACCGGCGGGGAAGCCGGCCTCGATCGCCAACTCGCCGAGCTTCAGGGCGGTCAGCGGGGTTTGCTCAGCCGGTTTCAGGACGATCGTGTTGCCGCAGGCCAGGGCCGGGCCCCACTTCCAGGCGAGCATCAGGAGCGGGAAGTTCCAGGGGATGATCTGACCGACGACGCCGATCGGCTGCCGCAGGGTATACGACAGGAAGTTGCCGCGCACCGGGACCGTGCGGCCTTCGATCTTGTCGGCCCACCCGGCATAGTAGCGCAGAGTGTAGATGACGCCGTTGAGGTCGCCGCGGGCATCGCGGATCGTCTTGCCGCAGTTGAGCGATTCGAGCTGGGCGAGGGCCTCGGCGTCGCGCTCGATCAGGTCGGCCAGATCGTACATCAGCTTGCCGCGCTCGGCGGCGTCCATCGATCCCCAGGGGCCGGTTTCCAGGGCTCGCCGGGCGGCCCGGACGGCGCGATCGACGTCGTCGGCCGAGGCGGCGGCCACGCTGGCGATCACCTCGCCGGTGGCGGGGTTGTAGGTGTCGAACGAGTCGCCTCCCTTGGGGCTGACCCATTCGTTGTCGATGAGGAGGCGGCTGGCCAGATCGGTCGGTACGCGAGGCGCGGTTTCAAGTCCCTGGGCCATCGGTTCGGTGCTCCCTTGGCAAAGGCTCGAGGCGAGATCGTCGGGGGAAATTCATCAAGATGCGTCGAACGAGGCCATCCTAGCGGTCGGCCGGGCGGTTGGGAACGATCTCGCTCGTCAACTCGGGAGGGTTTTTCAAGGTCTGCGCGACGACGCAATAGCGTTCGGTCAGGCTCAGGAGTTTGGCAAGCTGCTCGTCGGTGGCGTCGCTCTCGACCTCGAACCGAAGCCGGACGCGGGGGAAGCCGACCGGAGCGGCCTTGTCGACGCCCAGGGTGCCGCGGGCGTCCCAGTCTCCCTCGGCGATGACCGAGCCGCCTCGGATCGGAATGCCCATTGCGGTGGCGACGGCGCGGAGGGTCACTCCGGCACAGGCGACGAGCGCTTCGAGGAGCATCGCGCCGGAACAGGCCGCCGATCCGTCTCCGCCGGTCGCCGGATGCAAACCGGCATCGACCTGGCCACCGGTGGCCTCGACCCGGCAGGTCAGGGCATCGCCCACCAGTGTCCCTCGGGCCGAGAGGGTGAGCTGGGCCGCTTCGGGATGATCGCGATAGGTCGCCTTGATCGGCGCCTGCAGGGCACGCAAGGCTTCGCCGTCCATCCGATTGTCCTCGATCGTCCAATCGCTGCGCGCGGTTTGGCGAAAAGACTCACCAGGTTTGCCCCCACGGCCGCGAATCCGTTGCCACGATCTTCCCATCATCGAAGAGTGTCGGCTCGCGTCAATGACCTGGATGCTCGCGGGCGGTGTTGAACTTTTCCCTTGGAAGTCTCGGCGTCGTGCGGTACAAGTTAAACAAGAGATGATCAAGGGAGATGCTGCGCCCTCTGGGAAGCGGGATCGTGCCCTGGTCACGACGAAGCCACCCTCACAATTTGGGAGGTCGCTGTTGATGATCTGGCCCGTACCTCTGGTCGGTCGGTGTGCTGGGATCGGAATGTCGCGAACGGTCGCGGTGTTTCTCGGTCTCCTGCTCGCCATGGTTGCTCCTGTGGTTCGGGCAGATGACGCGGGCCTCGCGGCCTACGAGGGGCAGATCCGGCCGTTGCTCAAGGAGCGTTGCTACGCCTGTCACGGGGCGCTCAAGGAGCAGGCCGGGTTGAGGCTCGACACGGTGGCCGCCATGCTCGAAGGGGGAGATAGCGGCCCGGCGATCGAACCGGGAGAGTCCGAGTTCAGCCCCCTTGTTGAGCGGATCATCGAGCACGACGAAGCGCTCCGAATGCCTCCCGAGGGGGAACCACTGACCAACGAACAGGTGACGCTCATTCGATCGTGGATCGATGCCGGCGCCGCCGCGCCGAGCGACGAGACCCCCGAGCCCGACCCCCGCGAGCACTGGGCCTTTCAAGCCCCGACCCGACCCGAGGTGCCCAACTCCGGCGCTGGCTGGGTTCGCGATCCGATCGACGCCTTTCTCGCCGCCGAACACGAACGGCTGGGACTGGAACCGCTGGATGAAGCTCCTCCTCATGTCTTGCTCCGTCGGGTCTATCTCGACCTGATCGGCCTGCCGCCGACTCGGGAGGAACTGCTTGAGTTTCTGGCGGATCCCTCCGATGCTGCGTATGAGCGCGTGGTCGATCGTCTGCTGGCCGATCCCCGGCACGCCGAGCGGTGGGCGAGGCACTGGATGGACGTCTGGCGGTACTCCGACTGGTACGGCCGGCGCGCCGTGCCCGACGTCCTGAACAGCTACGCCATGATCTGGCGATGGCGCGACTGGATCGTCAACAAGCTCGACGAGGACGCCGGATACGATCACCTGCTGCGCATGATGCTGGCCGCCGACGAGCTGGCCCCCGACGACCCGGAAGAACTGCCCGCCACCGGATACGTCGTCCGGAATTTCTACCGGTGGAATTACAACACGTGGATGGCCGACTCGGTCGAGCATACGGGGAAGGCGTTTCTTGGACTGACGATCAACTGCGCTCATTGCCACGATCACAAATATGATCCGATTCGGCACGAAGACTACTTCGCCTTTCGGGCCTTCTTCGAGCCGATTGAGCTAAGGCACGACCGTGTTCCGGGCGAGCCCGATCCGGGACCGTACCCCAAATATGAGTACGGCAAGGCGTACAAGCCGATCACCTCGGGCATGGTCCGGGTCTTCGACGAGAAACTCGACGCCGAAACCTTCCTGTACACCCGAGGCGAGGCTCGGAACGTCGTTCCCGGCCGCCCGCCCATTCCTCCCGGTCCGCCACGGTTTTTGACGCGAGGAGACTTTGAGTTCGAGCCGATCGACCTGCCGGACGAGGCCGCCTATCCCGGTTTGAAATCGTTCCTGCGTCAGGAAGAAACCGACACGAGGCAAGCCGCCCTCGACCAGGCTCAAGTTGCCCTGACGGCGGCTCGACAGGCCCTGGAGGCGATCGACGCGCAGTCCGATCCCGAGGGGCTGACCACGGCGCAGCTTGCCCTTCAGGTGGCCGAGGAAACCGAACAGGTTGCCCAGGCAGACCTGGAATCGCTCCGCCTTCGCATTGCCGCAGATGACGCCCGCTTTGGTCGGAGTGAGGCGGATGCCGACGAGGCCGCCCGCGCGGCGGCTCGAAGTGAGCGAGCCCTGGCCCTGGCGCGTGCCCGGCTCGAACTGGCCGGGGCCGAGCAGGCTGAGCATCAGGTGCGTCATCAGGCCGACGCCGCCGAAGACGCTCTGGCGAAGGCCGAGCAACGGCTCGCCACCACCCGGCAAGCGGTTGAGACGGCCGAAGGGGCCCTGGACTCGGACGCGACCTCGTACACGCCGCTGTCTCCGTCGTACCCCGAGCAAAGCACCGGGCGTCGGGCGGCGCTGGCCAGGTGGCTGACGCAACGCGACAATCCGCTGACGGCTCGGGTGGCGGTCAATTATCTCTGGGGCTGGCATTTCGGTGAGCCGATCGTGCCCACGCCGCATGACTTCGGCCGCAACGGTGCGCCTCCCTCAAATCAAAGCCTGCTCGACTGGCTCGCCGTGGAATTGATGGAGCCGTCGAGCCCCGGGGTCGAGCCCTGGTCAATGAAGCATCTGCATCGGCGGATTGTGATGAGTGCCGCCTATCGGATGGCCTCGCACACGAGCGACCCCAACCACCCGAACGCCGCAATCGACCGCGAGAATCGCTCGCTCTGGCGCTTCCGGCCGGGCCGAATGGAGGCCGAAGTGATTCGGGATAGCCTGCTCCAGGTGGCCGGCGTTCTCGACCTGGCCCGAGGAGGGCCGGAGATCGATCAGGCGCAGGGGCTCACCTCGCGGCGGCGGAGCCTGTACTTCGCCCACCACGGTGAAGGGTCAATGCAGTTTCTTGAGCTGTTCGACGCGCCCGACCCGGGCGAGTGCTACCGCCGCACCACGTCGGTCGTGCCGCAGCAATCGCTCGCCCTGGCCAATAGCGAGCTGGCGCTGAACATGGCCCGAACAATCGCCGCGCAATTAGGAACAGACCCGTCATGTGATCCAGAGGCAGAAGGGTCTGAAAGTGCGTTCATTCGAGCGGCCTTTGAACGCGTGCTGTCTCGTCCGCCGTCGGACGAGGAACTCACCCTCAGTCGCGGGTTTCTCGATCGGCAGATTGCCCTGTTCGAAGGAGCGGAGTTGCCCGAAGTTGCCGGGTCTGCCACGCCACCCTCGACCGATCCTCGAACGAGGGCGAACGAGAATCTGATTCATGCGTTGTTGAACCATCATGATTTTGTGACCATTCGTTGACTTCCGAGTACCTGGTCCTCGACTGCTGGATGTTCGGCGCAGTTTCTTCCTTCCGATTCACCGCGGTTTTGACGTGGACTGATGCTGGAGGCCCCGCCCATGAGTGCTCGCCCTCGCCCCTCGATCGCCGGTCCCCCGTGTGGACGAATCGGCCGCAGGAGCTTCCTGGCCGACGTCGGCTTCGGTTTTACCGGCCTGGCGCTGGGCTCGATGCTGAACCAGGAGGGGATTGCCCGCGGCGAGGCCCCGAGCCCGGCGGGCCAGTCGGCTCCGGGGCCGCACTTTGCGCCGAGGGCGAAGAACATCATCTGGGTCTTTCTTTCCGGTGGTGTCAGCCACATGGAAACCTGGGACCCGAAGCCAGCCTTGAACCGCTACGCAGGCAAGAGCTACGACGAGACGCCGTATCCGAACCCGTTTGAGGACCCGCTGTTTCGCGAGCGATCGCGCGCCGTGGTGGGGGCAGATCGGACGCATTCGGAGATTTTTCCGCTTCAGGTCGGGTTCCGCCGCCACGGCGAGTCGGGCATTGCGGTGTCGGACTGGTGGCCCGAGCTGGGCTCGTGCGTGGACGACATCGCCTTCGTCCGCTCGATGTACTCGACCGATAACGACCACGCCGCCGAGTTTCAGTTTCACCACGGCCGCCACAAGCTCGACCCGAGAGAACCCTGTATCGGCTCCTGGATCCACTATGGTCTGGGCACGCTGAATGAGAACCTGCCTCAGTTCGTGTTCCTCGGGAAGTACTCGGATATGAGGGTTCGAGAGAACTTCAATCCGCACTACCTTGGACCCCAGCATGGCGGGGTCGAACTCTCGCTCGATCCGGGGGCTCCCTTGCCGTTCGGCTCGCCGGCCGAGGGAATTTTGGCCGACGAACAGCGCGAACAGTTCGCATTCATCCGAGATCTGAACGCCCTCTCCGGGGTCGAGTATCCGGACGACGAGCAATTACTGGCGCGAATCAAGGCGTATGAGCTTGCCTATCGGATGCAAGCCTCGGTGCCCGAGGCGCTCGACCTTGGGGCCGAGGATCCGGAGACGGAGCGGCTTTACGGCATCGACCGAGAGCAGAACGCCATTTACGGCCGTCGCTTGCTGGCCGCTCGCCGGCTGGTCGAGCGTGGAACGCGCTTCGTGCTGGTCTATCTGAGTGACTATGGCGAGTGGGATTCGCACACGCAGCTCCGCGACCTGCACGCCCGGTCGTGCGCTCGGGTCGATCGGCCGCTGGCCGGCTTGCTCAGGGATTTGAAGCGGCGCGGGCTCGACGAGGAAACGGTGGTCGTGTGCTGTACCGAGTTCGGCCGCACCCCTGGTCTTGAGGTGCGTGACGCCTACGCCAAGCCGAATGGTCGCGACCATCACCCGCACGCCTTCACCATTTGGTTTGCCGGGGCCGGGATCAAGAAGGGGATCGTTCACGGCGCGACCGACGAACTTGGTTTTCACGTCATCGAGAACCCCCACTATGTGACCGACGTGCACGCGACCTTGCTGCACCTGATGGGCCTTGACTCACGCCGGCTCGAAATTCCGGGGCGCAAGCGCCTCGACATCGACCACGGCAACCCGATCCACGACATTCTCGCCTAGGAATGGGTTGGTCCGGGGTCGAGGCGGCCCCGGACATCCCAACGAAGATCGAGGCTCACACCCGCCGATCCGACTCAGGAGGAGAGGGAGCGCAGGTAGGCGTCGAGATCGGCGATCTCCTGATCCGAGAGGTCGTCGATCAGGCCGGCGGGCATGAGGGAAAGGTCGGAGGGACGACGCTCCTCGATCGTGTCGCCGTCGAGGGAGATGGTTTCGGTCGGGCCGGTTTGAAGGATCAAGGAGTCAACGGCATCGTAAATAACGATTCCCTGAAAGATCGATCCATTCTCAGTGGCCACAACGAGCGACCGGTAGCGGTCGGCGATGTCGCGCGAGGGTTGGACGATCGCGGTGAGCAGATCGTCTCGTGAGAATCGGCCGGTGATCCCACTCAGGTCGGGGCCGACGGCCCGGTTCCCAGAGTGGCATGCGGAGCATTGAGCCCGATCGAAGACGGATCGGCCGTGCTCGGCGTTTCCTGCGTTCCAGTCGATCGACGCGAACCGCCGGGACCAGGCGGCGGCATCAACTCCGTCGGCCCCGCTCAAGGCGTTGGAGCGATCGGGGTAAGCCTTGGCAAACCAGGACGTCCAGGCGGTGGGGTCGTTGTGAAACGGATGATGAGTTGCGCGTGTGAGGAGCTCCGCAATCTTCGACCGGATCGGGCCTTCCGGGATACGACGAAGGGTACGGATCAGGGTGACCAGTTCGTCGGGATCGTCGCGCGGGCCGAGCTGATCGAGCCCATCGAGGGCGGCGGTCAGGGTCGAGGTTTGCGAGGATCGCAGGGCTGAGAGGAACCTGGCACGATCCTCGGGGATCGGATCGCTTGCCAGGACGGGCACGATCGAGTCATCCAGACCGTGCGTTCCCCAGAGGGATCGAAGCGTGGAGCGTGCCCGATCGTCGGGATGAGCGGCCAGGACGGCGACCACCTCGGCGTTCCAGGCAAAATCGGGGTCAGCATCGGCTCGATCGAGGAATCGAGCGGCAGCGGCAGGGAGGTCGAACCCCTCGACGCGGGCAAACAGGGCATGGTCGGGGCGGCCGAACGACGGGTGATGGAGCATCGTGTCGGCGAGCTTCGGATCACGGTCGAAAAGCCCCTCGACCAGTTCGGACACGCGAAGCGGCCAGTTCCGATCGCGTCGAGCGTGCCTCGCGTCGAGTTTTCGGTCGAGGTCGAGCAGAGCGCTCGCCACGTGCTCGGTCACCGAATCCGACCGAGGGGCACGGAGTCGGCCGAGAACAATCAAATGGTGGAGATCATTGACAGGATCTGATGTCCTGGTCAAGCGGTCAGCCACGAGTGAGAGTGCCTCGGGGTCGTCGCAAGCGAGCATCGCAAGGGTTCGCGTCCGCTCCCGATCAAGGGGGGAGACGGGAGGGGTCTCCAGGGTGATGAGGGCGGAGATGAGCCGACGAGTCGTGGCCGGTGGGCCGGCGGTAGTCATGTCTCGGGGAGCGGAATAGCCTTCCCAGACACTTGCTTTCAGGTCGGGGTTGGGTTGGCCCCCGAGTGCGACCTGAATGAGTCGGGTGGCTGAAAGGGCAGTGGAGGCCGAGCAATTCGGAGATCCGAGTACCTCGGCGGCGAGGGCGAGGGCGGTTTCCGGGGCATCGAGGGTGAGACCAAACCCGATGGTAAGTCGCGCTTGCGGGGTGGTGGACTGCTGCAGAAGCATCGACCGGGAGTCGGGATCGAGTTTGGCGATGATCGCGGCCGAGGCGTTGCGAAGGAGGCGGTCGGGATGGTCGAGGTTGGGGCGAAGTGCCGAGCAGACCAAATCAGCGGGAACGGTGGGGTGTCGGCGCTTCAGTTCGACGAGGGCACGAAGCCGTTGCTGCGCATCGTTCGATCCGGCCGCGTTGAGCAATCGTTCATGAGGGATGCCCTCAGGAAGGACGCCTGAGGGAAGCGTTTCGGAACGGGGGGCGGAATCCGCAACCACGGTTCCGGTCCGGTTCGGAAGATCACCGACGAATCGGACGCGATAGACCGCGCCGCGAGTGCCTCGACCGCCGACGGAGAGGTAAAGCTCGCCGGAGTGCGGGTGAACCTCGGCGTCGGTCCAGGCAAAGCCTTCGGTGCCGCTTGGTGCGAGGAAAATCTCGGGCTTGGCGGTGAAGGAGGCGCCTGCCGGTTGCGGGCGAGCGAAGAAGACACGGCCGAAGGTCCAATCAAGAAAGAAAATGCCGTTGTGATAGTGTGCGGGAAAGTTTGTGTGGTCGTAGCAGACAACCCCGGTGGGTGAGCCGCGGTCGATGGGGGCGACGGGAGGCACCACGTCCTCCATCTCGGGAGGGAGGCGCCAGAGGTCGGTCTGCTGGGGGCCGAGCCAGCCGTGATGACCACCGGGAACGACATGATAGAAGCGAGTCGGTTCGTACCAGGGGAGGGAAACGCAGCGTTCGTTGTCGGAGTCGAAGGTGAAGATCTCGCCCTCGGGCCCGAAGTCGAAGTCGTAGGCATTCCGGAAGCCGTCGGCAACGATCTCGGTGCCCTTGCCATCGGGGGCAATCCGAATGAGACAGCCGGCCACGGGTTTGGCAATGGGAGAGGTGGGAAGGGAGGCATACGACTCATCGACGTTTGCAAAGTTGCCGACCATGACATAAAGCCATCCGTCGGGTCCTCGGCGGACGGCGTGGGCATCGTGTTCGCCACCGGTCTTGATCGGGAGGATCAGTTGGGAAGGGCCATCGGCGATACCGTCGTCGTCTGCATCGACGTAGCGACGGAGGCCGCCATCGCCGACGACGTAAAGGGAGTCGTCTTCCCAGAACAGGCCCATCGCTCCATCCTTCGGACCATCGGCGAAGGGGAGGGCACGGTCGGCGCGGCCGTCGGCGTCATCATCGATGAGGATGCGGGTGTAGCCGCGCCCGGAGACGATGACCCGGCCTCGGGGGTCGATGGTCATGCACTGGATGTCGTTGGCCAGGTCGCTGCCCGAGAACTCGGTGACGACGAAGCCGGGGGGAATGCGAAGGCCGGCGACCTCGTCGGCCTCGTCGGCCTTTGCAAGTGGAACAAGGCCCAGGCAAATCAAGAGGATTGCAAGCATTTTGCATGGGGGCATTCGTTCGGTCCTTCGTTCAGGGGCGAGGCAAGGGCGGGAGTTCGCCGGCGCCGGCGGCCTGGCGAAGGGCGGACTCGGTACGGAGGGCGACGCCGAACAGGTCGGCTTCACCCTCGGGACCGGCCCGGCCGATCAGTTGCAGCCCGAGCGGCAGGCCGTCGGGCGAGAGGCCGATCGGGTGGGTAATTGTCGGCAGGCCGAGGAAGCTCCAGGGGGAGTTGAAGGCGGGATCGCCGGTCGTCTCGGGGCCGGGGGCGGGGCCGAGGGCGGCGGGGGTGAGCAGGGCATCGACCTCGTCGAAATGGCTCTCGAAAAGGCCGCGAACGAGCCTCTGGAAATCCCTCGCAGCCAGATAATCGTCGTGGGAGACGTGCTTGCCGTCCTCGACGAGTTTCCGAATGCGGGGGGGATAACAGGCGGGAGAACGCGTCAGTGACCGGCGGTGATTGACGGCGGCTTCCGCGGAGAGGATGGTGAAATGATGCGCGGCGATTTCGGGGAACTCCCTCGGCAGGGTCGAGGAAACGACACGGTGGCCGGCGGCTGTCAAGATGGCGGTGAGGTGCTCCATCGCGTCGAGCATGGCGGGCTCGGTCCGCTCGTCGAACCACTGGCGCAGACGGCCGATGGTGAGGGGGACTTCCGAAGGCGTGGCGCGAATGTTGGCCAGCAGCGCAAGGTCGGCGACCGTCCGGGCAATCGGCCCCGGGTGGTCGAGACTCTGTGCGAGGGGGAAGACGCCTTCGGTGCTCCAACTTCCATACGTCGGCTTGAAGCCGGCGATGCCGCAGAAGGACGCAGGACGGGTGATCGACCCTCCCGTCTGGGACCCCAGGGCACCCAGGCACATCCCGCAGGCGACCGCCGCCGCCGGGCCGCTCGACGAGCCGCCGGGGGTGCGGTCGAGGTTCCAGGGGTTACGGGTCGGGGGAGGATCGATCCAGGCATACGGGGTTGTGACGGCCTTGCCGAGGATGATGGCCCCTCGGCGTTTCAGGTCGGCGACGATCGGGGCGTCGTGCTCGGGAATGTTGTAACTGCGAAGTTTGTTTGCCTCGGTTTCCGAGAGATTTGCGCAGAGCAAGTCCACATAGCCGGGGACGCCGTACTCGATTGGCAAGCCGGCGACGTAGATGATGTCCTTCACGCCGATCGGGATGCCGCCGAGCGGGCCAAGCGGCCGTCCGGCCTTGTGATCGGCGTCGAGTTGATCGGCCTGCGCCCGGGCTCCCTCACGGTCGAGGAAGGCCCAGGCACGGACCTCGCGCTCACGATCGTCGATCCGATCAAGACAGCGTTCCAGCACCTCGCGGCAAGAGGTGCGACCGGAGCGGAGGGCGTCGAGCGTGCCGGCGAGGGTGGCGTCGGCGGGAGGGAACAACTCCATCGGCGGATTACTCCGGGTCGTCGGCGATGGCGAGAATGAAGCCCTTTGCCTCCATCGGCACGGCATAAACGGAGGTGCGGGCCGTGATGTAGAGGGTATTGAAGTCAGGGCCGGCGAAGGCGCAGTTGGAGGGGTTCTCGGGGACCTTGATGAAGCCGAGGGTGTTTCCGTTGGGGGCGACGACCTGGATGGCGCCGAGCGAGGGCTGGGTGAGGTAAAGGACGCCTCGATCGTCGACGGTCAGACCGTCCCCACCTCGGGCATCGGTGCCGGGAGCCTGTTCGAGCTGGCAAAGCACAACCGCCTCGCCGGGTTTACCGGGTGCGGCGAGCACATAGGAGAGGACGTCGGGTGTACCCGAGGGAAGGACATAAAGCGTACGACCGTCCGGAGACAGGAGGATGCCGTTGGGCCTGGGGAGGTCGGTGAGGATGCGATGGACGGATCGTTCGGCGTCAATGTAATAGACGGCCCCGATGCCGGGATCGGTGAAGTAGATCCCTCCCTGGCGGTCGAGCACGAGGTCGTTCGGGCGGTCGAAGGGTTGGCCCTCGAAGGAGTCGGCGATGACGTCGATTTCCTTCGAGTCGGGATGGATGGCGATGATCCGCTTGCCGCCACCCTGGCAGGCGATGAGACGGCCGTCGCGCGTGATCATCAGGCCGTTGCACCCTTCGGAATTTTCCAGGAAGGGGGAGACATTTCCGTCTCGGTCGATCCGATAAATGGTGTTGCCGCGAACATCCGTGAAATAGACGTTCCCTTGGGTGTCGGCGGCAGGGCCTTCGGTAAAGAGAAAGTCGGTGGCGACCTGACGCATGGGGCCGGTCGGGCCAACGGAGGGGATCGTCTCAACGTCCTGAGGCGGGAACACACCAGAGAGGGCGAGCACGAAACCAGTAAGGAATGCGGCGATGCTCATGATCGGATCTCCCGACGGGTGAGGGTTGTCCGAAACCTGACGATCCCTTGATGGTATCGTGCGGCGCATGGGATTCCTACCGGGTGGGTGACGTTGTCGAAATGATCATGAGCCGGGTGCAAGCCCTCTTCCCTCGGCATTGGGGAACCTCGTAGGATCGAAGCCTCTGATGCGGCGTCATCTCGGATCAACCACGGAGGCGATGGTGCAAGCGGTCTGCGTGTTTTGTGGGTCAAGTCCGGGGGCCGACCCTGCGTATCGGGAGGAGGCGGCCGCGCTCGGGCGGTTGCTGGCCGAGTCGGGAAAAACCCTCGTGTATGGCGGGGGCAGCGTGGGCCTGATGGGCGTGCTGGCCGACGCGGCGCTGGCGCATGGGGGGAAGGTGATCGGCGTGATTCCGCAATCGCTTGTCGATCGTGAGGTCGGGCACTCCACCCTGACCGATCTCCGCGTGGTTGGCTCGATGCACGAGCGTAAGGCGATGATGGCCGATCTTGCCGACGGATTTCTCGCCCTGCCGGGTGGCATCGGCACGCTGGAGGAGTTCTTCGAGATCTGGACCTGGGGACAGCTTGGCCTGCACCGCAAGCCGTTCGGCCTGCTCGATGTCGAGGGGTTCTATCAACCGATGCTCGCGTTTCTTGATTGTCTGGTCGAGCAGCGGTTCGTCAAGCCCGAACATCGGGCCATGCTGATCGTTGCCCGTCAGCCCGTTACGCTCCTCGCAGCGATGGAAGTCTACACGCCTCCTCCCGTTCCGAAGTGGATCAACCAGGAGTCCACCTGAGTCGGCAGGATGTCGGTAGATGAGAGGCTCGGCTGATGTCGCTCGATGGACCTGAGGACCGTGACGGGCCAGGACGGAAGACGCTGGAGATCGAGTGGCAAGCATGGGCGAACGCGAATGCGGTGTTGGACGCCACGCTCTGGTGGTGGCTCGACACGGCGTCGCTCACCAGCTAGGCTCCAAGAGACGGATGGATGCGAGACGGCCAGGGATTCCTCGTCTCCGATTCGGACCGTAACACGTCCGGCGTCGCCGAAATTCCCCGAAACCATTGGTGAGCAAGCACGATGAAGCCAATCCTGCGCCGGAGCTTTCTGAGAGGTTCGGTGACGGCCGGTCTGACGCTGGGAATGCCGCGGCTGATGCTCGGGGCCGGACTTCCGGCGAGCCGTCCGAACGACGCGGTGAATGTTGCGGTCATCGGGCTCGGCTCGACCACGGCGGTCGGGGGGGTGGGGGGCCGAGGACACCAACTGATCAATCGTCTCCGCCAGATCGACGGCGTCAACATCGTCGCCCTCTGCGACGTGGACCAGGACCACATCGACCGGGAGCTGGAGGCGGCCCGCAACCACGGCGAGACACCCGCAACGCACCGCGACCTCCGCGAGGTTCTCGATCGTCAGGATGTCGATGCGGTTATTGTTGCCTTGCCGAACCACTGGCACGCCCTGGCGACAATTTGGGCCTGCCAGGCGGGCAAGGATGTGTATGTCGAGAAGCCGTTTTCGTACGACCTCTGGGAAGGTCGGCAGATGGTGGCGGCGGCTCGCAAGTATGGGCGTATGATTCAGGTCGGCACCCAACGACGGTCGAGCCAGTTTCTCCGTGGGGTCTTCGACCGTCTGCAAGGCGGTGAGTTCGGTCCCATTCGATTCGCCCACGCCCTGGTGTATCGGCCGCGCAACGACATCGGGACGGTCGATGCACCCACCTCGCCGCCGCCCACCGTCGATTACGACCTCTGGTGCGGCCCGGTTCCGAACGAACCCTTGATGCGCAAGCAATTGCACTACGAGTGGCACTGGTTCTGGGAGACCGGCAACGGCGAGATGGGCAACAACGGCATTCATGTGATCGACGCGTGCCGATGGGCTCTGGGGCAGGATCAAGCCCCCCCAAGAGCCATGAGCATCGGCGGCCGATTTGCGTTCAACGACTGCGGCGAGACGGCAAACACCCACCTTGCGCTGTTCGATTTCGAGCCGGCGCCCCTCATCTGTGAGATCCGAAACGTGGTTGCCGGCGACGATCGGAGCGCGATCGGTCAGTATCGGGGCCGGAGCGGTGGAATCCTGATCGACTGCGAGGGGGGATACTTCGCGGGCGACACCGCCGGCGGGGCAATCTACGACCCTCAGGGCAAGAGGATTCTGGACCTCGGGCAGGGTGAGAACCCCGGCGAGATCGAACATGCACATCTCTCCAATTTCCTCGATGCCGTCCGTAGCCGGAAGGCAGACGACCTGACGGCCGAGGCGACCGTGGGGCACCACTCGACGGCCTGCTGCCACATGGCCAATGTCTCGCACCGAATTGGGACACAGGCATCGCCCGAAGCCATTCAGGCCGCGGTCTCGGGCAACGCAGAGCTGGCCGACGCCTTCGAACGCTGCCGAGCCTATCTCCGCAGCAATGGTGTGGACCTGGCCGATACGCCCGCGACCCTCGGACCCTGGGTGACCCTCGACGCGGAGCGGGGCCGCTTCGTCGGCGAGTTTGCCGCCGAGGCCAATGCGCTCTCGAAACGCGAATACCGCGAACCGTTCGTGGTGCCCGAACTGGCCTGACCAGGGGATGCCTCCGGCCGACCCGTTGCGTGATCCGTCTGCTTGATCGCGCCCACCTGCCTCGCCGCTCGGTCGTGGAGTCGCGGGGCAGAGCTGGGCGGCGTGGATCGGTCGTGATCGGTGACCACGTGCGTGAGAGGGGTTGGATTCCCCAATACCCGACTGTTGATCCACCAACGGTATTCAGAGCGACAAGGTCGGGATGCAACGAACGAGAAGCGATTGCCGGTGGGTGATCCCGTTCCGATCGGGGGGCGGAGTCTCCTCCGAGACTTCCAATCGGGGAACGAAGCCCAACCTTCGTACGGATTGGGGCTCCGTCCCCCGACGCGTTCTGGACGCTGGAGCTGCGTCTCTCTGTGTCAATGGGTCGCGGCCTTGAGGGCCTCGCGGGCGGCGGAGATGGTGTGGTCGATGTCGGCCTCGGTGTGGGCGGCGGAGAGGAAGGCGGCCTCGAACTGGCTGCAGGGGAAGTAGACGCCTCGGGCGAGCAGCTCCCAGAAAAAGCGGCCGAAGAGGGCGGTATCGGAACGCTTGGCGTCGTCGAAGTTGTGGACGGGGCCTTCGGTGAAGAAGAGGGTGATCATGCTGCCGACACGCTGGATGCAGTGTGGGACCTTGGCATCGGTGGCGGCGCGGCGGAGACCCTCTTCGAGGCGGGCGGTGAGCGATTCGAGATACGGGTAAGGGTTCTCTTGCTTGAGCAAGCGCAGGGTGGTCAATCCGGCGGCCATGGCGAGCGGGTTGCCGGAGAGGGTCCCGGCCTGGAAGACGGGGCCGACGGGGGAGACGTGAGTCATGACCTCTCGGGACGAACCGTAGGCCGCCGCGGGGAGGCCGCCGCCGATGATCTTGCCGAGGCAGGTGACATCGGGGGTGATGCCGAAGTGCTCCTGGGCACCACCGTAGGCCAGGCGGAAGCCGGTCATCACCTCATCGAAGAAAAGCAGAGCGCCGTTCTTCTCGGTCAACTCGCGGAGCAGTTCGAGGTAGCCGGGGCGAGGGGGGACGCATCCCATGTTGCCGGCGACCGGTTCGAGGAGGACGGCGGCAATCTGGTCGGGGAAGCGCTGGAAGGCATCGGCCACGGCGGCGGCATCGTTGAACGGGCAGAGGATGGTGTCGCTCGCGGCGCCGGGAGTGACACCGGGGCTGTTCGGGTGGCCGAGGGTGGCGACCGCCGATCCGGCCGAGACGAGCAGGGCATCGACGTGCCCATGATAATGCCCGATCATCTTGATGACTTTATTGCGCCCGGTCACCCCTCGGGCGAGGCGGACAGCGGACATGGCGGCCTCGGTCCCGGAGGAGACGAAGCGGACCATCTCGATCGAGGGGACGGCCTCAACCACGGCCTCGGCAATCTCGGCCTCGCGGACGGTCGGGGCGCCGAAGCTGGAGGACTTCGCCAGGGCATCGGTGACGGCAGCGTTGACCTCGGGTCGGCAGTGGCCGAGGATCATCGGCCCCCACGATCCGATGTAGTCAATGTATTGGTGGCCGTCGATGTCGTACAGGTAGGCTCCATCGGCCCGATCCATGAAGGGAGGCTCGCCGCCGACGGCCCCGAAGGCTCGGGCAGGGCTGTTCACCCCTCCGGGGATCACCCGGCCGGCGCGGACGAACTCGGCATGGCTGTGGTCGAGGTGGTAGTCGGGCTTCGATCGGGCAGGGGTGGTGGCGTCCATCGGCATGCGTCAACAAAAGGGTTGGCGGGAGAGGGCGGGCATGATGAGGGGAGCATGCGATTGCGGGGCAAACCTCCCTTGAGTGACAGCATAGCCACCGCGCGGAGGGGCCGTCGAGCGGGGATCGAGGATGCCGGTCAGCCGGGCAAGCCCTCAACCGCCAGCCGCACGGTGGCGAAGTGAATGGTGACGATGTCCTCGACATCTTCGGAATAGCCGCCGGCCATGCTCACGGCGACGGGAATGCCTCGGGATCGCAGCGCGTCGAAGACGAGGCGATCACGAGCTTCGAGGCCGGGCATGGTCAATTTCATCCGGCCGAAGCGGTCGGCCTGGTAAGGGTCGGCCCCGGCAAGATAGATGGCCAGATCGGCTCGGGCACGGTCGATCGCCTCGGCCAGGCCGGCATCGAGGGCGGCGAGGTAGGCGTCGTCGCCGGTGCCGTCGGGCAACGGGACGTCGAGGTCGCTGGGAGGCTTGCGCAAGGGGTAATTGCGTTCGCCGTGGATCGAGAAGGTGAAGACGGTCGGATCGTCGGCGAAGATCAGGGCCGTGCCGTCTCCCTGGTGCACGTCGCAATCGACGATCAGGACGCGGCG
This sequence comes from Tautonia marina, assembly GCF_009177065.1. Classification (NCBI taxonomy): domain Bacteria; kingdom Pseudomonadati; phylum Planctomycetota; class Planctomycetia; order Isosphaerales; family Isosphaeraceae; genus Tautonia; species Tautonia marina. Next base: position 553,692 of record NZ_WEZF01000001.1, read on the forward strand.
GGCGAGCCCTTCGGCCTGCATCGCTCGGGCGGCGATGGCCGAGTCGTTGAACACGCAGTAGCCGGCGCAGCGGTTGGGAGCGGCGTGGTGGGTGCCGCCGGCCAGATTGATTCCGAACGAGTCGCCGGTCAGCACGTCTCGGGCGGCGGCGATGGTCGCGCAGGCCGATCGCCGTGATCGCTCGATCAACTGAGGCGACCAGGGGAAGCCGAGCGCCCGGGCTTCCTCGGCATGGAATTGGCCGGAGACGGCGCGGGCGAGGTAGTCTGGCTCGTGGGCGCGGAGGATTTCCAGGTCGGTCGCGGCCGAAGGCTCTCGGAGCAGCTCGGGAGGCACGAGGCCGAGGCGTTCGACGCGATCGCGTAGCCGGGCGTACTTGGCCATCGGAAAGCGGTGCCACTCGGGCAGGGGCAAGACAAACCGGTCACTGAAGTAGATCGCCACGGGGAAGGACCTCGACCTCGGTCTCGGGCTGCGATGGAGAACATCGGGACGGCCGGTCATCGACCGTAACGGGTCTGGGTCGTATTGTAGGCGTCGGGATGACCAGGAGGACTGGTCGATTCCCGGGAGACTATTGCATCATGCTGGTTCCGTCGTTGCTTGCCTTGCTCGTGATGTCCCCCGCGCTGCTCGATGAAGAGCCGGGGCCCCATGAGTTCACCGCCGCAGAGGCCCGCGGCTACGTCGCGTACCGGACCCCAGGGCCGATCACGATGGATGGTCGGCTCGATGATCCGGGCTGGAAGGGAATTCCCTGGACCGAGTTTTTCCTCGACATCGAGGGAGATGTTCGCCCTCGCCCTCGGTTCAAGACCCGGGCGAAAATGGCCTGGGACGATCAGTTCTTCTACATTGCGGCGGATCTGGAAGAACCGCACGTCTGGGGAACCCTGACCGAGCATGATTCGGTCATCTTTTATGACAACGACTTCGAGGTCTTCATCGACCCCGATGGCGACAACCACCAGTACTACGAGTTCGAGATCAATGCGCTGAACACCGGCTGGGATCTTCGGCTCGTCAAGCCGTACCGAGACGGCGGCCCCGCGCTGAACGAGTGGGAAATTCCCGGTCTGAAGACGGCCGTGCACGTGCGAGGGACCCTGAACGATCCGACCGACGAGGACGAAGGCTGGTCGGTCGAGATCGCGATGCCCTGGAACGTGCTGGGCGAGTTCACCGATCAGCCGAGCCCTCCCCGAAACGGCGACCGCTGGCGGGTGAACTTCTCCCGGGTCGAGTGGCAGCATTTGGTCGTGGACGGGCGCTATCAGAAGGTGCCGGACACGAGAGAGGATAACTGGGTCTGGTCGCCGCAATGGGTGATCGACATGCACCGCCCCGAGCGCTGGGGCGATGTGGTGTTCTCGACCGATACGGTCGGTTCGGTGACCTTTCGGCCCGATCGCGCCCGTCCAGCTCGCGACTTCCTGCACCTCGTATATGAGGCGCAGAAGGTCTTCCGCAAGGAGCACGACCGCTGGGCCACGTCGGTCGAGGAAATCGGCTTCGACGCCGGCCCCGAACCCTCGCTGACCATCGAGGCGACGGATGACGGCTACTCCGCCTCGGTGATCGTGCCCGCCGCCGAGGGGGAACCGGCCCGACGCTGGACGATCTCCCATGATTCTCGGATCATCAGCGCTCCGGTCAACCGTCCGTCGTGAGCCGATTCTCGGTTCGCTTGCCCTTCCGGATCGCCGCCGGAAGGGCATCGACTCGGCGAGGTTCGCCTGGGAGAACGGTCAAAAAATCGTAAGCCATCCGATCAACGACCCAACGCTCCGGCCGGACGGTGAGTCGCTCATTTCAGCGAGAATCGGGTGTGTTTTTGAGGAGAATTGCCGAGATTTGACTGCTTTCTTGTGTGTTTGAGGTGCTTGTGTGCCAAATATGGCGCGAATCGAGCCGGGGCCGATGGGCTCCTTGATACGGCATGTCTTGTTGGTTGGGGCCGAAGGTCTTATTGTCGAATGAACGATGCTCTGGGTTTGCACTGCCGAGGGCATCCGGGAAGAGGTGTGGCAAGCACCTTGGGCCCGGCGGGATCGCGTTGCGTTGGTGAAACATCCGGAGTGAAAGCTGCGGCGGTGGAGTCACACCAGGCGGCTTGATTGAGTCTGATCTTCATGGATGCGTGGCTTCTGGCGGGGTTTTCGCTCGGGCGGTGATCTGAGAGCCCGATCCCTGGAAGACCCGCTGGAGACTGTTCGGGGAGTTCCTGTCAGCGTGGACGACGACCTTGCAACAGGAGCTTCGTCATCGAAGAACGACTGTTGAGTTGAAGATGTCGAATCATGATCGCTTCAGGGGATGAATGAGTGCGTTCTTGAGCGATGGTTTGCTCGTAAGGGAAAACAAGATTTTCGATCCGACTGTTGTTCGAATCGGGACCAACTCAACGATCTCCTGTTGCGATCGAACGCTCTGGTGCTGAACACCGTTGCTCTGTTCTGGTGACCCCGAGATGACCCTGACCGTGAATCGAAATACGCTGCCGGCTCGGCAGACCGAAGCCTGTGATGGTGTGGTCTGGTGTGGGAACGTCGACTACTGGTACCACAACCGGGGGCATTCGTCGGTCCGCATGGCGGTTCGCCTGGCCAGGCGGGGCGTGCCGACGCTCTGGATCAACAGCATCGGCATGCGGATGCCGGTTCCCGGCCGTACCGAGATTGCCTGGAGCCGATATACTCGCAAACTCGGCAGCATGCTCCGTGGTCTGCGTCGTGATCCGGAAACCGGGATGTGGGTCTATTCTCCCCTGTTTGTGCCGAAGTATTCGCCGAAGGGGATCGAGCTGAACGGGCGGTTGCTGGCCTGGCAAATTGCCGCTCTGCGCCGGTGGCTGGGCATGAAGCATGCCTCGGCGGTGGTGTCGATGCCCACAATGGGGCCGGCGGTCGAACGCCTGAACTGGACGCGCACGGTCTTCGAACGGTGCGACGACTTCGGATCGATGCCGGGGGCCGATCATGCCACCATCGCCCCGCTCGAACGCCGACTCGTCACTGGGTCCGATGTGGTCATCTACGTCAATGAAGGGCTGATGGAGGCCGAGCGCGGCCTGTCGGCCCACGCCGAGCTGATTGGCCACGGCGTCGATTTCGAACGCTTCGCCCAGGAACGCCCCGAGGGAAGGCCCCCCGAAGGCCCGCCTCCGGAACCGTTGCGGGGGCTTCCGAGGCCGATCATCGGCTTCTACGGCGGCATGGACGACTACCGGATGGATCGTGAACTTCTGGTGCGCATCGCCCGGCACGCGGCGGCTCGGGGGGGATCACTCGTCCTGATCGGCCCGGCGCAGATGGACCTCGGTTCGATTCTGGCCGAGCCGAACGTCCGCCACATCGGCCAGATGCCTCCCAACGACCTACCCGCCTTCGCCGCGCACTTCGATGTCGGCATCATTCCGTTTCTTCGGAACGAGTTCAACGAAAGCTGTAATCCGATCAAGATCAAGGAATATCTTGCGATCGGCTTCCCCGTTGTGGCGTCCGAGCTGCCCGCGTTCGATCCGTACGACGGCCTGATTGAGCAGGTCACCACGCACGACGAATTCCTGCAAGCCATCGACCACGCCCTGCTCGACGACACTCCGGAACGGACCCGAGCCCGCCGGGCGACCGTCGCCGAGGATAGCTGGGACCGTGTGACCGATCGCATTGCCTCGCTGCTCGGCTGCCCTCCCTCGCCCGAGGGGGCCGACGCAACGGCGACACCTTGATTCGTAAGCGGTTCGTCCTCGTTCAGGGGGCCCAGGGAGACGAGGTCAGCCACCAGGTCATCGTCCGGGTGACGCGGTCGGCGGCGTCTTGCTGAACGAAGTGGCCAGCGCCGGGGATGGTGATAAGGGTCAGGTCGTCGGCGATCCAGTCCCAGGTGCCAGCCAGGGCACCGGGCAAGAGGGCGGTGTCATCCAGTCCGTGAATCATCAGGACGGGGCACTCGACGGGAGGGAACTCGCGTCCTTCGAGGGCCTGATCGTAAGGCGGGCGCGGGTAGTTGGCCCGGTAATAGTTGAGCATGGCGGTGCGGGAGGATCGGCCGAACGCCTCGACGTAGACGGCTCGGGCCTCGGGGTCCTGAACCCATCCGGCGAGCAGGGCGGGGGGGATGAGCGCCTCGGCCCCGTCGGCCTGGAAGTTCCGAGCGTACTGGCTGGCCCGTTGCTGGTCGGGGTTCTCGGCCAGCTCGCGGAGCAGGCCCTTCGGGTGAGGCAGGTTGAGGATGACCAGCCGATCGGTTTGATCGGGATGTGCCATGGCGAACGACCAGGCGATCATCCCTCCCCAGTCGTGCCCGACGATCACGGCTGATTCGGCCTCGAAGTGCCGCACGACGGCCGCCACGTCCTCGACCAGGCGATCCAATGCGTACGCCTCGACCCCCTCGGGCTGGTCGCTCTCGTTGTAGCCGCGAAGGTCGATGGCGACGACACGGAAGTGCTCGGCGAGCGGGGGCATCTGGGCGCGCCAGGTGTACCAGAAGTCGGGGAAGCCATGCAGCATGACCACGAGCGGCCCGTTCCCCATCGTCGCGTAATGAATCTTCACGCCGTTCGAGTCGGCCATGCCATGCGTGACGAGGTCGCGGATGTCGGGGGCCTTCGCCTCGGGAGGGTCGTCGATCGGCGCGACCAGGCCCAGCGAGACGACGATCGGCAGGAGCAAGCCAGCCATCGGATCACCTTTTCATCGAAGGGGAGGGGGGAGGAATCATCCGGGTCAAGCGATGTGCAACACGATCTTCCCGCGCGTGCGGCCGGTCTGGCTCTGCTCGTGGGCCTGGCGAGCGTCTTCCAGCGGGTAAACGTGCTCGATGACGGGCCGGAGTTCCCCTTGCTCGGCCAACTGGGCAAGCGTGGCGAGGTCGTCTCCGCGAGGCTTGACCAGAATGATCGCCGCCCGTCGTCGCACGCCGAACGGCCGGAGGATGGGCAAGAGGCCCATCCAGCCGATCAACCGCGGCGAGGGTAGCGTCGAGACGTACGTTCCGTCGGGCTTGAGGAGGTGGCGGGCCCGGCGGAAGTTGCTGCGGGCGACGGCGTCGAAGAACACGTCGAAGGTTTCGTCCCGCTGGGTTACGTCGTGCACGGTGTAGTCGATCACGGTGTCGGCGCCGAGCGATCGGACCAGTTCGGCATTCGAGGCCGAGCAGGTCGCCACGACCCGGGCTCCCAGCGCCTTGCCGATCTGCACCGCGAAGGTGCCAACCCCTCCCGAGGCGCCATTGATCAGGACCGACCCGCCCGAGGGGACCCGGCCAAGGTCGCGGAGCGATTGCAAGGCGGTCAGGCCGGCAATCGGGACCGAGGCGGCCTGCTCGAAGCTCCAGACGTCCGGTTTTCGAGCGGCGGCCGATTCGGCAATGACGGCATATTCGGCATAGGCGCCGGTCTGGCCTTTTCTCAGGTCGGCCATTCCAAAGACCGGATCACCCACTTGAAATCGGGTGACACCCTCGCCCACCGCATCGACCTCGCCGGCCAGGTCGCCGCCGAGAATCAAGGGGAAGGTCGGTCGCAAGATTCCCTTGAGCATCCCGCTACGGATCTTCCAGTCGACCGGGTTGACCCCCGCCGCTCGAACCCTGACCCGGATCATTCCCGGTTCCAGCTCAGGACACTTGACCTCTCGGATCTGAAGCCGATCGGGGCCTCCGTATCCGTCGATCACGACGGCTTTCATGCGTTGGAACTCCACAGACCCGAGGGCATGACCGCCGAGGGCCAAAGGGGCGGGGGTACAGGTGTCGTCGGCACGTCGGCCGGCGGCGCATGGACGGCAAGAATGCCCCTATTACGACCAGGTAAACCGCGGGATGTCCAGGGGCCTGGGCCGCTGAACATCCCGCGACAGTGGGTCGCAGCGGATTCGCGGAAGATTACTCTGCGGCTTCGGTAGCCTCGGCACCGCGAGCGGCGTCCACGTCGAGTCGAATCACGACATCTTTGTTGATGATGTTGTCGCGGACGTCTGCCTCGGAACCGTAGACGATCCCCCAGATGGTTCGGTCGATCTTGAACTCGGAGTCGAGCGAAACGGCCTCGTCGGTGATGGCGACGGTCGCGGGGAAGCTGACCGACTTGGTCACGCCATGCAGGGTCAGGTTGCCGGTGATCTCGTGGGTACCTCCGTTCGAGGTGTCGGCCACGATCGCGGTCGAAACAAATTCGGATTCGGGGTAGGTTTCGACTTCAAAGAAATCTTCATTTTTCAGGTGGCCCGTCAGCTTGTCGTTGTCGGACCAGATCGAGTTCATGTCGATCGTCACCGAGACGGAGCTGATCGACTCGCCGTCGGGCGGGAGCAGGAACCGGCCGGTGAACGACTTGAAGCCGCCGTCGTGGCTGCTGCCGACGAGCTTCGATCCGACGAAGTCGATCTTGGAGGACGAACCGTCGAACGCGACCTCCTCGGCGGCGGCCGGAGCGGCCTCACCCTCAACCTCAACCTCGGTTTCGGTTTCCGTGGTCGTGACTTCAGCCTCGGCCGGGATGGGCTCGGCGTCGCCGACCTTGGCGGCGGTCACGTCGGCGGCCGGGTTCGAGCAGCCGGTCAGGGCCACGAACGCGAGCAGGGAGATCAGAGCAGACCATCGTGCGATGATGTTCATGGGAGTCGATCCTCAATCAAAAACTGGGTTCGCGAGACGAAACGTGGCGGACGAAGAGCTTGCTGTGCCCCGGTGGGGGCGAAAGGCCCGTGTCGAGCGTGGGAGGGGGCTCAGGGGCCTGGCACGTCGGGTGAGCAACGGGCCTTGGTCAGCAAGGTGTTGAGGGTTTGCAGTTCCTCGGGGTCGAGGTGGCCCAGCAGGCGGCGGTGCAGTTCCAGGACGGGTTCGTCAAGCTGGCCGAGCCGGGCGAGCCCTTCAGGAGTGACGCGGACCCGAACGACGCGGCGGTCGCGTTCGGATCGGTCGCGAACGACCAGGCCGGCCGCCTCCAGACGATCGACGAGCCGGGTGATGTCGGGGACCGAGGTGATCATTCGACCGGCAATTTCGAGGCTGGGCAGTCCCTCGCCCCCTTCTCCGCGAAGAATCCGGAGGATGTTGTACTGGGCCGGGCTGAGCCCGTGCTGACGGAACAGGCGGATGAACTTCAGTTGCAGACGATCGGCCGTGCGCAGCAGGTTCAGCATTGCCTCCTGCTCGGGCACGGCGAACGGTTCGCGTTTCTTCAACTCCTGCTGGAGTCGGGAACCAACCATGCAACAACCCTGGGAGTGATCTGAGGCCGTTCATCCACGTCAGCGGGATTTTACGGCCGGGAGGATAGTTGTGTCAACAACCAACGGGGGTTTCGTCCAAGGTCTCTTGGCGATGGAATCATGATTTTGGTTTAATCAACGGCGATTGGGCCGGGGCGGAGTTGTCCCGGAACCGTCCCCCGGCACGCGGTGTGGGGGGACCTCCGAAGCGCCATCGGATTCCGCTGCGAGCGTGTCTCGACCGCCCACCGTTCGGGGTGCGTCGAGCGAGACAAACGCCCTTTCCTCGCGCGTCAGATCAAGGGATTTGAGACAGTCGCATGCATCTACCTCCTCGTAGCATGGGCAAGATCGAGGTTCACTCGCGGCAATCTGCGCTGGCCCGCCGCGTAGGTCTTCGAGCCTTGACGTTCATCCACACGGCCGAGGCCGGCGGGGCTGCCCTGTTCCTGGCCGCCACGATCGCTATCATCTGGGCCAATTCTCCGTGGCAAGAATCTTATGAAAAGATCTTTCATACGCCGGTTGAATTAACTGTTGGCGCCTTTTCGTTCGCTCCTCCCTCCGATCAGGCCGAGGGGCACGCAGAGGAGCACGGCCACGAGGAGGAAGGCGGCCACGAGGACGAGCCGGTCAATGAGCTTGTGTCCGCAAGTATCGGTGGGGCCGCGGCCTTGCCCCCCTCCGCCGCGACCGAGTCGGCGGCCACCGTTGCAGACGATCATGCCGATGATCATCGTATGAACCTGCATCACTGGATCAACGACGGCTTGATGGTCCTTTTCTTCTTCGTGGTGGGCCTGGAGATCAAGCGAGAACTGGTGCTGGGCGAGCTGGCCAGCTTCCGGAAAGCGGCCCTCCCGGCCGCGCTGGCCCTGGGAGGAATGATCGTTCCGGCGGCCATCTATGCCGTGATCAACACGGCCCCCGGCGGCGTCTCGCGCGGCTGGGGGGTGCCGATGGCAACGGATATCGCCTTTGCCATCGGCGTGCTCGCCTTGCTGGGCAATCGGGTGCCGAACTCGATACGGGTCTTGCTGCTCGCCTTTGCGATCGTCGACGACATCGGCGCGATCATGGTCATCGCCTTGTTCTACACCGAACAGATCTCGATGACGGCGCTGCTGCTGGCGGTGGCGATGGTCGGGGTGGTGGTCATCATGCAGCGCATTGGCGTGCTGGACATCTTCCCGTACATCCTGGTGGGCGGGGTTTTCTGGGCCCTGTTGCTCAGCTCGGGCGTGCACGCCACGATTGCGGGCGTGGTTCTGGGTCTGATGACCCCCTCGGTTCCCTGGCTGAATATGCAGCGGTATTCCGAGGAACTGGACCGGCTTCAGGCCGAGTACAACGAGGCGATGCGGGTGAAGAACGAGGACGAGGCCAGCTTCATCCTCGGGAAGATCGAGCATCTGACCCAGATGACCGAGTCGATCCTCGATCGTCTGATCCGGTTCATCCACCCCTGGACGGCGTTTGTCGTCTTGCCGGTCTTCGCGCTGGCCAATGCCGGGGTGGTGATTAACGCCGAGAGCCTGAACGTGGCCCTCTCCAGCCCGGTTCTCTGGGGAGTGGCCCTTGGCCTGTTCCTCGGCAAGCCGATCGGCACGACGCTGATGGCCTGGCTCTGTGTCAAGTCGGGGTTGGTCTCCCTTCCCGAGGGAACGAACTTCCGGCAACTCTTTGGCATCGGGATGCTCGGTGCGATTGGCTTCACGGTGGCCCTGTTCATTACGGACCTGGCCTTCATCACGCCTGAGGATACCGACGCGGCGAAGCTCGGCATTCTCATGGCCACGATCGCCGCGAGCGTCGTGGGATTGCTCTATCTCCGGTCCGTGCTTCCGAGTCGGATTGCAGATCAGATGACCCCGGCCGAGGCGGCCCATCATTGATTGGCCGGTCCTCATGTGTTGCAAGAATGCAACCAGAACCGAGGGTCGTCGCTTGTCGAACAGGATCGCCCCGGCTTAGCATGTCGGGGCGATCCTGCGTTCGCGTGTTGATCCCGTTCGTTTTGATTTTGACTGGCTCAACCTGTTGGGGAGACCGTTCATGACCAGGCAGCATCTTCACCGGGCAACCGTCGCGCTGCTTGGCGTGATTCTCTCGGGAGTCGCGTCTCAATCGGCCGAGGCCGGTTTCATTCTTCGAGACGTGAAAGCCGAGGAGGTCCTCGACCCAATCGGGTTCTACCAGGCCGAGCTGGTCCTCACCGGCCTGCCGGGGACGTTCATCAACGGCTCAAACAACCCGGCTGAGCGCGACTACTTCACCATCTTCGACATTCCCGATCTCGAAGGTGATGTCGGCAAGCCGGCCGGCTGGTCCAGCCGGAACGAACTGATCCCGGCGGGTTTGCCGGTCGGCTTCGATGATCCGACGCTGCCGAACCTGACCTTCTCTTACCTCGCCGGCGAGCCCATTCGCTTGCCCGCTGGGGCAACGGAGCTGGTGATCGGGATCTTCTCCTGGCAAACCTTCGACGTGAACCCGTTGATCCTGCTCTCCGAGATCCGCTACGCCTGGCAGACCTCAAGGCGCCTGGATGACGGGACGGTGATCAAGGAAACCGGCTTTAACGTCGCGCCGGTGTTCGTCATCCCCGAGCCCGCCTCGCTGGCGATGACGGCTGCCGGGCTCGGACTGGTCGGGCTGCTTGCTCGGGTCCGGCGCCGATCCCGAACCCCTGGCCATTCGACGGCCTCGACCGGATGATCGGCCTCGTTGGTCGGCAAGTCGGTCATCAGGGGGTTTGCGGCTCGGTTGCCTCGGAATTGGTCTCCGATTCGGGTTGAAGCTCGATCGGAGGGGAGAGCAACCGGTCGAACTCGTCCCGATCGCGGAGGGGGCCGAACCGTTCCGCGCGGTCTCGAAGAAGGTCCCGGCTGACTCCGGCGTCGATCGCAACGCGAAGCTGGGCCATCGCCCGCTGACCCAGTTCGGCCATCAGACCTTCGGATCGTGTCGGGTCGAGGGCCGGGTCCGAGGCGATCGCCTCCAGGCACTCGCCGAGCAGTTCCGCGGCCCTCACGCGCAGCTCGGGACGGTTGGGCAGCGCCTCGGCCAGCTCCGAGGCGGTTCGGGCGGCCTCGGCGTAGCGCCCTTGAGACAGCAGGGCGGCGACGAGCCGGCCGCTGGCCTGGTCGAGCGTTTCGCGGAGCATCGGGGCGTTCATCGCCCTGGCCCCTTGTCGGGCATGGGAAATGGCGGCTTCCAGGGGCTCCCGTGCCTCCTCGGTGGCTCCCCGATCCAGCCGTAATCCGGCCAGGTCGAGCGAAACGATGCCGGCCATCGAATGTTCGGAAGGGCCGGCCTCGGGACGATCGGCCAGGGCCAGCAAGAGCTCGGCCGATTGGCTGATTTCCTGTTCGGCTTCCTCTGGTCGGCCCAGCTCGGCCAGGCGCTCGCCCAGGTTGTAGTGGACCATGCCCAGATGACGGGTCAGGGTGGGGGTCGTGGTGTCTTGCTCGTCGGCCAGCTCTTGAAGCAGGCTCAGCGAGCGGCGGATGGTTTGTTCCGCGTCGTCCCTCTTCAGGTTGCCCAGGTTCGCCAGGGCCATTGCCAGGTCGGATCGGAGCGAAGCGTTCTCGGGCCGATCGGCAAGCAAGGTCTCGAAGATGGCGATGGCCTCGCGGTAGACCTGCTCGGCCTGGTCTTCCTGGCCCGAGGCGGCCAGGATCGGCCCGAGCGTGCTGAGGCTGGCGGCCTCGTCCTGACGGTACGAGGGGCGATCGGGGTAGCGTTTGGCCAGGGAGCCGAACAGATCGGCGGCTCGGGTCAGGTCGGTCTCGGCGGCGTCAAACTCGCCGACGATGTCAAAGAGCCGGCCGCGATTGAGCAGGGCCACGCCCAGCGTGTCGGCCGCGTCGGGAATCTCGGGAAAGCGCTGGTTGAGGTCTTCGGCGGCGGCGACAGCGCGGTCGTAGGTGTGCCCGGCCTCCCCCTCGTTGCCTCGCTGTTCCAGAACGGTGCCGAGGTTGACGAGGGCCACCACCCGATCTCGGGAGATTTTCAGGGGTTCGGGGGCCATTTCGGCAAGCTCGTTATACAGATCGACGGCCCGGCGTTGGGCCTGCTCGGCGTCTCGCAATCGTCCGGCCGAGGAGAGCAGGACGCCCAGATTCAGGTGCCCTCGGGCCAGGGCCCGGCGATATTCGAGCCGGCCCGGGAAGTCCTCGGCAAGCCGTTCGAAGTGGGCGATCGACGGCCGCAGGACCGCCTCGGCCTCGGTCAGATCACCGCGACGACGCAGCAAGATGCCCAGGCTGTTGCTCGTCTTCGCCAGGCCTTCGCGGAGCCGGGGGACGGTGGGAAGTTCGGCGAGTAACGGCCCCTGAATCGCCAGGGCACGCCGGAGCAGCGGCTCGGCCTCGTCGGGACGATCGAGCATCAAGAGCAAGACGGCCAGACCGTCGGTGACCGTGGCCAGCTCGCGGCGCAAGGGCACGGAGGGCTCGGCCTGGTCAACCACCAGGGGGTCGAGCCGGTCGATGGCGGATCGGTACACCGATTCAGCCTCGTCGAACCGGCCGGAGAGCTTCAGCAACTCGGCCAGCTCGGCCTCGGCACCGGCAATGGCCAGGGCGTTGTCGTGACTCGGCGACTCGTGCGACGCAATGGCCTCGCAGGTGGCGATCGACTGGCGGAGCAAGGGCTCGGCCTCGTCGGCTCGTCCGAGTGCCCCAAGCAGGTCGCCGAGGTTGCTGCGAGCCTCGGCCAGCACGCGGTGAGCGTCTCCGGGCTGAGGGCCGGTGTGAGGCATTGTGACCAGGGCGTCGATTGCCTGGCGATAGGCACGCTCGGCCTCGTCGAACCGGCCAAGCCGCGCGGTGATGTCGCCGATCCGAACGCGGGCGCGTTCCCGATCGAGCGCGGCCGACGGCCCGAGGCCACCTTCCTGGACAAATCCGGTGTAGAAGGCCAGGGCCTCGTTGATCGACCGTTGCAGGGCGTCGTCGATCGGGGGGACGATCAGGCCGTCGTCCGCCTCGGGGCCGGGGGAGTCCGACCGGGATCGGCCCTCCAATCCGGCCAGGGCTCGACGGAGGAAATCCTCCTGACGGGGGTCGGACAGGTCACCGAGAATCGTGTCGGCGACCTCCAGATACATATCATCGACCGCCGATCGGGCCAGGCCTTCCATCTGGGCGGCTCGATTGCGTTCACGACCGATCAAGGCGGTGCTGAGGGTCAGGGCTGGCACGGCGGCAACGACCAGGGCGGCGGCCACGGCCACTGCGGTGCGGTGGCGTCGGGCCCATCGACCGGCCCGGACCGTGATCGGTTCCCGGTAGACGCTGACCGGCTCGTCGGCAAGCCATCGGCGCAGGTCTTCGGCCAGTTCGGGTACGGTCTGGTAGCGGTCGCCCGGCTCACGTTTCAGGGCGTGGAGACAGATGGCCTCCAGCGGTTTCGGGACCGAGGCATTGAGGGATCGAGGGGTAGGCGGGGGCTCGTCGCGGGCCATCCGGAGCAACTCAGTCGAGTCCTTACCGACGTGAGGGGGCCGTCCGGTGAGCAGCTCGAACAGGATCGCGCCGAGGCTGTAGATATCGCTCGTCGGGCCGAGTTGCTCGATGGCTCCTCGGGCCTGTTCCGGCGGCATGTAGGCCGGGGTGCCGAGGACCTGACCAGCGATCGTCTCGGATCGTTCGGGGTCGAAGGCGACGACCGGGGCGGTTTGCTCGGCGTCGCCGGAGGTGGACGCCATCGGGTCGGGTCCGCCGGCGGGCCGCGCGAGGCCCCAGTCGAGGACGAGGGCCTCGCCGAAGTCGCCCAGCACGACGTTCTGCCCTTTCAGGTCGCGATGAATCACTCCCTGAGCGTGGGCGAAGGCCACGGCGTTGCAGACGTCGAGGAAGGTGTCGAGCAGCCGACGCAGCTCCATCGTCGAGTCGGCCTGGCCCGCTTTCCGGTTGCGGTGATAATCGGCAATGGCTCGGGCCAGGGTCCGGCCTCGAACGAACCGCATCGTGTAGTAAGGGCGGCCATTGTCGGGGTGGTGGCCCAGTTCGTGAACGGGAACGATGTTCGGGTGTTCGAGCTGGCCGGTGATGCGGGCCTCGGTGATGAACCGATCCCAGAGCGTCGGGTGGTCCAGGCTCTCCGGTTTCAACTCCTTCAGGGCGACCTCCCGGCCGAGGACCAGGTCGCGGGCTCTCCAAATTTCGCCAAGCCCTCCCTGAGCGTGAAGCTGGGTGCGGGTGTAGCGGCTCGCGCTGTATTCTCCGGAAGACCTCCCCAGCGGTTCGAGCCCCACGAAGCGTCGGGGCTCTGGGTTTACGGCGTCGATGGTGCTTCCAAGGACCTCGGCGCCGTCTCGGGTGTCGATGGTCGCCTGGAATCGAAAGTCGGCCGAGGCTGAGGCCGAGAGCGGGTGGTTCGCGGACGCCTGAGGTCCGGAGGTGTCGATCGTCTCCTCGAAGGCGGGCAGACTGAGGGCGGTCATCGCGGTGAGGACCTGATCGTCGGCCACGGCCGCCCAGAGTTTCTGCGGATTGCCGTCGAACTGCTCGATCAGGGCGTCGAGCTGGTCCTGGAGCTGATCGCGAGCCTCTGCATTGAGGTCGCCACGCTGGACGAGCAGGTCGGCCAGCGGTTGGGGCGATTGCGACCGGGCCTCAAACGCCGAGGCCAGGCGATCGGAGTCGATCTGCCGAGCACGCAAGGCCAGGGCGGCGAACAGCGCGTCGTGGTCGATGCTCATACAAACGTGCCCCGCTTCAGAACGAGGAGGAAACCGACACGACGAGTCGAACGCCGCGAGGTCGTCAGCCTCCTGATGGCTCTGCTCAATCGTAGCGAAGAATGGACCGCCGTCGAATGGGGCTGATTGATATTGAGCGGATTGCCCTCGTTGTCGAGGTCAGGACACAACGGGAACCATCGGGGCGGACTTGTTCCCCGAGGGCCGTTGCGGATACCCTGGGAACAGGTGCGCGATTCTCGCAGGGTTCCCTTGCTATTGTGCGGCCGGTTCCGAGGCGAGACCATTCGTTTTGCCTGGCAACCGCGGGAGCGATCCCCTCATGGCCGATTCCAGCTCGTCCGAATACGATCTCGCCCCTCCGCCGAGCGGTACGCCTTCGCCGAAACGGCCGCCGTCCTCGAAGCCCGTCGATGGGGGGGCGAATCCGCCTCCTCAATCGTCCGGGCCTCGACAGCCGCCGAAGCCGTTGCCCAGGCTTTCTCGCGTGGCTCCACCCGCTTCGGGGGAGGATGAGACCGACGCCGAGTCGCCGAAGCCCACCGGGGCCGGCGCGCCTCGAACTTCGCGACGCGATCGCAACGCCGAGCGACTCGCCCGACGCAAGGCGTCGGCCGCCGAAGAGGAGGACGAGCCTGGGAATCGGACCCTCGCCACCCCGACGCCGACGCTCGACACCGTCGAGACCCGGGGGCGCGTTCGAGTGATCCTCGGCATCATGGCGTTTGTCGCCGTGGGCCTGGCCATCGCCATGATCGTCCGGGCGGTCGGAGGCGGCAACTCGGACATGTCCGACGTCTACGTGATCGACTCGACCCAGATGTTCGGCCCGCCGACCGTCAACGCTCGGAACACCGTCCCGACGACCGATCCCAACGCTGCAGAGGAGGCGGCCCAAAGCCTGCTGGGTCGCGCCCGAACGGCCCTGACGATTCAGCTCGCGCACTCGTATCTCCAGCGGATCGTTGACACCTACCCCGACACCCAGACCGCCGCAACCGCCCGAGAAGCCCTCGACCGCATCGCCAATCGGCAGCCGCCGTTCCCGGATATCCCCTCGCTGGCGCCGGAGGTCATCGTTCTCGCTCCCGCGCCCGAACCAGCGCCGGACACCGCGGCCGATCGCGTGGTCGCACCCCCGCCGGTTCCGCAACCGGAGCCCGAACCGGAGCCTGAGCTGGTCGTCCGAGTCTTGCCGAACGGGTTCTCGCCGGCTCCCGGTGCCCTGGAAGATTCGTCGGGCTGGCCGTCTCGGATCGTCTGCGATCGGGACGGTATGACGATGGTCCTGGTTCCCGCGGGGGTTTACATCATGGGGAGAGACGGCGGGCCTCCCTCGGAAGGACCGGCCCACCGGGTCGAATTGCCGCCGTTCTACCTCGACGAGCACGAGGTGACCGTCGAGCAGTTCGCGCGCTACCGCGACGCCCTGACCCAGCGGGGCGAGACGGTCGTGCCGAAGCCCGAGGAACTGACCCGACTCGGCCTGACCCCTCGGCATCCGGTCGTCTTGACCTCGGCCCAGGAAGCGCTTCGGTATGCCGAATGGGCCGGAAAGTCGTTGCCCACCGAGGCCCAGTGGGAAGCCGCCGCCCGGGGCCCTGACGCCCTGATCCGCCCGTGGGGAGCTGCTCCTCCCCCGTGGCCCCGGCAACGGACCAACCGCTCGATCGACCCCGTGACAGCCTACCCGGCCGACCGCTCGGCCTTCGGGGTGTTCGACATGGCCGCCAACGCCTGGGAATGGACGGCCGACTGGTTCGACGGCGGGGTGTATGGGGATCGGGCCCGGTTCATCGCGTACAATCCGGGGGGACCGGATCGCCCGTCGTCTCAGCCTCCTCGGCAGACCGTTCGAGGGTCCTCCCCCTCGCACGACCTGACCTACCGCGAAGGGATGCCGATCACCACCCGCTTGCCTTACCTCGGCTTCCGCTGCGCCCTGAACGTGGAAGGTTTGCCGGTGGCCGGGGCGGGGCCTCGGCCCAGTGCGGTTGCTCCCGCGACCAGTCCCGGCGTGTCCCCGGCGGTTGCTCCTCCGACTCCTGCCCAGCCGCAGCCTCCTCGGCAGCAGCCCCCGACGAACACGGGAACCCTGGTCCCGTTCTGATCGGCAGGGGACGCGGAAATCGCGCCGAGGCGGTGGTATTGGGAAGGGCGCCCCGGTGGGGAGATCCGGAACATCGGGCCGGGTGGTCGAACCGCGTTGACAGCCGAGGCGATCCCGGCTAAAGTCCCCCTGCACGTCGCGGCCATGATCGGCTGGATGGGCGCAACACACGATTCGGCAACAGGTTCGGCCCCTTTTGCGTCCTCTGATCGGTCGATGGTCCCGGTTCGAGTGCGGGCGGCCCCACGGACGAGGCTGCACACCGGCTCGCACCGAGGTGACGGGCGAGGGCAAGTCATGGAAGATCACCCCGCCGGTCCGGCATGTCCGGAGCCTCGGGGGCAGTGGCCGCTTTCGGTGGTCGTTCCCGTTCGAGACGGGGGTGACGCTCTGACCCACTGCCTCCGGGCGCTCCGTGTTTCTGTCGGCGTCGCGTTCGAGCTGATCGTCGTCGATGACGGCTCCCGGGACGACTCGGGCCGCAAGGCCGAGGCAGCCGGGGCCGTGGTCGTGCGGCACGATCGGCCGCTCGGACCGGCCGCGGCCCGCAACAATGGGGCCCGGGCGGCCTCGGCCCCGATCGTCTTCTTCCTCGACGCTGATGTAGCGGTGCATCCCGATGCCCCTCGGAAGGTGCTCGACCGCTTCCGGGCTGACCCGGAACTCGGGGCCCTGTTCGGCTCGTACGACGACCGGCCGACGGCTCCGGGCCTGGTCAGCCGGTTCCGGAATCTGCTGCACCACGACACGCATCAGCGGGGGACCTTTCAGAACGAGGCTCGACCAGCCCATACGTTCTGGACCGGGTGCGGGGCCATTCGCCGCGACCTGTTCCTGGCGATGGGAGGGTTCGACCCCCAGCTCTACCGACGCCCGGCGATCGAGGACATCGAGCTGGGCTATCGGCTGACCCGGGCCGGTCATCGGATCGACCTGGTCCGAGACATCCAGGTCACCCACCTGAAGCGCTGGACGCTTCGGGAGGTGATCCGAACCGACATTGCGCGCCGAGGGGTGCCCTGGACCCTGCTCATGCTGCGCTCCGGGGTGGCCGAGACCGATCTGAACGTCAGCGTGACCCAGCGGGCGAGCGTGGCGGCGACAGGACTGACCGGACTGGCCTTGCTCGTCAGCCCGATGGAACCCTCGGCCCTGGTTCTGGCCGCGATCGGACCCCTGGCGGTGGTCGGTCTGAACGCCCGCTTCTACCGGTTCCTGGCTCGTCGGATCGGTGTGCTTGGATCGGTGATGAGTGTGCCGTTGCATCTGCTCTACTTCGTCTGCTGTGGCCTGTCGGTGCTGATTGCTTTGGCGATCTGGCTTGGTCAGCGACGGGTGAGGCAGCCGATTGCCGATCGGCAGCCGTTGCGACCAAGGACCGACGCTCCCGCCGAGGTGACTGCCGCCGGTCCTCACACCCTGGCCCCTCAGCCCGCTCCCCGGAGGCGATCCCCATGGTCCCGGACCAAGACGCTCCCCTGAGACCCATCGCCCCGTCGGTGGGCTCGACCATCGAGGGCTCAACCTCGACCGTCGCGGTCGTCCGATCTGACAACCGCCGAGGGGCCGTGGCCGAGGCGCTCGCCTTGCTCGATGCCGAGATTCGGCCGATTCTCGCTGGCCCGGCCGTGATCCTCACCCATCTGGAGCCGCGCCGGGCCGACCCGGCACCGCTTTCGAGCCTGCTCGACATACTCGGCTCGGCTGACCTGGGAGAGGTGGTTGTGGCCTCCGGATGTGTCAACGCCGGGGCAATCTTCGATCGATCCGGCTTCCGGCGCGAATGCTGGGGCCGGGCGGTTCGGTTTCTTGATCTGGCCCGCGACGAGGAGCGCTGGCGGACGATCGAGCGGCCGGGGATCGGCACGATCCGATTGGCGGAGACGGTCGCCTCGGCCGGGTGCCGGATCGCATTGACGCCGATCGAGGCGCTCAAGGGATGGCGGGGGATGCCCGCCGGGCGTCGGGCGATGCTCGCGGCGCTGCATCCGGACGACCGATTCCGGTTCGACGGCGTGCCGATCCGCCGCGCCTGGCCGGATCTGAGTGTGGTCGAAGGCCCAGTCGGCCGGTTCGGCCGGGAGGTGATCGCCATTGCCGGGATCGACCCGACGGCCGTGGACGCGGTGGCGGCGGCGGTCCTTGGCAAGGATCGGCGAAGGAGGTCGGGGACCATCGAGGCCGAGCTGGAACCGCCGCGGTTCACGGTCATCGGCGACCCGATCGAGCCGGAGCCCGCCCGAAGCTGGCGACCCTCGCTGCCGCTGGGCCACGGGTTGCGTCGGGATGCCGGACACGGGAATCCCGAAGGGGGTTCTTGATGCGAGTGGGCATTGATGGGGGCTGCCTGAGCAATCGTCGGGGGTTTGGTCGCTTCTCCCGGTCGTTGCTGGGGGCGCTGGGTCGGGTGGCTCATGACCGGGAGTTCGTGGTCTTCGTCGATCAGCCGTCGCTGGACCGGGTCGAGGTGCCCGCGGGGTTTGAGACGGTGGCCGTGCCGGTTCGAGAGGCGCCGAGCCAGGCGGCCTCGGCCGAGGGACGGCGACGGGTGGCCGACTTGCTCGCCTTCAGTCGGGCCACGAGCGGGGCGAACCTCGATGCGATGGTCTTTCCCTCGTCGTACAGCTTCTTCCCGGTCTGGAACGTCGGCCGGGTTATCGTGACCATCTTTGATGCGTTGCCGCTGATCTATCCCGACCTTGTGTTTCCGAACCGGCGGGGCCGCCTGTTCTGGACGGTCAAGGAGCGGGTGGCGGTGCGGTCGGCCGACCGGATTCTGACGACATCCGAGGTGTCTCGCCGCGACCTGATGGCTCATTACCGCTTGCCGGGGGATCGGGTGGGCCTGATCGGGGCGGCTCCCGACCCGGTCTTTCGGCCGTCGGCACCGGGGCCGGCCTCGGACGAGGCCATGAGGCGGTACGGCTTGCGGCCGGAAGAACGGTTCCTCATTTATGTGGGTGGCTTGAGTCCTCATAAGAATCTGACTCGGCTGATGCAGGCGTTCGCCCGATCGGCCCCGAGCGGGGTTCGCCTGGCGATCGTCGGCGACTTTGGCGACGTCTTCCATACGCATGCCCCGGAATTGCGGGCCGAGACGGAACGACTTGGCCTTTCGCATCAGATTGTGTTCACAGGATTCGTTCCTGACGAGGATCTGGTACATCTCTACGGTCGAGCCGAGGCTCTGGTCCAGCCGTCGCTGCTGGAAGGGTTCGGCCTGCCGCCGGTTGAGGCGATGGCGTGTGGCACTCCGGTGCTGGCCAGCACGGCCGGATCGCTGCCCGAGGTCGTCGGGGAGGCGGGCCTGTTCTTCGATCCGACCGACCTCGACGCGATGGCCGGGGCGATGGCCGAGGTCCTTGGCGACCGTGGTACCCGAGCCCGCCTGGCCGAGGCCGCCCTGCGGCGCTCGGCCCGATTCACCTGGGACGCGGCCGCCCGGCAACTGCTGGAACACCTCGATGGGCTTGGCCCGAAGACTCACCTGAAGGTTGCTTGACATGACCATTTGCGTTGTCACTCGATCACTGGCTCCCTCGATTCCTGCCGTCGCGATGGCCCAGACGCTGACAGCCCTGGGGCACCGAGTCGTGGTGCTGCTAGCCCCGATGCACCCTTGCGTGGCGCCCCTTGAACAGGGGTTCGAGCCGGCCGGGCCGGTGGTGCATCGCCTGGCGGTTCCGAACTGGCTGGGGAAGATTGGCGGGCATCGGGTGCGACGCCTGGCGATCGCCCGGGTGCTGCGTCGGCTTGATCCGCAGGTCGTCCATCTGGCCGACGAGGCGGACCGAGGGGTGACAGTGCCTCCGGGGGCGGTGGTCCTTCAGAGCGCTCCTGGTGGTGAGCTGCTCCGGGAGGCGGACGCGGTGGTGACTCCTGACGGGCGATTCTTCGACCGATCGGGCCTGCTGATGGAGTGTCCCGGCGTGCCGCCGATGCCGAAGCCCCAGACGATTGCCGACGGGCTCGACCCGGCGGTTTCGGGCTCGCAATGGCGGGTCTTGACCTACCTGGCCGGTGTCGATCACCTGCGCCGATCGCGACGGGTTCGGCTCGATCAGCCTCGAAGCAACGGGGTGTCTCGGCCGATCCGATCGCCGCGGCGCTCGTTGCGGGATGCCGGGGCGCTGGGAACGATCGGCACGGCGTAATCCGAGTTCGTTTTTAGAAACGACGGCGCGGCAGGTCGGATTCGTTTCGGGAGCCGATGGCGCGGTCGATCGGGTTCGTTTCGAGCGAAGGGAGAGGTGGGCTCGAACTGCGCCGAGGCGGTCGCGCTTGCTCTCGGTGCGCGATGCGGTGCGCGATGCGGTGCGCCTCGGGTGCGCGGGGCGGTGCGCTGGTTGGAGGGAAGCTCGTTCGGTTGATTGGCCTGAACTGGAAACGAGTTGCGCCGATTCCTCGGGGTTCGTTTCGTCAGTCCGCGCGGAGAGAACTGGGTTCGTTTCGTGCGGTAGAGAAGTGCCGCAAGGTGAGCGAACGTTGGGGCATGGTGCGCGGCTCGGTGCGCCTTGGGTGCGCGGTTTGGTGCGCCTTGGGTGCGCGGTTTGGTGCGCCTCAGGTGCGCGGCTCGGTGCGCCTGGGAGAGGTGGAAGGAGGTTCTCGCGATGCGGTTGCCAAAGAGGGGCCTCGGTCCTTCGGGGCCGTCGCGGAACGAGGAGCGGACGGCGACGGAGCAAAGGAAGACGAGGGACGACGGGATCGAAACCCGCCTCTCTTAATCTCGTGAAAATGGGGCAGGTCAGTCACACAAAAAGGGTTTGAGCCGGAATCGAGGTGCGCGACACCGCGCACTCACAAAACGAACAGCCGGGAGGGAACCGGAAGCCAAGGAGGCGAGGGATGGTTCAGGAACGAGCCAAGCGAGGCTCGTGACCTTGCCGAGCCTGCCTTGAGGACGAGACGCAGGTCGTGTCGGCAGGTGTGGCATCGAAGACGGTCGGCGGAAGGGGTGGCAGGGCTTCCGAAAGAAGATCAGCCTGAGGGGGGCCGTGGGGGTATCGTCTGGAAATTGGAGAGCAGGGGGGGGATGATCGGGGGGCATGGTCACCGGAAGGGTCGGCGGGGGTCGACCGACGTGAGCCGTTTCCAGAGCGAGGAGCCATCGACGATGAACCCACCGCGCAACAACGCCTCCCGACGAACGTTTTTGATGAGTGCAGCGGCGGCCTCGGCCGGAGCGATCGCGTTCCCGACGGTCGTGCCCGCCAGGGCGCTGGGGCGTGACGGAGCCGCCGCGCCGAGTGACCGAATCGTGCTGGGGACGATTGGCGTGGGAGGCCGGGGCCGAGGGCTGAACCGGATGTTCCTGCAGCAGCCCGACGTGCAACTGGTGGCCGTTTGCGATGTGGACGCCTCGCACCGGCAACAGGCCGTTGCGGAAGTGAATGAACAGGTCGGTAATGATGATTGCGCCTCGTATCATGATTTTCGAGAGCTGATCGCCCGGAACGACATTGAGGCGGTGATCGTCGCCACGCCGGACCACTGGCACGCGATCCCGACGATTGCCGCGGCGCACGCCGGGAAGGATATTTACTGCGAGAAGCCCTTGACGAATACCGTGGCCGAAGGGCGGGCGATCGTCGATGCGGTGGATCGCCACCAGCGGATTCTTCAGGTCGGCAGCCACGAACGATCAGGCGACAATGCGCGGTTCGCCTGCGAATTGGTGCAGAATGGTCGAATTGGCCGATTGCATACGGTACGGATCAACCTGCCCGACACCGACAATCACCACCAGGAGGCCAAGGCCCTGGCCGAGGTTCCTGGCCCGGAGCCGATTCCCGACGGGTTCGACTACGATTTCTGGCTCGGCCACACCCCTCGGGTACCGTATGCCGAGGCCCGATGCCACTTCTGGTGGCGGTTCAACCTGGCCTACGGCGGCGGTGAGATGACCGACCGAGGCGCCCATGTGATCGACATCGCCCAGCTTGGCCTGGGCACGGATCACACCGGGCCGGTCCACTTCGAGGCCAAGGGCCGACGGGGCGAAGGCTTGTATGATGTCTTCTGGGATTATGAATTCACCAATACTTACGCCGACGGAACGAGACTCATCGGCTCGACCGAAGGCCCCCGCGGCCTGAAGTTCGAAGGGGAAGACGGCTGGATCTTCATCGAGATCCACGGCGGTCGGCTGGAAGCCTCCAGCCCGTCGCTGCTGGAGGAAACGATCGGGCCGGATGAGGTCCACCTCGGCCGCAGCCCTGGCCACCAGCGAAACTTCCTCGACTCGGTCCGCAGCCGACAACGCCCGGTCGCCCCTGCCGAGGTCGGCCA
Source organism: Tautonia marina (assembly GCF_009177065.1). Classification (NCBI taxonomy): domain Bacteria; kingdom Pseudomonadati; phylum Planctomycetota; class Planctomycetia; order Isosphaerales; family Isosphaeraceae; genus Tautonia; species Tautonia marina. Next base: position 576,016 of record NZ_WEZF01000001.1, read on the forward strand.
CCGCACCGCCACCATCTGCCACCTGAACACCCTCGCCATGCTCACCGGCCGCCCCCTCACCTGGGACCCCGAGGCCGAACAGGTCACCAACTGCGAGGAGGCCAATCGCCTGCTCTCTCCCATGATGCGCAAGCCCTGGTCCCTTTGATCTCTGCTCATGCTCGGCGTCGCCCGTTCCTTTCTGCGACGCCGGGCTTCCTTCCCTGCGTGCGAGTGCCCCGGGCACGTCTCCACCTTCTTGACCCGGCCACCCTCGCGGATTACCATGCCTGAAGATGATTGGTCGGAGCCGATTGCCAGGTTCATTCATTTCCCGCTCCTCAGCATCAATCATTCCACAGCGGGCGTAATTCAGTGGTAGAATGCCAGCTTCCCAAGCTGGACGTCAGGGGTTCGAATCCCCTCGCCCGCTCTGACTTTGGACTCCAGTGTGAATTAGGTTCTGCTGACAATCACGCCAAGAGGACCATGAGGAACGCAAACTGGCAGAAGGCCAGTTTTTTTCGCGATGTCTTCGCGTAGCGGGTCGCCTCGTGTCGGCACTCTTTCAGTCGGCCAAAGGGCGGGTCGACCTGGTCCGTTCCCGGTAGAGGTGGGTGTCCAATTCTCGGGGTTCACGCCGGTTGGACCGCGAGGGAATGACCACCTTCGCCCCGGCCGCCACGATCCTCGGGACGAAGGGGCTGGCCGCTGTTTTGCCCCTGATCCGCGATGACATGTTCGGATTCGAGCCCATCGATCAAGACTCGGGCCCGGAATCTGTCGTGCGCCTGGCCGCCGGTAAGGATCAACCGCTCGGGATTGCGTTCGGTCTGCGCCGTGACCTCGGAACTCCGAGCTTGATCGCCCGGGACCAATGAGGGCAAGGTGAGAGGAGTCAAGATCGTCTTGGACTGCGGGATGCCCGGTTTCTCTGAAAGCCGAACCTGCACGTGGCTGGCTCTCCGGATCGACCAGGCGTATGCTTGCGTCGAGGAAACAGATTGATGCGTTCACCCGCTCCTCGTCCTCTGTCCGCTCCCAGCTTCAGGAGAGCGCACGATGAGCAGAGCAAGGCTGACGACCGGAGTTGCGATCACCCTGCTGCTCGGTGCCATTGCCCCCGCGGTCATCATCTGGCTGGCCGATCTTCGCTTCGCAGACCGGCGGTGGGTTCACGTCCCGTTCCATTCCGTCGTCGAGGCGTTGGGGGCGTTCGCCGGGCTCACGCTGGCGGTCGTGCTCCGCTTCCTGTGGCTGAATAAGGCCCGCTCGGCGCATTACCTCTGGACCTCGAATGCCCTGATCGGCATGGGGGTGCTGGACGGATTTCATGCCGCCGTGGAGCCCGGCGAATCGTTTGTCTGGTTGCGGAGCACCGCGACCCTGGTGGGGGGATTCCTGCACCTGCTGGTCTGGTTGCCAGAGCGGGCCACCCGAACCGGGGCGGTTGCCGCCCTGTCAGGCCTGATTCTGGTCGTGACGGTGCTCTTCGGCGTCCTCGCGATCACCACTCCCGGCATGATCCCCCTAATGGTTGAGGTCGACGGGGGAGCGTTCACGGCCACCGCCAAGACGATCAACGTGTTGGGAGGCCTGTGCTTCGTCGTCGCGGCGGCGCGATTCCTGATTTTCTACTGGCGGACGGGCCATTCGGATGAACTGCTCTTCGCCAATTTACTGTTGCTGTTCGGTGTGGCGGGCCTGGTGTTTCCGTTCTCCCGGATCTGGGAGTCTGACTGGTGGTGGTGGCACCTGCTCCGCCTGTTGGCCTACGTCATTGTGCTTGGGAATACGTTCCAGATTTATCGCCGGGCCGAGGATCAGCTCCGGACGGTCAACCTGATGCTGGAACAACGCGTGGCCGAACGCAGCGCGGCCGCCGAACAACGGTCGCAGGAGCTTGCCGACACCGTCAACACCCTGCAACGGGAGATCGCCGAGCGCCGGCGGGCAGAGGGAGAGTTGCTCAAGGTCTCCCGCGCCGTCGAACAGAGTGCCAACCTCGTGGTGATCACCGACGGTCAGGGCCAGATCGAGTACGTGAATCCCGCTTTTGCGCGGGTCACCGGCTACTCGATGACCGAGGTTCTCGGCAAAAATCCTCGGATCTTGAAATCGGGGCGCACCCCGCCCGAGGACTATCGTCGGCTCTGGCAGACGATCACCTCCGGCCAGGAGTGGCGGGGGGAATTTCATAATCGGAAGAAGGATGGCCAACTCTACTGGGCATCGGCCTCCATCTCCCCTATCCGGAATCCCCAGGGGGGCATTACGCATTACGTCGCGATCGAGGAGGACATCACCGAGCTGAAGCGGGTCGAGGAGGGCTTGCGGGCCTCGGAGCAACGCTACCGACAGCTCACGGAGGGGACCCAGGATGCGATCGTCGTGGCCGACCAGCAGGGGTGCATCACCCTCTTCAATACGGCCGCCCAGCAGACCTTCGGCTACACGGAGCGGGAGGTCGTGGGGCAGCCGCTCACCCTGCTGATGCCGGAGGAATCGCGCGACGCCCACCAGCAGGGCTTGCAACGCTACCTCGAGACCCGAGAACCACGGGTCATCGGCCGCACGGTCGAATTGCGAGGCCAGCGCAAAAGTGGAGAAACCTTCCCTCTGGAACTCTCGTTGTCGGTCCTCGAACTCCCCGAAGGGCTCGCCTTCCTGGGAGCGATCCGCGACGTGACCGAGCGCCAGCAAATGCACGCTCGGGTCGTCCAGTCGGAGAAGCTGGCCTCGCTCGGCCTGCTCAGCGCCGGGGTCGCGCACGAGATCAACAACCCCCTGGCCTACGTGGCCAATAATCTGGCCGTGATCGAGCGGGATCTGCGGGGGCTGATCACCCTGGCAGAGGTCTGCGAGACGATCCGACCGGAACTGGAAGCGAACCAGCCAGAGATCGCCGCGGAATTGCTCGACCTCGCCGAGACGATCGACCTGCCATACCTGCGTGAGAACCTCGGCCCGATCCTGGTCAGCACTCGCCAGGGGGTTAAGCGGGTCGCCGACATCGTGCAGAACCTGCGCGGCTTTGCCCGGCTCGATCAGGCGGCCGTCGACCGGGTGGATCTTCACGAGGCGATCACCAGCAGTTTGGAACTGATCCGGGGCCGGCTGAGCCGGCGACACATCCAGGTGGACCAGGATCTCGGCGAGCTCCCCCCGGTGGTCTGCGCTCCAGCCCAGGTCAATCAGGTGATCCTGAACCTGCTGGTCAATGCCCTGCAGGCGATTGAGGCGACCGACCGGGGGGAAGGCCGGATCGAGATCCGCACCCGGGTGGCCGACGACGGGGTCGTTCTCGAGATTGCCGACGACGGCTGCGGCATCCCGGCCGAGAACCTCGCGCGGATCTTCGACCCCTTCTTCACGACCAAGCCGGTCGGGCAGGGGACCGGCCTGGGGCTGGCGATCAGCCACGGGATCATTCAGGACCACGGCGGCCGCATCGAGGTCCAGAGTACCCCCGGCCAGGGAAGCCGGTTCCGGGTGATCTTACCTCTCGAAGGAAAGGGACAACACGATGACCGCACCGCACAAGCCCTGCCTGCTGGTCGTCGATGACGAACCGGAGGTCTGCAACTCGGTCTCTCACCTGCTGCGTCACAAGTACCACGTCCTGCGTGCCCACAGCGCCGCCGAGGCGATCGAGCTGATGGCCCAGCATGAGGTCGAGATCATCATGACCGACCAGCGGATGCCCGAGGTCTCCGGGGTCGAAATGCTCCAGAAGGTCAAGAGCCGCTACCCCGAGGCCATCCGCATGCTGTTCACCGGCTATGCCGACATCAACTCGGTCATCGCGGCGATCAATCAAGGGCACGTCTACCGATATCTGAGTAAGCCCTGGCAGCCCGAGGAGCTCGAGGCGGCAGTGGATGATGCTGCCGCCGAGTATCGTAGACTCGTCGAGTGGACCGAGGAATTGGTGCACTGTCAGGAACGGATCGCTGACCTGGAGCAGGAGAACCAGCAGCTCCGTGCGTTGCTGAAGGATCGTCCTTGATCGCGTGTGTGGGATGCACCGTTACGAAGGGTAAAGACGTCGAAAACTTCTTGGAAATTGTTGCGACGTCAGTCGGACCATCGTCTTGCTCCTCTCGGTCGTCCGCTCATCATCCCGGTCCAGGTGTCGGTGCGGGACAACCGACCGACGGCCGCCTTTTATGCTACGTTGGTCCAGTTCCATCGTAACCGCGGGAAGCTGCCCCGGGCCTGCTCCGGCAGCGAGTCGATCTCGTCGCGGTCCTGCGACTGGAATGGCGTTGCTTCAGGATCGGGAGCAGTTGCGAAGAGGCGAGGTCGCGAATCATCCCCAACACGATTCGAAAGTCTTTGTGTAATCCTCTGGACGTGATCCCAAACCACCAAGCACGGAACCCCTTATTTTTTTTGCTGATTCGGAAAAATGATTTGCGTCTACCAGTAGACTTTTATAAATTCGTGAGAAATCAGTATAAGAGTATAGTACGAATAAAAATTTGTCCATAATGTTTGCGGTGTCCTTCTGGGCTTCGCTCCAGATAATCTGCGCCTTGGCATTGGAACAATCGATCCCGGTGGCGTGCCAAGACACGCACGATTCGAAGTTGTTTGATTCTCTGCTCTGTGTCACTCGTAGTGCATTTTATTCACAAACTCTTGTCTCGGAGGAAAATCGACCGCTGATCAATTGGCTTGTGTTGATAGGAAAGTGAATTGTGTTGGACGCGACTCCCACGATCTCAGGGAGTTGCAGGAGACAGGATGAACCATCCACGCACGTGCATAAGGAACTCGGAACGGAGTCGGATTCGGGGGGATGAAGGATGGTGGGCAGGCTGCCCGCAGGACTATCCATTCGCCCCGGTTGAACCACCTCGTCGCACGATCATTATATTTTGATGATCTCAAGACAGTTTCGTGCCTTGATAGGTCTGTCTCGTTGGTTCTTTTCCCAGGATCGCGCTTCGCTCACAACGTGAATTCACCCCCTCGGTTGCACATCTCTTGCGAGGAAGGAACGGACGATGAAGCGTTTCTGGAACCGTCGTGTCACTCGTGGTCAGGATGTTCGGGGAGCCAGGGGAACCAAGGCCGTGAAGCCGGCCCAACATCTCCGGAATCCTGAGGAATTCCACGTGGAAGCCCTGGAGCAGCGCGTTCTGCTCAACGGTGATCTTCCGTTCCCGGCCAGCCAGGTGCAGGCGTTGCGCTCGGGGCTGGACACGATCGCGTCCTGGGCCGATTCCATCGACCAGTTCGAGAACCTCGCGCAACAGCTCCCATTCGTCGGAACGACTCTGGGAGAAAGCCTCGACATCGGCGGGTTGCTCCGCAGCCAGATCGTCACCCCTGCACAGACCTATCTCGACTCGATCGACCCGACGCCGAACGGGCTGCGAGACCTGCTCAACTCGCTCGGGCTTGGTGAGGTCAATCAGCTTCTCGACGACGAGGTTTTGACCTACTCGCTGGCCTTCTCACCAAGCCGCTCCGAGGTTCTGCCGATCAATCTGGGCGAGAATGACTTTGGGTTCGATCCGGGAGCCCTACCGTCGGCGGCGTTCGAGACCTCGCTCACGTTGGACTTCACGTTCGGGCTGGATCTCACAGAGGGCCTCGCAAATTCTGAGGCGTTCTTTGTGGTCGTCGACGCCTTCTCGGCGGGCGGCTCCGTGTCGGCGGCCGACCTGGCGTTCGACGCGAACCTCGGTTTCCTGGCGACGACGATCAGCGACGGTGAGGCCGAACTGGCGGCCAGCGTCGAACTGACGCTCAACGACCCCGACGCCAACGGCCGCATCACGCTCAGCGAGCTGGTCGGTACGTCGCTCGACGAGCTGGTGGACCTCTCGCCAGCGGGGACGCTGGCCGTGAGTCTTCCTGTGGCCGCGACCATCGGTACCTTCAACCTCGACGGCACGTTGCTGCTCAACGACAGTGACCTGTTCGATGCCACGCCCCCGCAGTTCTCACAGACGGGCCTCGACGACGGGTTGAACTTCAACCAGCTGACCCCGGAGAGCATCCTGGGGGCGGTTCAGTCGATCCGCGAGAAGCTCGAATCCCTGCGCAATTCGAGCCTCTTCAACTCGCCGATCCCACTGACCTCGGGTACGACGCTCGGCAGCCTCCTCCCGCTCGAGAGCATCCTGGAAAGCGAGCTGATCGACCGGATCACGAATTCGCCGACACCGAACTTCGCCACGCTTCAGCAACTCGTCGAGAATCTCGTCGATGTCCTCGCGCCCGGAACGGGCCTCGACTACAACCCGATCACCAACGAGCTGTCGATCGCCTTCGACTTTAACCACGTGCTCGACACCCAGACCGTACCGATCAACCTGGACCTCAGCCTCGGCTCGCTTGGGGAGTTCAGCACGTCAAGTACGATCGAGGTTGACGCGGATCTTGATCTGGCCTTTACGGTGATCATCGACCTCACGCCGTTTACCGATGAGTATCCGGTGCCGGATGAGGATGACCCACTGAGCCTTGGCCTGTACCTGCTTGAGCGGCTCTCGCTCGACAACGTGTCGTTTGCCGCCAACCTCGCCATTGCCGCGGTAGATCTTGCGGCCACCGCCCAGTTCGGGTTCCTCGGTCTGGAGCTGACCGAGGGAGCAGCAGCGGCGAGCCTGGCCGCCAGCCTGGCGCTGCACAAGCCGAATCAGCCCGGGGTTTCGCGGCTCACACTCAACGAGCTGACAAGCGGCATCGTGGTCAACCCCGCCAGTCTGGGGGCGTTCGACATCAACGGCAGCGGAAGCCTTAGCTTGCCGCAAATCACCATCGCGGACAACGTCATCCCACTCAACAGCTCGCCCTCGGCCAGCTTCGAGTTCCCGGATCTCACGAACCTGGCAAACTTTACCCCGACGTTTACCAATTTTGACGAACTGCTCAACTTCGAGAACGTCGGCTTTAGCACCTTTGTTAACGCCTTCAAGGCGCTGACGAGCTATCTCGACAGCGTGCAGAGCTTCTCGTTCCTGTCCTACAAACTTCCCCTAGTCGATCAGAGCATCAGTGAACTGGTCAGCTTCGTCGACCAGTTCGACAGCTTCGTGACGGCGCTCGAATCGGGGCCGTCGGCCGGCACGCTGCAGGTTCTCGCCGATCGGCTCGAAACGGCGCTTGGGGTCGCACCCGGTACGATCGTCCTGGTGCTCGATGGCCCCGACGTCCTGCGGTTCGACCTGAACCTCGAAGCGGTCTCCGACAGCGGTCCGATCCCGTTCAATCTGGATCTGGACGCCATCGCCGGTGGCAATCCGTTGCTGGCGGGGATCACCTCGCTGATCGACGTCAGCGGCTCGGGTCTGATCCAGGTGGAAGCGGGGGCGACTTTGGCCCTGCATTTCGGACTGGATCTATCGAATCCCCTCACGCCCGCGCCGTTCATCGAAGACACGACCGGGCTGGAGCTGACGGCCCGGCTGGTCGCGGAGGATCTGGATTTTTCCGTCGCGATCGGACCGCTTGGCGCGTTTGTCGTGGACGGTGTCGCGGTGCTCGATGCCGACGGTGATCTCGCGACCACCGATCCGGCGGCCTTCACGGTCGATCTGAATTCCGTCACCGGTGGCCGGTACTTCCTGCCGGATCTCGACACCAGCATCGTCAATGTGACGCTCCAGGGAGGTGCGGAGGTCTCCCTGCCGCTGTTCTTCCCGGACCAGGGCACCCCGCTCGGTGGAACGACCAACGATGAGGACAGCAACGGCGTGCCGGACAACGTGCTCGCCATCACGGTCAGCGACATCACGGACCTGGGCAGCGCCTCCGTCATCACGCCCGACATCGCCAGTGCAGTGACGGATTTCCTGGGCAACCTGGATCTACTCAACCAGCTTGGCCTGCTCATCGACGGGCTGGACCTGTTGCTGGGAACGATCGAGGACGGACTCAAGAGCCGCGTGTTCAACGTCTCGATCCCGCTGATCGGCACCAACTTCAAGGATGCAGCCACGTTCATCAGCGAGATCCGGAGCAATGTGATCCAGAAGCTGAAGGATGCTCCCGACCAGGCCTTGCTCACCGTGCAGACGGCGATCTTCGAGGCGCTCGGCCCTCCGGGCCTCGACATTCTCCAGCTCGATCCCGAGACGGGTGGGGACCCGAACGCGATCGATCCCGAGGACGTGCCCTACGAACTGGACAGCGACCAGATTCTTTTCCCGTTCCTGTTCCAGAAGACCTCGACGGTGCTCAGCGAGTCGTTCGCGTTCGACATCGGCCTGCCTGGGCTGGGCTTGCAGGCCGCGCCGGGGTCCACGGTTCAGGTTGAGCTGGGGTACACGTTCCAGTTTGGCGTCGGTGTGAGCAAGACGCACGGTTTCTTCTTCGACACGTCGGCGATGAACGAGCTGGAGGTTGAGCTGGCGTTGAGTGTTCCCGGCATGGACCTGAGCGGCTCGCTCGGATTCCTGACGCTCCAGCTCAAGGATGCCGACGGCAGCGATCCGGCACGGCCGCCGAGCGAGGTGTCCGGTTCGTTCACCATCGACCTGCTCGACCCGAGCAACGACGGCCGCTTGACCTTCACCGAAATCGCCTCGGCGGCGTCGAACCTGGGGAGTCTTGTCGACGCCGGGTTCGAAGCCAGCGTCGACATTAACCTCGATGCCCGGGTGAGCTTCGCCGGTTCGGCCGTGTTCCCCTCGCTGCTCTCCGACATTGACCTGACCTGGTCGATGAGCGGCAACACCGCCGAGAGTTCCGAAACCTTCGGTGGCGGCGCGCCGGATCTCGCGTTCAACAACGTGCGACTCGACCTCGGCTCGTTCTTCTCCGATTTCGTTGGGCCCATCCTGGGAACGATTGACCAGATCATCGAGCCGATCCGGCCGGTCCTCGAAGTGATTAACGCCCGATTGCCCGTCTTCTCCGACGTCGGGCCGCTCCGAGACCTGATCATTGCCGCAGGAGGGGACTCGACGCCCGTCGACGAGATCAGCCTGCTCGATCTGGCCCTGGCCTTCCCCTCGGAGGTCGCGCCTCAGGTCGGAGCCATCGCCAGCGCGATCGAGATCATCAATCTGATCGACCGGGTCGCTTCGCAGGTTTCGACCATGTCGGGCTCCGACAACATCTTCATCCCATTGGGGAACTTTGAACTCGGCGTCGGCACCGATATCCGAGCGGCGGGCTTCAGCCTCTCGACGATCGACCCGAACGTGGTCGGTGGTCTCGCCGACAGCGCGCTCGACTATCTGGCAGGACTGGCGGGAGATTCGGTGGCCGACGAGGCTCGGAGCCTGATCGAACAGTTCGCGGGCGACGCAATCGGCGGCGCCGGCAATGCGCTCTCGTTCCCGATCCTCGACGACCCAACGATCGCCTTCAAGCTCCTCCTGGGCCAGGATGTCGAGCTGATGGCCTTCGACATGCCTCGCCTGAGTCTCGACTTCACGACCGAAATCTTCTTCCCGATCCTCGGCCCGCTCGGTGTGCAGTTGAACGGAGCGGTGAGTGCCGCCGTCGATTTCGTCTTCGGTTATGACACCCGAGGCCTTCGCCTCTTCGCCGATAGCGGGTTCGACGACCCGGAGAAGATTTTCTACGGATTCTACGTGAGTGACACCGCCAACGCCTTCGGCACCGGTCCCGATATTCCCGAGGTCGAGCTCAGGGCCAGTATCGAGGCGTTCGGCGCGATCAACGTCGTCATCGCCTCGGCGGGCGTGGGTGGCGGTCTATACGCCGAGATCGACGGGAACCTCAACGATCCCAACAGTGACGGCAAGGTGCATCTCGATGAGCTGATCGAGAACTTCCCGCTTTGCATCTTCGACATTGATGGTCGGCTCACGGTCGGGCTCTCCGCGTTTGTGAAGGTCGGGTTCGGGCCGTTCAGCGTCAAGAAGACGTTTGAGATCGCAACCGCCACGCTCCTCGATTTCAGCTACAGTTGTGAAGAGCCCAGCTTGTACACGATCGAAGGCGATACGCTGATCCTGAACATGGGGCCTCGCGCTGGAGACCGTGAAGAAGGCGCAGTGGACGACGACGAGTTCTTCACGATCACGCATGTCAGCGGATCGGCGGGCAGTGAGGTCATCACGATCTCGGCCTTCGGGATCACGGAAACCGTCAATGGCGGCTTCTCGAAGATCGAGGGCGAAGGCGGCGCGGGGAACGATAACGTCGTGCTCAACGGCGTGCTCACCGCGACGGAGATCTGGGGCGATTTCCGCAGCGGCGAGACCGCTCAGGACGGCAACGACATTCTGCTCGTTGAGGGGGCCAATGTCGGGCCGGTCACGCTGCGCGGCGGTGGCGGCAACGACGAACTTCAGGGCGGCGACAACGACGACGAGATTCACGGAGGCTCCGGCGACGACACGATTCAGGGCGCCTTCGGGAACGACTCCCTTTACGGTGGCGCGGGGATCGACCGCATTCAAGGCGGCGAGGGGAACGATTCTCTCGACGGAGGCGATCAGGAGGATGTGCTGATCGGTGGCGAAGGCAACGATACCATCCACGGCGGCGCAGGCCACGACGAGATCGATGGCGGCGAGGGAGACGACGAGATCCACGGCGGTTCCGGCAACGACACCATCTTCGGGGGCGCAGGTCACGATGAGATCCACGGCGACGACGGCCACGATGAGATCTACGGCGAGGCCGGCAACGATACGATCTTCGGCGAGGACGGGGATGACGAAATCCACGGCCAGGAGGGGGACGACGAGATCGATGGCGGCCTCGGCAACGACACCATCTTCGGTGAGGATGGTCATGACCTGCTGTTCGGTGACGTCGGCAACGACTCGATCCTCGGCGGCCTCGGCAACGACACGATCCAGGGCGGCGCGGATACCGACACCCTTCGTGGCGAGGACGGCGATGATCTGATTGAGGGTGGCACCGGCAATGATCTGATCTTTGGCGGTCTCGGCAACGACCGTCTGATCGGCGGCAGCTCCGACCCAGCCGATCTCCCGGACGGGAACGACACCATTCACGGTGACGCCGGCAACGACACGATCCTCGGTGGGAACGGCATCATCGGCTCGATCACCCTGATCGGCGGCGCGGGTGACGATCAGATCTTCGGCGGAGCCGGGAATGACCTGATCTACGGCCAGGCCGGGTACGACACCATCGAGGGCGGCACAGGCGACGACACCCTCTTCGGCAACGCCGGCAACGACGTCATTTACGGCCAGCAAGACAACGACCTGGTCGAGGGTGGCGCGGGGAACGACACGATTCTCGGCGGGACGGGTGGTGATGTTCTGATCGGGGGTTCCTCCGTGGTGGTCGGTGATCTGATTGATGGCGGACTCGATGGGGCCGACTCGATCGTCGGCGACGCCGGTGACGACTGGATTCTCGGCGACAATGGCACCATCAATCGAGCCGCCGGCCTCCTGGTCACGAACCCGAGCGGCGGCTCGGGCAACGACACCGCCTTCGGCGGGCTGGGGGACGATGTCATCTTCGGCGGCGGTGGCGCGGACCATCTCGTGGGCGACGCCGCCGGTGGTACGGGGCGTGATCTGATTGTCGGCGACCAGGGCAGCCGATCCAACACGCAGTATGTCTCCTTGTCTACCACTGGAGTCGGCTCCTTCGGGAACGACACCCTCTTCGGCAGTGGTGGCGACGATACCTTGATGGGTGGACCCGGCGACGATTCCATTTTCGGCGATCTCGGCAACGACATCATCTTCGGCGATCAGGCCACGATCACGTTCGTTGCCGGGGTAATCCAACGCCTGTTCACGTCTCAACCCGAGTTTGGCGGCAACGACACGATTCAAGGGGGCGCGGGCCACGACACCATCTTCGGAGGCCGGGGCGACGACTCGATCCTCGGCGGCACCGGCAACGATATCCTCCTTGGCGATCACGGCGTCGTGGTGCTGGCCGACGGCTCGCTCGAGGAGCACGACATCTTCACTACCGATCCCCAGTACGGCGGCAAGGACACGATCGAGGGTGGTGACGGCGACGATACGATCCTCGGCGGCACCGGCGACGACGACTGGCATGGAATCGGTGGCGACAGCCTGAGCGGCGGCTTGGGCAACGACATCATCATCGCCGACCACGGCATCATCGTGCGGAATGAGTCCCTCAACGTCCTCCGAATCGAGACGACCGAGACAACCATCGGTGGCGATGACGTTGCGTTTGGTGACGGAGGAGGGCGAGATACCCTGTTCGGCGGCTTCGGCGACGATTCACTGGTCGGCGGATCGCTGAATGACATCATCTTCGGCGACAACGGCGCGGTTGTGTTCGATGACGGCAGCCCCGAGGCGTTCCGGGTCTTCACCACCGCCCCGGCGGACGGCGGCCAGGATACGATTGAGGGTGGCTCGGGCGACGATATCCTCATCGGTGGCACCGATGCCGATTTGATCTCCGGCGACAACGACGCGGATGTCATTCTCGGCGACCACGCGCTCATCATCCGAAACGCGACCGACGAAATCCTCCGGATTCAGACGATTGAGCCGACCGACGGCGGCAACGACACGATCCAGGGTGGCGACCAACCCGACACGGTCTTCGGCGGCTTCGGCGATGATGTGATCTTCGGGGGCGAGGATGAGAGCACCGATGTCCTCTTCGGGGATCATGGTGTGGCCGTCCGGTCCGATGGGTCCGCCGACGCCAACGACCTGTTCTCGACCGACCCCGATTACGGTGGCAAGGACACCATTGACGGGAGCGGGGGGCACGACATCCTCATCGGCGGTTCGGGTGGAAACGACACAACCGGCGTCGGCGGCGACCTGCTGCTCGGTGGGCTCGGTCATGACGTCATCCTCGGAGACAATGGCTGGATCACCCGCAATGCCTCCAACGTCATCGAGCGCATCGAGACGATCGCGCCGCAGTACGGCGGCGATGACTCGGCGCAGGGCGGCGACGGAAACGACTCGATCCTCGGCGGATACGGAGAAGATTCCCTGGAAGGCAACGACGGGAACGACATCCTGCTGGGCGACAACGGGGCGCTGGAGTTCAACGACGATGCCGACCTCACCACCCTGGACTTCATCACCACGACCGACCCGCTGTTCGGCCACAACGACACGATCGAGGGCGGCAATGGCGACGACATCGCCCTCGGCGGCACGGCGGATGACTTGATCGCGGGGAACGATGGCAACGACATCCTGCTCGGTGATCATGGCCGCATTGACCTGCAGAACAACATCATCTTCCTGGTCCAGACGATCGATCCCGGCCTCGGTGGGCGGGATCTGATCTTCGGGAACGACGGCGACGACATCGTGCTGGGCGGCTTCGAGGGCGACACCCTCGACGGCGGTCTCGGCGACGACGTTCTACTCGGCGACAACGGACGGCTCGAATGGCTCTCCTCCGGTCGACTGGAGGACATCACCGGCATCGACGTCGCGGTCGAGAACCCGGCGCTCGCCGCGGCCTTCGCCGTCCCGGACACCGACATCAGCACGCTGGACCTGATCACCACGACCGACCCCACCCTGGGCGGACGCGATCTGATCGTCGGTGGCAACGACCGGGATGTCGTCTTTGGCGGGACGGATGCCGACCTCATCCACGGCGACGATGGCGACGGCATCGGCGATCCGGGCAATCACGACGTCCTGTTCGGCGACCACGGCCGGATCTATCCCCAGTTCAGCTCCCTGGCTGGCTTCAACGCCCGGAACTTCTTCTCGATCGACACCGGGGCCGGCGATGGCGGTGAAGGGGACCGGATCGTCGGCGAGGAAGGTGACGACATCCTCATCGGTGGTCAGGGCGACGATCGCCTCTTCGGCAGCGATGGCGACGACGACATGACCGGCGGCCACAATGTCATCGGCGGCGTCGATGAGCTCATCGCTCCGGCGATCCACGCAATGCTCACACCGATCGGCCCCGTCAACGATCTTATGGACGGCGGCGCAGGCAACGATGTCCTGGCGGGCGACAACGCGATCATCTGGCGGCGCGGCGACGACCTCAGCCCGCGGTTCCGGTTGCTCGCCACCGCAACGATCTACACCACGACCCATGAGACGATCACCACGAACGTCGGGGCGGACCCGCAGCGCGATCCGGCGGGATCGGTCGGCCGCGATGTCCGGCTCCTCGATCACGACGAGGCGATCGAGACCAATCCGCAAGGCCGCTTCGGCAGCGACGTCATGGCCGGCGGTCCCGACAACGACCTCATGTTCGGCCAGCTGGGCGATGACCTGATGCAGGGCGACGGCGCCATCGCCCCCGACGACGGTGATCCGGACACCCTGAGCCACGCGCTCCAGGTTTCCGATAGCGGCTCCAACCCGAACACCGCCGAGTTACTCGCCTTCAACATCGCCGAGGCCTCGACCGACGGCGACGACGCGATGGAAGGCAACGGCGGCAACGACCTCATGTACGGCGGGCTCGGCCAGGACGACATGATCGGCGGCAGCTCGTCCCTGTACGGGCTGACCACCACGACGCAGCGGCCCGACGGCTCCGACACCATCTTCGGCGGCGCGGGGAACCGGATCAGCCGCAATGACGTGGGCGATCCTGAGTCGCTTGGCCCGGCGCGCGATGCCGATGTGATCATGGGCGACAACGCGAATCTCTTCCGGCTTGTTGCCGGGGGATCGAATCCGCAATTTCTGACGTTTGTATACGACAGTGCGTTCGACGCACGGATCATCCCTCGCGCCGTGCAGCAGCTCGACTACACGCTCGGCGGCGCGGATTATCAGGGCGATACTTGGGAATACGTCAACGGCGTTGCCCGCAGCAAGGACGGCTCGGTCTACGACCAGGGCGCGCCCGACATGATCCACGGCGAAGACGGCAACGACTCGATCTTCGGCATGACCGGCAGCGACGTGCTGTTTGGCAATGCCCAGGACGACGACCTCATCGGCGGCTACGGGCACGACTGGATCTCCGGTGGGACCGGCAATGACGGCGTCATCGGCGACGACGGCCTGATCTCCACCAGCCGCAACGGCAGTGCCGAGCCGCTTTATGGCATCGCCGCGACGACCGAGCAAACCATCAGCACCCCGGGGCAGATTCAGTACGCCGTGATCAACCCCACCGGTGCGATCAAGAAGACGGTCGACCTCACTCCGTTCAGTGTCGACCCGAACTGGATCGGCCTCGACGACGAGTTCCCCGACGCCCTCGGCAACGGCCCCATTCCGTTCGCTGATGACATCATCTTCGGCGGCCTGGGCAACGACTCGCTCCACGGGGGCTCCGGCGACGACGCGATCTCCGGGGCCGAGGTGCTCAGCAACGCTTCTGTGCCGACTTATGATGATCAGGGGAACCCGACCGGGCTGCTCAACCTGGGGTATGACGCGGTGACTCTCGTGAATCTCAACCCCGGTAATGTGCTGGCGTTCAATCCGGTCGATGTTGACGCCCGTCAGACCAACAACCGCCTCCGCGCCGGCGAGTTTGCTCTGTATGACGAGTATGATCCGCTCCGCAAGATCGTCCTCAACGCCGACGGCTCGCTGAACAAAGGGGAGCCGGGTCCGGTGCATCCGTTCCTCTTGAACTTCGAGAAGACCGAGGGCCCGGAACAGCCGGGCGGCACCACGGGCGGCCCCAAGGGCACGTCGTATGGCCCGGTCAAGAGTGACGGCGACGATGCGATCTTCGGCGGCACCGGTAACGACTGGCTCGGCGGCGGCACCGGCCGCGACAACGTCTACGGTGGCTGGGGTAATGACCTGATCAATCTCGATGACGATCAGGACACCAACGGCGGCCTGAACGACCAGCCCGACACGCACCCGACCTACGAGGACCGCGGGTACGGTGGCGCGGGCCGCGACATCCTGATCGGCAACACCGGCGGCGATCGCCTGATCGACTGGGTGGGCGAGTACAACAGCTACCTCGTTCCGTTCGCCCCCTTCGGCATGGCGACCGTCAGCCGCACGCTCCAGCCGCAGTTGGCCGAGTTCCTCTACGCCCTGTCGGCGGCGGACGGAGCCGACCCCACCCGCGCAAGCGATACCGGGGCCGACCCCGCCCGCAACGGCGAGCCGTTCGGCGAGCTGGGCCTGGTGCTCCAAAAGGACGCCGCTTGGCGAGACCAGACCGGACCCCCCGCCGATCCGCAGGCCGGCAACATCCCGGGCGGCAAGCGCGACGTGCTCCGCTCCGCCGACTTCAACAACGGCCAGGCCCAGGGCTTCGCGGTCGATGTCGGCACCTGGTCCTTCAAGGGCGGACGCTACGAGGTCGCCCCCTCGGAAGCGGGCGGGGACGCGGTGAGCGTTTTCTATGTAGACGACTACATTCCTAGCTATTTCGAGACGATGGCGGTTATCAATACCGTCAAGCCCACCCGCGGCTACAACGCCAATGCCTATCTGGTCTTCGACTACCAATCGCCGACCGACTTCAAGTTCGCGGGTGTGAACATCTCTACAAACAAGCTGGAGATCGGCCATCGAACCGCGCAGGGCTGGACAACACTCGTGCAGGAAAGTGTGCAAGGTGGTCTGAAGGACGGCGCGGATTACACGGTCTTCCTCGCCGTGAACGGCTCGGCGGTCACGCTGGTCGTGAATAACCTCTTCACCCTCAGCCATGCGTTCACACCCCGCGTCGACGAGACGGGCCTTACCTATGCCATCAACACGGGCCTGGTCGGACTGGGTGCCCGCAATGCCCGCGCCCAGATCGACAACGTCGTCGTCCAGCGCGTCCCTCCCGTCGTAACCCTGAACGAGACGCTCGACTTCGATGCGCCTTCCGCGCTGCTCGATGCCCCGCTGACAGGCCATTGGGACTTCGTCGAAGGGGATTACATCGGCACGGCCGACGGAGCAGAGGCCGCGCTCAACACGCTGACCCTGCGGGTTGGCCCCAACGCCATGCTCGACCTGTCGAGTAACCTCCGCCCGACCGGTGCGGGTGGGCTCGCGTTCGATGTCTACAGTGCCGATGACTACAAGGTTGTAAGTTTCGATCGTTCAACCCGGCAGCTTTCCCTGAGCCACCGCTCGGCACGCGGCTGGTTCGTGGACGCCTCGACCACGGTCGCGGCTTCCGACACCCTCACGCTCGGCCTGGTGCTCAAAGGCACCACCGCCAGCGTGACGCTCAATGGCTCGCCGATCCTAAGCAAGGTCTACAACGCAGTGATCACCGATGGCGGCTTCGGCCTCTGGAGCCGATCGGGATCGACTGCGTTCGAGACCTTCACGGTCAAGACCGATGACTCCAGGGTTCTCGGTGGCGGCCAGAACCAGCTCGCCGTGTCGGGCTCCAGCGACCCAGCGACGGCGGTCGTACCCCTCGGCGTGGCCGACCTCACGCCGATGCTCACGGAAGCGATCCGACGTTGGTCCGAGTTCGCCCCGGATGCCGACCGGCTCTCCCGCGTGCCGGTCTGGATTCAGGACCTCCCCGGCGATCACCTCGCGTATGTCGTCGACGGCGCGATGCTCATCGATCCAACGGCGGCCGGACAGGGCTGGTTCCTCGACGCGACTCCTCATCTCGACGAGGAATTCGGACCAACCCACGCCGATCGGCCGACCCCTCAGGGTGTCGACCTTCTGTCCGTGCTGATGCACGAGTTTGGGCACGTTCTGGGGCTGCCTGATCTTGACGTCGATCAGCACGGGGATGATCTGATGGCAGAGCTTCGTTCGGCGGGTGTCCGTCACACGCCTCGTGATGCCTCGGGCCTCCCAACGCCGGACGCGGTCGCAATCGACCTGGCTGACACGGTGTCCGGCGCGTCAACAAGCACTCGGGTGGCCCTCCGAGGCACCTCGGCAGGCCGTCCGCCGCTCTGGATTCCCCTCGCGGAGAGTGGGCGTCCCGGCGCCCCAGGGGCCGGATCGATGGTGTCTCCATTCGCCTCGCGAACCTATCAGGAACTGGTTGAGGACATCCTACCGTTGCGGCTCCGCCGCCGCCGTTGACCAGTTCCACCTTGCCATCTCCCCAAAACCGGCGAGCATGGACGCTCGCCGGCTGCCACGCGGGGGAGGGCACTCGACCCATGCGACCCTTGAACGGGGCGCTGGGAGCGTGGGTACTGTCCTCGAGCGATTCTCGGCGTCGTTGGGCGAGATTCGCCGGTGTCATGCGGTGAGCAACTGATGCACATTCTCTTCGTTCATCAGAACTTTCCAGCCCAGTTTGGCCATGTCGCGACCCACCTGGCCCGGCAACGGGGCGTCCGTTGCACCTTCGTCTCGGAGAGGGCTCCGGGGCAGTCCGGCGGCATCGAGCGCATCCAGTATCGGGTCCGCGGCGGCGCGATCCCCAGAAATCACTACTGCAGCCGAACCTTCGAAAACGCCGTCTGGCATACGCACGCCGTCTACGAGGCGTTGAAGGGCCGGCCCGATCTCCGCCCGGATCTGATCGTGGGCCATTCCGGCTTCGGTTCCACGCTCTTCCTGCGAGAGCTCTACGGTGACGTGCCGATCGTCAACTATTTCGAATATTTTTACCAGCCGCACGACTCGGACATGGACTTCCGGCCCGATTTCCCTTCGACGGAGCTTAACCGCCTGCGGGCAAGGGCCCGTAACGCGATGATTCTGCTGGACCTCGAGAACTGCGACGTCGGCTACAGCCCAACCCACTGGCAGCGCGATCGGCTCCCGACCGCCTACCGCGACAAGGTCCAAGTCGTTTTCGATGGCGTTGACACCACGATCTGGCGCCCGATGCCCATCCCCGATCGTCGACTCAACGGCATCGATCTCCCCAAGGACGCGAAGCTCCTGACCTACGCGGCTCGGGGTATGGAATCCATGCGTGGATTCGATGTCTTCATGAAAGTCGCCAAACGGCTTTGCGAGCGCCGCGACGATCTCCACGTCGTCATTGCGGGCGAGGACCGCGTTTGCTACGGGGGCGATCACATGGTGACCGGCGGCGCATCGTTCAAGCAATGGGTCCTGGCCGCCGACGACTACGACCTCTCGCGTTTTCATTTCCTTGGACTGATCCCGCCGGCCGATCTGGCCCGGCTGTTCAACCTGTCCGACCTGCACATCTACCTGACCGTCCCCTTCGTCCTGTCGTGGTCACTGATGAACGCCCTGGCCTGCGGGGCCACCGTCCTGGCGTCGGACACGGCCCCGGTACGTGAGGTGATTCAGCACGGGAAGAACGGCCTGCTGGCCGGCTTTTTCGACATCGAAGGCATGGCCGACCTGGCCGATCGTGTGCTCAATGATCCTGGCGGGTACGCCCACCTCGGAGATGCCGGTGTCGCGATGATCCGCGATCGCTTCAGCATGGAAGTTTGTCTGCCGCGACTCCTGTCTCTCTACGAGCGAGCTATGGCGAACAGGAGAGATGAAATTGCGTAGATGTTTGTTATCAGTGAATGGTCCTGCCACTGTCCGGGGCCACGGGCCGCTTCCGCCTGCGACCTCGGTCGGGTCATGGGATGAGGCGTACGAGGGGAATCCGCCCAGCTTGGTCACGGGATGGGACCGACGGTCGTTCGCATGATGCCGGAGTCGTTCAATCGGAGGTTTCTACCGTCGCGTCAACCTCGCTGGGATCGTGGAGCGCTTCAGCGAGGCGATCGGCGCCGCCGACGACCGGAAGTTCCAGTGAGGTGGCGTTGAGATCGATGGTCAGCTCGGTCCCGGGCTCGGGCCAGAGTGTGAAGTCGCGGTCGCTGGAGAAAATCATCAGGGCGATTTGCTGCCCGGGGGGGATGATCTGGTCGTCCGGCTGGAGGTCGAAGCTGAGCTCGACGAACTCGCCCGGCGTCAGAGGCTCGCTCTCGGTGAGTGATCGGGAGTTCTGAGGGTCGGCCCAGCCGCGGGTGATGATGTTCTCGGTGATTCTCGACCGCGGACCGGACTCCCAGGGCAGGGCGACGAGCCAGACGGAGAGGTTCGCCGCCGGCTTGTTCGCGGTCAGTCGGATGGTGAGCCGAGGCGTGCCCGAGAGGTGAACCTCGCGGCTCAAGGGGGGGGTGGCGTAGAGCAGGCGATGATTGGTCCATTCGGCCTTCGCGAGCGTGGCGCCGTCGAACGAGACGTTGTCGACGAGCGTCTCGGTTCCCCGAGCGGCCTTGGGAGCGTCGAGGACGAGCCCCCCGGACTTCGGCGCGCCGGCGGTCGGGTGCAGGGCAACCGGTTCGGCGTCCGGGTGCGGATAGTCGGGATACGCGGTCGGCTGGGTGCGATCGTCCTGCTCCCGCACGATCCAGGCCAGGGGTTCCTGTTCCACGCCGTTTTCGATGCCGAGCAGGTATCGGGTGAACCATCGGTTCACCTGATCCGGGGGCGGCCCGCCGCCGTGCCCGCCTTGATGGAAGTAGATCTGCGCCGGGACGCCCTTGGCCTTGATCGCCTGGTAGATCCGAACGCTGTGCTCGGGCATGACGTTCCAGTCGTTGAAGGCGTGGGACATGAGGGTCGCGGCCTTCAGCGGGCCGAGGTCGTTGAGGTAGTCGCGGCCGGCCCAGAAGGCGTTGAAGTCACCGGTCAGGCGGTCCATCTGCCCGGTCATCTCGGTGTCGCGGACGGTGCAATCGCAGTGGGGCCGTCGTTCGGGGTTGCCGCTGCGGACGAAGTCGTAGAGAACGTCGATGTCCTCGCCGAGATACCCGCCCGGCGAGCGGATCAGGCCGTGGGATCGATAATAGTGGTAGTAGGACGTGTTCGGCGCGATCGGAATGATTGCCTCCAGACCGTCGACGCCGGTCGTCGCCGCGGCCAGGGCGAGCGTGCCGTTGTAAGACGTGCCGGTCATCCCGACCTTCCCCGTGCACCAGTCGGCCGAGACGGTCTCGTCGCCGTCGGGGGAGGTGAAGCCCCGAGCCCGGCCGTTGAGCCAGTCGATGACCGCCTTCGGCGCGAGTGACTCGTTGTCGCCGCCGATCGTCACGCAGCCCTGCGAGAGGCCGGTGCCCGGCGATGACGAATGCACAACCGCGAACCCGCGAGGTAGCCAGGTCTCGACCTCCGTGTTCGAGATGATGGGGCGGTTCTCGCGGAGGTGGATTTCAGGTGGCTCGGGACGTGCGGGCGGCTCGTCGCCTAGTTCGTGCCGGACATCCCACATGAGCGACTGCGCCGAGCCCGCCGTCCCGGCGAAGTAGGGGCTGGAGACATAGATGGCCGGCACCTTGAGGCCCTCCGTCTCGGTCTGCTTCGGCCGTGTGACGCCGACGTGCATCCGATCCGGCTTCCCGTCGTCGTCGGAGTCGAACTCCGTCTCGACCCATAGGTCGTGCCGAACCCAGAGCTCCGGGTCGCTGAAGGCCGGCACGTCCTGCGCCATGCCGTCCTCGATCTGATGGGTCGCTTCGGGCGTTGCTTCGCCGGTGGCCAGGCTTCCGAACCCGAGCAGCATCGC
Organism: Tautonia marina; assembly: GCF_009177065.1. Taxonomy (NCBI): domain Bacteria; kingdom Pseudomonadati; phylum Planctomycetota; class Planctomycetia; order Isosphaerales; family Isosphaeraceae; genus Tautonia; species Tautonia marina. The sequence continues at coordinate 597,304 of NZ_WEZF01000001.1, forward strand.
CAGAGCGAGGCCGAATGCCCGACGCCTGAAGTCCGGCCCATTGCTTGAGAACCATCGGAAGCGGATCGGCTTGTCGCCGGATTCGTCCTGAAACGCGAACATGAGTCCTCCGGGCATCTCGTCGGGAGTTGGGTTCATGGGGGGCCGTCGGAGTCAACAGATTGAGAGAACGGACCGATGGGGCAGACCTCGCCGCTTCCGGTCAGGTTTCGATTGTAACGCTCGTGGGGTCGAATATGGGGACCGATGCTTCGTCTGACCACCTGGAGTTTGCGTCGAGGAGCGGGAGTTCGACAGGGCTGGCGGAGTCTTTGGTCGGATCGCAACGGGATGGGCCGCTGGTTGTTCCGCGATTCGTTCGGTGAGGGCGGTTGAGCCTCGAATCTGGAGAGAGCCGGATCGTAAACCCGGCCCTCGCCGGTTGCAAGGAGCTTCGGGGCCATGCCCTGCTTGCGGCCTCGCCAGTGCCCGACGACTCTGGCGAAGCCCCTGCGGGTCGGTCAAGGGGAGCGATAGGGAGAGTCGGTCAAGGTGATCGTCTGATGGGTGTCGGCGGCGAGTTGGGCTTTGAGGGCGATTTCGGTAATGCGGCAGGCTTCGTGAAGGGTCAGGGGAGGGGGGCTCTCGCCGCGCAACGATCGGGCAAAGCGGGTGAACAGATCAACTTGAGGGTCGGGCGAGAGGGCGCGAGGCGGTTCCTGGCCGGTGGTGAGCGTGACCTTGCGATCCGCCAGCGCCAAATCGACGACGCCGAGCGTTCCGGCAATGCGCAATCGTTCGTCGCCGTGGGTGGGAGCGGACTCGGGGCGGAGGTAGTCGAGGGTGACGGTGGCCACGCCGCCATTGCGCATGGAGAGCAGGAAGGCCGCCTGGCTGGCACAGGCGGGAACGTCGGGGTGCGCTGCGGTTCCCTCGTGTCCCGAAACCTCGGTGAAGACGTCTCCCAGGATCCAGTGGAGCCAGTCGAAGGCATGGATGCCGGCCCAGGGGGCGATGCCAGGGAAGGTGTCTCGGCTGCGCCAGAAGGCGGGGCGCGATCGGCCCCACTTGTAGCTTTTCTGGCTGAAGCTCAGGAGCGGATCGCCGATGGCACCGGCATGGACGACGCGGTGCACGGAGGCCAGTTCGGGCACGCCTCGCATGGTGTGCATGGGGACAAGTGAGGCTCCAGTGGCGCGAGCGGTGTTGAACAGGTCTTCAAGCGTCGTCAGATTCATGGCCAGGGGTTTTTCGGCCATGACGGACAGGCCACGCTCAAGGCAGAGTCGGGTCCAGACGGGGATGCGGTCGCTTCGGCCACAGACCTGGACCAGGTCGAGCCGTTCGGCGTCGAGCATCCGGCGGGCGTCGTCGTAGCGGCGGGTCTCCACGGTCAGGCCGGGGGCGTGGTCGAAGGCACCGGTCGATTCCTCCGGCCCGGCCGCAGCGACCGCAACGAGTTCCAGGCCAGGAATGCGATCGAGGGCCGGGGCATAGCTGTGCCAGTGCCCGGTCGATCCGATCAACCCGAGACGCATGGGGGGCTCCTCTGCCGATGCCAGCGGACGACTCAAGCCTGGCTCGGGTCGGTGGCGGCCGAAGGGGATCGGCGCGACCCGGCCGAGAGACCGATCGGGAAACGTGCCCGCTCCCAGGGGGATTCTCAACTCACTCTATCGGTCCTGCGCCAATGATGCCACCGGAAGGGAGCAGGCCAGGCGGAGCGGTCGAGGGAGCGATCCGGATGGCATCGGGTGGGAACTGCCTGGCGGCGGTGGCTTTCTTCACGAGGGACTCCGGGGCATACTGGGACCGATCGTGCCGTGCCGAATCGCTGCGCGGATCGCGATCTGATCGAATCGGAGCCGCCCCCCTGCAAGTAATGGGCCGCAACGGATGCCCATGATGAGGAGATGACAATGGCTGGTGTCTTCCTTGGAACGAAGCCGATTCGGATGGGTGGAGTGGTGGTAGGGATTGCCCTGGCCGCAGTGACGATTGCCTCGGGAGACGATGGGGGGCCTCGGCCGGATGAGCAGCAATTGCCTTTCGCGATGCATTCGGAAATGACCGATCGCCCGACAATCTCGGTGGGACGAGCGAACGCGGACCTGATCGGTGCCGACAACCGAGCCTTGCAGGCGGCGGTGGACTATGTGGCGGGCCTCGGGGGTGGGGTTGTTTCGATCGGGGAAGGGGAGTACCTGATGCACGACTCACTGCATCTTCGGAGCGGAGTGACCGTGCGAGGGGTGCCCGGGAAGACGATTCTCCGCAAGGCGAGAGCCGCGGTCTCTCCCTTGGTGCTGGACGGTGATTTCGGAGAGCAACAGATCACGGTCGAGCAACCTTCGGGGTTCGAAGTTGGCCACGGTGTCGCGGTCTGGGATCAGCGATCGGGAGGATTTCACACCACGGTCGCACGAATTACTGGAGGACGTGACAACACGTTTTCGATCGATAAGCCCTTGATGGCGGACTGCATGGTCTCCAACGGCGCGATGGCCGCCACGGTGTTTCCGGTCGTCAGCGGGGTGGACATCCAGGGGGCTCGGGTCGAGGACCTGGTGATCGAGGGGAACAAGGACGAAAATCCTTACCTCAACGGATGCCGGGGTGCGGGGATCTACCTATATCGAGGGTTCGGGACGGTTATTCAGGGGTGCATCGTCCGGAATTATCATGGAGACGGAATCAGCTTTCAGCAATCGAATGATGTGTCGGTGATTAACTGTATCAGCGAGGAGAATACGCACCTGGGACTTCATCCGGGAAGCGGGTCGCAACGGCCCGAGGTGAGGGGATGCCTGGCCCGGAGGAACGGGACGGACGGGCTGTTCCTTTGCTGGCGGGTCCGGCACGGGACATTCGAGGAGAATGTGCTGGAGGAAAACGGGCAGTTCGGCATCTCGATCGGCCATAAAGATTCGGATAACCTGTTGCGAGCGAATCGCGTGGTGCGCAACGCCGAGAACGGCGTGTTCTTTCGAAATGAGTCGGCGGCGATGTCGCCGCATCGCAATCGCCTGGAAGGGAATGTGATCGAGGATAACGGTCGAGAGCCGGGGACGGCGGGGATTCGGGTTCGGGGTGAGCCGTCGGGCTTGATCTTCGAGCAGAATCTGATTCGAGACACGAGGCCCGACGCGGAGCGGACCCAGACGGTGGGAATCCTGGTTGAACCGCAAGTGGGGCCGATTCAGGTGGGAGCCAACCGGATCGAAGCGGCCACGACGATTGATGACCGTCGGGATTCACTTGAAGGGACGCCGGACCCCTCGGTGCCGTGATCGTCACAGATCAAAGCGAGGGCGAGAGGGTTGGATGATCGGGAAAAGCCAATAGGTCAACATATGAAAAATTCTCAAGATATTCCGTTTGAAGACGTTGCGCAATGGCGTGATCGTGTCCGAACGGGTGTGAACCGGGATCGGCTGCTGGCGATTGCGGAACGCTTGATCTCGGTTCCAAGCCCCACGGGAGCGGCCGGGGCTGCGGCTGACGTGCTGGCCGATTTTCTGGTGGAGGAAGGGTTTGCAGTCGATCGGCCCGAGGCCGGACATCCGGCGTCTCCTGCGGTGGTCGCCCGGCTGCAAGGGGAACGGCCAGGGAAAACGCTCCAGTTCGACGGGCACCTGGATACGGTGCATCTTCCCTTTGTGCCGTTTGCTGTGGATGGGGATCAGATCCGCGGCAGCGGAGCGTCGGACATGAAGGGAGGGCTGGCGGCGGCGGTGGAGGGGATGCTGGCCGCTCGGGATGCAGGAGTGCTGGAGGCGGGATCGATCCTGCTGACCGCGCACGATTTGCACGAGGCACCCTGGGGATTCGGTCAGCAGTTTGACCGGATGCTCGTGGAGGGGATCGTGGGCGATGCGGTCTTGATTCCGGAGCCGCTGTGTGGGCATTTGCCGGTGGCGGGTCGGGGTCAGGCGTGCTGGAAAATCACGATCCGACGCGCAGGATCGCCTGTTCATGAGGTGATGCGCGACCCCGAGGCCCCAAGGGTGATACCGGTCGGTGCGGAGCTGGTACAGCGGCTTCATGAACTGGACCACCGCCTGGCTGGCCAGGTAGATGCCGTTGCCGGACGGTCGAGCGTGTTCGTGGGGCAAGTTCACGCGGGAGAAATTTATAATCAAGATCCAACGATCTGCTGGTTGGAAGGAACCCGGCGCTGGGTTCCTGGATACGATCGACACGAAGTCGAGGCCGAGTTCCGCGGGATGCTGGCAGCACTGGCCGCGGAAACCGGAACCGAGATTGAAGCGGAGTTTCAGCTCGTTCGTGATGCGTTCGCCCTCGATGTCAATTCCACGCTTGTGAGTGCGTTTCAGGCGGCTCGGACCGCGATGGACGGGGAGCCCTTGCTGACGGGGCCGAAAGCGTTTGTGGACGACGGGAATAGCGTGTCTGCGCTGACCGGCGTGCCGAGCATTACGCATGGCCCTCTGGCAGGGGGGCAACATACGGTCGAGGAGTGGGCATCGATCGACGACCTGATCCGCGTGGCCAACCTTTACGCCCTGACCGCGGCTTTGTTCTGTCCCCGAGGATGACGACCGATGGCGACCGTGTCTCACACCATGCCCGACCTGATCAGCGAGGCGCAGGCGTTCGAGGAACGCTTTCTGCGCCAGATCTTCGTGCGAGACCAGATGGCGGAGTGGTCGAAGCATCCGTTGATCATGGCTCGGGCCGAGGATGTTTCGTACTGGGACGTGAACGGGAAGCATTATCTGGATGCCCTGTCGGGAATCTACGTGGCCTCGATCGGTCACAATAACCGGAGGGTGATCGACGCGATCAAGGAGCAGTTCGATCGCTTGACCTTCTCTCCAGCGATGCACGGAACGAACCCGGTGGCCGTGCAATTGGCGAACCTGCTGGCTGAGTTGGCCCCCGGCGACCTGGGAGCGGTGAAGTTTCAGTGCGGTGGTTCGGAGGTAACGGAGGCGGCCATCAAGCTGGCACGGCAGTACCATCGTCTGACCGGATCGCCAGGAAAGTACAAGATCATCAGTCGGTATCAGTCGTGGCACGGATCGACGCTTGGATCACTGTCGGCCTCGGGCCTGAAGGCGCGGAAGACGGTCAACGAACCGATGGCGCCGGGCTTCCTGCACGTATTCCCGCCGACCTGCTACCGATGCCCGTTCGGCAAGACGTATCCGAGCTGCGAACTGACCTGTGCGACGATCATCGAACAGGTGATCGCGATGGAAGATCCGGACACGGTTGCGGCGATCATGGTCGAGCCGATCGGCCACACGGGAGGGGTGATCGACCCTCCCGAGGAATACTTGCCGATGCTGCGGGAGATTTGCGATCGAAACAACATTCTCCTAATCTTTGACGAAATTATTACCGGATTCGGCCGGACGGGGCACCTGTTCGCGGCGGAGACGTTCGGCGTGGTGCCCGACGTGCTGTGTGTGGCCAAGGGGATGAGCGGTGGTTATGCGCCGTTGTCGGCGATGATCTGTCGGAGACCGATTGCCGATGCCTTCTGGGGGCCGATTGAGTCGAACCCCGGATTTGTCGAAGGGCACACGTTTGAGGGGAACCCGATCTCGTGCGCGGCGGGAATTGCTGTGATTCGAGAGATGATCGAGCGCGACCTTTGCGGCAATGCGAGGGAGCAGGGGGCTCGGCTCCGCGCTGGGTTTGAGCGGTTGGCGGAGCGTCACGGAATCATTGGTGACATCCGGGGGAAAGGCCTGTTTCAGGCGATCGAGTTCGTCAGAGATCCGGCAACGAAGGAGCCAATGCCCGACGCCTTCGGAGTGCGGGTCGGTCGGAGGGCGCTGGAGAACGGGTTGTTGTGTCGGTTCGACCCGAACTGGATCGCGTTCGGTCCACCGTTGATCGTCACTGCGGAACAGATTGATGCGATGGTGGCGATCCTGGATCGGAGCCTCGGCGAGGTGCTGGCCGAGGCCGGAGCGTGACGGATTTCAAAAGGCCGAGGCCTTGTCGAGCGACAAGGCCCCGGTCGGCGGGTGTCGGGATCATCAGGCAAGGATCTCGTGGATTGGCTTGCCGTGGTCGATATCGAGCCGCTTGAAGCCGGGGACCTCGAGCTTTCGGGAGTCGAGGCCGAGCTGGTGCAGGACGGTGGCGTGAATGTCGGTGACGTAGTGGCGGTTCTCGACGGCGTGGAATCCGAGTTCGTCGGTCGCGCCATGAACGACGCCGCCCTTGACACCGCCGCCGGCCATCCAGGCAGAGAAGCCGAAGGGGTGGTGGTCGCGGCCGTCGCCGTTCTGGGAGCCGGGGGTACGGCCGAACTCGGTCGCCCAGACGACGAGGGTGTCGTCGAGCAGGCCACGACGCTTGAGATCCTTTAACAAGCCACCGATCGGTTGATCGACCTGTTTGCAGAGTTTGGAGTGACCGGGTTTGAGGCTGGAGTGGGCGTCCCAGGCCCCCGCGCCGCCGTTGGAGCCGTGGAAGATCTGGACGAATCGGACGCCGCGCTCGACGAGCCGGCGGGCGGTGAGGCACTGCTGGCCGAATTCGCGGGTTTCAGCGCGGTCGAGACCGTAAAGTGCCTGCGTTTCGGCGGTCTCGGAAGCGAAGTCGACCACCTCGGGAACCGACATTTGCATGCGGAAGGCCAGTTCATACGATTTGATGCGAGCGCGAAGCTGGGCGTCGTCGGGGTACTGAACGGCAGAGATCCGGTTGAGGCGGTCGATGAGACTGAAGGAGTCGGCCTGTTCCTCACGGTAGACGTCGGGGCCGGGGGCGGCGAAGGGGAGAGGGTTCTTCGGGTTGATTTCAAGCTGAACGCCGTCGTGCTCGGGGCCAAGGTAGCTGGCACCGTGGCCGTTCATGCCGCCGCAGCAGTCGGCGATGGGAGTGCCGAGGACGACGAACTGAGGGAGTTCCTCATTGAGCGAGCCAAGGCCGTAGTGGACCCACGAACCGATGGTCGGGAAGGGGCCTTCGAGCGAGTGGCGGCCGGTGTGGAACTGGAGCTGGGCGCCGTGGTTGTCGTTGGTGGTCCAGAGGGAACGGATGACGGCGAGTTCGTCAACACATTCGCCGACCTCGGGCCACCAGTCGCTGACCTCGATGCCACTCTCGCCGCGCTTGGAATAACCGACCTGGAGCGGGTAAAGCTCGTGGCGGATGTGGCCGTTGGCGTCGTTCTGGATGGCGATTCGGACGTTCTCGGTATACGGAGATTCGAGTACGTCCTGATGCGGGGTTTCGTTGATGGTTTTGCCGGCGTAGCGGTTCAGGGCCGGCTTGGGGTCGAAGCTTTCCAGGTGGCTGGTGCCGCCAATCATGAACAACCAGATGACGCGCTTGGCCTTCGGGGCAAAGTGGGGGAGGCCATCGGGCGGGGCCCAGGAGCCGAACTCGTCGGCGCGGGCGATACCGTCGCGATAGAGCATGGCACCGAGTGCCAGGCCAGTAAAGCCCATGCCGAGGTCGGCCAGAAAGGCGCGTCGAGACGATTGGGGAGCGAAGGGATTCATGATGGATCGGGGCCTCCCGGGCCGCGTGGGGAGCGATCAGCGGATCGTGAGGAAGTCGGAGTGGTTCATCAGCACATGAACGAGGTTTTCGCGGGCGCGCTGATGAGGGTTGGTCGAAGGGGGGATGGCACTCTCGGGGCCGCTTTCAAACGGGGTGAGTGATTCGGCCTCGGCGAGCTGAGCGGGCTGCGTTTGCAGATAGGTCAGGCAGGCATCGCGTTCCTCGGGGCTGGGAGCGCGGCCGAGGACCTGCTCGAAGGCGAGGGCGATAAAGGAGGGATCGGCGTTTTCACTCACCGACTCGGAGAGTTTGCCGGCGAGGAGCCGGGCCTGTCCGAGCGTTAACGGGCTGTTCGAGAGCGCAAGCGCTTGCTGAGGGGCAACGCTCACGTCGCGGCGGTAGCAGGAGGTGACGTTGGCCGAGTCGAACAACTTGAGGAAGGTGGCCCGTTTTTCCTTGGCGTGGCGGAAGTAGAGACTCCGGCGCGGGGTGTCGAGGGCCGATTCCGGCGCGAGGTCGGGGCCGCCGAGCGTCGGATCGAGCGATCCGGCCACGCGGAGCACGTTGTCCCGAACCAGCTCCGATTCCATGCGACGCGGATTCATACGCCAGAGGAAGCGGTTTTGGGGGTCGATACTTGTGTTTGGGTGGTCGGGGTCGGACCAGGACTGCATCCGGTAGGCACGCGAGGTGACGATCAGGCGGTGCAGGTGCTTGAGGCTCCAGCCGGAATCGATCAGCTCGACGGCGAGCCAGTCAAGCAGTTCCGGATGGGACGGGAGTGAGCCCCCGATGCCGAAGTCGAAGACGGATTCGACGAGCGGCTCGCCGAAGTGACGCATCCAGACGTGATTGACGGCGACGCGGGCCGTCAAGGGGTTCTCCCGGTCGGTGATCCAATGGGCCAGGGCGAGCCGTCTGCCGGTGCTGGTCGCCGGTCGTACGGGACCGAATGGGGAATAGGAGGAGGGCAAGGGGCCGTCGAGCGCCTGGGCGGCCTCCTCGGCGGCCTTGGTCGCGTTGGTGAGGGCCTTTTCGGCCGCGGTGACGGCCTGGGCGGTCTTGGGATCGTCGTCGGAGAGGGCGGCGCGGGCGTCGGCGAGAGCCTTTTCGGCGAGAATTCGATCGTGTTCGGTCCGAGCCAGGGCGGCACGACGTTCGGCCAAACCGGCACGGATGGTCAGGAGTTCGATCTGGCGATCGTCGGGGGCTTCGGCGTATCGGGCGTCGTCGGCGGCGAGCCGAGCCTCGACGGCGTCGAGGTCGGCCAAGGCGGCCTTCAGCCCCCGTTCGGCAAGCCGGAGGGGGGAGAGGGGATCCTCCGAGGTTTCGGAAGTCCCTTCTTCGGATTCCGTCTGAGCCTTCTCCAGTGCCGTCCGAGCGGTATCGACGGTCGCTCTGGCGGTGTCGAGGGCTTCGCGGCGGACATGCTCGCGGAGGCCGGGATAATAGGCGGTCGGAGGCAGGGAGACGGGAGCGATTTCGGGAGCGTCGTCGAACATCTGGGGGATGGCGGGTTCGAGAGGGCGACTCTCGACCGGCATCGATTCCTCGCCCCGTTCGAACAAATAGGTGGGGCGGTCGGCGTGAGCGTCGAAGACGCGGACGAGGCCGTCCTTGGAGGTGTCGGACTGGTCGGGGATGCGGTCGGTGGCGATCTCGTGAGGTTCGAACAGGGCCCGGAAGCGGTAGTAGTCGGTCTGGGGAATGGGGTCGTACTTGTGGTCGTGACACTTGGCGCAGTTAATCGTCAGGCCGAGGAAGGCCTTGCCGGTGTGTTCAACGGTGGCGTCGAGCCAGATGTTGCGGTTGAATTTGTACCAGTTCCGGACGAGGAAGCCGGTGGCGCGGAGGGTGTCGGGGTCGTCGGGGGCAATCTCGTCGGCGGCGAGCATGGCCTGGATCATCTGGTCGTAGCCGAGGTCGTCGTTGAGCGATTCGACGATCCAGTCGCGCCATCGCCAGATGTGCGGCTGGCTCTCGCGGACTTCCTGACCGTAACCGTCCCAGTCGCTGTAGCGCCAGACGTCCATCCAGTGACGGCCCCAGCGCTCGCCGTAGTGGGGGCTGTCGAGGAGGCGATCGACGGCGCGGTCGTAGGCGTCGGGGCTGGGGTCGTCGAGGAAGGCGTGGAGCTCATCGCGGGTCGGGGCAAGGCCGGTGAGGTCGAGCGCAACGCGACGGAACAAGAGGGCGCGGTCGGCCTCGGCCAAGGGGGAGAGACCCAGACGCTGGTGCTCGGCGGAGAGGAAGGCATCGATCGGGTTCGATCCCCACTCCGGGGAGGAGGCTTCGGGCACTTCGGGGCGGACGGGGGCCTGAAAGGCCCAATGATCCATCGGATCTTGCTGGGGAGTCTCGTCGTCGGGGGCGGGGGCACCGGCGGCGATCCAGGAGCGAATGGCGTTGATCTGTTCGTCGGTGAGGGGTTCCCCCTCGGGGGGCATTCGAAGGCCGTCCTCACCAGTAAGGACGTACAGGAGGTAGCTTTCCTCGACGTTGCCGGGTTCGATGACCGGACCGGCGTTGCTACCGACCTGCATCAGCTCGACCGTATCGAGGCGCAGCTTGGCCTCTTGCTTCAAAGCGCCGTGGCAAGAGTAGCAGCGTGCGGTCAGCACGGGCTTGATGTCGCGGAGATAATCGACCTCGATCTCGTCCGCTCCTGCCAGGGTCGGCACCGCCATCCCGGTCAGGATCACCGCAGCCGTGAGACGCAACACCATATCGCTCTGCCTCCGAGGCGGAATCCGTGAGGCCGGGCGGCCAGCCGTTCCAACCTGCCCGCATGGGTGGACAACAATTGTTAAGAATACCGCACTCTCGCCGGCAGGCACAAGGCGCGACCGAGAGGCGCAAGGTGGTGTCGGCACGGCCCTCTCAGTCTGACGCAAAGGAAAGGAGGGGGGGTGGGATGCGGGGCCGCCGGGGATCGACGGAGGATCACTCGGGAGGATGATTCTCAAAGGCGTTTGCGTGGTCGCGATCGAGAATGCGGAGGAACGTGGAGACGATCTCGGGATCAAGCTCGGTTCCGGAGATTGCGAGCAGTTCCGATCGGACCTGAGCCGGGCAGAGCGCAGCCCGATACGGGCGATCGGAAGACAGGGCGTCCCAGATGTCGACAACAGCAAAGATGCGCGCGGCGAGGGGAATTTGTGATCCTTTCAGGCCGCGAGGATAGCCACTGCCGTTCCAGCGCTCGTGGTGGCAATAGGGGATGTCGAGGGCCGGTCGGAGGAACTCGATCGGGGAGAGAATCGCGAAGGCGTCGTCGGGGTGCCGGCGGACGATGGCCATTTCGTCCTCGTCAAGCTTGCCGGGCTTCAGCAGAATGTGGTCGGGAATTCCGACCTTGCCGATGTCGTGCAGCAGGGCTCCACGGCGGATCTGGACAAGCTCGTCGCGGCTGAGCCCAAGCTCTCGGCCGAGTCGAACGGACATCTCGGTGACTCGGAGGCTGTGCTGCTCGGTTTCATGGTCGCGGAGGTCCATGGCCCGGCTCCAGCCCTCGATGGTGGCCTCGTAGCCGACCAAGAGGCGATGATTGGCGCGCCGAAGATTGTCGATGAGCGTGGCGTGCTCGATGGCGATGGCGGCCTGACCAGCCAGCGTTTCCAGGTAAAGGAGCCATCGGGAGTCGGGAGCGATGGTTGATCGATGGCCGACTTCGAGGATTCCCCAGGGTTCGCCCCGAACCACGATGGGGACGGCCCAGTACGACCGAAACGCTTCGTGTTCGAGCTGCAAGGGGATCGGGGTGTCGTGTCCGGGACCGAATCGGACGGCGCAGGTGTGACGTTCGAGAAAGGCGGTGGCACGCGGCCCGTCGGTCAGGGGATCGACCTGGTCGGGATCGGGAGGGTCGAAAAATCCCCTCGTGGTTGCATATTCGAGCCCTGGCCGGTGGGGGGCACGGAGGAGAATGGCCGCCGCATCGACGTCGAGTTGCGCAAGGCCCTGATCGAGCACGATGTTCAGAAGGGACGGCAAGTCGAGCCCGCTGTTGATCGCACGGTCGATGGTTCGGAGCGACTGAATCCGATCGAGCTGCATTTCGACCTCGGCGTTCAGCGCGAGGTTCTCCTGCTCGACCCGACAGTGATCGGTGATGTCTTCGGCGACGAATGAGAGGCGGGCGGTCGATAGCTGGGTGCCGATAATTGGGCAGATGATGGTCGAGAAGGTGCGGGGGCCACGAGGGGTTTCTTCGAGATACTCGAATCTTCGGGGAGTTCCTTGTTCCAGGCTCCTGGTTCCGTGTTCGACCCAGATTTTAATCCGGTCGGCGGGCAGGGCCATCTCGGTGGCCCATCGTCCGGAAAGCTCCCAGGAGGATCGTCCGAGGGCTTGCGCGGCGGCCTGGTTGACCGAGACGAAGCGCAGGTCGTGCGCGTCGAGTTCAATGACACCGATGGCGAGCGAGGGCATTTCGAACACGCTGCGGAGAATGGCTTCATGCTCGTCACGCGACTGTTCGATCAGACGGCGTGCGGTGACGTCGGCATGAGACACGACCACGTAACGAGGCTGGGAATCATCGGAACTGCGAAGCGGCGTGACCCGACCCCGGCCCCAGCAGGCGCGGTGCGGCTCATGGCAGGGGTAGTCGAGACAGAAGGCATTGCGACGACCACTGAGTACGTCTCGAATTCCGGTCGCGAAGGCGAGGGCCGAATCTCGATCGTCGCCCTGAGCCGAATCGCAGACGGCCAGATAGTTTGCCCCTTCGGCGATGACGGAGCGATCGGCGCCGTGGGCGTGGGCATAGTCGAGCCAGGCTCGGTTGACCGATCGGATGGTTCCTGTGTCATCAACCAGAGCGATCCGAAGCGAGAGCGCGTCGAGAATGTCCTGGGCGTTGGGCTCAGCGTGCAGAATAGACACCCGATTCTCCTCGGTCCGAACCGGTACCGTTGGTCAGGGAGTCGTCGTCGTCATCGGACTGCCAAAGAATGCGAATGAGGACCTTACCCTCACGAGTGCTCAGGTCGATCTCGGGTAGGTCGTCGGTTTCGATCGTTGCTTCCAGATAGGTCGTCTCGTCTCCTTCCCATCGCTCGAACGCATTGGAGTTGAGCAGGGAGGAGTCAACGTCGTGGCCAGACGCGATCGCGGTCAGTTCGATCAGCATCTGCTCCAGGACACTCCGACGGGTTGTCTTCGATCTGGAGTGCGTGCTGGTCTGGGAGTTCGGGATGACCAATAGTTCGGGTTTCATCGGCCAGGGTCCTTTGCGATGGCTTCTGGCATGGTCCCGAGCGTTCTGACGTCACTCTCGCGAGAGGAACGATCGGGGGGGCTCGAACACGATTCGAGCGTATTCCCTGCGGATGCCTCGGCAAGAGAGCCCGCTGGCAAGGATCGGCCAGGAGCCTTGCCGAAGCAACCCGCAGAAAAAATGCAACGGCCGGAACGGCTTCGTTTGCGTTGATCAGAGATCCGCGTCGATCTCGATCAGGGCACCTTTGCATCTTCACCATTGAGTATTCACGCGCAGGGGCAGAAAGTCTCTCAGGTCTTCTCCTGAGAACCGGTCGGGAATTTCCCTGTCTCCCCTGATTGAAGGGTGCCGGGATTACTCGTCGGGAGTGACCAGACCGACCCGGATGGCATAGCGGACCAGGCTGGCGATGTCGTGCAGGTCGAGTCGTTCCATCAGCTGGGTGCGATGGGTGTCGGCGGTCTTGACGCTGATGTTCAAGCGGCGGGCGATGGCCTTGGTGGTCAGACCTTCGGCGATGAGCCTCAAGACTTCTCGCTGGCGGGCGGTCAGAGGGTCGGTCGTGGGCTCTTTGAGGTCGGCACTCTGCGAGTAATCGGAGATCAGATGAGAGGAGATGATCGGGCTGAGATAGGTTTCTCCCCGGGCAACCGTTCGGATCGCCAACTCCACCTCATGCACCGCCGCATCCTTGACGAGAAATCCGGCAACGCCGGAGCGAAACGCACGCTCGGCGTATTCCTTCGAGGCGTGCATGGAAAGGATGATTGTCCGGGTGCTGGGGAAGTCGCGTCGGACGCGATCGGCCAGTTCAAGGCCGGTCATGCCCTTCATGGAGATGTCGGTCAAGAGGATGTCGGGGTGGTGGGTTTCGAGCTGTTCCAACGCCTCCTCGGCCGAGGAAACATCGCAGCAGACCCAGAGATCCTCGACGGCATCGAGGATGGCGCGGACTCCTGCTCGGAAGAGGTGATGGTCGTCAACGACAAGAATTCGGAGTTTTGTCATGACGGTCTCTCCCTTCGAGCGATGCGTTGGCCGGGGGGAAACTGAGCCTAATCTCGGTTCCGGCGTGAGGTTTCGACTGGATTTGGAGGACGCCGCCGGCATCTTCGACACGCTCTCGCATTCCGATCAATCCCAGGCCGGTTGCCTGGTCAGGATCAAACCCTACACCGTCATCGCGGATGAACAGGTCGAACTGGTCGGTTTGGCAATTCAGTCGCACCGTGACGCGCGAGGCCCGGGCATGCCTTGCCACGTTCGTCAACGCTTCCTGAGCGGTTCGGAAGCATGTGGTGGCGACGAGGGGAGAGACGGCGAGCCCCTGGGACTCGGAGTGCAACTGTGCCTGAATCCCCGTTCGCTCGGAAAACCGTTCCAGGTACCAGTTCAGGGCAGGGACCAATCCGAGATCATCAAGCAGCGACGGTCGAAGGTCGAGCGAAAGGCTTCGGACCTGATCGAGGGTCTGGTCGAGGAGTGCCTTTGCGTCGTTGAGTCGGGGGGTCAGGACCTCGGGCCGCATCTGGGCAGTCTGAAGGTTCATCTTGATGGCCGTGAGGCCCTGACCGATTTGGTCGTGCAACTCTCGGGCAAGGTTGCGCCGCTCGGCTTCCTGAAGGCTCAGAAGGCGGCGAGTCAGTTCTCGGAGACGGTTTGAAGACTCGGTGAGCTGATATTCGGCTTGCTTCCGATCGCTGATGTCGCGGATGAAAACCAGGGCCCCCGTCTCACGGGAATATTCAATTGGAATGGCGCTGATCTCGGTCTCGATTTGTCGGCCATCGGGCCGCAAAATGATCCGTTCGATCCGACCTCCGGTCTGGCGATTCTGGTTGATCAACGCAATGCGTTCCCTGATGGACTCGTGTTCCGAAGGGTGAAACCAACGAATCACGTCCTGGCCCAGCATTTCGTTTGCCTCACCGGCGCCGAACAGTTTGACTGCGGCGGAATTGACATAGGCGAATTTGGATTGTGTTTGGATGAAAATTCCTTCGGGAGCCGACTCGACGACCATGCGGAAGCGTTCCTCGGAGGTTCGAAGCGCATCTTCCGCCTGCCGACGGTCGGTCACGTCTCGGGCCATGCTGATCATGAGGCGACGACCATCGTTCAGGTGGCCGAGGGGAGCGGAGCTGAACGACCAGATCCGGACGGAACCATCTCGAATGCGGATCTCAAAATCCGCCTCATCGATGCGTTGATCCATCGTGAACAGGTTCTGGATGATCTCCTCGGCCATTGCCTTCCGCGCGCCGTACGCCCGTTCGGTCCAGTCGGAGATGGATTTCAGTTCCTCGGGCGAATAACCCGTCGATTCGAGCCAGGTCTGGTTCAACAAAACAATCTCGCCATCCTCGGCAAAAATAATCACCGGGATGGGGGCATCGACAATCGCTCTCCGGAATCGCTCTTGCACTTCGGCGAGGTCACGGCGGGTTGTCTCCAGACCGACAAGCGTTTCGGTCATCTTCCAGTAGAGGATCACGGCCGTGAATAACACAAACGCGATCCCCTTCAGCATCGCAAGAGTCGCCATCGAAAGCGATTCCCACTCAAGCCCTGCGAGGAACAGGTCAGAGGTGAAAATCCAAAGGGTCGCCGCACAAATATAGGCAAAGACGATGCGTCGGACCGACCGAACCGTCTCGCCTCGCGGAGCGTTTATCGAAGCGACCAGAAGTTTTTCGGAAGAATCACCACTTGATTGAGATCCTTGCACCGTACTCCAATTCCTGTCAGATTCACCTGCGCTTGACGAAGCGGAATTCGGGCCAGGCATGTAGGGTAGAGTGAGATGGCAGGCATTGAAACAAAAAAGCCAAATCGTGTGCGAAATTGTGGTTGATTGCGTGATTGTGATCGTGCTTGTGTGATTGGTTAATTGTTTCAGTGGTTTCCTGGTGGGTCGATTCATTTTTCCATATCGAGATCTTCGTGTTTGACCTCTCGTTTTGAAAAGCGGTGGGGTGTGGTGTGTGTCCGGCCAACGTCAGTTGTCTCTCATTCGGTAAAGATGACAATATTGTCTATTTTAGCGGGGGGAGCGAGGTGGTGCCAGGGTTGGATCAACGTAGACATCAGATCGATTGAAGGTTGGATCGGGAGAAGGAAAGGGGGGAGAAGAAGGTTGGAGGAGAAGTGGGCTCGTTCCGCGACCCCGAGCGCGAGCAAGTTCGTGAGAAGCATCCCGAACGCCGCCCACCGACCTCGAAGGGGGAGAACGGGAAACAGGGGCTGAAACGCATGAGCCCAGATCTGGGACTGGGAGGCCGATTTCCTTCGGAAGTTGCGTGGGCTGATGCGCGAAGTGGTGAACCACGCTTCCAACTTTGGCATGATGGGAGGGTCAAACCGTCCCGGGCGGCGAAACATCTGATCTTGTGGTTGTCATTGGCCGTGGGGCGGTCGAGGGTTGACCTCCACATCGTGGTGAGGTTTGCACGATGAATGTTCGCAAGACACGACAGGGTCAGGCGATTCGACGCGTGATTGCGGAGTCGGGTCGACCGCTCAGTCCGGCTGAGATCCAGGAAGCGGCGAAACATGAGATTCCGTCGCTGGGCCTCGCGACGGTTTATCGGGTGATCAAGCGAATGGCCGAGGACGGGGAAGTGGCTGCCGTGCAGCTTCCAGGCGAGCCGCCTCGTTATGAAGATCAGCGCGTGGCGGCAAACCACCATCATCATTTCCACTGCAAGCGCTGTGGCCGGGTCTTCGACGTGCCCGGGTGTCCGGACGGTCTCGACGCGCTGACGCCGCCGGGGTTCCAGGTCGATCATCATGAACTGGTGCTGTACGGCCAGTGTGTCTCTTGTCAGAGAGCGCCGACGACCTCGTGACCGAGCGGACGATGCCTTGACTAGTCCGCGCGGATCTGATCGATCACGCGACTTCGAAAGAGGATTCGGGAAGGAGCGTCATCAAAACGGATTTCTCCGCCTACAATCGCATCGGTGACCTGAACGATCGTGGGTCAATCGGGTGAGCGCACGCTCTGAAGATGGTGGCCATCGTTTTGGCCTTCAGAGGGCGTACCTCAACGAGGCGGAAGGGGACCACACGAGGAGTCATCTGGCGATGGTCGAGGAGCAGGGGCGCATGATTGGGAAACGTTGTCTCGTGACGGGAGCGACCTCAGGAATTGGAGCAGTGACCGCCGAAGAACTCGCCCGACTCGGGGCCGAGGTGATTCTGGTCGGGCGCGATCCAAAAAAGTGCGAGGAGATGCGGAATCGTCTCGAGCAGCGGACGGGCAATGACGCGGTTCACTCGATGGTCGCGGATCTTTCGTCGCAGGCCGAAGTCCGTCGATTGGCTGAGACTGTTCGAGAACGGTTTGATCGGCTTGACGTGCTGGTCAACAACGCTGGAGCCTTGTTCCTGGAACGCCGCGAGAGCGTTGACGGCATCGAAATGACCTTTGCCCTCAATCATCTGGCCTATTTTTTGCTCACGAATCTGTTGCTCGATCGGCTGAAGGCCGCGGCGCCGAGCCGGATTGTCGTTGTGGCGTCCGATGCCCATCGAGGAGCGTCGATCAACTTCGATGATCTTCAGTCCCAGAGGAAGTTCAAGGGGCTTCGAACCTACAGTCAGTCGAAGCTGGCCAACGTCCTGTTCGCCAGAGAGCTGGCCAGGAGACTTGAAGGGACGGGAGTGACCATCAATGCGCTCCATCCGGGAGTGGTGAACTCCTCCTTCTTTTCCTCGGGGGAGGGGCCGGCCTGGTGGGTCATGCGTCGTGTTGCGGGACTCATCGCCATCTCGTCGGAGCAAGGAGCGAAGACCTCGGTCTACCTGGCCAGTTCTCCCGAGGTTGAGGAGGTGTCGGGTGCCTACTTCGTCAAGCAACGCAACGTGAAACCGGCCTCAGCGGCCCAGAACGACGAGGTGGCCAGCCGCTTATGGCGCGTGAGCGAGGAAATGACAGGGCTGGTCACATCCTCGTGAGGAAGTGGTGGTCTACTCGAAGTTGGAGAACGCATTCCAATTGTGGTCGCAATGGCTGAGACCATCGGGAATTCCTGCGAACGAAGGAACGACGAAACCGTTGAATGATTCTGAGGAGGAACCAAGACAGGAGCGATTCATCATGAATGATGTCTTCTTGATTGTGGGAGTCATGGTTGTCTGGTTTGTCGTTGCGCGATGGGTGCTGCCGGCGTTGGGAGTCCCGACCTGAATGGGGGGTTCGTGTGCGGTGTTACCGCACGACGACGCGGAGCGTGGGGCATCTTCGGAGGCTTCCGTCGGGACTGACCAGGAGGCGATGCAACCCGACGACCAGGCAGAGGTGCGTTAAGTTTCGAACAGACAAGAACATCGTTTGCCTGGACGGTCAAGCAAACACGCCCCGCGATGGTTCGGAATCAGTTGCCGGGCTCCGAACGGTCCATGCCCGGCGGTGAACTTCCTCGCACTGGATCGGCAAAGCCGAGGGAAAGAGGGGACGTCGTCGTTTCCTCGGTCTTGTCTGAACAAAGGAGTTCGTCATGTTTTTTCACCAGCGGTTTATTCCGGGGCTGGCCATCTATTCGTATCTGGTCGGCGATGAAAAATCGAAGCGGTGCGCCGTGATCGATCCGACTCGGGACTGCGACGAATATTTAAGGATTGCCAAACGAGAAGGCTTGCGCATTACCCACGTCCTGGAAACCCACGTGCATGCCGATTTTGTCAGCGGCTCGGCGGAGTTGAAGGACCGCTTGGGAGCTGAGGTTCAGATTGTGTCGTCGGGCCTTGGTGGGAAGGAGTGGGTTCCGCCTTATGCAGATCACGTCGCCGGGGATGGCGATGAAATTTCCCTCGGAAATGTTCGCCTGAAGGCGCTCCATACGCCGGGTCATACCTATGAGCATCTTTGCTGGTCGCTGTACGACGACACCCGGAGCCGGGAAACTCCGTGGCTGATCTTTACCGGAGATTTCCTGTTTGTCGGTGATGTCGGCCGGCCCGATCTCCTGGGAAAAGACGCCCGCCAGAAACTCGCCCATCAGCTTTACGAAAGCGTTTTTGGAGTCCTCCCGGGATTGCCGGAATTCACCGAGGTCTTTCCGGGGCATGGGGCAGGTTCTCTTTGCGGCAAGGCGCTTGGATCGCGCGGATCGACCACCGTCGGCTTCGAGCGACGCTACAACGGATCGCTTCAAAAGCGATCGGAAGCGGAATGGGTTTCCTCGTTACTGGAAGGGATGCCGATCGCCCCGCCTTATTTTCTTCGGATGAAGAAGGTCAACGCTGAGGGGCCAAAGATCATCGGTCCCGAGTTGCCGGGCCAGCGCCGTTTCTCGGCCGAGCAGGTTCACGAACGGACCTGTCAGGAATGCCTGATTGTGGATGTGAGAACAAAGGAAGCCTTTGCCGCCTCGCACATTCCCGGATCGATCAACATTCCCCTTGGGCAGAATCTCCCGACCTGGGCCGGCTGGGTCTTGCCTTACGATCGCCCGACGCTGATCGTGCCCGACGATCCGCTCGATGTTCCCGAGGTGGTGACGCACCTGCTCCGGGTCGGCTTTGACGACGTGCAGGGCTACCTCGAAGGGGGGATAAACGACTGGCAAACCCACGGTTACCCGATCAATCGCCTGGAGACGATCTCGGTTCATGAGCTGGCCGATCGGCGGAAGGCGGCGTCGGGGCGGCTCTTTGTCCTTGATGTTCGGACTGAGGCTGAGTGGGACGGCGGACATCTTGAGGGCGCACATCATATCCACGGCGGGACACTCGAAGATCGCTTCGCCGAAATCCCTCGCGATCGTCCCGTGGCTGTGGTGTGTGGTTCGGGTTATCGGGCCTCGATTGCCTCGTCCTTCCTGAAGCGAGAAGGGTATGAGGACGTGATGAATGTTCTCGGCGGGATGAGTGCCTGGAAGGCGGCCAAGTTGCCCACAACGACCGAATGACCCAATGGGTTGATCCGTACGCTGCTCCCTAATAATGGAATTCCTGAAACGGGTTCGAATTGGGGAGCAGTGACGGACTGCTCATGGAATCAGGCAGAGGGCAACGGGTCGAGCAGTTGAGGGTTTGAGGCTGGTTGAGAGGCTGACCGTAATGGCGAGTTCGATCGGTAGGCGGCCGAGCAGGTGTTCCGCGAACCGGACGCGGTCACCGGGGTGGTGGAGTTCAATCGGTTTTCCGGAAGCGAGTTTTGCACTGAGTAAATTCATTTCATTTGAATTGAGATGTGAAAGTTCGTCCGATTTGCTGTGTAAGTGAAGCGGTCGGTGACAACGGCTCAGTTCAACCTCGTGAAGCACGGTTTCAGGCTCGGCTCGGTATCGAAAGACACCGAGAGCGAGCGCATCAAAGTACAGGGAAATTGGGACGATTCCCCGGCGTTCGATCCATTGGATTTCGAAAATAATGATATGCGTGTAAATTTGGCGTCCGCCTCGACCGCTGTATTCCGGCGGGCCTTCGCACGAGCGAGAAACTACCATCCGTCCTTCAGTCAAAGGGTGAATGTTGACGCTTGCCCGGTTAGTCTCATCGACAATGAGCGCACCGTGGGAAGGGCACCACGAGGCCAGAGTTCGGGCATCGGATTCCGAGACGCCTGGCGATCGGCTGACCACGTGATAGCCTTCCCGGCCACTCCGGGGTAACGAGGTGTAAATCGCCTGGTCCGCCCTCATGACCGCGTGTCCTTCAATCGTCGATCGCCTGGCTCGAAGACGGCGAGGCACCCTGCGAACGTGTCCTTGTGGGCTGTTCCCAGGGGACCCCGGAGGTGGCACTTGCTGAGAGAATGTCGCGTCAGCGCAGAAGGCCGGAAAGCCACGCAAACGGCTCAACGACGCCGCGGGGCTCCACCCGCAAGGGGATGAGCAACTCGCTTCCATCACGGTCTACCAGTCGTCCGCACGACCCCGCCACGCTGGAGCAGAAGAACTTGAAGTGGCGAAGTCTCGCGTCGCACATGCGCCAGAGGGCCGAGGCATGGGCTCGGGCAAACGCTAGCGGGTCGTCGATCGGTTCTTCACACAAGTCGACCTTGGTGAAGACGAGCGCGACGGGAATCTCCATCTTTCGCCGCCGCTGGCCGTGCATGGATTCGAGGTAGGAAATGAGCTGCATGGCGAACATTTCCTGAGCCTGCCCCTCGGCAATCACGCCGACGGTGTCAATCAGAACGACCAGCCCTCCGCATCGTTCGATCAACGTACGCACGGTTGTATGTGTTCCTGGACTTTCCAGTTCGCTGGCCACCGCCTCGCCGGCGACATCGGGCGTCACGACATCGAAGCCTCGACGCTTTCCGGTCGAGACCTCGCAATGAACCCATTGCCAGCGGTCAGCCTCGACCGGGGTCTTGTCCGGGAAGCGTTGCCGCTCCAGGGCGAGCATCACCTGGCGTTGCAGAGCCAGAGAGAAGGGTCCGCGGGCCATTCCGTGAAAGGGGCCAACTCCATGCGAGAGGAGGTCGAGCAACATGCCGAGATAGACGGTCTTACCGACGCCGCTTGGTCCGAGGATCCCGACAATTTGCGGGAATGTTGGCCGTCCGAGAATCGATTCGATCACTTCGGCTGGGGCGAAGCATTCGATGCAGGATTCTCCCCGCAGGCTTCCTCCACAGAGCGGGCAGGGGATCTGGCTCCCGAGCCGCGTGCTCCGATCGAGATAACGGACACCGGTACTCATCGCAGGGGCTCCTCAAGGGTTTGCCAGGGGCCAATCGGTCGTGGGAGACGCACGGCCACTCGACGGTGTTTTGCAGATTGCGGGATTGTTGGGCTCAGTGGGCCGGTTGCTCTCGAAGTCGGTCGGTTGAAAGGGCGCAGCGGAAGCCGATGTTCGGGCGACGGTCGAGCGTGCCCTGACCGGTCACGAAGTGGCAGGTCGCCTCTCCCGGCAAATACGTGTCGAAACTGCCACCGACAATCCGACGCATCGGTTTCCACGGATGAAACTCCGCTCCCGAGTCGCAGGGGACGGCGTCGAGCAGATCCTCGATCCATTCCCAGACGTTGCCGCTCATCTGGAGAATGCCATTCGGGGTGGCGCCGTTGCGGTAGGCATCGACGGGGACGGTGTCACCGACCCCGCTGGATCGGAGGTTGGCGCGGGCCGGGTCAAACAGGTCGCCCCACGGGTACCGGGTGCATCGGCCTCCGCCGAGGTGTTCGGGCCAGCCGCCGGCCTTTTGCCACTCGGCGGCGGTGGGGAGTCGCTTACCGACCCAGCGAGCATAGGCCGACGCTTCATACCAGCAGATACCGACCACCGGATGATTGGCCCGGTCGCTCGGATACATTCCGTTCGACCAGTCGGACGGTCCCGGTTGGCCGGTACGGTCGGTAAATTGCAGGAGGCTGGGCCAGACCTCTCTCGGCCAGAGTTCCAGGCAGTCGTAGCAACCGGAAGCCACAAAATGCTGGAACATCCGGTTCGAAACCGCATGGCGGTCGAGATAAAAGGCGGGGACCTCAACCAGTTCTTCGCCCCCGTCGCTGCGAGCCACAACCAGTCTGCCGAAAGGAATCAGGGCCATCCGGCGTTCCAGGGATTCCCAGGCGCGTCGGGCGTCGTGTTCGGTGACATGATCCGCCGCCGATTTGAGGAGAGCAAAGGCATCTCGCCCATCAGCGATCAACTCATCAATAAAGTGCCCGACCGTGGCTGCTTCGGGCGAAGGGCCGGCGGCCGGAGTGGGAGTTGAACGACCACCGAGCCACCGAAAGCCCCAACCTTTGCGGGTCGACTCAGGCGAGGGTTTGACCTGAACTGACATCGAAGTTCCTTTGAACCCTGGGGGACGCTGGGTACTCGAAAGTGTCAAGGGGACGCGTGCCCTCGGGATTCCGCGGTTCGGCGGACATCCCGACGCAGGGCTTCAAACTGTCGGAGAATGGCCTGATCGACCATGTCGTCTCGCTCGGCGGAAGGGCCGGCGACCGGGGGAGGCGCGGGAGGTCGGAGCGGACGCGACGGCTCGACCTGTGATCGAGGAAGAGACAGGGCGGCGATCTGTTCGTGTTCGAGGCGTTCCCAGGCTTCGGCGAGCAATCGGCGATCGTGGTCGAGTGCCTCGACCTGGGCCTCCCACTCGCGCTGGTGACGTTCGATCTCGGCTTGCAGGGCGGCCCGTTCCTGCTCGGTCGCGTGGTCGATGTCCGACGTGGCGTCGGCCAGTGCTTCAAGACGATCGAGCCAGTGATGAACATGGCTGCGAATGCGATCCATCGCCGCGGTGAGGGTTGCCGGATCGATCGTGATGCACGGGCCTTGTGGTTCTCGCAGCCGGTTGGATCGGAGGTCGTTGGTCGAGGGTTGCATCGGGGAGTCTCCGGAGGGATGCGGAATCGGGCCGGCTTAATGGTGAGACCCGATTCGCCCGAGCAACCGGGAGATCCGGTTGGAGAGCTGACGCTCCTTCCGTTCCTCCTCTTCCCGCGCATGGACCTCGCTCAGATGTTCGCGGAGGGCCCGGACTCGCTCGCTCGGGGTCAGGTCGGCGGCCGACACCGACGGGACAGCCCGACCAGTGCGCAACTCGGTGAGTTCTGCCTGGTGGCGAAGTCGCTCGCTTTGAAACTCGTTGCGGCACGTGTGGAGTTCTTCGCGGGTTGATTCGAGTTGAGCCTGAAGCAAGGTCACCCGATCATTGAGTCGAGTGGCTTCGGCTTCGAAGGCGGAGAGGCGCCGGCATTCGTCGCGGAGCCGATGATTCTCCTGCTGGAGATCGTTGAGGGCCGAGTCTCCCGCCGCGTTTGTTGCGTCTTGAAGGCGAAGACGTACCCGCGCAAGTTCAGCCTCAAGTTCCTGTCGCTCCTGGTCCCATCCTTGACGATGGGCTTCTAGTTCGTCTCGGAGAGACCCGGCCATCTGTCCATTCGAACCAGGCTGGGTGTGGAGGTCGTCCGATTCGCTGAGGCGATGCTCCAACTCCTCGACCCAGTGATGCAGTTGCTCCCACTCGGCCGATCGGGCCGCCTGAGATTCCTCGATGGCCGAAAGATGTTCCCAAAGGAGGGTGATGGTCTCGTCACGCTCTTCGAGCAGATGAGTCAATTCTTCAATGCGTTGGTTTGTTTCGGTGTCACGCTGTGAGTCGGAGAGTTCTGGGTTCGAATTTGCGGAGGCATCGGTCACTGCGTGGAGTTCCGCTTCGAGCCGCTCGATCTCCTCCTGGAGCAGTGCGACCGTGTCGAGATAGGCCTCTCCGTGCGTCTGGTCGTGAGGATCAAAGGAAGTGGTCGGGTCCATGAGGAGTGCCTCTCGGAGCAGCGTTCATGTCGAGAATTCGGAGTCCGGAATGGGGTCCAAAGGTTCAGGCGAGCACAACGCCTCCCGACGGGGAGAGAAGATGGTCAAGCGTGGCCTTCAAATCCGACTCGGCCAGGGGGCGGTGAAGAATCCCGTCAAGGCCCATCGCGTCGAGTCGTGTCAACTCTTCTTCATCGGAGAGACCGACCAGACCGATGAACCGGGTCGTCTCGGAGGCTTGCACCCGGCAGGCATCGAGGATGGGTTCCTGGTCGGGGCGATCGAGGGCGATGAACACCAGGTCAAACCGTTGACGACGCATCAAGAGCTGGGCACCAATGCGATCTCGGACCAGCTTGAGCTGACAGCCGCAGCCCTCGGGACCAAGGGCCGCCTGAATCATTCGGGCCGATTCGGGCTCGTCGTCAATGACCAGCACGGAGGCGCCGGGCATGGCCGTTCGGCGTTCCAGGAGTCCGGCAAGCTCCAGTCCCCGGGCGATGTCGGCCACTGCGCCGAGAGGCATCCCGATTTGTTCCGCCAGGGCCGAAGTGGTCTGAGTGCCGTCGAACATAGACGCAAGTTTCAATTCCAAGGGGGCCAGGCCGGCTCGGTCGAGGTTACCACCCCTCGGGGTTTGTCGAGCGAAGAGGATCGAGGCGAAGGGATCGAGGTCGGTGGTGGGATCGCAGCGACGGACTCCCTCGACGGCCAGGGCCGGCAGGCTGAGCTGCAACGGAAACGCCTGGAACATCGGTGGGATCGTTGCGTCGGGTTCAAAGAGGAAACGGCCGGGCTCGGCAGTGAGGGCCCAGTAGGTCAGAATCGAGGCTTGCGATCGGAGCAGGGCTCGCAATTTGCGCGGGTCGGTCAGGCTCTTTTCCAGCATTCGGACCAGGCCGGACATCGACGGATCGAGCCGTTCTCCCAGGGTCGCGGCCAGCAAGGGAGCCAGCTCGGCCAGGTCGGCCGGTAAGGCATCGAACAATCGATCCGGGCTGATGGTCGGCGAGCAAACCGCCTGGATGCGGCCGCCACTCAGGTTGAATCGGATCCGGTCCTTGTCGAGTTCGAGTGTCAGTCTGCCCGAGCAAAGGGAGTTGTTCAGGAAGTCAAGGATGGAACGCAAGGGGAAGGTGGACGTCTTGCCCTCGAGGGAGGCATCCGGCTCCTCTCCGACAATCTCAGGCATGGCGCAGCCGGTCTGCTGCGCCCGGACGACCATGGCCCCGACCTGAAGCGCATTGGCCACGCCAGTCTTGAGCAGGTCGGGGGTAAACGGCTTGGGAATTTGATCGACCACATTGGGTAGGTCGGTATAGGACGCAAAGGCGCGATTGCGCATGGCAGAGCTGATGACAACCGGGATCTGCGCCGTCACCTCGTTCTGCAGCAAGGCGCGGCAGACCTCGTCGCCGGTCGTGCCGGGGAGCTGGTGGTCCAGCACGATCAGGTCGGGACGAATCGCCGCGGCCGCCTCGATGCCTGCCTCGGCATTCGGCGCGGTGGCGACGCGATAGCCGGCCTGCGAGAGGTGGCATTCGACCATCTTGAGAATGGTCGGGCTGTCGTCGATGACCAGGATTTGCGGGCTCTCCATGATGGCCCCTCAGGCAGACAGGTTGGGCGATTCGGTGACGACGCCGGGCGAGACACTGCCGAGCGTTCGATGGTGGATCACAGGACCAACGGCGGCGGCGAGTTCTTCAGGATCGACCGGCTTGGGAACGAAGGCGGCGGCTCCGAGCTCGAAGACTCTGCGACGGGTGGCCGGATCGGAGAGCGTGCTGGTCACAATGACCCGGCTCGACTCCAGAACTCCGGTTCGTCGCAGTTCAGCCAGCAAGGCAAAGCCGTCCATCCGAGGCATTTCCAGATCGGTCATCACCAGGTCGAAACGATGGGTCCGCAGCTTGCCGAGCGCTTCCTCACCATCGGATGCCTCCTCCGGAATGAACCCGAGGGCTCGAAGGTGGCGCGAGGCAATCCGACGGACACTGAGCGAGTCGTCCACGACCAGAGCGACCGGCTGTTGACCAACCGGGTCCGGATCGAAGGCGATCGGCGCGTCGCCTTCGCGAGCCAGCCGAAGCAAGCCCGCGACATCAAGTGCAGGGATGACCTCACCTCCGGTCGAGAGACCGGCCCCGGAGATGGCCGGATTGCCGGCCAGCAACGAGCCAAGCGGCTTGAGGACCAACTCCTGAGGACCGTCGATCCCATCGACCTGGAGCGCGACGGCTCGCATCTCGGAGGTCACCACCAGAACGATAGGACACGATTCTCGGGACGGACCGGAGAACCCCAGGACCGGCCCAAGGTCGATCAGCGGAAGCCGGCGGTCGTCGATCCGGGCGATTGGGCCGTTCCCCTGACTTGCCGGCTCGATCGCCGATGCCCGATGCACGGCGTCGATTGCCGAGGTTGGCACGGCGAACGCCTGGCCACGGATGCGAATCACCATCATGTGTTCGAGAGCGATTCGGGCCGGCAAGCGGATGGCCAGCCGCGTTCCTCGGCCGGGCTGCGAGGTCAATTCGACCCGCCCACGAAGGGCCTCGACTTCCCGGGCGACCACGTCCATGCCGACTCCCCGTCCGGAGACGGAGTTGGCCTGGCTCCGGGTCGAGAAGCCGGAATGGAAGATGAGAGCGCTCAGCCGCTCGGCACTGGGTTGCTCGTGTGGGCCGATCAGCCCGAGCCGCCGCCCTTTCTCGGCGATGGCTTCGTAATCGAGCCCGCGGCCGTCGTCTGTGACTTCCAGGACGACGGTATTTCCCTCCCGGCGGGCTTCCAGCGTGATCCGGCCTTCCGGCGCTTTGCCGGCCGATTGCCGCTCGTCGGGAGTCTCGATGCCGTGGCCGACGGCATTGCGGACGACGTGCAAGAGTGGCTCATAGGCTTTATCGAGCATCACGCGATCCGCGCCGGTGTCTTCCCCGATCAAGGTGACGTCGATCGTTCGCCCTTCGATGCGAGCGGCATCTCGGGCAACCCGGATGAGCCGTTGGAACACCCCCCGAACCGGGACGATCCGAATCGATTGCAAGCCGTCCCAGAGCCGAAGACTCAGGCGAGAGAGGTCCTCGGCTTCACTGGCCATGGGAACGGCGGCCTCGCGGGCCGTCGCGGCCAGGACGGCCAGGTCTTCGGCTTGCTCCATCATCCGACGAACCTGAACAGCGAGTTCGTCTTCACTCGGACTGGGGATCGACGTGCATCGGACCGCGTCGACCGGCAAGGCTTCTTCCAGGCGATCGACGCTTCCCCGGAGCCGTTGGCTGCATTGCCGACCTGAGTGGGCGAGTTGCTTCATCCGATCGGCCTGTTCCGACCAGACGCGACGACGGGTGAGCAGCTCGGAACAGAGGTCCATCAACTCCTCAAACCGCGCGACGGGCATCCGAATCAGGCCATCACCATCAGTCAACGACTCGTCCGAGGCGATCGGTTCAGGGGACGTGTGGAGGGGGCCTGGCTCATCCGGGGTGATCGCTCCTGTCGGCTCCGAGGGAGTGGTCCTTTCAGAACCTCGCAGCGCGTCCAGTGTTGTCTCGATCCAGGAGAGGGATTCCTCCAATCGCCCGATCAACGGCCCCTCGGCCGAACCGCCACCCCCCTCGATGGCGTCTTCCAGTTCGTGAATCCGAGTGGCCAGCGTGGTGAGCCCGACGCTTCCCGAGGCCCCTTTCATGGTGTGGTAACAGCGGCCGAGTTCGTGGAGCGTTTGCGAGTCGTCGCCGTGGCCGATTCGGAGGACGAGATCCTGAATCCTGGCGAGCAGGTCCGTCAGGTCTGCGATCAGGATGGTCCGTAATTCGGGATCAAGCTCCAACGCCGCGACCTCAGCGGCTGGGTCGGAGGGTGAAGGGGGCACGGCCGGTGCAGGCTGAGGACCGATCGGAGGCGAAGGGGTTTCGGAGTTCGAGGGTTCGAGAGGGCGGAACGAAGGCGGCTCGGTGGGGGCTTCCGGTTCCGAGGGCGTCTCGTCGATCATTCCCGTGAGGGATCGGATCAAGGCCGCGGCATCAAATCCACCTTGCTCGGCTTGCGGGATTGGGTCGGGTTCCGGGAGCAATTCCGGTTCAGGCTCCTCGGTAGAGCCCCCGCCCACGACCGACGGATCGATGATGGCAAGATACGCTCCCCAATGCTCGTCCGATTCCTGGATGATCCATGCCATCGCCTCCTCGGGATTCCCCTGGGTCAAGCTCTCGGTCAGTCGATCGACCGCCTCCAGGAAGAACGTCCGCAGGGTGTTGATTCCTTCAACGTCCTCGGGGTCGAGACAATCTCCGACCTCGGAGATCAGAACCAGCCTGCCGAGGGCTTCGGCGAGATCCGGTTCTCTGGAGAGGGTCTCGTCCGCCTGGAGTGGCTCGAGCGCATTGCGAACAGCAGCGGGCCACCCTTCGGACGGGGCTTCCGCCGCCGCAAGCTGATCCCGGAAGTGATTGAGCCGATCCACTACGTTGGCGTGTTCCGGCCGGTTCCGTCCTGGCATCATGAGGTTGCCTCGATCGAAAGCGGACGCAGCGACGATTCCGGCCGCCGATTCGAGAGTCGGCGTGCCTGCCCGTTGGTCGAACCCTCAACCGGCTTGAAGTTTGCCACCAGGGTTTGCAAGGTCTGCAATCGCATCGAAAGGGACTGGGCTTCCTGGCGGAGTTGCTTCGTCTCGCCCAGGATCAACTTCGAGATATCGGATACCCGCAGCATGCCCGACACCAGGTCGCGCGCTGCGAGCACCTGATCGTTGGCCGAGTGAGAGATGCCGTCGACCAGTCGGGCCGAGTCCTCGGCCATCCGGCTGATCCGCTCCAGCGCGGAACCGGCTTCCTTGACGCTCCGGGATTCCTGCTCCATCTCCGCCTGTTCCTCGGCCAGGCATCGAATGCTTTCGTGCGTATCGGCCTGGATGGCCTCAACGAGCGTGCCGATTTCTCGGGTGGCGCCCGCGGTTCGTTCGGCCAGCTTGCGAATTTCCTCGGCGACCACGGCGAAGCCGCGGCCGTGCTCGCCGGCCCGGACCGACTCGATCGTCGCGTTCAGGGCGAGCATGTCCGTGCGGTTCGAGACCTCGCTGATCAGCTCGACAATCGCGCCGATCTCGACCGATCGCTCTCCCAGCCGACGGGCCTTCTTCGCGTTCGACTCGACCTGAGACCTGAGGCGGTCCATGCCGGCGATGACCCCTTGAATTTGCGTCAGGCCGAGGCTGGCTTGTTGACGCGTTCGGTCGGTGGCGTCGGCGGCTTCCTCCGCATTTTGAGAGATCCGGTCGATCCGGTCGGACAGGGCCTCGACACTTTGCGTGGTGCGAGGAACGGCGTTGGTTTGCTCGATGGCCCCCTCGGCCATCCGACCGGCCGCCTCGTTCAGGGCCGAGAGGGCTGCCAGGATCTCCGTGACCGAGGCCCGAAGATCCTCCCAACGGTCGGGTGTTGCGTCGAAGGCGAATCGAGATAAAGAGGGGGTAAGGCCGGGATTGCCCGCGCCGGTTTCCCGAGGGGTGGCCAGGCCGCCGATGATTGCGGCTCCGGCCATGCCGACCATCGCACCAACGAGGCCGCCGATCACCAGGCCGACGTTACCTGAAACGACCGCGCTGATGCCCAGGCCCAGACTGACCGCGGTCAGCCCGACCAAGCCTCCGACTCCGAGGAGTGTTCCCAAACGTGCCGTGCCCATGATGCGAACTCACCCGGTCTGAGACCGCTCTTGAAAAACCAGTGACCCCGAAGGTGACGCCGACGGGGAGTTCAGGTGATGCCGGTCGAGTGCGAGGCCGTACCAGCGTTCGATCTCGGATTTCACGCCGAGCCAGGATCGCTCGAGCTCCAGAATCGCATGGGATACCCCACCGGCCTCGATCACACCGGCCGTCTGGAAGCCTCCCGGAAGCTCGACCCAATCTGCCGATCGAAGGGAGCCGGCGACTTCGACTCGCACCCCCTCACGATCAATCGCCAATCCCCAGAGACTTTGATGGGACTTGAGGATTAAAAAGGCTCGTCTTGTCTCGTACTCTCCTGCCGAATGAGCCCGGTTCCGCACGCCGAGGCCAAGGATGGGAACGATCTTCCCCCGGTAGGTCGAGAGTCCGAGGACCTGTCGAGGGCAAAGCGGCAGCGGGATGAGCCGACCGGCGGCGACGATCTCGACCACGCGCTCCAGGTCAACGGCCAGGGGTCTGGAGTCGCTTGAGAACAGGCAAAGCGCATGCGAGGAGCAGGGGGGATCGGCTCCGGTGGTCATGTTCGTGGCTCCCGTTCCGGATCGGTTCGATGGGGGGAGTTGTCCTCATCGGATCGGGAGCGATGAGGGTCTCGATCTCGGGCCCGACGCAACCGCCCTTCGAGACGAAGCGCCAGGGCATCGAGCCGTCGTTCCACCGCGTCGGAATCGTTCGCATCCGAGGATTCGGGTGCGATGGTGGTCGACGGATTCGGGCGACTGGTTGCGGCGGAAGTCGGGCTCGACGGCCTGGGCGCGGTCTGGGCGATCGGTTCGACACCCTCTCGAACGGGAGGGGGGCTCCCGGCCACGGACTCCCGCTCTCTGGCGACGTGGTCCTGGCCGTCTCCTGTGGGAACCGTCTGAGAAGACCCGGTCAGCAGGCGATCGAGTTCCTCGCCGATGGCGGCGTCCAGGGCGTTCCGCATGGCGGAGATGGCCTGTTTCAGAGGGGGAGCCGCAGTGGTTTCGTCCTGCACGAGTGGTCTCCCGTCCTTCGGGGAATGTCTCTTGGCCCTCATGGGCGGGCGGAGTCACACCCAAGCCTAGGGCGCATTTTCCGCCTCGTCGGGAGGGCACGGGGAGAACCGGCGCTTGGAGACCGTCCTGAAATCTATTGACAATTGTCCTGATGTCTCTCACTTGGCTTGAGAAGCCGGAAAGGAATCGGCAATAATAAGAAGAAGATGCCTTGCGTGACGCGGTCTCCTGACCGGGAGGTTGGGCTATGGTCATCCCCCAAGGAGCTCGAACCTTCTCATGACATCGGAGCAGGTGGGAACCCTGGCGTTGCTCAAGCTCGGAAACGCCGACGCCGATCTTGTGTACGCGCTCGATGCGGATGAAGTCCTCCTGGGGCGCGATCCCTCCTCGGACATCGTGCTTCGCAGTCGGATGGTGTCGCGGCGTCATGCCCGAATCGTCCGGCAGGGCCGTGAGTACCGGATCGAGGATCTTGCCAGTACGGGGGGAACCTGGCTCAACGGCAACCGGCTCGATCAACCGGCCCGCCTCCGAGACGGAGATCGCATCCGCCTGGGAGATTGCCTGATCGGGTTCTCGGCCGCCCCCGCCGACCACCCGACCGACTGGGATGCCAACGATGCCACCATCCTCGGCGAACGTGATGCGTCCGGCACCGCCGAGCGCGACCTGATCGACGTTCGGGCCGAGGAAAAGCTCTCGGCGATCCTCGACATCGGCCGAGCCCTGACCGGAACGCTCGATCTCCAGGAAGTGCTCGACCGCACCCTGGAAACGCTGTTCCGGATTTTTCCGCAGGCTCAACGTGGGTTTGTGCTGATGCGGGTCGATGACGAACCCGAGCCGAGACCCCGGGCGATGCTCGTCCGGGGTGATGCTCCGCCCGAGTTCTCGTTCAGCCGAACCGTCTTCGACCATGTGGTCGGACACGGCAAGGCGGTCCTTTGCACCGATGTGCACGAGGATGTGCGATTTGCCGGGAGTGCCAGCATCGACGAGGCTCAGGTCCGCACGATGATTTGCGTGGCCTTGCGCGATCATCGGAATCGGCCCGTGGGGCTCTTGCAGTTGGACACCAGCGGAGCGGGTGAACGGTTTCAGCGGGAAGACCTGGATCTGCTGGCCGCCGTGGCTGGTCCGGTAGGGGTGGCGATCGACAACGCTCGACTGCTGCGAGAGGCGGGGCGTCGTCAGCGGCGTCTGGAGTTTCTCGCCGAGGTGGGGGCGGTCCTTTCCTCCTCGCTGCAATATGAAACGATGCTCAACGGACTCGCTCGGCTGATGGTTCCTTATCTGGCCGATCTCTGCCTGATCGACCTGATCGCCGAGGATGGCTCGGTGCGTCGCATCACCTCGCGTCATGCGGAGCCGAGCCGCCAGCCGCTCGCGGACCGCTTGCTTCAGGGCGAAGCCAGGGGAAAGGGGGATCGCTCGTGGTGGGCCCGGGTCGTGAGTGAGGCCCGACCCGGAACGAACGAGATCGACGAGTCAACGCTCCACGCCCTCTTTCCTGATCCTGAGCAACGAGCGGTCGCCGATCGCTTGAAAGTGCGTTCTCATCTGGGGATTCCGCTGGCTGTTCATGGTCGGATGCTGGGAGTTCTCTCGCTGATCGGTCTCGGAGCCCCTCGCCGCTACGACCCGTCCGATCGGGCGCTGGCCGAGGAGGTCGCCGTCCGGGGCGCTCTGGCGATTGACCATGCCCGGATTTTCGAGGTCGCTCGGATCGCTCGGGAAGAGGCCGAGTCGGCCAACCAGGCCAAGGACCGCTTCCTTGCCGTGCTGAGTCACGAGCTGAGAACACCCCTGACCCCGGTGCTTGTGACGGTCACGTCATTGCTCGACGGCGAAATTGATCCGAGGCTTCGCTCGTTGTTGCTCATGGTTCGCAGGAATATTGAGCTGGAAGCTCGATTGATTGATGACCTGCTGGACTTGACCCGGATTTCCCGGGGAGAACTCCGGATTGAGCGGCGACCGATCGATGCTCATGAGGTCATTCGGCAATCGATCGAGATCTGCAAGGAGGCGATCGAGGCCGCCCAGTTGCACCTGACCGTGGACCTGGACGCCGAAAACCATCAGATCGAGGGGGATTCCGACCGGGTTCAGCAAGTCATTTGGAACCTCTTGCAAAACGCCGTTCGGTTCACGCCGTCGGGCGGTCGAATTACGATTCGATCCTTCAATGCTCCGGTGCTGAACGCACAGGATGGCGCCTCATCGCTGATCATCGAGATCCGAGATAGCGGCATCGGGATTGAGCCCGACCGCCTGGAGCGAATCTTCGAACCCTTTCAACAGGGGAATAACCCTCCGCAGCGTCGTGCTCCGGGGCTGGGGCTGGGGCTGGCGATCAGTCGATCGCTGGCCGAGGTGCATGGCGGAACCCTGAAGGTCGCCAGTGACGGCCCAGGTCAGGGATCGACCTTCACGGTCGTGTTGCCCACGCTTGGCAACTCGGCGGCCCTCGAACCGATGCTGACGCCCATCCCGACCGCTCAGCCGGCCGCTCCACTGCAGATTCTTCTGGTGGAAGACAATCGAGACACACTCAGTTCCCTGGCCCGGGCGCTCCGAGCCAAGGGGCACCGTGTCCTGACCGCTTCGGACTGCCTCGCAGCCCGTCGAGCCATCGAGGAGTATCAACCCGACCTGTTGCTCAGCGATATCGAACTGCCCGACGGTTCCGGACTTGAGTTGATGCGAGAGCTTGTTCGATCGACACGCATTCCCGGCATTGCCATGAGCGGTTATGGCAGCGAGGAGGATATTCGCCGAAGCGTTTCGGCCGGATTCACCGAACATCTGATCAAGCCGATCACGGTCTCCGGAGTCGAGCTTGCGATCCGTCGCTCGATCCTGGCTCGCGATTCCGCATCAGGACCAGACCATCCGCCGAAGGGGTCGTCGTCCTCGGCTCCATGAGGCATGATGGGGATGGTTCCCTTCGCCCGTCACCGGTCGAGTGAAGCCCGGCAGGACGGCTGCAATCCCAATCGGGCAAGGGAAGTGAGTCATCCCTCATGGTGTTGGGAACGGTCGGGTTGCCAGGGAGCATGATGGTGAATCTCGCGATGGGCTGGCTGGTGATGGTCCTCTCCGTGATGATGATGGGTTCCACCGACGAACCTCGCCCAAGGGCCCGAGATCTGGGCCTTCGCCCCGGTGTCTTCCCGACTGGCCCTCAGAATGCCATCACCGATGTTTCCGGGGTTCTCGTGGGTCAGGTAACACTCGTTGAGGGAGACGACGTTCGCACGGGAGTGACCGCCGTCTTGCCGCACGGAGGCAATCTCTTTGCCGAGAAAGTGCCCGGCGCGGTGTTCGTCGGCAACGCATTCGGTAAGCTGGCCGGATCGACCCAGGTCGAGGAACTGGGCACGATCGAGACGCCGATCGTCCTGACCAACACGCTTTCCGTAGGGACGGCCATCGAGGCGGTGGTGCGTGAAACACTCCGTCATCCGGACAACGCCACCATTCGGTCGGTCAACGCCGTCGTCGGCGAAACCAACGATGGCGGCCTGAATGACATCCGAACCGGCCACATCACCGCCGAGCATGTGCAACGAGCCCTTCGGGATGCAACCGATGGTCCTGTGAGCGAAGGGAGTGTCGGGGCGGGCACCGGCTGCGAGTGCTTCGGCTGGAAGGGGGGGATTGGGACCTCGTCTCGTGTGCTGCCCGAGCGGTTCGGAGGCTGGCGAATTGGCGTTCTGGTTCAGGCGAACTACGGTGGCGTGCTGACAATCGGCGGGGCTCCGGTGGGCCGTCGGCTGGGCCGTCACCCGTTTCAGGAACCGGATGAAGCGGGGAACGCGGGGGAATCCGGCTCCTCCGCGGATGGATCTTGCATGATCATCGTTGCGACCGATGCGCCGATCGCCGCCCGCGATCTGAAACGATTGGCCGCTCGGGCCGTGTTTGGTCTGGCTCGGACCGGATCGTCCTACAGCCACGGCAGCGGAGATTACGCCATTGCCTTCTCCACCGCTCCGACCCTCCGCGTCAGGCCCGGTGATCAACAGCCACAGATTCGCTCGGTGCTTCCGTCCGAATCCGTTTCTCCGCTGTTCCAGGCCGCGCTTGAAGCCACCGAGGAGGCCGTATACAACGCCTTGCTCCAGGCGAGTACCACCACTGGCCGGAACGGTCGAACGGTCGAGGCGATTCCGATCGAACCGCTCCGAACACTTCTCCGCGAACACCGCCTGATTGACGACCCGCGTGATTCCCCTTGATCCTGCCGACTCGTTGTGACGCCGAAACCCGAACGGCTTCGATCACGACTGTTGCTCCCTCTGCGGGGCTCCTCTTGACGAATCCGGGGAAGGTGGGTCAGCCTTGGCAGTTGAACCGTCCGGGAAGGTCGAGTCGTACGCGGAGTCAACTGAGTGGAGAAACTGATTCAGGTCGGGCTCCTCTCGCTGGGAGGTGCCTGCGGGGTCAACATCCGGTTCTGGTTCGGACTCTGGATCACGCGATGGTCGGGGCATCAGTTCCCCTGGGCGACGCTGCTGATCAATGTGACGGGTTCGTTTGCGATTGGTGTCCTCACGGTCCTCCTTGCTCGATGGCTGCCCCACCCAAATCATCGGCTCATGCTGATTACGGGGCTGCTGGGAGGCTACACAACCTATTCCTCCTTCGCCTTCGAATCGCTGATGCTCTGGGAACGAGGCGAACGAGTTCAGGGGATGCTTTACGTCGGCTCCACGGTGGTTGTCGGCTTCCTGGCCGTGGCGTTGGGAGTGGCCCTGGCCCGTGGGTTGACCATTTCGGAACATGAACGCGCCGCGAAGAGCGACACCCTGCCACCGGGCAATGCCGCGACGACGGACCAGCCTCGTGTCGAGGGTGAAGGGGAGGCGAGGGAGATTCCGTGATGCTTCCGGTCGATGCCACCTTGCTCAGGCTTTACGTTCACAACGATGATCGCGCCCTTGGCCGACCGCTTTATGAGGCGGTGGTTGAGAAGGCTCGGGGGATGGGATTGGCCGGTGCCACCGTTTTCACGGCCGAACTGGGCTTCGGTTCGGATCGTCAGGTGCACGACTCCCTGAGCGAATATACTTTCCTGGGCGCTCCGGTGGTGATCGAGGTGGTCGATTCGTTGGATCGCCTCGAATCGCTCCTGGTGGAACTCGCGGGCATGATCGGCCCAGGGGTGAAACTGCTCAGCACGCTGAGCCCGGTTCGGGTTGTCCGAGACGTCTCTCCTTCCGAGCAGCCTGGAGCCCTCTGATGCCCCTCGAAGGCGATGCGCAACGCGTGAGCGTCTACATCGGAAGCTCAGACACCTGGCACGGCACCAACCTTGCCGTTGCGATTGTCGAGCGGTGCAGGGCCCTCGGAATTGCCGGAGCGACGGTCTCGCGCGGGGTCATGGGCTACGGCCGGAATTCCCGGATTCATCGTGCCCAGATGCTCGGCCTCTCCCAGGATCTTCCCGAGCGGGTCGAAATCATTGACCGGGCCGATCGGATCGCCACCTTGCTGCCGATTCTCGATGAGATGGTGTCCGGTGGCCTGGTGGTCGTCGAAGACCTGCGCGTGGTCCGAGATCGGCATCATCCGAGCCAGCCGGACTGAAGGCGGGCGGGGATGGCGGTGATCGCCTTCCTGTGGCAAGATCGGGCGGAGAGGATGGTGCCTCAACCACCGCTACATCGGTTTGCCGCACGATCGGCATGCATCGGGGAGTGACGGTCCAATGTCGCGCAAGGTCGCCGTGTTCTGGCCAGGGGATTATCGGGCCAAGCCGAACGAATGGGCAACACCGCAATTCGAGGAGGCCCGCGCCCGGCTCGAAGCCGCCCTGCGCAAGCTCGGCCGCGAGCCGTATCTGGTCGAGGGGCCGATCACACGTCCCCACGAGGCGATCGAACGGCTCGGGCCGATCGATGACCCGATGATCGGCCTGTTCGTCCACTGGGCCTACGCCCCTCATACCGTCGATGGCGTGGTAGGCAAGGGGAATCCGCTCCTGCTGGCCTCGAATTTCTCGGGCACCTGGCCGGGCCTGGTGGCGTTGCTCAACACGGCGGCCTCGCTGGAGAGTGTCGGCCGGCCCGCCTCGCGGATCTGGTCCGACGCCGCCGACTGGACTGCCGACGCGAGCTTCATGGATCACCTCGCCCAGTGGTGCGAGGCGGGGCGAATCGACCACGATACCTCCGAGATCCACGACCAGTGCTCCGTCTCTGAGCAGGCTGGTTCGACCGCCCGGACGGTCCTGGACGAGATTCGGCGCCGACGGATTCTCGCCCTCATGCTCGGCGATACGTCGATGGGGATGATCAACGGCTATTTCGGCCCCCGCGTCCTCGCGCCGCTGGGGTTCAGCGAGCACAAGGTGGACCAGGCCTGGCTCATCGACCGCGTGAGCCAGATCGACGACCACCGCGTGGACGACGCCTTCAAGTTCGTCCGCGATCGGGGCGTGACCTTCCACTGGGGGGAACCCGACGCGCTCGACTTCACCGAAGATTCGACCCGCGAGCAGCTGCGCGGCTACCTGGCCGTGCTCGACCTCGCGGCCGAGTTCCAGGCCGACTGCATCGGGTGGCAGTATCAGCTCGGTCTGCTCAACTTGCTTCCTCCGAGTGACTTTGCCGAAGGCTTGCTCAACTCTCATGCCCGTCCCGAGGGGAACGGTCATCCCTTGATCACCGCGACCGAGGCCGATCAGGGGAGTCTCGTCCCGATGGAGCTGATGAAGCGCTTGCTGGAGGCCAAAGGGTTGCCCGGCGCGGTCATGTTCCACGACGTGCGCTGGGGGGCCAAGCACGAGGGGCGGTTCCTCTGGGTCCTGCTCAATTCCGGCAGTTGCTCGGCGTATGCGTTCAATCACGACGTGAATTCCCTGGCCGGAGTGCACAGCTACCGCCAGCCGAGCGGCTACTTCCCGGTTCCAGGCGGCACGTTCGCGGGGGTAAGCTTGCCGGGCAAGATCACCTGGTCGCGTGCCTGGATCGACCGCTTCGGTCAGCCGGTGCTTGATGTGGGGCGGGGAGAGTCGGTGTCCTTGCCCGACGATGTCCGCGAGTCGTGGTGGCAAGGGACAACCCGCCAGTGGCCGTTCATGGCTGCCGACCTGGGATGCTCAATGGAAACGATCATGGCCCACTACATGAGCAACCACGTCGCCGTCGCCTATGGAGACATTTTCGGTGAGCTGATTGCGCTGGGCCATGCGCTCGGTTTCCGGGTTCGTGTGCTGTCCAGCGGCATCCCAGCCTGACGATTCTCCGGGACCTGGAAGCTCGATCGCCTTTCGCAGACTGTGTGAGTGCCAACGGACGGGTTCATCACAGGGGAGCGGAAGGCGATCGAACACTCGGGCGAATGAGACTTTTCGGAGACCCGGAGCCCGACCGATTTTAGCGTCACGATCGATCCCTATGGCTTCCGGAGTCGAAGAAGAACAACAGGGAATTGCCACCTCGGGTTTTCATCTCCGTGCCACGGGCGGTAAGCTGGAGAATCCCGGCGAGCAGATCGGCCCGTACTTCGTCAGGTTATGAGGAGGGTCCCGCGTCGATGAGCGACGCCACCGCCACCCGTTGCGACTTGTGCGCGAGCCGGCTTGTTGCAAGCCGGCCGGGAGCGTTGAATCCGTCCGTCTGTCCTCAGTGCGGTTCCGTATTCCCGTCTGCAACCTCCAGAACCCGCACCGAGCGACTCCGGCGAGAGAATGGGTTCGTTTCGTTACCGGCGAGTTCCGAGGGGGTCCGACCCGCCGACCGGGCGTCGGATGGCCGTCGCACTCCTGTCGATCCGGTCCGAAAGCGCAAGCGCCGATCCCACCCTTCCGAATCGTTCGACCCCGCCTCGCTCCGGCGATCCGCCCGGTTGCGAGGCATTCGAGAAGCGGGCCTGCTCGTTTCGCTGGTTGCGGTCATGGCCGTGACGGCCTATTACTGCTGGCTTGGTACCGTCGACTCCAGCCGGGTTGACCTGGCAATGTTGCGGGAGAGCCCCTCTCCAGCGGACGAGCGATCGGCAGCGCCGGTCGAGACCAGGAACGCGCAGGCTGGCCGGCTCCGATCGGGTTCAAATCGTTCGTTCTGGGGCGACTCCGGCGTCTGGGGCAATGCTCCTGTCTCGTCTGCGATCGGGGAGTCGTCCCCGTTGCCTCGGAAGCGGAGGGAGGGAGTCTCGTCCCCCGAGCCCAAGGCATCACCGAGCCCTCCCTCGGTCCAGGCTCCCGAGGATGGCCCCCGACTCCCGATCCGATCGCCGCTGCCGGACGCTTCCCTGGAGCTGACCCAGATCGAGGACTTGCCGACGCTGAGGCTGCCGATCGATCTTTCCGGGATCTCGCCGGCCTCGACCGCGGCCCCATCAACCCCCGCACCGCTGCCCAAGGGGCCTTCCGCTCCGGCAGAGCCAGTCCGGATGCTTGTCGGCGACGCCTCCGGACGAGTTCTTGTCAGTCGCCTCTATGCTCGAGGTCCCAGTGGCCCCGTCGTGCAGCTTCCTGACGGTTCGCTGGGATGGCCCGAAGGCGAAGTCCTTACCGATCGACCCTTTCGGCCCTGGTCGGCGCGACAGATTGCCAACTCATTTCGAAACGGCCGCGAGCAGACGTTTCGCGTCATTGAACGCTCGCCCTACGTCGTCCTGACCGAGGGGAGCAACGCCTTCGGCGAACAGGCGGCGGACCTCCTGCAAGCACTCTACCACGATTTGGCCGCCTGTTTCGAAGACGGCGGCATTCCCGTCACCGAGCCTGAGTTTCCGCTCGTGGCCGTGATCTACCGAGACGAGGCCGCCTTCCGTCGCTATCGTCCCGTCGATCCCGATGTCCGCGCGTACTACGAGGTGGCGTCGAACCGGATCATCCTTTACGAATCGTCTCCGCAGGACCTCCGTGCCCCAGAACTGGCTGCCCTGAGCCGTCCCCAGACGATCGCTCACGAAGGGATTCACCAGATCCTCCAGAACATTGGCGTTCAGCCTCGACTGGCGGATTGGCCTCCCTGGCTTGTTGAGGGCCTGGCCGAGTATTATTCACCGACGGCACCGCCCGACTCCTCCGAGGGACCCCGATCCGCCTGGGGAGACTACGGCCGCGCCAACTTCGGCCGGGTCAACCCGTTGCACATGGCCACCTTGATCGACCTGCAGGACCCTTCCGCCCTGCTGGCCCATCTCAGGGGGCCCGGGCCGAGCAAGGTTTCCCCTGCCTGGGCCAGCCTTGGCCCCGAGGAGCCCTGGGTCACGCACTTGATGCTTCGCTCGGAGCTCTCTCCGACCGACTACGCGCTGGCCTGGTGTCTGACCCATTACCTCGCCCGCAACCATCCCGACGCGTTCCGATCGTATCTCCTCGCGCTCGCCCAGCGCCCCCCTCTGGAACCTCGTACTCCGAAACAGCATCTCAAAGAGTTCATTGAGGTTTTTGGGGTGCATCCCTCGACCCTCGCCCACCGGATCGATCGCCACCTCTCCTCGCTTCGCTACGACCAGGTCCCCTACTACGCGGTACGATTCGAGCAGATGATGCCCTCGGGCCTGACCCGTCGCGGAACGCTGGTCAGTCCTTCGCCAACCATGATTACCCAGTGGCTCCAGGCCCAGACACTTCCCGACGGGGCTCCACTACTCTGGTGGGCCGCCCCCTTCGCCTCTCGTAACCTCGCCCGCCTCTCCTGCGAATCCTGGCTTCTGCATCAGTTCCCTTGACGCACTCAATCCCCCTTGTCAACCACTCTCCCTTACGTCACAATACTCTACCAGTTTCACCCGATCGTTTGGGGACGTAGCTCAACTGGGAGAGCGCCTGCCTTGCACGCAGGAGGTTGCCGGTTCGACCCCGGTCGTCTCCACTGTCAGTAAGAGGGAATGGGTGGAACGCGGTTGTTTTAAATGTGACGTATAGTGGCTTTCGTCTCGGAAGATGAACGCTGAGTGACGAGCGACGTTTGAGCTCGGTTCACATGAAGCGTTCCAGCACGATATAAGCGGCGACGGCGAGGATCGCTCCGGCAAAGACCTTCTGAAGCCGGGGGCCGGAGAGCTGTCGGCCGAGACGGGTTCCGAGCACCATGCCGAGCAGGCCTCCCACAATAAATTGAGTGGTGATGCCCAGCGGTAACGGTCTGCCTGCCACCAGCAGAGAGCCCACTCCCGATGCACCAATCAGGGCGATCACCAGCAGCGAGGTGGCCACGGCGCGGTGGACTCCCATGCCGCTGAACAGGACCAGCGCTGGGACGATCACGAACCCGCCACCGACCCCGAACAGGCCGGACAGAACCCCTGTGACCAAGCCCACTCCGGCAAGCAGCATCGCGCATCGGGTACTCATTGTCAGACGACCCGAGGGATCGCGGCGGCAGGTCGGGCCGGGCTCGTCGCTCGGGATCGGTTCGAAGCGGGCACGGACGGCGAGCGAATCGGCAGGCCGAGAATTGGCCTTGAACCACATGCGAGACGCGACCAGAACCATCAACCCTGAAAACAAGAGTAGCAAGAGAGGGCCCGGCAACTGGCCATTCATCCAGGAGCCGATCGGGGCCCCCGCCATCCCCGCGACCGCGAAGATCAGACCCGTGTGGACTTCGACCTCACCGGATCGGAGCCGCTGGAAAAAGCCGAACAGGGCGGTTGCTCCCACCGCCGCGAGCGAAATGCCGACTGCCTCATTCGGACGGATGCCAAGCCCGTAGACCAGAAGCGGCACGGCGAAGATGGAACCGCCTCCGCCCGTCAGCCCGAGCGAAAAGCCTACGATCGCGCCAAACGCCAAGCTCAGGACAAGCTGAACGGGATCGCTCACATTCGAGAGCATCTCCGGCGCAATCGTTGCCAGGGCCACGGCCGCGACGATCGAACGCACGACGATCACAGGACGATCTCCTCGCGAACAGGGACACCACCGTCACAACCGACTTGAGCTCGGGCTGCCCGATCCGATCGGGCGACCCGAGGATTCTGCGCTGTTCAGACCCGACCTTTGAGCATGCCATGCCAGTAAAGCGAGGGAAGACCTGCCTTCTTCAACAAGAACATGCTGAATCGCTCTTGCGACTGGTCGAAAGGAAAAGTCTCGGCAGGCTTTTTGTCATAATCGAACTCGGCCATGATCAAGCTGTTGTATCCTGTCACGACCGGACAGGATGTGTAGCCGTCGTACGAGGCGGTGGGAACCTCTCCCTTCATGCAGTTCATCAGGTTCTCGACGAGCACGGGAGCCTGCTTGCGAATGGCGGCCCCGGTCTTGGAAGTCGGCAAGCTTGACGCATCGCCAATCGCGAAAACGTTCGGAAAACGAACATGGCGAAGTGAAAACTTGTCGACATCAGCCCAGCCTTCAGCATCGGCCAGGGGACTCTGAGCGATGAAGTCGGGAGGGCCCATCGGCGGGGTGACGTGGATCATGTTGTAGTTCAACACGACCTCGTCTCCCGTGTCGAGCTTGCGGAAGACGGCCTCCTTGCGGTCAGCGCGGATCTCGATCAGGTTGTGCTTGAACAGGGGTTCGATCCCTTTGCGGGCAACGACCTTTTCGAGTGAGGTGGCGTAGGGTTCGACCGCGAAGATCCGAGGAGTACCGGTGGCGAAGATCAGCCGAGATTGGTTCCGAACCCCCGAGCGTTGGAACGCTTCCTCTGCCAGGTACATGATCTTTTGAGGGCCGCCTCCACACTTCACCGGGCCGGAGGGTTGGGTGAAGATGGCGGTTCCGCCGCGGAATTCTTGAATGCTTCGCCAGGTGCTCGGCACGGTCTTGATGTCGTAGTTGCTGCACACACCGTCATGACCAACAGCGTCGCGCAGTCCTTTCACCTTATCCCAGTTGATCTGGATGCCGGCGGCGACGATGAGCCAGTCGTAGGTAATGATGTCGCCATTCTTCGTAGTCACCCGGTGCGTGTCGGGGGCGAACGTCGAGACGGCATCCTTGATCCAGGTCGTTCCTGGAGGAATGAGATCGGCTTCCTCTCGTTCCGAGTCTTCGGGCTTGTAAATGCCACCACCGACCAGGGTCCAGAGGGGCTGGTAGTAATGTTTTGTCGAAGGCTCAACAATCGCCACGTCCAGCGAGGGGTCTTGCTGGCGCAACCGCGCGGCCACAGTGATCCCAGCGGTCCCACCACCGACAATGAGGATCTGATGATGTCGTTCCACGATCCGATCTCCCGTCATGGATACTGTTTGCGGGGCAGGGCAGGGGTTAGTCGTCGGAGGGGGTGGCGAGATTCTGGCCGAAGCACCGACCGACCTGGACCAGGAAGCTCAACGACCGTCTAACGTTGGGATCGCCAAGCGCTCGAATGAGACCGACCGGCCCGATCTGCTCCGGAGTCTTGGTCGAGCATGTGTTCTCATGACAGGTCGCCAGCGCTCGTCCTGTCTTGCCGACGACTGCCAGAGCGTGCGGTTCCAGCACATCGGAGCGGAGCAGGATGCCAAGCCGTTCCAGTTCGGCTTCGCTCACACGCTGCCCGAGCCAGAGCAGGGCATGAATGCCCTGCCGAAGGCTCGTCTCAACATCAATTCCCTGGGTCACGAGGGTCGCGGCGTACTCGTCAAGGGTATCGACGACGACCGCAAGCAGCCCAGGAAGCTGATCGAGTGTTGCCAGGGTCTGTTCGAGTTGACCTGCTCGATCGAGCAGGCGTTCAAGGGCCCGAGAGGTCTCGTGATCGGTCAGCCGCTCGGCCAAACGGAGTAGATGGCCGAGCCGTTCATCCGGTCCGGTACCGGTTGCGGTGAGCTTCCGGCACGATTCGTCGAGCGCATCGACGGCGGTGGCCATCAACGGGGGAGCCTCATCGGCGAGTCGTTCCAGGCGGGAGACGACGCGATCGATGTGCTCGACCCGCTCCAGAAGACGAGCCATCACATCGACTCCCGCCTCACTGGTGGCTTCGTGCAGCCCTCGTCCCTCGGACGGTTCATTTGAGTTCATGATTCTGGTTCGTTCGTGGAATGGGTCGAGGATGAAGGGTGCCGCAAGGTTCAGGCGGCCTCAGCTGCCCACCGACTCGGTGGGAGCGTTCGAGGCAGCCCATGCCTTGTAGCCGCCGACGAGGTCGGTGACCCGGTCTCGGCCATGCCTGCGGAGAAGGCTGGCGGCGATCGACGATCGGTATCCTCCCTGACAATGAACGACGACGTCACGATCGGCCGGAACCTCGTCAATTCGTTCAACCAGGTGGCCAAGGGGAATGTGTAACGATCGTTCGATTCGGCCGGCGTCGCGCTCTTTCTCCGAGCGAACATCGAGGATGACTGGAGCCTGGTCGCTTGCGAGGTGCTCGGCCAGTGCCGGAGCGGTGATGCGGGGAGTCGAGCGAAGCAGGTCGTCCCGGCCGTCGAGGGCCCCCATGCCTCCCTTGAGGTAGCCGGCGGCGTTATCGAAGCCGATCCGCCCCAGCCGCATGATGGCCTCCTCCTCGTCACCGGTCTCAGCGATGACCACGATCGGGCGATCATGGCTCAGAACCGTGCCGCACCAGGTCGCATACTGCCCCTTCAAGCCCACATTGATGGCCCCGGCCAGGTGGGCCCCTTCGAAGTCGGCGGCTTCTCGGACATCGAGGACCTGGGCTCCCTCGTCTCGAATGCGGAGGAATTCGTCAAGATCGAGGGGCCGAAGGGCTCGCTTCATCGTCTCGTCGAGGCTCGATCGCTCCTTGCGGTTCAGGATCG
This sequence comes from Tautonia marina, assembly GCF_009177065.1. Taxonomy (NCBI): domain Bacteria; kingdom Pseudomonadati; phylum Planctomycetota; class Planctomycetia; order Isosphaerales; family Isosphaeraceae; genus Tautonia; species Tautonia marina. The sequence continues at coordinate 641,609 of NZ_WEZF01000001.1, forward strand.
CGTCGTGAACGAAGTAGTCGGGGGCGTCGGGCTGGTCAACCTCGACCAGCTTGATGAACTGCTCCTTACTCATGGGCTGTAAGGCATAATTGTATTTCTTCTGTTCGCCGATGGTTGAAACCCGCTCGGTGCTGAGCTGCTTGCCACAGAGCGAACCCGCGCCATGGGCCGGATAGATGAGGGTTTCGTCAGGAAGTTTGACAAGCTTATTCGTGATTGAGTTGTAGAGCATTTCGGCCAGTTCGTCGGCGGTGACGCCGATGGAGGCGAGCAGGTCGGGGCGGCCCACATCGCCGATGAACAGTGTGTCGCCGGTCAGGACCGCGTGGGGTTGCGTGTCGCTCTTGGTCAGGTCGTAGGCGAGAATCGAGATCCCCTCGGGAGTGTGGCCGGGAGTCTCCAGAATTTCCAGGCGAACGTCGCCAAATTCAACTACATCGCCATCCTTGACGGGTGTGAAGTCGTATTCGGCCTCGGCGCGAGATCCAAGATAGATATGAGCCCCCGTACGGTCGCGCAACTCGATATGCCCGGCGAGGAAGTCGGCGTGGAAGTGCGTCAGAAACACATACCGGATCGACCAACCGTTCGCCTCGGCGTCGCGGACGTACTGATCAATGTCGCGCTGCGGGTCGACCACCGCGGCGATTCCCGTACGCTCGTCGACGATCATGTACGAAGCATGAGCCAGGCAGCCCAGGTAGTATTGCTCGATTTTCATGGTCGGACTCTCTCCATCGACGCTCCCCAGCAGGAGCGTCCCGAAATTCCGGGCAACGTGATCCGTGGTCTCGAACGACGAAACACGTCAAGAGCACGAATCGGGCCAAGGCTCGGATGGCTGTTGGGGAAATTGGTGTAAGTTTAGGTGGAGTCTGGAGATGAAAAATTCGATCAGCGGCGGTAATGCCCGAAAACGGTGAAATGGGTCCGCGTGTTAAGCGTGGGGGTGTTAAGGTGTTAAGTTGGCGCGCTAACCTGAAACAGAGGCTGCATCGATCGCGTACTTGCGGATCTTTTTCCAAAGGGTGACGCGGCTGGTGCCGAGGAGCCGGGCGGCTTCGGTCCGATTCCCTCGAGTCTGATCAAGGGCTTCAAGGATGCGGCGTCGTTCTGCTTGATCGGCAGGGCTCAGGGGAATGGAATCGGGAGGGGGCGTCCGTTCCGAGGGTTGTTCGGTGCGGACCTCGATGGGCAGGTCGAGCAGGGTGATGGTGTCGCCGCTGACGGTGACGAACGCGTGTTCCAGAGCGTTCCGAAGTTCTCGAACGTTCCCCGGCCAGGGGTAATTCATCAGGGCCTGAAGGGCGTCGCGGGCGATGCCTCGAACGGGTCGATGATACTCTCTCGAGAGTTGGTCGATGAAGTGGCGGACAAGGAGAGGCAGATCCTCTCGCCGCTCGCGGAGGGGTGGTAATCGGATTTCGAACACATGAATGCGATAATAAAAGTCTTCGCGAAAGGCTTGCGAAGCGACCAATTCTTTCAGGTTCTTGTTCGTTGCCGTGATCAGACGGACGTTGACGCGGGTTGGAGCGTCAGCCCCAACGCGACGGATCTCCCGTTCCTGCAAAACCCGAAGCAATTTCAACTGGAGTAGGGGGGAAACGTCGCCAATCTCATCGAGGAACAAGGTGCCGCCTTCGGCAGCCTGGAACAGGCCGATCTTGTCTCGGTCGGCGCTGGTGAAGGCCCCCTTGACATGCCCGAACAGCTCGGATTCGAGCAGCGTTTCTGGAATTGCCGAACAATTGATGGCGAGAAACGGACGGTCCTTGCGGTTGCTCAGCGAGTGAATCGCACCGGCTGCCAGTTCCTTCCCGGTGCCGGATTCACCGGAAACGAAGACGGTTACGTCGCTGTGCGCGGCCAGCCGGATCCGGCGGAAGACTTCCTGCATCGGAGTGCTGGCACCGACGAGCTTGCCGAAGGCGTCTCGATTCCGCGTTTGCTCTTCCAATAACGCGATGCGTTCGTTGGCCTGAAGAAACGGCGTGAGGTCAGAGAAGTTGCAAACGGCCCCGGCAACCTGGCCGTTCGCCTCGTGAATCAGGCGAACGCTGCCGTGGATGGACACCTCGCGGCCGTCCTTGGCCATGAGCTTGCATTCCTGATGGCAAGTGCCGGTTGTTGCGTCGCACGAGCCCTGGAGCAGCTCGGTGAGTGCTGCGAATCCCTTGCAGTGCGCTCCTTCAAAGAGCCGGCACGATTGCCCGACGACCTCCTCACTGGCGTATCCGGTGATCCGTTCGGCCCCCCGACTCCAGGCCACAATGCGGCCCGAGGCGTCGACGGTGAACACGCCGTCGGCCATCTCATCGACGATGGTGCTCAGGAGGCTCGGGTCGCGTCGGAAGTCGAGGTCCATGACCTTCCTCGGAGAGGGGGGACCGATCCGGGGAGGTTAAGGGTTGCTCGGTGGTTCGCACAGTTCGGTCAGCACGCCGTGAGTGCTCTTGGGGTGGGCGAAGGCAATCCGCATGTGATGAGCCCCGGCGCGGGGGGATTCGTCGATCATGCGGAGCCCGGCCGCTTTCCACTCCGCGATCCGATCCTCGATCCGATCGACGGTGAACGCGACGTGGTGCATGCCTTCACCGCGCTTGTCGAGGAAACCGGCGATGGTGCTGGTCGGATCAGTCGGTTCGAGTAACTCGAAGCGGACATCTCCGATGCGAAAGAAGCCAACGCGCACCTTCTGGTCCGCCACGACCTCGATTCCTTCGAACTCGGCGCCGAGCGTTTCCTCGTAGTACGGACGGTGATCATCGATCGATTTCACCGCGATCCCGATGTGGTTGAGTGCCTTGACGGGAGCCATCGTGAAGGTTCCTGTTCCAGAGAGTTGATCGGGGCCGGAGTTATTCGAACTCGATCAGGACCTGACCTTGCTGGACGCCATCTCCTTCTGCTGCGTTGATCTTGGAGATCTTTCCGGCGATCGGGGCGGTGATGACGGTTTCCATTTTCATCGCTTCAAGCACGATGAGAACGTCGTTGACCTGGATCGACTGGCCAGGCTGGACCGCGACCTTGGAAACGACCCCGGCCAGAGGGCTGCGGCAAACCTTGCTTTCGTCGGCCACGGGAGCGTGGCCCGCGGCGGCCGAGGGGGGAGCGACGGCGCTCGAAGGGGCAGCCGAAACTCGAGCCTGGCCCATTGGGGGCACATAGCTGTGCCGGGGAGTCTCCGGCTCGGCCACCTCGACCTCGACCTCGTACACGTTGCCATCAACCGTAATTTTGAGTTTCAACGCTCGCTCCTACCATGCTTGATCGCCAGGGTGTGCGAGGCCTGGACGGTGACGCGGCCCTGTTGAGCCCAGGCAGGCGAGCCGAGCAGCCGGATCTGTCGCACGTGGGCCCGCTTGCCGAGGAAGGCCGCGACTGCGGCGGCAATGACAAAGACGAGTTCATCGTTGATCGGTGCGGCCACCGAGGGGGCCGTTGCGCCGGCGTTCCCCTTGGCTTCCATGGCTGAGACACGATCGGTAAGGTGCGCGACCTCGCGGCGGAGGGCCTCAACGGCCTCGACGAGCCTGGCCAGGTCGTTCGGCTCGGAGTTCATGAGCGTGGTCCTCCGTTCGGGTCAAAGAGGGATGAGGCCGTGCTTCTTGGGGGGGCGAACCTCTCGCTTGGCATGGAGATACTCCAGCGCCTGGGCGAGATGCCGGCGGGTGTCGGCGGGTTCAATAATGTCATCGACGAGGCCGCGACCGGCGGAAACATACGGGCTTGAAAAGGTCGATCGGTATTGTTCGATCAACTCGGCACGGCGAGCGGACTTGTCCTGGGCCTCCTGCATCTCCTTGCGGAAGACGATCTCGACGGCCCCTTCGGCTCCCATGACCGCCACCTCGGCCGTTGGCCAGGCGAAGACGCGGTCGGCACCGAGATCCTTCGAACACATGGCCAGGTGCGCCCCGCCGTACGACTTGCGCAGGATGACCTGGATCTTCGGTACCGTGGCCGCCGAGTACGCAAAGAGCATCTTCGCGCCGTGGCGGATGATCCCGTCGTGCTCTTGCTTGACCCCTGGCAGGAAGCCGGGAACGTCCACGAACGTGATCAAGGGAATATTGAAGGCGTTGCAGAACCGAATGAAGCGGCTGGCCTTGGTTGATGCGTTCACGTCCAGTACGCCGGAAAGCACCGACGGTTGATTGGCGATCACACCGACCGATCGGCCCAGGATGCGGGCGAAGCCGACCACGACATTCCGTGCGTATCCTTCCTGAACTTCGAGAAAATCGCCCTGATCGACAATGCCGCAAATGACATTGCGGATGTCGTAGCCTTGCTTCGGCTCGACCGGAACGATCCGAGCCAACTCGGGGTTCGGATCAACGTTGTTCTCCGTGGGAATCCGAGGGGGATCCTCCAGGTTATTCGCGGGCAGGAAGCTGAGAAGGCGTCGGCAGAGATAGAGCGCTTCCTCATCATTCTCGGCGATGAAGTGGGTGACGCCGGAGAGGCTCATATGAGCGTCGGGTCCGCCGAGGGCCTCGGACGTAATGACTTCGCCGGTCACTTGTTTGATCACCTGAGGGCCGGTGATAAACATTTGTGATTGGCGTGTCTGGATGATGAAGTCGGTCAGGGCGGGCGAATAGGCCGCTCCTCCCGCGCACGGTCCACAGATCAACGAGATCTGAGGAACCGCGCCCGACAGTTGCACGTTTGTGTAAAAGACACGTCCGTATCCGGAGAGGGAGTCGATCCCTTCCTGCACCCGAGCGCCGCCGGAGTCGTTGATGAAGATGAAGGGGCTGCCGGTATGCAGCGCCTGCTCCATCACATCGGCGACCTTGTTCGAGTGGACCTCACCGGCCGAGCCTCCCAGCACGGTAAAGTCCTGGCTGGCGAGGTGGACGAGTCGGCCGTCAATGGAACCGGCTCCGGTGACGACGCCATCAGCCGGAACCTCCTTGCCCGCCATGCCGAAGTGGACCTGGCGATGCTGTGCGAAGAGGCCGAACTCCTCGAAGCTGTCGGGGTCAAGCAAGGTACTGACGCGTTCCCGGGCGGTGAGCTTGCCTTGCTCTTTCTGCTTGGCCAGGCGATCGGGACCGCCCCCTTGACGGAGATGGTCCTTGCGGTTGCGGAGCTCCGCGACCAGGTCATCCATCGATTTCTTCGGATTGCCGCTCATCGCTTCCTGTCCTTTCTCGGATCACGAGGGCTCGACGGTCACCGCGTGGCTCGTGTTGCCGATGCGGACCTGATAGGTGATGGGGCTGGTGACGGGACCTTTCGCGTCGATGGCCTTCGCCGCCGGGCTGGCAGCTGCCGCCGCGGCCGCCGCGGTCACCGGGTCCTTGCCAAGATTTATCGGCCCCTCGCCGCGGTGGGCAAAGAACTTCGGGGCGACCTGCGGGAACATGGCGTAGGTCAAGACGTCTTCATCCGAGCCGTCGCACCCTTCAAGGGCCAGTGCCTTGCTGCGGAGCTCCTCCCATTCCGGCTTGAGCAAGTCGGCGGGGCGCGTGGTGATCGGCTCCTTCTTGGCGTGAGCGGCGGCCAGGGCGATGACCTCGGGGTCACGATCACCGAGGGTTTCACCGTAGTAGCCGAGCATCAGGTCGGCAAACTCTCCGGTGAGAACCTTGTACGGACCCATCAATACATTGAACACCGCCTGAGTGCCAACGATCTGGCTCGACGGCGTGACCAGTGGCGGGTAGCCGGCGGCCTTGCGAACGTTGGGAACCTCGTTGAGCACGTCCTTCACACGGTCGCCGGCCCCTTGCTGCTTGAGCTGGCTTTCCATGTTCGAGATCATGCCGCCGGGGATCTGGCTGTCGAAAATCTCGGTTTCGACACCGACGAACTTCGACTCGAACTCAGCATAACGCGGACGAACCTTGGCGAAGTGGTCCTTGATCTTCAGCAAGCGGTCCTTATCGAGCCGGGTTGTATAGTCGGTGCCCTGGAGCATCTCGACCAGGGCCTCGGTCGGATTGTGGCCGGGGCCGAGGCTCAGGGAGGAGATGCAGGTGTCCACGATGTCGGCCCCGGCCTCGATCGCCTTCATCAGGCTCACGAGCGTCACGCCCGTCGTGGCGTGAACGTGAACATGAACCAGCGTATCCTGCCCGCAGGCCTCTTTGATCCCTCGGACGATCTCATACGCTGGTTGCGGGCGCAAAAGCGCGGCCATATCTTTAATGCAAATCGAGTTGCAGCCGAGATCCTGCAACTGCTTGGCCATCTCGATGAACTTGTCGACCGTGTGCAAAGGGGAGGTAGTGTAACAGATTGTCCCCTCGGCGTGCTTGCCGGTGCGACGAACCGCTTCGAGAGCACGGCGGAGGTTCCGGATGTCGTTCAAGGCATCGAAGACACGGAAGACATCCATGCCGTTCTCGGCCGATTTGTCGACGAAGCGGTCAACCACCGTGTCTTCGTAGTGACGGTAGCCGAGCAGGTTTTGCCCACGGAGGAGCATCTGCAATCGGCTGTTGGGCATCAGTTTGCGAAACGTTCGCAGGCGTTCCCAGGGGTCCTCGTTGAGGAATCGGATGCAGGAGTCGTAGGTCGCCCCTCCCCAGCACTCGACGCTCCAGTAGCCGGCCTGGTCGATGTCCTCGCAGATGGGCGTCATGTCCTCCAGGGCCATGCGGGTCGCCAGGAGGCTCTGGTGACCGTCTCGGAGGGCAAGCTCCGTGACCTCAACCGTTCGTGGCATCGTTCGGGGCTCCAATCAGGGAGAAGGGAAATCGATCAATCGGGAGAGCGAGGAGAGGTTGGGGAGCAGCGTCGGGGTTCAACATCAGTCTGAAGGCGGGGGGGGAGCGCCCAGAAGGCCGAGGGCATCGATCAGCCGATCCGCGGCGGCCGAGGCGGTGAGCCGGCCCTCGCGAACCTTCGATTCGAGATCCGCAGTCAGGTTCGCCATGCCCGGTCCTTCTCTCAGGATACGCTGCAATTGGTCGTTCACCAGATCCCACATCCAGCGAATCGCCTGGCTCTGCCGGCGCTGCTGGAACACCCCGACTCGTTCGAGTGTCTGGCGATGTTCCAGCACCTGATTCCAGATCGCGTCAAGCCCCACATTCTCGAGCGCACTGCACGCCAGCACCGGCGGTTGCCAGGGGCTTTCGGGAGGGTGCATCACGCGCAAGGCTTTCCGATACTGGTTGACGGCGCGGAGGACTTGCGGACGGTTCGTGCCGTCGGCCTTGTTGACGGCGAGCAGGTCGATCATCTCGATCAGCCCTCGCTTGATCCCCTGCAACTCGTCTCCGGCTCCGGCAATCAAGACGGCGAGGAAGGTATCGACCATGTCGGCAACGGTCGTCTCGGATTGACCCACACCGACGGTTTCGACCAGCACAACATCAAAGCCGGCGGCTTCGCAGGCCAGCATCGTCTCCCGGGTGCTTCGGGCCACGCCGCCAAGGGTCGCCCCGCTCGGAGAGGGGCGGATGTAGGCGTTCGGCTCAAGACTGAGGTGTTCCATGCGGGTCTTGTCGCCAAGGATGCTCCCGCCGGTGATCCGGCTGGACGGGTCAATCGTCAGCACGGCGACTCGGTGGCCGGCGTGGATCAGATTCAGGCCCAGGGCCTCGATCAGGGTGCTCTTGCCCGCGCCGGGAACTCCCGTAATTCCCAGGCGGATGGAGTGGCCGGTGTGAGGCAACAACTCGTTCAGGACGCGACGGGCCAGATGACGGTCGTCGGCCCGGCGCGACTCGATCAGGGTGATGAACCGACTGAGCACGCCTCGCGATCGCGCCAGAACCCCCTCAACGTACTGCTCGGCGGAGAGCCGTCGTCGTGCGGGGGGAATCGGGGGCTCGGGCGGGAGCGTCATGGCGGGCTCAACAGGGTCAGGTCACGGGCCATCGGTCGTCGTCCGGACGCATCAGGCGGCGCCGGCGGGTTCCTCGTGGTCCTGGGGATCAAGCAGGTTGAGTAGCTTGAGGGCGGCGTCGGTGATCACGGTCCCAGGACCGAAGACGGCGACCGCGCCGGAGCGGTACAGTTCCTCGTAATCCTGAGGAGGGATGACACCGCCAACGACCACGAGGATATCGTCGCGGCCAAGGTCGTCGAGCGCCTTGCGAATGGCGGGAACCAGCGTCAAATGCCCGGCCGCCAGCGAGCTGACGCCAACCAGGTGGACGTCGTTGTCCACGGCCACTCGGGCGGCTTCCTCGGGGGTCTGAAACAGGGAGCCGACATCCACGTCGAAGCCGAAATCGGCGAAGGCGGTGGCCACGACCTGCTGACCGCGGTCGTGCCCGTCCTGGCCGAGCTTGGCAATGAGAATTCGGGGGCGTCGGCCTTCGTGTTCGAGGAATTGCTCGACCCGCTGCTGAACGCGAGCGACCGCCCCCTTGCGCTCACCGAACTGACGGGCATAAATCCCACTGATTTCGTGCATCTCCGCCTTGTGCCGTCCGTAGACCTTTTCGAGGGCGAGGCTGATCTCGCCTCCGGTCGCCCGGGCTCGGGCCGCGGCGATGGCCAGTTCGAGCATGTTGCCCGAGCCGGATCGGGCGGCCTCGGTCAGGGCGTTGAGCGTGGAATCGACGGCGGCTTGATCACGGTTCGCCCGCAGTTCGGCCAGTCGGCGGACCTGAGCCTCTCGGACGGCGTGGTTATCGACCTTGAGAACCTTGATCGGATCTTCGCGCTCAAGAATGTACTTGTTCACGCCCACGATGGTTTGCACGCCCGAATCAATATCGGCCTGGGTCCGCGCGGCGGCTTCCTCGATCCTCATCTTGGGAATACCGGCTTCGAGCGCCTTGGCCATGCCGCCGAGTTGCTCGACCTCGTACAGGTGAGCCCAGGCCCGGTGGGCCAGTTCGTGCGTCAGACGCTCGATGAAATAGCTGCCGCCCCAGGGATCGACCACCATGTCGGTGTCGGTTTCTTCCTGAAGGAAAAGCTGAGTGTTGCGGGCGATCCGGGCCGAGAAGTCGGTCGGAAGCGCCAGCGCTTCGTCAAGCGAGTTGGTGTGGAGGCTCTGCGTGTGACCCTGGGTCGCTCCCATCGCTTCGATACAGGTGCGGATCACGTTGTTGTACACGTCTTGGGCCGTCAGGCTCCACCCGCTCGTCTGGCTATGGGTTCGAAGGGACATGCTCTTGGGGTTCTTCGGGTCGAACCCCTTGACGATCTTTGCCCAGATCAGGCGAGCCGCGCGAAGCTTGGCGATCTCCATGAAGATGTCTTTGCCAATCGCCCAGAAGAAGGAAAGGCGGGGGGCGAACTCGTCGATACTCAGGCCCGCCCGGATGCCGGAGCGAAGGTACTCCAGGCCGTCGGCCATCGTGTAGCCGAGTTCCAGGTCGGCCGTCGCGCCGGCCTCCTGCATGTGGTATCCGCTGATGCTGATGCTATTGAACTTCGGCATGTGAGCCGAGGTATAACGGAAAATGTCGGAAATGAGCCGCATGCTCGGCTCGGGGGGATAAATGTATGTATTCCGGACCATGAACTCCTTGAGGATGTCGTTCTGGATCGTCCCGGCGAGTTTTTCCTGGGGAACCCCCTGTTCCTCGGCGGCGACGATGTACAGTGCCATCACCGGAAGGACGGCGCCGTTCATGGTCATCGAAACGCTGATATCCCCGAGTGGAATCCCGTCGAACAGAATCTTCATGTCGAGGATACTATCGACGGCGACGCCGGCCATGCCCACGTCGGCGGCGACCCGGGGGTTGTCCGAGTCGTAGCCGCGGTGGGTCGGCAGGTCGAAGGCGACAGACAGCCCCTTCTGACCCGCGGCGAGGTTGCGGCGGTAGAAGGCGTTCGACTCCTCGGCCGTCGAGAACCCGGCGTACTGCCGGACGGTCCAGGGGCGGACGACGTACATCGTCGTGTACGGCCCCCGGACGAACGGCGGGAGGCCGGGCATCGTCTGGAGATGGTCCAGCCCGTCGAGGTCACTCGATGAGTAGAGCGGCCGGACGGGAATCCCTTCGGGGGTCGGCCGGGCGAGGGACTCGATCGGCCGACCAGCCTCGGCCTCGGCGGCGGCTTGCCACCGCGTTCGATCGACCGAGGATGCGGAACCGCCCTTCCAGGGAATATCCTTGAAGTTTGGGATCGTGCTCATTGCAGGGCCCCTTCCTCGCGCAGCAGATCCCGGAGCGTCCCCAGGACGTCGCATCGGATAAAGATGAATCGATCGACGCCGGCCGCGCGGTATCGGGCCTCGCCCGCTCCCGGATTGCCGGCCAGGATGACGGTTCGAGCCCCGGCGGCCTTCAAGGCCGATGCCAGGGGTTCGGCCAGGGTGTCGTAGTTCGCGTCGGTTGAGCAGATGACGGCAATCTTCGCCCCACTCTGGGCGAAGGCGGCGGCAGCGGCTTGAGGATCGGCAAAACCGTCGTTGTTGACCTCCTCGAAGCCACCGGCCTGGAAGAAGTTCACGGCGTAGGTTGATCGGGCAATAAACTCGGCCGGTTTCCCCAGGTTCGCCAGGAAAACGCGGGGACGCTGGCCGGTTTGCTCGGCGAGTTGGTCGGCGGCGGCCCGAAGTTCCTCGAACGCGGCGGCGTAGGGATGGACGGCCAGAGGAGTCACCTGGGCCGGTTTCCCACCGGTTGACGCCTCAGCCAGGGTTGCGTGAAGCAGGCCGAGCGTTGCCCCGTCGAGGGCGGCCTGTACGGCGGCCTCGGTCAGCGAGCCGGGGGAGCGGTTTGTGTCGCGAGCGACCTCGGCGACAGTCTTCAGCGAGTCACCGCATTGGTGGTCCCGACGCCAGGCGACGAGCCGCGTGGAGGCCTCGGCGCGGAGCCGGGCGTAATCGGGGCGGGTGCGGACGAGCCGTTCCTCCCGAACGTCGGGATGCTCGGTCACGCCGGTGACCACGAGCTTGCGGGTGGCGATGTCTTTCTCCCGAGCGGTCTCGACCGCCGTGATTTGCTCCGCAACCCAGCCATCGAGACAGGCGGCAATCATTCCACCGCGAGCCTCGACCTGCTGGAACAGTTGCCAGGCCGATTCGGCCAGTTGATCGGTCAGCGATTCGAGGAACCAGGAGCCCCCGGCCGGGTCGATCACGCGGTTCAGGTGAGACTCTTCCTGCAAGATGATCTGCGTGTTGCGGGCCAGGTGCCGGGTGAAATGGTCGCTCAGGCCGATGGCGGCGTCCATCGGAGCCGTGCCAATGGCGTCGGCTCCTCCCACGGCCCCGGCAAAGCAGCAGACCGTGTTTCGCAAGAGGTTGACCCAGGGGTCAACGCTGGTGAGCACGCGGCGGCTGGTTCGGGCCCGAAGCTGCATCGTGCGGCCGGTATCGGGGTCGCCGCCGCACTCGGCGACGACGCGAGCCCACATCGCCCGGAGGGCCCGGAGCTTGGCGATCGCCCGGAAAAACTGGGTGCCGAGGCTCACCCCGAAGGCGATTTGCCGGGCGGCCGTGTTCACGTCGAGCCCGGCCGCGGTCATCGCCCGGAGGTATTCGAGCCCTGTGGCCACGGCGAACGCGAGATCCTGCGTGCTCGACGCCCCGGCATGGTGGTACGGGCCGGTGCCGACCTCCACGGATGTGGCATTCGGATACTTCGAAGCGGTCCAGACGGCCAGATCGGCCAGCTCCGTCAACGCCGAGTCGAGCGGCACACCGAGGCGACCGTCTCGCATCAAGGCGCCGATGGGGTCGGCGTTGAAGGCGCATCGAACCGAAGCCGGGTCGATCGCTCGCCGCTGCAACTGGGCCGCCAGCAGGGCCGCGGCGGGCAGGAACGCCCCTCCACAGTCGATTGAGACAGGGGCGATGTCGAGCCGAACGGCTTCGAGCACCCGATCGAGATCCCCGAGCGAATAGGCCATCACCCCATCGTGCCCGGCGAGGCCGATGGCCGCGCGATCGTCGGCGTCGAGCCCGGCGCAGGCGGCGGCATCCAGACGAAGCTGGATTGAGGTCACACCGTGTTCGAGGTCGTCGAGGATGGCCCGATTTGCCTCAACCGGGTCGGGGTGCAGATGCTCCTGGCGAATATCCCAGCCCGAGACGGCATTGCCGAGCACGCGATCGCCCCGGGTCAGGGGGGCAAACCCCGGGAATCCGGACGGATCACCGGCCGCGGACCAGTGGTCGGCCGTGTACAGGGGCTGAATGTCGATGCCTTCAAAGGTCCGGCCGACGAGCTTTTTCTCGAACGGCGCGCCCTTGAGTTCGGCCTCGGCGTTCTTCCGCCATTGCTCGTACGAGCTTGGAGGAAAATCGACGGTGATGTTCAGATCCTTCTCGATCATGGGCGTTCTCTCCTTCCGGGCCGAGGGGTGGCCCTTGCCGTGTCAGCGAGGCCCGAACTGGGAGAGGTCGAGGTCTGGCAGCATGGCGCCGTGTTCGAGGAAGTTCGTGTGCAGCTCGAAGCATCGTTGCAGGTTGTGGCGAATGTGCCCCTGTGGGCTCGATTCGATGTAGTGGTGCAAATAATCGCGGAAGGCCGGGTGGGCGCAGTGGTCGATGATCTTTTTGGCACGGGGAATGGGGGCCAGGCCCCGCAGGTCGGCCAGGCCTTGCTCGGTGACGATGATCTGCACCGAATGCTCGCTGTGATCGACGTGCGAACACATGGGCACGATGGTCGAGATCTTCCCCCCCTTGGCGACCGACGGGCACATGAAAATCGAGAGAAACGCGTTTCGCTCGAAGTCTCCGCTGCCCCCCAGGCCGTTCATGACCTGGGTGCCGAAAAAGTGGGTTGAGTTGGCGTGGCCGTAGATGTCGACCTCGATCGCCGTGTTGGTCGCAATCACTCCGAGGCGTCGGGCGAGGCCGGGGTTGTTCGAGATCTCCTGAGGACGCAGCACAATGCGATCGGCGAACTCGTCGAAGTGGTCGTAGAGCCAGCTCAGTTTTTCGTCGGAAAGCGTGAGCGAGCAGGTGCTTGCGCCCAGCACGCCGCCGGCGGAAATCAGGTCGAGCATCGCGTCCTGAAGGACTTCGGTGAACACCTTGAACTTGGGAAAGTCGGAGCTTTCCGCCAGGCCGGCCAGCACGGCGTTGCAGACGTTGCCGACGCCGCTTTGCAGCGGCAGGAATCCGCTCGGAATCCGCCCGACGGCCATCTCGTCGAGCAGGAATTGCGAGACGTGCGCCGCGATCCTTCGGCTGGTTTCGTCGGGAGGAGCGAAACCACGGCCGCCGTCGGATTCGTCGTTCTGAACGATCCCGATCACCTTCTTCGGATCGACCAGGGCGTGCGGGGTGCCGATCTTGTCGAGGGGGTCGTGAATCGGGATCGGGCGGCGGTTCGGGGGCGGCGGGAGCATGAAGATGTCGGTCATCTCCCGGAGCCTCGGCGAGTGCCGGGCGTTGAGCTCGATGATGACCTTGTCGGCATATTGCAGGAAGGTCGGGGCGTTGCCGATGCCGGTGGTCAGGTAGACCTTGCCATCGGGCGTGATCTCGGTCGCCTCGACCACGGCCACGTCAATCGGTCCGAGGAACCCTTCGAGCACAACCTGGGAGACGTGCGAAAGGTGCATGTCGACAAAGTCGAGCTTCCCCGTATTGGCCAGCTTCCGCAGGGGGGCCGAGGTGAGGTAGGGGGCACGCCAGCTCACGGCCTCGGCCTTGCCCAACTCGTCGTCGCAGGCCTCGCCGGTCGATGCGCCGCTGAGCAAGCGAATCCGGAATGGCTGGCCCGATTCGTGCAACGCCCGGGCCCTCTGGGCGAGGGCTCGGGGTACCGCCTTGGGAGAGCCGGCCGGCGTGAAACCGGAGACGGCAAGCAGGGCATCGGGAGGAATCAGCTCGGCCGCTTCCTCGGCCGTCAGTTCCGGGAACGGAGTTCCAGTCGTCATCGTGTCACCGACTCTCCGTCGAAAACCTCGGCTCCGCTGCGGGGTTCGACCTCACGAGTTGCATCGTGCCGGATCGAGGCATCGGCCCTCGATCTGCTCGATTCGCCCCGGTCGCGGTTTCTGGAGAGCTTACCTCTCACCGGATCCCTTGAGATCCGGCCGGGAGCCACCAGAACCTGACCCTTCGGAGGACCGATCGGGCGATCGAGTTCCACTCGACGCCGCATTTGCACGGGAGGAGCCTTGGGATCCCGTGGCGAACGATCGGGCGCCATTGGTCAATTGGCGTCGAACCTGGCCGGGGCTGGCATCGTCCCTTGCAACACTCGCAAGGTTCCCCCGAGGGTGCCCGGCAATTCCACTCTGCCCAGGGGACGGTCGAGGCCGAAGCCCGACCGCAAGGCCTTCTAGTCTACGCTCACGCCCCGATCTCTCCAAGCGAGATCGCCCTTGTTCTCCAATCGATTCCTCTCGACGCCGCTTGGGAGGCCTTGGGGACTCTCACACCAGAGCGGAGCGTCTCCTGGGCCGGCTGCCTCCTTGAAGATGCCCGTCGGCGGTCGACACGGATTGCCCGAAGGCTCCCCCCACGGATGACAAGGCCGCGATCCCGCCCTTTGACCCGGCCGGTCGCAGGCGAGAGAATCACTCGTCCACTCGGATCGCAGTTCCTCTGGCTTTGCAGACCCGCTTCAGAACGGGACGATGTCCCGGGATCGAATCCGAGGGGAGCAGCTTTGAGGTCCGCGAAGGCTCCTGGCAGTAACCTTGCCCATGCTCACCTGCGGAACGGGTGATGGAGGACGTTGACGTGTCGGGGAGTCACCGGTTCGAACTGCCCATCCAGGTTGATCCCAGGGACATCGACCGGATGGGACACGTCAATAATGTCGTCTACCTCCGATACGCTCAGGACGCGGCCGTCGCTCACTGGTCGGCTGTGGCCACGCCCGAGTATGCCGAATCGCTGCTCTGGGTCGTTCGGCGCCACGAGATTGACTATTTGCGGCCGGCCCTTCCCGGCGATCAGCTTCTCGCGCTCACCTGGGTCGGAGCAGCCGACGGAGCGACCTTTGAGCGCTTCGTTGAGATTACCCGGCCCGCGGATGACTTGGTTCTGGCCCGGGTTCGCACAGTCTGGGTCGCGCTCGACCCGCAACGGCTCCGGCCTCGCCGCGTTCCCGAAGCCCTGCGACGCCTGTTCGACTCCGATTGAGGACTCTCCAGGAGGGTGATCCGGATGATCCCTCCCGAGTCGGCTCCCCCATTCCTGAAATCTTTCCCCGAGGTCCCGATGCTTCTCGATCGTCTCGTGCGGTCCCAGACGATTTCTGGAGCGGTCCTGGCGGTCCAGTGTGTTTTCCTGGTGTTGATCGCTTGGCCCATCGAGGTCGAAGCCCTTGGTCCTGACTCTCCCAACGCCACTTCGCTCGACGAGCGCGTTCAAGAGGTGCTGCAACCACTTGGTGACGGGCTGGCGGTCAGTGTCTGGGTCGGCCCAGCGGGGGGAGCCCCCTGGTTTGTGAGGAATCCGGAGGTCGCCCTTCCTTCGGCCAGTGCCATCAAAACGGCCTATCTGGTCGCCCTTTTCGCAAGGTTTGCCGACGATCTCGATGCGACCCCTCCCGGCCTCGACGAGGCCCTGAGCGATCATCACCCGGCCATGACGCCGTACACTCCGGAGCAACGCGACGACATTCGAACGGCCCTTCAGGGCGCTTCGGTTCGAACGCTCGGCGGGGTGATGATGGGATCGATCGACGCGCCGAACCATGTGTACAACGCGGCGGCGAGTGCCATCACGGCCATCCTCGGCGGGCCCGACGCCTTGACGGCCGCGATTCACGCGATCGATCCGGCCTTCCGTGGGATCGTCGCCCGGCGCTACATGCTCGCTCCTCGCAACGTGACCGGCGATAACGAAGCGTCGGCCGCTTCGCTCGCCGCGGTCCTGGCTCGCCTCGCCGCTGGCGAGCTTCCCGGCGTGAGCCCTGAGACATTGGCCGCGATGCGAGACGCGGTGATCGTTCAAGAGGATCTCCACGGCTTGCAAGGACGCCATTTCGTGAAGGGGGGGAGCCTCAACTCCGACCCCATCACCCGGGTCAAATCGGGCTGGTGGGAACGCCCCGAACTCGGGCCGGTCGTTTTGACCGTGATGCTTGCCCGGCCGAACCCCGGCAATCAGGGCCGCGCCGAGGCGGCGGAGCAACTGGACGCTGCCGCGTCGGCGCTCTCGGCGATGCTGCTGGAGGCCATCCAAGACGAATCGAATCGGCCCCAGCCGTAATCCCGATCGTCACCGGGCCGATCAGCGGCCTGAGGCTTCGGTCATCTCACGAAAGTCTCGCCAGGTGATGACCTTGATCCCAAGCCGCTCGATCTCGGCAATGGTTGCGGGATCGGTGAAGACTCGCCGATCACCGTCTCGGCGCTCCGCGCTGGTCGTCACGGCCCGCAGTTCGTCGTCGTTGTAGCCACAGTGGATGATGAGCTGCGAGACGCCGGGCGGCAGGGTCCGTAACGTTTCGATGTAGTTCTCGACCCGTTCCTCGTGAGTCTCCCCGCCGTAGAACTGGGCCAGCCCATCCAGGACGGGCAGGCGTCTCTCGTCGAGCGCGGCCAGCCATTGCTTGCCGCGTTCCCGGAGCGCTGGATAGGCTTCGACGACCGGCCCTTCCACCTCCCGGACGAAGAGAATCGGCAGGTCATACTTCAACCCCAGCGAGACATAGACCTCGATCAGATCGGGACGGCTCACGAGGGCTCCCATGTGGGTGTCGAGGTGCGAGAGCGGGATGCCCAGCGCCTTCGCCCGCTCGATCTGGGCGGTCAGCTCGATCTCCACCTCCTCGGCCACGGCCAGGCGGGCCACGGCCTCGACGTTGTCGTGTAGGTAGCCATCCTCATCCACCAGGCTCGGCACGCGATCTCGGCCTGCGACGGGGCCCCAGCGGTAGTGGTCCCATTCGGAGTTAAGGGTCAGGTGGACGCCGTAATCCTTCTCCGGGTTTGCCCTTGCGTACTCGGCGAATTCCGTGACCCATGGACAGGGGATCATAATGCTGCACGACGAGACGATCCCTTGCTCCATCGCGTCGATGGTCGCCCGGTTGACCGAGTGGCACATCCCCGCGTCGTCGGCGTGGATGATCAGGTAGCGTGTTTCCTCGTCCGCCCTCGTCGGAGCTGCCGACACCAGAAGGACGCCGAATCCGATCCACGTGGCGAGGCTGGCAAAACGCATGGCGGACAATCTCGATGGGAACCGGAAGTGACTCGATCGCACGGTGGAGAGAACCGCACCTCCCCGATCCAGCATGCGACGACAAGGGACAACCTGCAAGCTCAGACAGCGTCTCCGCCTTCCATCGCGGTTCTTGATCGAGCCCTCCTGTTCACGCGGATTCAACGTGTTTCGCGAGCGGACCCTCTGGGACGAGTCTTGTCAACCTTCAGAAGACGAAGGACCGATCCCGAAGCGGCACCTTGCGCCGCCGCGTGAGTGCCCCCGGCGGTGGCCCGTTCGGTCGGCGGCGGCTGGATGGTACGCTGACCTGGGCGTTGCGTCGGTCGGATGGATCGAGGACGCGTTTCGAATGAGCATCATCCCCTGGTGCGAGGATGGCAGATGACCCGGCGTCGATGTCTCGGTTTCCTGGCTTGCCTTCTGGGAGTCACCATGCCTCAGGCCGGTTTTTCCGACGAGCCTCCCGTCTCCCTCGACCGTGATCGAGCCTCCGCCTTTGCCCGGATCGCACTGGAGGCGATCGTCCGAGAATATCCGAACAAGCCGGAACACGTGCTCAGCGGGCCAGACGATCTCGACGCTCCCCGCGGACTCCACCCGGCGTTTTACGGGGCATACGACTGGCACTCGGCCGTGCATGGCCACTGGATGCTCGTGCGATTGCTCCGGCAATTCCCGGATCTGCCCGAGGCCGCGACGATCCGTCAAACCCTCGGCGCTCATCTGACCGCCGAGAACCTGCAGGCCGAGGCCGATTACTTCGACCATCCCGATCGCCGGTCGTTCGAACGGCCCTACGGCTGGGCCTGGTTGCTCAAGCTGGTCGAGGAACTTGACGCCTGGGACGACCCCGACGCCTTGATCTGGCGCGATCATCTCCGCCCGCTCGAAACCGTCATCGTTAACCGCTACCTCGATTACTTCCCGAAACAGACTTACCCGATCCGCACCGGGGTCCACCCCAACACTGCCTTCGGCCTCGCCTTCGCGCACGACTATGCCAGGGCGCTGAACAACAACCGGCTCCGACTCCTGATTGAGGAGCGGGCACGGACCTACTTCGACACCGATACCGACGCCCCGGCCCATTGGGAGCCGAGCGGGGCCGACTTCTTCTCCCCCGCCTTGATGGAGGCCGACCTCATGCGGCGCGTGCTTTCCACCGCTGAGTTTCGGCATTGGTTTTCCCGATTCCTTCCGGAAGTGGCCCAGGGCGAGCCGGAACCCTTGCTTCAGCCCGCCGAGGTCACCGATCGTTCCGATCCGCAACTCGTTCACCTCGACGGCCTGAATCTGAGTCGAGCCTGGTGCATGCGGAGCATCGCCCGAGCATTGGCCGAGGATGACCCCGCGCGGGACGCTCTCCGTTCCTCGGCCGAACAGCACGCTCGGGCCGCCCTCGATCACGTCACCAGCGGCGACTACGTCGGGGAACACTGGCTCGCCTCGTTCGCCGTCTTTCTGCTGACCGAGACCGAACGGGAGTAAACATCCTGCGGGGGCGGTGATCCCACAGTAGTCAGAACCCTGAGGGGATCACTCGCCCTCGCCGTTCGGTTCGACCGCGGCGTTGGGGGCCTCCTCCTTCGGAACAATTGCGGCAAGCCCGGCCTTGATCGCGAGAGATTCGGGAGCCTCGGCCAGATTGTGCCACTCCATCGGGTCGACGTCGTGGTCGTACAATTCCTCCGAGCCGTCCCAGTAACGGATGTATCGCCAGCGCTCCGATCGAACCGCGTGATTGCCTCGACCGTGCGTGGTCAGGGCCGGGTGGTCCCACGATCGAGAAGGGGCGCGGAGCAGGGGGGCCAGGCTTCGGCCTTCCAGCTCCGGACGTTCAGGAAGGCCGCACAGCTCGATCAGGGTCGGGTAAAGGTCGATGAGCGAGACGGTCCGATCGCATCGAACCCCCGCCGCGCTGACTCCCGGCGCGGTGATGAGCAACGGCACTCGCGTGGCTTCTTCCCACAGGGCAAACTTTCGCCAGTGCTGCTTCTCGCCGAGATGCCAGCCGTGGTCCCCCCAGGTCACGATGATCGTGTTCTCGGCGATCGGGCTGCGGTCCAGGGCATCGAGCAACCGGCCGACCTGATGATCGGCGAAGGCGATGCTGGCCAGATAGCCTTGCACGGCCAGATCCCACTGCTCATGTTCGAGCACCTTCCGATGATCTCCCTCGGGCCTGGCCATGGCGATCCCGGCGGGAGGAAGGTCATCGAGGTCGTCGTCGGGGACCTCCGGCCGCTGAATGGTTTCGATCGGGAAGGCGTCAAAATACGATTTCGGGACGTACCAGGGCAGGTGCGGTCGGTACAGGCCGACGGCCAGGAACAGGGGGGCGTTGCGATCCTGCGCAAGCTGCTCGATGGCCCAGTCCACCACCTGATGATCCCCCATTGCCTCATCCGGCACGTCAACCGGACCCCAGTCAAAATGGGCGGTTCGGGCAATCCCGTTGACCGGGGTCGCTTCGGGTTTCGGGTCGCTCGGCCGATCGAAGTACTGGTGCCAGGAAGCCGGATCGTTGAACGGGCCGTGGAAAATCTTGCCGCCGCCCAGCACCTCGTAACCGGCGGCCATGAAGTGCTGCGGCAAGGTCACGGCATCGGGCATCGCCGCTCGCCAGGGTTGGGGATTGAGGTAGACCCCACTGGTCGACGGTCGAATGCCCGTCAACAAGGCCGTCCGGGACGGATTGCAGGCCGGAGCCGCGCAATAGGCTCGATCGAAGACCACCCCCCGGCTCGCCAGGCGATCAAGATTCGGCGTGCTCGCCTGCGGATGCCCTCCGAGAAATCCGGTCCAGTCGTTCAGGTCGTCGATCGCCAGAAATAGCACGTTCGGGCGTGCTTCGGTCGCTCGATGAGCGTTCGAACGCTCCTGAGAAACCGCAGAATCCAGCGGCAGGAATCCGATTCCGATCGCAACGAGCATCCATGCTGGAATCCGAGCCGAGGACATGGGGCATCTCCTTCCGGGCGAGTGTCGCTTGGAGCAGTCCTGGTCACGACTTCGGACCAACCGACGGCAGGCAACGAGACCGTTTTCGCGTGGTGGAACCACCGTTCGCATGGCCGTCCCGAGCCTTCAGAGACACCTCGCCCGGGATGGCCCCTTGAGCCTACGCCTCCAGCGTTTCGGATTCCAGTGTCGTGCCAGTCAGCCCGAATGCGATGACTTGGTTACCCCACAGGCTCTCTCGAGCGTTCTCGAATCTTTTTTTGAGATCGGGGAAGAAGTCCCCGAATGATTTCGGCTTCTTGGCGAATCTGTTGGTGGACCGGATCGGATCCCCTTCAAACCGACCCGACCTGACCCGACCGGAGACTCACCGTTCGGTCATCAGGACCCGACTCGAAGGATGGAGGTCGGCCAGGTGGGGAGATTCGGTTCGTTTCGATTTTCTTTGGGTTTGGGGCTAGGGTCCGTCAATCGCCGGCCAAGCACATGAGGTCATGGTTCATGGCATTGCACGCACGTCGTCAGTCGGAGGACTTTGAGATGAGTGACCCCATGGACGCTTCCCGGTCCCGGTCCCGGTCATGGTCGCGAGGGATCGGCGTGTGCCCAGCCCTGGCGGTCTTGCTTGCCCTGTTGGCGGCGGTGGCCGTGCCGATTTTGAAGCAGCCTGAGGCGCCTCGTTCGCAGATCACGCTGCCGGAGGATGGCCTGGTTTCGTCGGTCGTGTTCGACTCCTCTGGTGATCGCATCTACTCCGATCACAAGGCACTGGGTCCGACGGTGCTTCAACTCGGGCAAGAAGGCGAATTGTTCCAGGGCCCCTCGGTCGGCCTTGGCCGATGTGCGACCATGGCGCTCGATCCGGGGGGGCGATCGCTGATCATCGCCAGAGAGTCAGGGGCGATCGAGGTGCGTGATCAGGAGACGCTCGACCTGCGTCAAACCCTTCCCGGCACCGACCGGAGCCTGAGCCTGGCCGTTTCCGCCGATGGCAAGCGCTTGATCTCGGTCGATCAGCACGATCTCTGTCGCTGCTGGTCGCTGACCGAGGGACAGATTCAGTGGGAGTACACCGAGCAGGCCGGGATCTCTCGATGCACCCTCTCTCCGGATGGAAAACACGTCGTCCTGGGCTTACGGCACGGAGAGATTGCCGTGCTCGACGCCGCAACGGGGACCGAGGTGGCCCGATGGAATGGTCACGGCCGCGGCTCCATGCTGCTTGCCCTGGCATTCACTCCAGACGGACAGACGCTGGTCAGTGTCGGGTTGGAAGGTCGGTTGCGAACCTGGGATGCCCTGGCCGACTGGAAATCGAAACTCGACATCGCGATGCCTGGAGGCACCTCTCGAAGCCTGGCCATTGCTCCCGATGGCCGCAGTCTGGCCACGGGGCACAACGATGGACAGGTCCGTGTCTGGGACCTCTCCACCGGGGCGTTGCTCGGTGAGGCCGCGATGGCGAATGTGCAACTGAGTTCGGTTTGCTTTGAGCCGATGGGGCAACGGTTGGCCGTGTCCTTCGGATCGACTGTTGCGGTCATCCCGACGCCCGGTTCGGTTTGACCATCCCTCGGGGGAGTCTCGCTCGGCCATTCGGAGCGATCACCCCGAGAGCAAGGGGCCGGCCTCGGCGATGGCGGGGGAAATTCCTTCGAATCGTTCGAAGTTCTTCCGGAATCGCTCGGCGAGCCGTCGGGCGGCCTCCTCGTAGCGGATCGGGTCGGCCCAGGCCGCCTGGGGTTCGAGGATCGTCTCGGGAACTCCCAGGCAGCTCAGGGGGTGACGGAGGCCGAAGACCGGATCGGTCTTCAGCGGGGCCTCGTCGAGACGTCCCGAGAGCACGGCGTCGACCATCGCCCGGGTATACGGCAGCGGAATCCGCCGACCGTCCCCGACCCCTCCTCCGGTCCAGCCGGTGTTGAGCAGCCAAGCCTGAGTGCCATGCTGCCGCATCTTCTGCCCGAGAAGTTCCGCGTAGCGCTGCGGCGGCAAGACCATGAACGGCTCTCCGAAACAGGCGCTGAAGGTCGCCGACGGCTCCGAGCCGAGACCACGCTCGGTCCCCGCGATCTTCGCCGTGTACCCGGAAAGGAAGTGGTACATCGCCTGCTCTGGCGAGAGCCGGGAGAGCGGTGGCAAGATGCCGAAGGCGTCACAGGTCAGAAAGATGATGTGCTTCGGATGGCCGGATCGCCCGCTCGGGACGTAATTGGGGATGAACTCGATCGGGTAGGCCGCCCGGGTGTTCTCGGTCAGGCTTGCGTCGTCGAACTGGCAGGTCCGGGTTTCGGGGTCGAGGACCACGTTCTCCAGGACCGTCCCGAAGCGAATCGCGCCGTAAATCTCCGGTTCGTTGGTCCGATCGAGCCGAATGCACTTGGCGTAGCATCCTCCCTCGATGTTAAAAACCCCCGCGTCGGACCAACCGTGCTCGTCATCGCCGATCAGGTGTCGGCGGCGATCGGCCGAGAGGGTCGTCTTGCCCGTCCCCGAGAGACCGAAGAAGACCGCCACGTCCCCCGCGTCGCCGACGTTCGCCGAGCAGTGCATCGACATCACGCCTTGCTTTGGCAGCAGGTAGTTCAGGATCGAGAAAACCGACTTCTTGATCTCTCCCGCGTACAGCGTCCCGCCGATCAGGACCATCCGCCGGGCGAAGTTCACCAGAATGAACACCTCGCTCCGCGTGCCGTCGCGCTTGGGATCAGCCTTGAAATCGGGTACGGCAAGAATGGTGAACTCGGGCCGAAACGCCCGCTGCTGCTCGGCCGACGGCATGAGGAACAACTGATGGGCGAAGAGGGCATGATACGCGCGTTCGCAGACCACCCGAACCGCGAGCCGATGATCCGGGTCGGCCCCGGCGAACGTGTCGGTCACATACACGGTTCGCCCTTGAAGATGCTCCTGCACCCGGCCGAGGAGGCGATCAAACACCTCCGACGCGATCGGCCGATTGACCGATCCCCAGGCAATGTCCCCTTCCGATTCCGGTTCCTGCACGATGAACTTGTCTTGCGGCGATCGTCCCGTGTAAGCCCCCGTCCGGAACACCGCGGCCCCTGAGTCTGCCAGTTGGCCCTCTCCTCGGCCCAGCGCATGTTCGACCAAGACCGCTTGCGGAAGGTTCCAGAACGTTTCTCCAACCCCGCTCAATCCTTGGTCTTCGAGCGTGACGGCGTGGGGCAGGGGGGCCGGTTCGTTCGGTGTTTCTGCGGTCGCAGCCATCGGGACCTCGGCAAGGTGGGGCTCGGGAGGCAAGGTCGATCGCCCTGTCTCCGGCCGATCATTGAAGGTTCCATCGTCACACGATCAACGCGCGTGCGACCCAAAAGACTTCTTCCGAACGAAGACGGCACACGTCATGCCGGGCGCTCAAATTCGGTCAACCGGACAGAGACCCTGCATTACGTTGCCGAGCGGCGCTCGCCCAAGTGTCCTGCCCATCGAGCCACGCGATCGACCAGCAATCGGGCCCGATCGCCGTCTTCCGGTCCCAACGTCTCGACTGGAGCATCGGGCCGTACCAGGACAATTGTATGGCGCCCGGCTCGATACGATCGCAGATCGTTCGCCACCGTCAGATCGGTCCGGTTGATCCGACACGCCCGCTCGGCGGTCCGGATCAACTCCGACGGCTCGGCTCCCGAGAGCAACTTGAAGCCCACCAGATAGGCGTCGGGGGCCCAGTCCCGCACCGCTTGAATCACTTTTGGCGTCTTTCGGCAGTGAAGGGTCAGCAGATCGGCTTCAGAACCAATTTTGCCCGACCTGACCATCGGCTCGTAATCCGAGACGGCCATCGCCAGCATGACCACATCCGCCGGGCCAGCCCGAACAATTCTTTCCAGCGTTTCGGCGTAGTCGGACACGGTTCCCCTGGCCAGCGGAACCAGATGGAGCCGATCCTGCTGCGACTTCCAGCGATCGGCCAGCGCGTCCAGCGACTGCCGAAGCTTCTCGGCCGGCCTTGCCAGGTCGATCGCGTTCAGATGGCGACGGATCGGAAGTTCGGCCGTTGGGGCATGGACGTGCCAGACCGTTGCCCCCTGGTCCAGCCACGCCTCGGTGATGGCCGCCGAGAACCGGCCGGTCGAGGCGTTGGCAATGTGCCGAACGTCGTCGATCGGCGCGATCGTTCCGCCGCCGGTCACGACGACGTTCAGGGGCCTCGATCCGTCCGCCTCACTCACCGTCTCGCCGCTCCTCGCCCCGGACCCGAGGCGCCAGTTCATCCCGAACCCAGGCTCTGAGCCGGCTCTGCCAGTCGTTCATCAGCATCAAGGGCGGTTGATCGATCCAGGAGAAGATTTCTGAGGCTTTGAGCGACGGGAACGCTCCGCTGGTCTCGGATTCCTCGTATCGGCCATCGGCCCCGCGGAGAAAGATGCGAAGGCGCTTTCGCGTGCAGACCCAGACTTCCGGCACTCCCAGGCGGCGATAGATCGTCATCGCCTGCTTCGCGCCGTGAGTGACCACCACCTCGATGATCAGGTCCGGCGGCGGGTTGACCTCCAGGTCGAGTTCCGTGGTCCCCCGAAGGTCCTCGGCATGATCGAGGTAAAAGGATTTATCCGGTTCGACTGCTGCTCCCATTCCGCTCCGGGCCAGCGTCACGGAACCGAGTGGAATGCAAGGACGATCAAGCCCAAGGGTCACTTCCTGAACGAACGTTCCGAATCGTTCCGCGAACAGCTCATGAGGCATCGAAGGTGACACCAGCGTCAAACTCCCGTCGAGATACCAGATCCGGGGCGATCGCCGCTCGCCGCGCACCTTGAGCATCCGCTTGAACCCCGACCAGGACACGTCAAGCAGGTCGATGCGCGTATCCCTCGCCTTGTGCTTCGTCGCGGATGCCATCAACGCCCTCCGTATTGCCGATCGTCGGATCGCCTCTTTGCCACCCTGAGGGGATGCCGTAAGCTGGGCTCATTCCTCAACGACGCCAGTGACCGTTCTGTGCCGAGATGACCGAGGTTCCCGAAGATGAGTAC
Source organism: Tautonia marina (assembly GCF_009177065.1). NCBI lineage: Bacteria > Pseudomonadati > Planctomycetota > Planctomycetia > Isosphaerales > Isosphaeraceae > Tautonia > Tautonia marina. The sequence continues at coordinate 666,596 of NZ_WEZF01000001.1, forward strand.
CACGCTGCCCCACGATCCCCAGGCCCGAGCCCTGTTCGAACAGATCGCGTCCTGGCCGATTTACGACCCGCACTCGCACATCGACGCCCACAGCCCGGCGTCGCGGAACCTCGATGAAGTCCTCGGCTACCACTACTATACCGAACTGGCCCACTCGGCCGGGATGCCTGCCGCCGAGGTCGATCCCGGCCTCGACCCCTTCACCCGGGCTCGCAACCTCTCCCGGCACCTCCACCGGATTGATAACACGGTTCAGTATTCCTGGCTGCTCGAAATTGCCCGCACCTTTCACGGCTTCGAAGGGGACCGGATCGACGCCGACACCATCGACGACCTGTACCAGCGCGCCGACCACTCGCAGGACGGCGAGGCCTGGGACCGCTCCGTCTGGCAAACCTCCCAGCTCGAAGCCGTCTTCCTGACCAACGACTTCGACGACCCGCTCGAAGGCTGGGACACCTCGACTTACGTCCCTTGCCTCCGCACCGACGACCTCGTCCTCAAGCTCCACGAGCCGAGAACCCTGCAACGGCTCATGGCCTCGACCAATGTCGACGTCGAGGACGTGAAGTCGCTCCGCATGGCCCTCGCCTCGCTGTTCGAATACTTCGTCGAGCACGGGGCAAGAGCCTGCGCCATCAGCTTGCCTCCGGACTTTATTCCCAGAAAAGCCACCCCCATCGCCTCGCAGAATTCCGTCCGACGCGCCTTGAAGCACATGGACCTCCGGCCCGACGAACACGAGGAGGTCCGATCGCTCGTCTTCTGGACCCTCGCGGAACTCTGCGCCGAGTGGAAACTGCCGTTCGACCTGATGATCGGCCCGATCCGCAACGTCTATCCCGCCGGAGTCACCGGAGGCCGCGACCTGTTCGATCGCCGCGTCAGCCTGCACGACTACGCCGAGCTGTTCAACCACTTCTCCAATGTCACCTTCCCCGTCTCGACCCTCACTCCCGATGCCGGGGCCGAACTGGTCGCCTTCTCCTGGATCTTGCCGAACGTCGTGCCCAACGGGCACTGGTGGTACTCGAACGTCCCGGCGTTCATCGCCGCCGACCTGAAGGCCCGACTCCAGGCCGTCCCCAAGACGAAGCAGGTCGGTTATTACTCCGACGCCTACAAGCTCGAATTCATCTTGCCGAAGTTCAACATGTACCGTCGCTTGCTGGCCGAGTACCTTGCCGAGGATTGCATCCGGGGCCGCGGCTGGACCGAGGACCGAGTCCTCGAACTCGCCCGCCTGGTCCTGCTCGACAACCCCCGGCGCATTTTTGCACGGCCCAACGAGCTTTGACTCGAACCCGGACCTTGGGAATCGCTTCCCCCGATCGTCCGTCAGATTCGGTAACCCCCGGCAGATCGGTTGATCCGGGGGGACCCAACCTGCAACGCCTCCTCCTCGATTTGACCGGCCACCAATCGCGAGGAACTCTTACGACGACGGTTTCGCGGTCGTTGGAGCGCCCGTGTCGAGGAGTCGTCTGTGCGCCCAGCGAGGGGCAACGCAGTCCGGTCGTGTACCGGAAAAAGGTGAAGCACCATGTCCAGACAGCTCAGCGACGTGCGATGGACGGCGACCCTGGGCCTCGGCGTCCTGTTGGGATCTTCCTTTGGTGGCCTGGCCTCAGCCTCTGAGTTCCCCCCTCCCGCCGACGTGGCCGCCCCGATCGTCGCCTCCGAAACCCCGGCCGACGAGACACTGGCTCGCCAGGACGTTGGCCGTCCGTCCGGTGGGATGATGCGTCCCGGCTTCGGAGCTGGAATTCAGACCCCCGGAACTGAATTGACTCGCGAACAGATCGAAAAGATCGACGCCGAGCTGCTCGAAAACATCCTGCTCATCACCGATCCGACCGAGCGATCCCTCGCCCTGGTTCAGGCCGCTCGCTACAAGATTGTCACCCGAGAGCTGGAAACCGCCCGCACCGCCCTCGATCGGGCCGCTGAATCAATCGAGCAGATGACCGACCCTGTTCGACGCGATCTGCGCCTGATCTCGACCAGCAAGACCTTTGTCGAGCTCGCCCAGGAATCGATCAACGCGGCGGTTTCGGGAGTTCCCGGAATTCTCTCTCTGGAACAGGAACTCTCTCCCGAGCAGCGGATCGACGCACTGAGAAAGGGCCTCGATGCCTTCACCCGGGCCAACGAACTGGCGGCCCGGATCGGTTCCATCGGCTACCGACCGCAGACAATGTACTTCGCCGCCGAGCAGCAGGCCCTCGGCGGGCAGGCCATCGGCGTCGTCGCCTTCCGCAATCCCGGCCGCCTGGCCGATCAGCCCGACGTTCTGGCGGATCTTCGCCGCATCTCGACCGACTACATCGATCGGGCCGCCTCCTTCGCCCACTCGATCGACGCTCCCGTCTGGCGCGACGTAACCCTCTCGGCCATCACGTCCGCCGCCGCCAACTCGAACCAGTTCGCTCTGGCCCGCCAGATCGCCCGATCGGTTCCCGAGCTCGAAATTCGCTTCCAGGCCCTTCTGACCGTCGCCGAGGCCGAGGTCCGCCGTGGATCGGCCGACCAGGCCACCACCGACTACGCAGAGGCTGCCCGCACCGTCGCCTCGATTCCCATCGCCGACCTTCGCTCGACCCTCAATAACGTGCTGGTCGAGAGCCTGATCGCCGCCGGCCGCTTCCCCGACGCCCGCCGCTGCATCGTCTTCTACCCGACCGAACTCGACCGCCTCGAAGCCCTCGGCGCCGTCGCCGAGTCGATGGGCTCCCGCGGCCTCTCCAACGAGGCCCGTGACTGGATCTTCCGCGAGGTCCGTCCCGAGTACCGCGACCAGCTCTTCCGCCGCGTCAACGATGGCGTCCTCAGCACCCTCGAACGCTACGGCAACGATTCTTACCTCGGTCAAGATGCAAGGGCCTTCTGAGTCGTGGCCCTTCGTCTTCCCCTTCAACGAATTCCGGGCGGGTCGGCCTCGCTTCCGCGACGGCCGGCCCGCCCGGTTCGGTTTTGCTCCTTGCATGCTCCGATCCGAGATCGTTCGCGATGATCACCTCGATGCCCACGATCGTCGTCAGGGCCGTGAGCACCTCGGGGCTGATCAGGTTTTTCCCCGATCTGGCGATTGCTCAATCCTCCTGGAAGAACGGTTCGTAGCGCCGCTTCATCGTCCGGATCCCTTCGTGCAAGGCATGCACGTCGAAGCCGAAGACGAACATTTTGCAGCCGAGCTTCGCCATCCGCTCGGCGTACTCGGGGCCTCGGGGGACGACGCCCCAGGGCTTGCCGGCCGATCGGCAGGCGTCGGCGATGCGTTCGATCGTCTCGAAGCACTTCGGGTGCTCGAACTGGCCGGGGACGCCGAGCACCTGGCTGATGTCGGCCGGGCCGACGAACAGGAGATCCACATCGGGCACGGCGGCGATCTCGGCGATCGACTCGATCGCGCCGGCTGTCTCGATCTGGATGCCGACGAACGTCTCGGCGTTGGCCTTCTCGACGTACTCGGCCAAGGGCGTCAGGCCGAAGCGGCCGTCGCGGTTGCCGCCGTTCATGCCGCGTTCGCCCCTCGGCCAGAACTTGGCCCAGCGCACGGCCTGCTCGGCATCCTCGGGAGAGCGGACCATGCTGACCATCACCCCGCCGGCGCCGATCTCCAGCGGCCGCATGATCGAGGCGTAATCGGTCGCCGGCATCCGGACGAAGTGATCGAGCCCATAGCCTCGGGCCGCGACGACGGCCGTCTCGATCTCCCGGAGGCTCAGGCCCGAATGCTCCTGGTCGAGCCAGAGGCCGTCGTAGCCGCCGTGCTCGCCGATGATCTCCACGAGCTTTGGGTGAAACAACTGACCGACGCCGAACAATCGGACGGTCTTCCCCTGCGCCAGTCGATCCTTGATGCGTGGCATGATCGCAGCGAGCCTCGGAAACGCTCAACGGGTGGAGGTCAGCGGACCTGTTTTTTTGGGATTGCTTGATTCTAATGCCGGGCGATCTCCAATGCGCGGGGCAAGCGGTTCCAGCGAGACAGGACGTCCTTGCCCCGCCTGCGATCCGGCGCGGCGGGTTGATCCGGGCGGTCTGATCGGGGATAACCGATCTCCGGCGAATGGCTCGCGGTTCCCAGGCAACCAAAGGTCCGAACGAGGGCGAGGTCAGGGTGAGGGACGGATTGCGCCAACAGACTGGTGAGCGGATCCGCCTGGCAACCGGCCCGTTCCTCTGGTGGAGCTTCGCCATTCTGGCTCTGACGGGAGAACTGGCCCTCTGGGCCGCGATCCACCGCCAGGCCCGAGGATTCCCGGCGGGGCTCCGCCTGGCCTGGCTCATCGGCTACACGCCAAGGACCGTCTTCCTGGCTTTCGTGCTGGCCTCGCTGCTCACGGTCGTCGTCGATGTCCTGGTCAAGATGCTCGTCGACCTCCCGATGCGTCGCTGGCTGGTTCCTCGGAACGATCGTGAGGACGACGCGTACCAAGGGTTCGGGTTCCACCTTGGCCCCACCGAACAGGTGCTCGACGAGGTGCCGGCCCGCATGCTCGCTCGACCGCGATCCCTGCCCGGGACGCTCGTTTTGACCGATCGTCGCGTCTGGTTCTTCCCGTCCGCCTGGGATGCCGAGCCGTGGTCGAGCCCTCGCGATCAGGTCCGGTCGGCGACCGTCGCTCCCCCCTCGGGCTTTCTGAGCAAACTGCTGCGGGGGCTTCCTCCTCAGATCCACCTTGATCCCGGTCCCCAGGCCGAACCCAGCTCCGAGTTCGAGCGATTCGCCGACCCCGACTCCCGCTCCGATCCTCGCGTCAAGTTCGTCCTTGCCGAGCCCGGCCGGGTCCGATCCTGGTTCGTTGCCACCCTTCCCCGAGCCTCCCGAAAGGGTTGAGCCGAGCGCGTGTTGATGACTGTTCCCTCTCCCCCCAAACTCGTGCCGAGTCCCTCTCATGGCCGATCGCTTCCGGGTCCTCGTGACCGATTTCCTCACCGAAACCGAGGTCGAGCAACCCGTCCTTCATGAACTTGCCCAGATCGAACTGGCCGGCGCTCATGACGAAACCGAGCTGTTCGACCTCCTGCCCACTGCCGATGCCCTGATCGTCTACCACGACGTTCCCATGCTCACCGAGGCCACCATCAACCGCCTCGATCGCTGTCAGGGGATCGTCCGGGCCGGCGTCGGCTACAACAACATCGACATCGAGGCGGCCGGGCGACGGGGCATCCCCGTCTGCAATGTCCCCGACTATGGCGCCGAGGAAGTCGCCGATCACGCCATGATGATGCTCCTGGCCGTCGTTCGTCGCCTGGTGCCGTGTCACTCGTCGATCGTCAAGGGAGACTGGGAGGTACCGATCGTCTACGGTGTGCCTCGCCTCCGAGGCCGAACGATCGGCCTCGTCGGCTGCGGACGAATCGGCACCGCCATGGCGATCCGGGCCAAAGCGTTCGGCCTCGACGTGGTCTTCTACGATCCTCACGTCCCCCCCGGCTTCGAGAAAGCCCTGGGAGTCCGCCGCACCGACTCGATCGAGGAACTCTTCGAGCAAAGCCAGTTCGTCAGCGTGCACTGCTATCTCGACGCCTCGTCGCACCATCTGGTGAACGCCAAACGGCTCGCGTTGATGCCCGAAAACGGGGTCCTGATCAATACGGCTCGCGGGCCGATCGTCGATCAGGAAGCCCTGCTGTCGGCCCTCGATTCCGAGCGCCTTGCCGGGGCCGGGCTCGATGTGGTCGAGCGCGAGCCGCTCGATGACGACCGCCTGCGCCACCACCCCCGCGTGCTCCTGACCCAGCATGTGGCCTTCTACAGCGTCGAGGGTTTCATCGAGATGCGCCGCAAGTCGGCCGAGGAGGTCCGCCGGCTCCTCCTCGGTCAGCCGCTCCGATGCCTCGTCAATCAGCCGTCGCCTCGCTGACCCCTTCGCAAAAGGGGCCAGGTGGTTTCGGCTCAGTCTGTCGCGTCCGGATCGATCCCCATTGCCCGAAGCTTCTCGGCCAGCCGCTCTGCCCGGAGCCGTTGCTGCTCCTCGCTCCGGGCCAGGGCGTCGCGTTGCTCGGCCAAGGCGTCGCGTTGCTCGGCCAGTTCCAGATAGGTCAGGAAGCGTCGGCCATCGGGGCCGATCAGGGCGAAGGCGTCGTCGGTCAGCTCGAAGCGAACGCCGAGCCTCGGGCTGACCATCCCGGCGGGATGTGGGATCGAGACGAGCCGATCCCCCTCGCGACGGAAGGCGGCAAAGGTGTTTCGATCCGGGTCGTAGAGGTAATACTCCTCCACGCCGAACCGTTCGTAGAATTCGAGTTTGCGCCGCATCTCACCGGCCCGGTTGCCGGGAGAGAGCACTTCGAAGACGACCTGAGGGGCGATCCCCCCTTCTTCCCACTGCTTGTACGACCCTCGGTAGCCCTTCGGGCGGCCGAAGGCGACCAGAGCGTCCGGCGCGGTTCGGGTCTTATTGTCCCCTTCGATCGGATACCAGAGCAGGTCGCCGGCCACGAACACGTCGGGCCGATCTCGGAAGAGCGCGTCCAGCCCTTCCTTGATCGTGACGATCCACTGAAACTGAAGCGTGTTTTCCGCCATCCGCTTGCCGTCGCTGTCGGGATACTCGACCTGCGACGCGGCGGCCTTCGAGCCGAGGCGGGTCGACATCGGGACTCCCTCCCGTTCGAAGCAACCGAGACGATGAACACCTGTCATCCGTCTCGGTGATCTTAATGCCCTGGTTCGGCGATGTCGAGACCGTCCCCTTGCGATCGGTCGGCGTTGAGGGATTCTTGGCCGCCGATCGCGTCTCGCATCAATCTCTGACCGTGATCGTGCCGATAACTTCTGAAAACCATCGCCTCGATCAGGTCAGGAACCCATCGGGGAAACCAACGCAATCTGGGCAGGATTCGAGCGGTTTTGACAGTTCGAACGAATTCGACTATCGTGTCTGCCAACGACTTACGCAGGCCAATGCCCGAACGAGACTCTGAGCATCTCCCCGGATCGCGAGGGACGCGATCCCAAGGTCGGCCAGCGGCTGGAATCCGTCCATGATCTTCGACCTGATCGCACGACTGGTGATCCGCCGAGGCCTACTTCTCGTACTGGCCTGGATCGCCCTGGCGTTCGTGCTCAATCGCTACGCCCCGTCCTGGGACGAGGTCAGCCTCGACGACGACGTCCGGTTCTTCCCGGCCGGTTCGCTGAGCGTCGAGGGTCAGGCCCTGTTGGAACGCGGTTTCCCCGAGGCGACCGAGTCGACCGCCGTCGTGGCCGTCGAACGGGCCGAGGGACCGCTGACCGACGAGGATCGGGCGTTCATCGGCACCCTGGCCGATCGGCTCAAGGGGCTGATCGGCCCCGAGTTCGCCATCGCCACCGTGACCGACTTCCGTGACCGCTACATGGATTCGATCCTCATCGGCGGTAACAGAGAGAACGGCGATGGCCAGGCCGCCCTGACGCTCGTCGGCATCGAGGCAACCTACGCCAGCAAGCAGGCCCGGCTTACGGTCAACGCCATCGAGGAGGTCATCGACGGCCTCGCAGGCGAGGTCCCCGCCGGAATCCGGCTTGCCCTGACCGGCTCGGCGGTTGTCGGGCACGACATGAATGAGTCGTCGAACGCCAGTATCGACACGACAACCTACGCCACCATCGCCCTCGTCATCGCCATCTTGCTGGCCGTCTATCGGTCACCGTTGCTGGCCCTGATCCCCTTGCTGACGATCGCCCTGTCGGTCTTTATCTCGCTCAAGGGGTTGCCGACGCTCCGCTGGGTGCCTGGACTCGATTTCCAGGTCATTAACGTGACGAAGGTGTTCGTCATCGTTGTCCTGTTCGGAGCCGGAACCGACTACTGCCTGTTCCTCATCGCCCGATACCGCGAGGAACGCGCCCATGGCCACGACATTCCCGAGGCCCTCGGCGTGGCGATTCGCCAGGTCGGCGCCGCCCTGGTCGCCAGCGCCGGCACGGTCATTGTTGGCCTGGGGATGCTCTGGTTCTCCAGCTTTGCCAAGATTCAGTACAGCGGCCCGGCCATTGCCCTGAGCCTGGCAGTCGCCCTGGCCGCGGCGTTGACGCTCGCGCCGGTCCTGCTCAAGTGGTTCGGCCGCACGATCGACTGGCCCTTCGGACCCCCTCCCATCATCCGGGCCGAAGTCGAGGCCGAAGCCGATCATCTGCCCAATGGCATCTCCGATCAGGCCGAGGCCGCCCTGCGAGGCCCCTGGGGACGGGTCGCCAACCTCGTCGCTCATCGTCCGGGCACCATCCTTGCTGTCAGTCTGCTGGCCCTCGCCCCTCTGGCCATTTACGGCACGAAGGTCACGTCCAATTACGGGCAACTCTCCGACCTCCCCAGTACCGCCTCCAGCAAGATCGGCGCTCGCCTGATCCGAGACTATTTCCCGATCGGCGAACTCGGCCCCACCACCTTGCTCGTCCATGCCCCGAACCTCGATTTCCGCGACGACGAAGGCCGTCAGGCCCTCGCCGAACTCTCCGATCGCCTCGTCGCCTTGCCCGAGGTCGCCCGCATCCGGTCCCTGTCCCGACCCCTTGGCGAGCCCCTCGAAGAGACCATTCGCCTCTCCGACGAAGAACAGGCGCTGCCTTCCTTCCTCCGCCAGCCGATCGAACAGGCCCGCAACGCCCTCATCGAACGCGGCTACCAGGCCGCCGAGCCCGTTTACGTCAGCACGCGCCCTGCCGATCCGGCCGATCTGGGTTCGATTTCTCGGATCGACGTTCTCCTGTCCATCGACCCCTTCTCCGAAGATGGGATGAACGCCCTCAACGCCATCCAGCGCGAGGTCAACGCCCTGACCCTTGCCGAGTCCGGGCCGCTTGCCGGAGCCGAGGTCGGATACGCCGGCTCCACCCCCATGCTGTACGACCTTCGATCGTCGATCGGCAACGATCAGAAGCGGATGTACGTCCTGGTCACGCTCGGGGTCTACGCCATCCTCGTCCTGCTCCTGCGACGCCCCGGGATCTGTCTGTACCTCATTGCCACGGTCGTCCTCGGCTACCTCGCCACCCTCGGCCTGACCGATCTCGTCTTCCAGGCCTTGCACGAAGGGCCCGAGCCCTGGCAAGGACTCGATTGGAAGGTTAGCTTCTTCCTGTTTGTGATCCTGGTGGCGGTCGGAGAGGATTACAACATCTTCCTCATGGCTCGCGTGCTGGAGGAAGAAGACGGCCACGGACCGATTGACGGCACCCGGCGCGCCGTCGCCGCCACGGGCGGCATCATCAGCTCGTGCGGCCTGATCATGGCCGGCACCTTCGGCTCGATGCTCACCGGCAAGCTGCTCGCGCTTCGAGAGCTAGGCTTCGCCCTGGCCGTTGGCGTCTTGCTCGACACCTTCATTGTCCGTCCCATTCTCGTCCCGGCCTTCATCATCCTGTGGGAGCGTCTCCGATCGCGATTCACGTCTGGCAGGCGTCGCTCCAGGCCGATCCACCAGGAACCCGCCCCGGCCGGTGGCGCTCCGACGGTCCTCCGCGTCGATTACGGGGTCGCCTCGCAGCACACCCCCCGGCGTTGAGCGATCGCGATCGCCCCACTCAGGCGATTCAGTGGCGTTCGGCGTACGATTTGCATGAGCCGTCCCTCGGTGGCCTGATGTTCTGTCGTTGATGCGCCCGGCCGCTGCACCCTCTGCCTGCCGACGATGCGGGCGAGTACACTCGGTCTGCCTTCTTTGCAATTGCTCGGAACCGTCTGAACGACGATCGGGCCCCGGTTTTTCCCCATCACCGTTTTGAGAATCCACCGATGAGAGTCTGGCCGGGACAACCCTACCCCCTGGGCGCCACCTGGGATGGTACCGGAGTGAACTTTGCCCTGTTCTCCGAAAACGCCACCAAGGTCGAACTCTGTCTGTTCGACTCGGTCGATGCCGAGCGGGAATCCCTTCGGATTCCCCTGGCCGAATGCACCGACCTGGTCTGGCATGCCTACCTGCCCGACCTGATGCCCGGTCAGCTCTACGGCTATCGAGTCCACGGGCCTTACGACCCGGCCAACGGCCACCGATTCAACCCGAACAAGCTCGTCCTCGACCCGTACGCCAAACTCATCGGTCGCCGGTTGAGATGGGACGACGCCCTGTTCGGCTATCCGATCGGCCAGGACGATCTCGCGTTCGATGAGCGCGATAGTGCCCCGTTCGCTCCGCTCGCCCAGGTCATCGACGACTCCTTCACCTGGGGAGACGACCGTCCCCCCAAGACTCCCTGGCACAAGACTCTGTTCTATGAAGCCCACGTCAAGGGACTGACGATGCGTCATCCCGACGTTCCCGAGAACATGCGGGGCACCTACCTCGGCGTTGCCACCGAACCCATCCTCCGCCACCTGACGGAGCTGGGCGTGACCGCCATCGAGCTGTTACCTGTCCACCACCACGCCGACGACCGTTACCTTGAAGAAAAGGGGCTGGTCAATTACTGGGGCTATAACACCCTCTCCTTCTTCGCGCCCCACATCACCTATGCGGGCGATCATCCGGCCCTCGACGCCGTGCAGCAGTTCAAAAGCATGGTCCGCGGCCTGCACTCGGCCGGCATCGAGGTCATCCTCGACGTCGTCTACAACCACACCGCCGAGGGGAACCAGAACGGCCCGACCCTTTCCTGGCGAGGCGTCGATAACGCCGCCTACTACATGCTCTCTCCCGAAGACCCGCGCTACTACATGGACTTCACCGGCTGCGGCAACGTGCCCAACATGTCGCACCCCCGCGTCTTGCAGATGATCATGGACAGCCTGCGCTACTGGGTCACCGAGATGCACGTGGACGGCTTCCGGTTCGACCTGGCCAGCACCCTGGCCCGAGAACTCTACGAGGTCAACCGCCTCGGCTCGTTCTTCGACATCATCCACCAGGACCCGGTCCTCTCGCAGGTCAAGCTCATCGCCGAACCCTGGGACGTTGGCCCCGGCGGCTACATGGTCGGCAACTTCCCCCCCGGCTGGGCCGAGTGGAACGGCATCTACCGCGACGAGATCCGCGACTTCTGGCGAGGGCAGGAATGCACCGCCAACGAGCTGGCTACCCGCCTCTCCGGCTCCAGCGACCTCTACCAGAACGACGGCCGCAAGCCCTACGCCAGCGTTAATTTTATCACCTGCCACGACGGCTTCTCCCTCCGCGACCTCGTCTCCTACAACGACAAGCACAACGAGGCCAATCACGAAGGCAACCGCGACGGCTCCGACGATAACCGCTCCTGGAATTGCGGCGTCGAAGGGGAAACCGACGACCCCGAGATCAAGGCCCTGCGCGCCCAGCAAATGCGCAACTTCATGGCCACCCTGTTCTTCTCTCAGGGCGTGCCCATGATGCTCGCCGGCGACGAGATCATGAACACCCAGGGGGGCAACAACAACACCTACTGTCAGGACAGCGAGATTAGCTGGCTTGACTGGAACCTCAACGACGAGCGACGCGAGTTCCTCGATTTCGTGCGCAAGATCAGTCGGATCTGGCGGGCCTTCCCCGTCTTCCAGCGCCGGAACTTCTTCAAGGGGCGGGCGATCCGGGGCGAGAACGTCAAGGATATCTCCTGGCTCGACCCCTCGGGCCACGAGATGGGAGACGAGGCCTGGGACGCCGGCTTCGTCCGCTGCATCGGCATGCGGCTCGCCGGCGACGCCATCGGCGAGGTCGACGAACGCGGCGAGCCGATCGTCAGCGAAACCGTCCTCGCCCTGTTCAATGCCCACTGGGAGCCCGTCCCCTTCGTCCTCCCCGAGCACCAGCCCGAACGGATCTGGGAAGTCCTCCTCGACACGGCCGACGCCGACCCCGCCTGCGAAACCTTCGAGCAGGGCCACCCCTACGACCTCAAGGGCCGCTCCGTCGTCCTCCTTCGTCTCCGAGACCGCGACGAAACCCCAGCCGACTCGGTCTCGGGCGACTGAATACCCTTCGCCCTTGCCCCTCCTCTCGACCGCCAGGCCGCCGGGCCGCCGGGCCTCCGGGGCCTGGCGGTCTCCCCCGATCGATCTCACAACTGCGGAACGGTCTTCGCCCCTCCTGGCCATGCTGCCGCTTCGCTCGGCCGAACATCCTGGTGAGACGGTTGGTGTCGTGACCGGACGTTCGGGGCCGAAGAACGCCTCGGCGACGAGTCTCTCTCTCGTCGATCACCGACACACTCGGCCCAGTTCTCTGGCGCGCCGAGGTGTTCGAGCCTTTCCGCTCATCACGAACCGAGATGGCGCACAACTCCATCCCCGTTCGATCGACGTTTCGTCTCCCTCAGATTGAGCGCGGATTCGATGACGCCGATCCCCCCTCGTCGCCGATCAGTCGGCGATTCATGCCCTCGTCGATCGCATCGACGAGCCGCTTCATGCCCCGAAGTGAGACGGACCAGGAGTTGTTGCCGGAGAGGTCTTTGTTGGAGCGTCTTGCGCCTCCGGAATCAAGCCAGGAAGCCAATTCGGCGGCGGACGGCTCGTGGCGGGGGAAAGTGTGAGGGCGCATGGATGGCCGTGGAAAGGCGCCAATAATGATCCGTCATGAAATTGAGCGTGATGGCACGGAGATGCTCATTCGGCCATCAAGGATCCCGTTAATGCATCATTCAATCGAATTGCTTAGATTTGCTCTTATAGTCTCTGGACATGGGGGTTCAAGCGACGTTATTTTCACTCCCGGCAAACTCGGCAGGCCACCCGAGGCGCAGCCGAAACACGTCTTCCTGAACTCTCAGACATGACGCGCAAAGGAGAAATCATCTTGACACGCATGAAGCGATGTCTCGCGACGACTCTGTGTTTGATCTGCATGGCAAGCCAGGTCCGATCCGAAGACTCGATCCCGGTTGGGCCATCGTTCGACTATCACCCCGCCCAGTATGTCGTGATTGATCGCGAGACCGGCCTTGCCTGGCCGGCCGGTGAGGCGTTGCTTCCGCCGCCCCGGGGGACGTTCAACGAGGTGACGACCACGGGCATCCGCGACTTCGAGACGACCAAATACGCCGCAGGCCATACAGGCTGGCGGCTTCCGACCATCGCGGAACTCCGCGACGCCCGAGATCATGGTCTGTACGCGGCCCTGGTGGAGGTCGCCAGGCTGGAAGGGTATCCCTATCCCAGACCTGTCGTGCGCTACGGCTACTTCGGAGCCTGGGCCAGTGATCCCATCGTCAAGAATCGTCGGCCGTGGGTGAATCTCCTCGCCCCTCTACCCTATGAGATCCGATGGTGGCCGTTGAACTGGGCGTCCGGCCCGTACCTGCCCGTGCGCGAAACGGCACAGCCCACCCCCATCCTCTGGGCAGACGACATTCAAGAGGGGGAGCGCCCCTGGGGATTTAGCGGGCTGTCAACACAGTACGACGGCAAGACTGTCGAGCCCGATGACGCGAACGGCGCGAACATCTCCCGGGTTCCAGACCCCGCCGGCGGCCCAGGCTTCGCCATGCGGCACTTCGCCATCTTCGGGCCAAGGGTCGGCCGGTCGCAGGCAGGTCTTTGGAGCTTCAGGAATGCGGAATTCGCCAAGCAGGCCAAAAGCGAAGAGGGGGTGTATCTCGCCCAGGAATGGTACTTTCCCGAGGCCCTCAGCGCGGGCGGGCAAGCGAGGCCCTGGCTCAGCGTCTGGGACTGGCATTCGATCGGCCCGAACGGCAAAAACCGTTGGCATACGTCGCCCGGCATGTTCCTGGCGAAAGACGGCTCGATGCGCTTCCGTCTGGATTGGAATTACGGGATGACCGGTAACCCCACCACTCCGTGGTCGACGATTCCCTTACCCGTTGGCCGTTGGTTCGATGTCGAGATGTACTACAAATGGACCACCGGACCAACCACCATCAAGATCTGGATTGATGGCGAGCTTGCCCTTGAGCAGACCGTTTCCCGAACGCGCCACCCCGATCACAACGTTGTGGAAACCTACATGAAGTTCTACGGCGCGGCCCCCTCCACGACGCCCTGGTCTCCGACCCCCAGCATCAAGTACACCCGCAATGTCCGCATCGCGGCCGATCGCATCTGGCCCGGTGGAGGGGATTGAGCCAGGCGTTCCGAACGTCTGCCTTGGCTTCGTGTCTCACGTCGAAACAAAAACGGGGTGGAGAGCGACTCCACCCCGTTTCGATCGTGCAGGTCAATCCAGCCAGGGCGTTGAGCGGGAATTACTCCGCTCCACCTTCTTCGCCGCTCGGCTGACCTTCGGCCGAGGCCGAACCGGCACCGGCCAGTTCTTCCTCGCTCTTGGCGGTGGCCTCGAAGACGAGCTTGGGGCCGTCCTCGGTGTCGCCGACGGTGACGGTCAGGGTGTCCTTGCCCTTGAACTCGCCCCGGAGGATCGACTCGGACATCGGGTCCTCGATCATGTTCTCGATCGCTCGGCGAAGCGGCCGGGCACCGTAATCGGGGTTGAAGCCCTTGTCGATGATGTAATCCTTCGACTCCTCGGTGAGGATGAGCTGCAAGCCCCGGTCGGCCAGGCGCTGGCGGACCTTCGTCAGCTCGATGTCGATGATGTGCTTCAGGTCCTCTCGCGTCAGGTTGTGGAAGACGATGATGTCGTCCAGACGGTTGAGGAACTCAGGGCGGAAGTACTTCTCGATGGCGACCTTCAGCCGCTCCTTCATTTCCTCGTAGTTGCTCGGGTCGTCCATGTTCCGACCGAAGCCGAGGACGTTCGACTGCGAGGTGGCCTCGACGCCCGCGTTGGTCGTCATGATGATGATCGTGTTCTTGAAGTCGACGACCCGGCCGACGTTGTCGGTCAGGCGGCCTTCTTCCATGATCTGCAGGAGCATGTTGAACACGTCGGGGTGAGCCTTCTCGATCTCGTCGAGCAGGACCACCGAGTACGGCCGTCGGCGGATCTTCTCCGTCAGCTGGCCGCCCTCTTCATAACCGACATAGCCCGGAGGAGCACCGATCAATCGGCTGACGTTGTGCTTCTCCATGTACTCGGACATGTCGATCTGAATGAGTGCCTCGGCCTCGCCGAACATGAACTCGGCCAGGCTCTTGGCCAGCAAGGTTTTCCCGACGCCCGTCGGCCCGGCGAAGATGAAGCTGCCGATCGGCCGCTTCGGGTCCTTCAACCCGGCCCGGCTGCGGCGAACGGCCTGGCTGATCCGCTTGACGGCCTCGCGCTGGCTGATGACCTTCTTCTGCAGCTCCTCTTCCATCCGGACGAGGCGTTCGGTTTCCTCGGCCTCCAGGCGGGTGAGCGGCACGCCGGTCATCTTCGAGACGACCTCGGCGACGACTTCCTCGTCCACCGTGCCGTCCACTTCCTTGGCCTTTTCCCGCCATTCGCGGGTGATCGTTTCCTTCTTCTTCTTCAACTTGTCGGCCTGGTCGCGCAAGGCGGCGGCCCGCTCGAAGTCCTGGTTGGCGACGGCCTCTTCCTTGTCCTGGTTGAGCCGTTCGATCTGCTCGTCCAGCTCTTTCAGGTCGGGCGGACGGGTCATCGCCTTCAGGCGGACGCGCGCACCGGCCTCGTCGATCACGTCGATCGCCTTGTCCGGCAGGCAACGGCCGGAGATGTAACGATCCGACATCTCGACGGCGGCCTCGAGCGCCTCGTCGGTGATCTGCACCCGGTGGTGCGCCTCGTAGCGGTCGCGCAGACCTCGGAGAATCTCCAGGGCCTCGCTCTTGCTCGGCGGGTTGACCACGACCATCTGGAAGCGACGGTCAAGGGCCCCGTCCTTCTCGATGTACTTGCGGTACTCGTCGAGCGTCGTGGCGCCGATGCACTGCACCTCGCCCCGGGCCAGGGCCGGCTTCAGGACGTTCGAGGCGTCGATCGCCCCTTCGGCCCCGCCGGCGCCGACGAGCGTGTGCAGCTCGTCGATGAACAAAATCGTGTTCTTGGCCCGGCGGACCTCGTTCATGACGGCCTTGATCCGCTCCTCGAACTGGCCGCGGTACTTCGTCCCGGCGACCATCATCGCCAGGTCGAGCACCACGATTCGACGGTCGCGGAGCAGTTCCGGCACGTTGGCGTCAACGATGAGCTGGGCCAGCCCTTCGACGATCGCCGTCTTGCCGACGCCGGCCTCGCCGAGCAGCACCGGGTTGTTTTTCTGGCGGCGCGAGAGGATCTGAACCACTCGCTCGATTTCATTCTGGCGGCCGATGACCGGGTCGAGCTTCCCTTGACGGGCCAACTCGGTAAGGTCTCGCCCGAAGCTATCCAGAGCGGGAGTCTTCGACTTGCCGCCCTTGGCCGCGGCGCCGCCGCCACCGCGTTCTGCTTCGCCGCCTGCGTCCATCCCGTGACCGAGCAAGTTGAGTACCTCCTCGCGGACTTCCTCGAGCTTCAAGCCCAGGTTCATCAAGACCTGAGCGGCCACGCCCTCCTGCTCACGCAGCAGGCCAAGCAGCAAGTGCTCCGTCCCGACGTAGTTGTGGTTGAGGTTCCGGGCCTCTTCAATCGCGTATTCGATGACCTTTTTGGCCCGGGGGGTCTGGGGAAGCTTCCCCATCGTGACCATGTCCGGCCCTGATTGGACGATTTTCTCCACCTCGACCCGGATCTTCCTCAGGTCGACGTCGAGGTTTTTCAGCACGTTGGCCGCGACCCCGCTGCCCTCCTTGACCAGGCCCAGCAGCACATGCTCGGTGCCGACGTACTCGTGGTTGAAGCGCTGGGCCTCCTGATTGGCCAGCTGCATCACCTTCCGAGCACGGTCGGTGAAACGTTCGTACATCAGCGATCGACTCCGACGGCTGTCCGGCCCGGCCGGGGCCGCGCCGGTCCGGGGCATCCTCACGGGTGTTACGACGCGGTGCGACCGCTTGTTCTGCCAATCGGTTCGGACCGGCCCGCGGGACGCTTCCCGCGATCCGACAGTCGGCCCGAGGCCCCGCTCCGGTGCCGATGACTGTTCTTACAGCCAATTGTCGGCGGTCGTCCCCCGCTTTTCAACCTCTGCGGGGTGGATTCGGGCCGCTCTGGGGCCGTCTTCCGGGGATTACTCGTCCATCTGGTCCAGGGCTCGCCGGATTTCCCATCCCCATTTGGTGCCCCCTTCCAGCTCCAGACACTGACGAAACGCTCGCCGAGCCTCGTCCGGCTGATCAATCCGCACGAACAAGGTGCCCAGGTGCATGTAAACGTCGGCGTCGGTTTCGTCCATCGTCAAAATCTGCTCGAACCGCCGCCTCGCGTCGTTCCAGCGCCCGCGAAGGTAGTGCTCGGTCGCCTCCCGATACAAGCGTTCGATCTCAGCCCGGTACCGTTCCGGGTGGCATCGCCAGACCCACCAGAGGGTATACGCCAGGCCCGCCAGCCAGATGCCGACCGCCAGGGCCGTCGCAAACGTTGTCAACGCTTGCGGAACCGCCTCGGTCCAGATCAGGTGCGTGACGATCGCCAGGTTCAACGTCCCGGCGAAGACGCTCGCCAGGATCAACCCCATGACCTCTTGCCCCGACCAGACCTGCGGCAAGCCCGGCCACAAGCTCAACGCGGCAATCCAGAACCGCCTGGGCATGGTTCGGCTCCTTCCGACTCGATCCCCGACCCGAGCCCCCGAGTTCGGTCGAAGGCCCCCGTCACTTCCTTTTGGGACAATTGGAAGTCTAGCGAAACTCCTTTGTCCGGGCAAGGCACGCTTCGTGATCGCCCCAGGACGATTGCAACGTCACTCCGGTAGTAGACCTTCCATCCTAAAATGATGCGTCGTCCCTTTGCCTTGGGTGGCCCCGGTTGCTCGTCAACCGGGGTCGCGGAGCGACGAGCGGTCTCGGTGCGGTCTCCCGCAGCCTCTCGCGGCTGCGCCGCCCCGGTTGGCGAGCAACCGGGGCCACCCAGGAACACCCCACCATTTGTGAGTGGAAGCGGTACTACGAAACCCTCAACCCTCGCCCCCGCGTGCGGGAGAGCCGGTGGCCGAAGGCCGGCTGAGGGGGGCTCGGCCAGACGGTCGCCATGGCGTTTACCCATCCGATCGTCCCCGCCCCGCAACCCCTCACTCCAGCGTCACCGTCGTCTCCAGCGTGCCCCCCTTCTCGGCCTCGAAGCGAATCGTCGCCTCGCCCGACCCCTGCACGAACCACCGAATGCGCTCGATCGACCGCCCGCTCACTCCATTCGGGAGCATCACCCGCTCCGGCCCGTGCTCAACCGGGTCGAGCTGCCCGAAGTCCCGATCGAGCAACCGGCCGCCTCCCAGGACGGTCAGGTCATCCCCCGCAATCGTCGCCCGATCCGGCAGGCCGATGTTCCGGCGCCTCGCCTGGGCCGATCGGGTCGGCAAGACTCGCGTGTTCTCGACCTCGGCAGTGATCTGAAAGACCCCCTCGCCGATCGCCTCGACCTCCACGTCTCTCCACCTCAGCAACGGCATCTGATCGGCGTGGTAAAGGACGAACGCCGTGTTCCGGTGGCACAGTTCCTCCATCATGAACGGCGGCGGCACCCGCTGCGATTCCTTCACGAATCCGCCAATCTCGATTGGTCCATACGTCGGATGATCGAACGGGGCCCACTCCACAAAGTTCGCCCCCATCATCAGGCGATCATTCGCAAACAACTGCGCTTCTTGCCCGGATGCTCCCACCGCCTGCTCCAGCGTCGATCCCCCTGCCGGGCTCGGGCCGAGCAACTGGGCATTGTTCCATAGCTCATTCGTGTACGAGAAGATGCCGAGATGCTCGTACGTCCAGTTCACGAACCCGCCGCGCACCGCGTAAAGGTCCTTGTAAATGATCCAGTTCCGATAAAACGGCAGAAGCCGCGCCCCGACTTCTCCGATCGTCCGGGCCAGGTTCTCATCCTCGCGCGGATATTCCCCATCCCGGCTCGGATGCGCCGGGCCTCGCAAGATCATCCCCCCGGCGTTGTGGTACGACTGCACCCCGGCGATATTCGGCCGATCCAGGATGAACTCCGCGATCGCCCGCGTTTCCGGCCAGCAGAGCGGATACGGACCCGCCCCCCCTTGAATGTGGTTCGGCTGCCAGTCGGCCGGCCAGTTGCGGTTCATATCATAACCGCCCGGCGCGTCCTCGTTCACTCGGCCGTCGCCGTCGTTGTCGATCCCCTCGTTGCCGAGCAGCTCGTAACGGTCCCCCCGGACCTCCTGATCGGGCCGGATCGGCACCATCGCCCTCGGGTCGATCGGCGAGACGGCATACGGCCCGTCGGGGCTCTTGCGGCGCATCTGGGTAATCTGTCCATCGCCGTTCAGGTCGTCATATCCGTCTTCGTCGCTCAATCCGTCTCGGTCGTCGTCGATCGGGGCCTTGCCGCTCCGCGAGCTGTTCGTCGTGTTCGGCCCGTTGAACCACCAGGCTCGGCCGTCGGGGTTCACGGTCGGGACGACATAGAAGGCCCGTTGATCAACCATTTCCGTCACGCGATCGAGCCTGCCGTAGTTTTCCGCCAGATACCAGACCATGTACAGACACGCCTCGGCCGCCTGCACCTCGTTGCCGTGGATGTTCCCCTCGCAGTAAAACGCGGGCTTGCTCGTATCAGAGCCTGTTTCCGGGTTGTTGATCGTGATGTACCACAGATCCCTCCCCTCGAAGCTCTTGCCCGCCGACGCCATCGAGAGCAACTCCGGATGCCCCTCGACCAGGGCCCTCATTGCCTCGACCAGCTCGGGGTAATCGTACAGCCGGTTAAATGCCAGCTTCACCTTCGGCTCGAAGTACGGGCTCGCCGCCTCGTCGGCCAGGCAAGGTCGGGAGGCCAGGACGGTCCCGGCCAGCACGAAGGCAATCAGGATCAGGTGTCTCATGGAGGTCGTGCCGCGAGTGGTGAGGGAGTCAGAATAAGTTGATAAAGGCGAATGAGTCGATCTTTCGGGCTAGCTGCACGCCCACCCGAAGGCCAGCATGTCCGGATGATCCGGGCACCGGGTCAGGTGGCCGCACCCCACGTCGCCAAACATGAACGCGAGGTTGTCTTCCGAATCGATCTGGAAGACCGGTTCCATGCGGCGTCCGCACGTCAGGCAGTTGGGGTACTCGGCTGACTGGATCCAGAAGGGCCAGCCGCCCAGCTTGTCTCCCGGCACGCAACGATTCAGGCCCGGGTCGTTCCAGTACGCCACCGGGAGCCCCGATTCGAAAAGCCCGACGTCCGGGCATTCAATCGTGATCCGGTCATACGTCCTCGACGACGGGTCATCGAAGCGAATCGAGAGGCCGAGCGATGCAAACTCCTCGGCGTGGGGATAGTCGTCGATCGGCTCCCAACCCGTGATGACCCGGGACGGCAAGGTCGCCTCGAACCGAGACGCCAGGTCGTCCCGAGCCGGCCCCTCCGGCCGGATGACCCGGATCAGATGGGCCTCGGAGAAATGGGACCATCCCTCGCACGCTTGTTCACATTCCTGTGTGCCGTTGACGCAATAAAAGAATTGCAACAGCCCCGAGCCCGCCGGCCCGGCCATCCGTTCCGGCAGTTGATCGAGGTCCAATTGCAGGAACAATGCAATCGGCTCGCCGCAGTGTCGGCAGCGCGGCCAATCCGCTCCCTCCGGAACCCAGGGCGTGCCCGAGAACTTCGAGCAGGGCATCAGGCTGTCGCCCGCCTCGGTGATCGGCCGCCAGGCGCGGCGCCGGTGCCGATCGAACCAGGGGCCGAGCCGCTGGAGCAACGCATCGAGTTCCATCGGATCACCTCCGGGGTTCGCGAGGCAGCCCGACCTCCGCCACCACCTTGCCCGCTCTGGGCGACGACGCCTCAATCGCAATCGCCTCCACTCCCTCGGGGGCCAGGATCAACCAGCGGTATTCCTTCGAATCGCCCGAACCAGCCAGGCGGTCAATCCGATCGACAATCGGCCCGCCCAGCAGCTTCGCCTCTCCCAGCACCGGACGGACGACGATCGGAGCAGCCTGGCGGGTCGTTACCCCTTGTGCCAGTGCCGTCGGGAAGTACCCCGGGTTCTCGACGCGGGCCGACACCCCGAACACGTCACCGCCTCGTGGCTCAACCTTGACATCGACGATCTCAAGCGTCGTCATCCGTCCGGCCAGGTCGGTGAGGAAGCGGTACTGCGCCTCGGTGATCCCCTCCACCTCCTCGATCGGCGGGTTCACCCGGACTCCGGGCAGCCAGCCGCCAATCTCGACCGTGCCGAGTGTCGGGTGCTCGACCTCATCAAAATCCTTGAAGGCGCGGCCACCCATCACGGTGTCGTTCCAGAACAACCACCGCTTCTCGCCGTCGGTCGGGGGCTTCTCCTCCCCCTCCGCGGGTTCCGTCAAGGTCGGACCGGGCCAGAGGGACGAGGCGATCGCCACGGCCCCGAACTGGTCATAGGCCCACTCGCTCATCGCCCCGTCGGTCGTCGCGCCGAGGCTCGAACTGTTGCTCGGCGCCAGTCCTTCGCCCGTCTTCTTTGCTGCCTCTTTCGGTGACTCCGGCTCATCCTCGTCTGCATCAAGACTGGCGACGAACTGGGCGAGCATCCCCGCACGCTCTAGGGGAGACGCATTCTCAAAGTCAGTCATCAACCGATTTTGCTCATTCTCCGGCAGTGCCTCGAAGGCTTCGATCACGCGGTTGCGAACCGCTTCCGGCAAACCGGCCAGCGGGTCGGCGCCGTCGGGAATGGGAGCCGGATCAGAAGTCTCGGTAGGTTCTTCGGTGTCGGGCTCCTCCTTCGGCTCCTCGTTTTCCTCGTCTTCCTTCGGTGGGGCGATCGACTCCCGATACGCCTTCGACAGGGCGACGAAGTACGGCAGATCGGCGTCGGCCAGCTTCGATTCCGGCTTCTTCGGCTCGGTTCGCAGCGAGTCGTGCAGGGTGAAGGTCCAGACGACGCTGATCTCGGGGTGGTCGTAGCAGAACTGGATCAGCCCGCGCACTTCGGGCTCGCTGGCGGGACTGTAGCCGGTCTGGTCGTTCAGCTCGGTCCAGGCATGGGGCCAGTTGCGGTTCAGGTTCACGCCACCGGCGGGGTCTTCGTTCCGCTCGCCGTCGCCGTCGCGGTCGGTCCCTTCGTCCGATTCGGAGTAGATCGCTCGCTCCCCCTCGGCCGCCTTGGCGGGTCGAAGGATGCGCGGGTCGTCCTCGTCGGGCACAAGGGTCGCCTCGGCGTCCTTGACCCTCATCTGAAGGATGAGACGGTCGCCGTCCACGTCGTCCGGGCCGTCCTCGTCGGAGGTGCCGTCGCGGTCCTCGTCGGTCGCGGTGAGGTTTGTCCGGATCGCCTGCCGAGGAGTTTCGAACAGCCGCTCGGCTCCGTCCGGATTCAGTCGAGGGACGACGTAAACCGTGTACCGATCGAGCAGGGTGGCGATCGCCTCGTCCTCCTCATCTGGATCGGCCAGCCGCTCAATCAGGCCGAGCGCGACCTGACTTCCGACCAGATGATCGGCCTCCAGGTTCCCCACGATCAGCACGGCCGGCGGCCGATGGGCCTCGTCGTCCTGCTCGTCGGGACGAACGCCCAGCGTCACGAGCCAGACGTCTCGCCCTTCGCCCGTCTTGGCGATCGAACGCAACGAGAGGGCATCGGGATGAGCTTCGGCCAGGTCTTGAAGCCGCTTGGTGAGGGTGTCGGCGTCGAGATACCCCTCGGGCACGAGCGACGGCGCTGGGGCATCGTCGGCTCGGGTCGATCCAGGAAGCGACAGCACGACGAGCACGAGCAGGGGTAGGAGCGTCGCGGGCGCTCCGATCCGTTGGGTGATCACGGTGCGTTCTCTCAGGGGCAACGGCGGTCGATCGTCGGCGGAACGAACGGGTTCGGAGATCGACTGTAACCGGCCGGCAAGGACGGAACCAGCCCCCGCAGTTCCGGGGCGAGGCAAGCCGGACCGGGCGGCCTCAAGAGGAGATTCGCGAGGTCTCCCCGAGGCCGCCCGATGCCGAAGGGCGACCGATCGACGTTCGCAAACCTCGGGTCGCGGCCGAGGTCGCGTCGGGTCGGGAGGGTCGCCGGCGACCGTCCTGGGCGTTCGGTTCCGCTCGGCGTCGGGTCGCGGCCGAGCCGATCGACTCCGCGCGTCCGGCGGTCGATTGGGGTGGACGAGATCCCCGAACAGATCGGGGAAGGGGCATGCGATCCCCTCGGTGGGGCTCTTGGCAGATGAGGGTCTCGTGGGCGGAACAGTCGATCATGGTGCGAGGATGTGTTCGATTCACAACTCTGAGGGGGCGTCTTCCAGGTGTCTGCGAGGTTGGCGGCCGGGGCTTGCTTGGACACCGTGGTGATGATCGTCAGGCGGGTGCCCGGTCGCACCAGCGGTCGGTCGATCGCCTCGTCCTGGTTCGACGAGGCGAGGTCGTGGTCGGGTGGGTCTGCGCTGTCCGGGGACTGCGGTTCCGAGTCGGCCCGATCGGGAGGGCCGACCTCCTCGGAGGGTTCGAGGCCGTCGGTCGGGGAGAGTGATCCTGCCGCGTCGTCATCCTCGTCGGACGAACTGGTGCGGTCGTTGTCGGTCGAGGCGGCCTCGGGTTCCCGAGGGGTCGGAAGCTCGGGGCCGGACGGCTCGGGAGCCAGGGGAGGCGCGGGTCGGTACGGGGCCATCGGAGGCGGGGCGGTCGGAGCGGGGGTCACTCCTACGCCACCGGACATGTTGATCAGATCGTTTAGATAGCTTTGCAGGTCTTGCCCATAGCCCACAATCCCCCCCTGGTCCGGTGCGATCGAGGCTGAGGGGGGTGACTCTGAGAACGGGGGTTCCTCAGGCGGCGGTGGCTCGGGGGAGTGGTAGGCATCCCCCACGATCGACTCAGCCAGTTCCGCGGCGCTGGCTCCCCAGCGATCCTCGTCGTCCTCGTCGGTCCAATCGTCGTCTTGGTACTCGTCTTCATCGAGATGGTGATGGTGGTTGTCGCTGGGGCGGTCGTCGTGCTGATGGTTGTGGTCGGACCAGGAGTCTTCGTCCTGATGATCGTCGAGGCCGAGGTTCTCGTTCGGGGTGGGGGATGAATCCTGGTCCTGGTCATCGTCCTCGCCGCCAACGTCATCCGGGTTCCAGTGGTGACCAATCGGGTTGTTGGGGTCGTCGTCCGGGGGGAGATCGTCGGGGTCATCGTCCGGTTCGGGGTCATCGTCCGGTTCGGGGTCGTCGTCGTCCTCGTTTTCGTTGGGTTGATCGACATCCAGGTCGTCCGGATAGTCGTCGATCTCCTGGCCAGAGAGTTCGGGCTGGGGATCGTCGTCGGGATCGTCCTGGGGGGCCGGTTCGTCCTGTGGGTCGAAGGCGTTGATCGCGTCGGGGTCGAGGTCGTCTGCTGCGTCGGAATCGTCGGCAGTCTCAGGCGGATCGAAGCGGTCGGGCTCGAAGGTGTCAGGCTCGTCGAGGGTCGGTGCTTCGAACGCGGCGGCCTCGGGTTCCGGAAGCGCGTCGGAATCGGCGGGATCGGCGTCCGAAACGTCGAGGTCGTCTTGCGGGGCCGTTGGCGGTTCCTCGACGATCGGCGCGGCGGAGAGGCTTGCGGGATCGGGGCCGGGCGGCTCGGGATCGGTCGGGATCGGATCGGCGGGTTCAGGGTTCGGGGCGTCGAGGCTCCTTGATTCCATCGGGAACGTCCCATCCAGCGAGGGAGAGACGTTGGGATCGGGGGTCGATTCGGGGGAAAGCGGGGTCTCCTGTCGGACGAACTGGTTCGGGCCGACACGGACCCAGGCGACCTCGGTGGGCGGTTCCGGCGGCGGCTCGGCCTTCTTGCGGCGTCGGCGACGGGTCTTCGGGGGAGTGCTCGGGGTCTCGGAGTCGGCCGAAGCCTCGGGCGATTCGGGAGGATTGGCCGGAGATTCGATCGTCGGTTCGGGATCGTTGAGCGTGGCAGCCTGCTTCCGGCGAGCGAACCAGCCTCGGACGGCGGACGGTTGGGGCTCCTTCGGATCAGAAGCCGAGGCCGAGGGCTCGGGAACCGGCTCGGCCTGGGCCGGATCGACCCGGCGTCGCAGGCCAAAGCGGCTTCGCTTCGCATCCGGTGCAGGCTCGGGGGCCGAAGCCGAAGCCGGCTCCGGTCCGGACATCGGCTGCGGAGGGGGGATCAACCGGTCGGCGGTCGGAACGCTTGCCCCGGGGTCAGCTCCGGAGCGGGAACCGCCGCGGGGGCCGAGGAGAATCCAGGCCATCAGGAGCAGGTAAGGGGGAACGAACCAGACGTTGACTCGGGCGACGGCCAGGCTGGTCACGGCGATCAGGGCCACCAGGCCCGCCACCGCGACCCAACGCAGTCGCCTCGTCGAGACCGTCCGGGCCCCGGTGCTGGGGGCCGACGGCCCGGCATCAAGCGCCGGATCATCGCCGCGTCGTTCGGCTTCCAAAGTCCTGCCCGCTCCCTCGGTTCGGTCCGGGACGCCCGGCAAAGGGGGCAGCCCGGACGACGCCTCCGCGTCTGGTTCGTCCGAACGGGCATGATGGCCAAGATGCTCCAGATCGTCCAGGGAGGTTTCGGGCGTCGGCTCCTTTCTCGAAATGAGGATGGGGGTTACGTCACGATTCGGGACGGGCCGCATGGAGCAGACGATCGGCCCCGAGGGCCCGAAGCTCGGCAGCGACCTGCCGGCCGAGCCCCTCGGGATCGTCCAGGGGGCCGGTCCGAGCCGCGTCGAGCCGCTCGCGGCCGTCAGGATCGAAGACGGCCACATCGAGGGCCAGCAGGTCTCCCTCGACCTCGCGGCCCCAGGCGGCCAGGGGGACCATGCAGCCCCCTTCCAGCTCGGCCAGGCAGGCCCGTTCGGCCAGCACGGCGCGGCGGGTGGGGGGGTGATCGAGGGGTGCGAGCAGGGCGAGGGTTGTCTCGTCGTCGCTCCGGCACTCGATGCCGAGCGCCCCCTGACCGACGGCCGGCAGGAACCGCGGGGGGCCGAGCCGATCGGTGATCTGCCCATCGAGCCCCAGCCGATGCAGGCCCGAGGCGGCCAGAACGACCGCGTCCAACTCGCCGCTGGTGGCCCTGGCCAGGCGGGTCTCGACGTTCCCCCGGATGCCGACGACGTTCAGATCGGGCCGGGCGTGGCGGAGCATCGCCTGGCGACGGAGCGAGCCGGTGCCGACGGTCGCTCCTTCGGGAAGGGCGTCGAGGGTCTGATGGCGAGGGGCGATCAGGGCGTCGGCCGGGTCTTCGCGCTCGGGGATCGCGCCGAGGGTCAAGGCGTCGGGGCCTCGGGTGGGAAGGTCCTTGAGGCTGTGGACGGCCAGCTCGACCTCACCATCGAGCAAGGCCCGCTGGATCTCCTTTGTGAACAGGCCGGTGCCGGAGGAGCCGCCGGCGATCTGGGCCAGGGGAGAGTTGCGGTCGCGGTCGCCTCGGGTCCGGATCTCGATCAAGTCGACGCGCAGGCCGGGATGGGCCGCTCGCAAGCGATCGGCGACCCAATCGGCCTGCCAGCGGGCCAGGGCGCTGCCTCGTGTTCCGATTCGTACCACCGATGCCCCGTCCATCGCTCACCCTTTCCTCTCGGCCCGACCGATCACAACGGCCATTACCGAACCGACACCCGCTCGCTTCAAGGCCCGACTGGCGGCGGAGCAGGTGGCGCCGGTCGTCAGGATGTCATCGACCAGCAAGACCGGCGCGCCGACCATCGAGGCCACGCGACGCCCATCCGCCCGAAAGACCCCCTGCATCTGCCGGTGCCGCTCGACCCGGCCGACGCGCCAGAGGGCCGAGGTCGGCCGAACGCGCCGCAAGGCGCGGACCATCGGCAGATCGAGCCGATCGGCGAGGGCCTGGGCCAGTGCCTCGGCCTGATTGTACCGGCGCCGCCAGTGCCGCCACGGGTAGAGCGGGACCGGCACGACCGCCCGAGCCCCTGCGTACGCCAGCTCCTCGGCCCGAGCCTCGACCAGCGCGTCGATGAGCCGGGGGGCGAGCCAGGCACCTCGGGCCGACTTGAGGCGGAGGCAAAGGTGGCGGATCGGCCCGTGGTACGGCCCGATCGCCAGAGCGGCGTCAAACCCGTAGCGACGGCCCGAGCAGTCGCCGCAGCTGGTCTCTCGCGTGGCGAAGGGGCCGACCGGCAGAGCACAGCGGCGGCAGGCGGGGCCGGCGGCGTCGAGCAGCTCGTCGCGGCAGTCGAGGCAGAGCCCGGCGCGGGTGTCCTCGATCCAGGAGTCGCAGATGAGGCAATCGCCCGGAAAGGCCAGATCGCCGACCGCCTCGGTAAGCCGATGGGGGACGATTCGAAACCCTGGCAGGTCGATCGGCAGTGAGGTTCGATCGTCCATCGCTCGGTGGCTCCGAAGGCGATTGCCAGAGGCGTCTCAGACCAAGAAGACCCGTTGGAACGAGTCCGGGGACCGCCCCCGGAGGTGCAAGACAAGGCACGGTACGGTTGACGAAGCGTTGCGGATCAAGGCGAGGCGGGGCGATCGCCGGAGCGGAGGTACGGTTCGAGCTGGGAACGAAGCTCCATGCGGGCGCGGGCCAGGAGGGATTTGACGGCGGCCTCGGAGCGGTTCATGACGGCGGCGATCTCGGCGTAGCTCATCTCCTCGAACTTGTTGAGCAGGACGGCGAGGCGCTGGTCGTCGCCAAGGGTGCCGACGGCCTCGCGGACGACCTCGCTCAACTCCGACTGGCGAAGCTGGCCCGAGGCGGTGCCGCCGGGGGCGGCGACGCGCTCGGAGGCGGGCAGGCCGGGGCGGCTCTCGGTGCCGGTGTCGAGCGATCCGGCCGGGCGTCGGCCCTTGCCGCGCAGGTGGTTGAGGGCCAGATTGTTGGCGATTGTGAAGAGCCAGGTCGAGAACTTGGCCTGCGGCTTGTACCCCTTGCGGGCGCGATAGATGCGGAGAAAGACCTCCTGAGCCAGGTCCTCGGCGTCGCCGGCGTCGCCGACGAGATGGGTGAGCACGGCGATCAGACGGTCCTGGTAGCGTCGGACGAGGACCTCGAAGGCCCCTTGCACGTCGTCTCGGACCTGGAGCATCAGGCGAGTGTCGGGATCTCGGGCCAGGAGCTGCTGTTCGAGGGCCTGGGGATGGGCAGGATCTGGGCCGCCGTTGGATGCCACGGGGTCGGTCCCTCCGAAGGTCCGGTCGCGGAGATGGGAGAGGAACAAAAGGCCCCTCGGTGAGGCCATCGAACGCCGACCGCCCGTCACGACGGGCCGAGGGTCGCCAGGCTCGGACGGTTTGCGTCGGCTTGCAGGCGACGGCGAAGCTGACCGCAGGCGGCGTCGATCTCGCGGCCCTTGGTCTTGCGAACGCTGACGCTGACCCCGCGCTGCCGGACGATCCGCTCGAAGCGGCGCACGGTGTCGCCCGAGGGCCGTTGATACGGCAGGCCGGCGACCGGGTTGTACGGGATCAGGTTGACGTGAGCCTTGCGACCACTCAGGAGCCGGCCGAGGGCCTCGGCATGCTCGGGCTGGTCGTTCAGGTCGGCCAGCAAGACGTACTCGAAGGTCACTTGCCGACCGCTCCGATGGAAATAGGCGTCAGCGGCCTCCATCACGGCATCGAGTCCGACCCTGGCGTTGATCGGCACCAACAGGTCGCGCAGCTCCGGCGTCGGAGCGTGCAGGGAAACGGCCAGGTGATACTGGCGGTCGAGCTCGGCCAGCTTGCGCATTTTCTCGGGCAGGCCGACGGTGGAAATCGTGACCCGGCGCTGGCCGAAGTTCAACCCCTCGGGAGAGCAGAGGCGGTCGAGGGCCGGGATCAGGTGGTCGAGATTGGCCAGGCTTTCTCCCATGCCCATGACGACGAGGTTCGTCAGGCGGTCGTCGGGGGGCAGGAGGTTCCGCAGGCGGAGAACCTGTTCGAGGATTTCGGCCGTCGTCAGGTTTCGCTCGACCCCCTTGAGCCCGCTGGCGCAGAAGACACAGCCCATGCCGCAGCCGACCTGCGAGCTGATGCAGACGGTCCGGCGGTCGGACTCGGCCATGAGGACGCATTCGATCGTCCGGCCATCCTGGCAGCGGAGCAGGAGCTTGTCGGTGCCGTCGGGGGAAACGTGCTGGTGGGCGATCTCAGTTCCGAAGACGGTCCACTCGGCGTCGAGTTCGGCGCGGAGGCCCTTGGGGAGGTCGCTCATCGTCTCGAACGACTCGGCCCTGCGGTCGAACACCCAGCGCACGACCTGGCGAGCCCGGTAGGTCGGGTGGCCGTGGTCGGTCAACCAGGCGCTAAGGTCGGCGGTGGAGGCGTCGAGGAGAGGGCGTTTCATGGGGGCTCGTCGGGGGAAATCGCAAATGGCGCGGAACTCGGGAACGCTGCCTGGATTATCGCACGGGGAAGGTCTGGCGAGAAGGTGGAACGTCGGCCGGAGGCATCGGGAAGGGTGCCGGGTGGAACTGGCGGCGGTCAGGGGAGCCGCCGGTTCGATCGCTGGGGTCGGGAGGGGTCGGCGGTGGCATGGTGTGGGGAGCGTGGTTCTGGTGGCCGCTGGGCTGGAAGGGGATCGGTGCGCTGAGCGTCGGCGGGAGGGGAGGGTTGGAGGGGGGATTGCAAGTGGTTTTGATGGTTAGGGTTGTGGAGATTGGTTGGTGCGGTGCGCGGGGAGAAAATGGGTTCGCTCCGTTGCGGTGATTCGTGATCGTGCGGTCGCGGGGGCTCGGACTCGGTTTCGAGGGGGGAGGGATTGGATTGAGGGGCCGGGAGGATGGCAGGCGGAGGTGCGGAGCAGGAATCCGAGACGGAGGGAGCCAGCGGTGCGGAGGGAGTACGGAGGGGATTGCAGGGGAGAGGAGGCGCGGGGGCGTAAGAGGGCGAATGGTTGGCGTAAGAGGGCGTAAGTGTTGGTTTTGATGCGGGGCGGCCGCCGTGGTACGCTTGGCCATTGGCCCCCTCGCCCGGCCTGCGGCCACCCTCTCCCCCGCACGCGGGGGCGAGGGTTGAGACTGGGTGGGCCTCGACGG